>JAIPBL010000010.1 GCA_021739645.1 Saprospiraceae bacterium | reverse complement strand
GCTGACGCCTGAAAGGGAGTTTGACTTTGACCATAGTAATTGATGATTTTGCAACCACAAATTACTCGGCCAATTCCCATTCTTCAACCGATTGTCAATTTTTCAAAAATCCTCTTTTGGATTTCAAAACATACTCTAATTCTAAGTAAAAAAATGATGATGAAAAAAAAATCAACCCTGCCGTTACTCGCACTTTTGGCTTTTTTGTTTTTGCTAAAAAATGTCGAAGCCCAGACTCAGCGGGCAGTAGTTACAATTGAACCACAGCACCTTTACCAATTTGAAATAATCCCTTCCTCCGAAATAATTATACGCCCAAAGGCCTCACCTTTTTATCAGGTGCCATTGACTACAACAGGTCAGTTCCTTGCTTACTCCGTTGTTTGGTATTCAAATAAATGGGATGACCATGAGCGGGGCGACAGGTTGGCTGTTTCATTTGCCAAAGGAAACGATGGCCTTGACCAAGTAAACATAGCGGAAGATGGCCATTCCGAAAGGGATTCAAGACGCCATGTCAGCGAGCTTTATTTTTTGGAAAATGGTTCTTCGGAATTCCGGTTGGGTTTCACTGGGACTGCAAAAATTGACAGCATCGTCGTTCATTTTTTCGACCCCGGCCCCACCCTGAAACCCCAAACCTCAAACCCCAATTCCCCAATTCCCCAATTCCCCAATTCCCCAACTTCCGACCGCTCCGTGTGCACCTGTCCCCAGCCTGCCTTCCAAGGCCGCCTTGGCTGGTGTCCAGACGGTTCCTGTCCCACCGACCCAACACCCGAGTTCGTGGCTGACCCTACTCACGTCATAGTTCACCACACAGCTGGGACAAATATCGCCTCCGATTGGGCGGCAATCGTGCGTTCCATCTGGGACTTCCACGTCAATGCGAACGGCTGGGATGATATTGGCTACAACTGGCTCGTTGACCCGAATGGCGTCCTGTACGAGGGTAGGGGAGATGGCAGGCTGGGTGCCCATTTCTGTGCCCAGAACGGCAACACGACAGGTATCTGCGTGATGGGTGATTTCACCGACATCCAACCGACTGGCAGTGCCTTGAACACCCTGGAGGACTTCCTCGCTTGGGAAACCTGCGACGAGAATATTGACCCGCTTGGTACAGGCTATCACACAGGGTCTGGCATGACGCTGCCCTTTATATCGGGCCACCGAGATGGTTGCAATACCTCATGCCCCGGGGACATGCTCTACCCGCTACTTCCTGGTGTGCGCACGGCCACGCAGGATAAAATTACCAGTGGCTGCGATTTTGATGCACTTGCTGCACCGACTGTGCTGGCCATTACCTTTGTTGGGGCCACAAAAATCAGCCTATCCTGGCAAGACAATGCCGTTGGCGAAACTGCTTACATATTGGAGCGGTCTGTGAACAATAATGGGAATTATTCCACCCTCATCCAATTGCCTGCCAATGCCACCGCTTTTTCTGACAACAGCGTAACACCCGGCAAAACCTATTTTTATCGGGTGAGGGCCAAGAAGAGCAGCGAGTTTTCCGCTTACAGCAATGAGGCGGTTGCCGTGACGGGAGTTTCCGCTTCGGCATCGAGGCTATTGAATGGCCGAACGGTGCAAATTTCCCCTAACCCAACCAACGGAAAAATTACTTTGACCGTTGATAATCAATGGATTGGAGCAACGGAGCTAGCTGTTTTTGATGTGGTGGGGAAAATGGTGGTCACGCCATTTTCCGAAGGAAAGACAAGCGAAAAAGCAAATTTACAGCTTGATTTGAGTGGTTTTTCTTCGGGAATTTTTATCGTAAGAATGGTACAAGGAGCGGATGTTGGGTGGTTCAGGGTAGTGAAAAATTAGCAGCTTTGATTGGCAACTACAATTTTCGAAAAAAATTGAGCGATGAATGACAACTTAATAATCACGAGAATCAATGCTCCAAGGCTGCACCAAAAGATAATCACACATTTGATTTATGGCCTTACCCAACTTTTCAAGAATGGTCAATCTAAGTATTTTGCTTATCCAGAAACCATGATTGACGAGGGGCAAACCAGCCCTGTGCCTGATGTGATGCTGATTGATACTTCAAGTGATTTGACGCAGGTCATCATTGAAATTACGCACACCCAAGGCGTAAAAAAAGACATTGAAAAATTGAAAACCCTGATGCAAGATTATGGAGTTCCCGAGGGCTTTGTCTTTGATTACAAACGTTCGGAGTGGCATCATTACCGGCTTTTAGAGGGCAATTTTTTGGAAGATAAAAGCTCTTTTTGCCACGCCATTGGCTCAGATTTGGACGATTTGTTATCTTGAAAAAAAATGGCGAGCAGAATAACCAATCGCCAATTTCTAATTTCCTCAATTTCTTAATTTCAATTTTCAATCTCCATCCCCAACCACTGCTCCAACGTCGTCACCAATTTCTCCTTTTCCGCTTTTGTCATGTTCTTGATTCTCGCTCCGCTGTGGCTGGTTTTTGGCATAAAAAAGAAGACCGCATTCGTCTTGCCGGATGGCCGCACCGCTGTTGCCGACCAAGTATCGGAGTCCCCGTTGATGTAGATGAAATTATTGCCCCAGTTGTCGAGCCAGTTGGCCACTTTCTTGGGCAATTCGCCATCAAAATGGGTAGGCAGCTTGTTCGGCATGAATACAGCGCTGGGATGCGAGTTGGCAGGGAGTGCCTTCAGCAAACCCTTAAAATCCTCGGTGCGATAGCCATAATACCCCATCTCATCGCCTGCCTGATAGTAGTGCGACGAATAGTTAGCGATTTGGTCATCGGAGAAAAAGCCAAGGTCGGACACGCTCAGGAAATGCGAAATCGTGCTGTCCAAAGGCACATCGTGGCCGGGGATTTTCGAGCAGTCGTGACCCATTTGCCAGAAAGAAAATTGGTATTCCAGCACGGAATACTCAAATGCCTGTTCAAAGCTCAGATAGGTGAATTTTTGCCCAGCACCTTTGGCAAACCACTTTAATTTGGTCAAAACTTCCTCTCGGTTTTTCAAAAGTCGAGTTTGTACGGATTTGATTTTTGCCCGGCACTCAGGCGTGCCCACCGTGTCGAGGAAGGCGTAAATGCGTTGCTCCTCCAACGATTGGTTTAGCGGAGCGACATAAGGCATGGCCACATCCACGTCGGCAGGGTAAAAATAGCGGTAGTAAATCGTTGTCTGGCCGCCTTTGCTGATTCCTGTGCTGACCCATTTCCCCTTATAGATTTCTCTAAAAATCTGGTTGATGTGGTGCAGGTCAGCAGTTGCCTGTTCAAGGTTAAGGTATTGGTAATCAAGCGGTTCGGGTTTGCTATCACCAAAAAAGCGGTGCTCTACGTCAAGCTGGTTTGCCTTGAGGAGCGGGGTGAGTTCATACACCCGATTGGTGGGACGTTGATAGCCCTCGGTCACGATAACGGTTGGGCGGTCGAAGCCAGCGTGATTGAGGAAAACCTTTTGGTAAAAAAAGCCTTTTTCGGGGTGCTTGTGGTCAATCGGCTGGCGAACCTTTAGTTCATAAGCTGCCTCGAAACCTTCGGGCGTGTCAATTTTTTTGAAAGTGACGTCCGGCAGGTTGAAAAGCGCCGTCTCGACATTGGAGACTGCATTTTGGGTGAACACCAAATTTGCGAAGCAAAAAAAGATGATGGTGGTGAGTAAGTTTTTCATGCTCAATGTATTGCTGAATTGTTTGATTGCTGAATTGTTTTTGACAAAAATTGGGGTCTTCAAAACTTTCATTTGCCCGCAATTCGCTCCACTTCCCGCCAAACCCGAAAAAGGTTTTTATAGCAAATTTTGGAGATGTCCTCTTCCGAGTAACCTCGTTTTAGCAGCGTATAAATCAGGTTTGGGTAGGCGGACACGTCTTTGAGGCCGGTTGGGAGTGAGTCACCGACGCCATCATAATCGGAGCCGAGGCCGACGTGGTCAATGCCAGCAAGTTTCACAGCGTGGTCAATGTGATTGGCAACCATCTCCACATCGGCGTAGAGGGAGTCCCGGTTTTCTTCGGTGAACTGCTTGACAAGTGGCTTGGCAGCCTCGTCTTTATCTTCTAACCCCTTGGCTTCCAGCATGGTAAGCAGCTTGGTCCGCATGGCTTCTCGGCTTTTTACCACGTTGCCATCGAGGAAAGTGCTTCCAAAATTTATCATGATGACCCCGCCGTTTTTACCCAATGCCTGAATCATGTCGTCGCTCATATTTCGTTGAAAATCAGGCGTGTACGAGCGGCAGGACGAATGTGAGGCGATGACTGGCGCCTTCGTGACACCGATGACTTGGTAAAAAGCAGCATCGGAAACATGTGAGATGTCCACCATGATGCCAAGTCGATTCATTTCCATCGCTACCTCCCGTCCGAAAGGACTAAGGCCGTTGTGTGTGCGAGTGGTATCGTAACTTGAATCGCAGATGAGGTTGTCCGTGCCGTGCGTGAGGGTGATATAACGAATTCCCTTTTTGTGAAAATAGGTGAGGTCTTTGATTTTGAGAATCGGTGCACCGTTTTCCATGCCCATCGGGAGTGAGATTTTGCCTGCGGCAAAATTTTTCTCAATGTCGTCTGGAGAATTGGCAGTGCCGAACTTGTCGGGATGCATTTTGGTGATGCCAACGACCATCTCCATGAGCGAGTCGGCGAGTGACTTGCCGCCGTCGGGCTGCTGTTGGTAGCTTGATGGAATGTAGATGGACATGAATGGTGCGCTCAACCCACCTTTTTTTGCCCGCACGTAATCAAAGTCGCCCTCGTCCGTTTGAATGGGAAGACCGGTGAACTCTTTCGTGAGCCGGAAGTTTTTCACCGAAAGCCGATATGGGAGGTCAACGTGCCCATCCACGATGATAAACCGGTGAGCAAGTTCGTCGGCCTGTTTGCGGAGTGCATCTTCGGAAAGTGAGGGTTGTGCTAACATACTGATAATCATGGAGGTAAATAATAAGATGAAGGTAATTTTCATAAAAAACAGTGTTTGTTAGCGGGAAAGTTAGTCAGTTTGGTCGAAAAGCAAGGCGGGTTGTTAACACTGTCTTAGATTTTTACAAAGGCAAAGAATCTTATTTTTGCCCCGCCGGCATGGAAAGATGGCTTCAACTTCTTACATTTTTTACTTTGTTTTTTAGAAAGCATGAACTTCAAATCGCCCTTCATTTTAGCCTTGTTTTTTGTTTGCTCCGCAATGGGCAGGTCGTTCGCTGCACCTGCCAACGACCATTGTTCTAAGGCGATGTGGCTAAAGGACGTGACGAATTATTGCAGCTCGCCTCGGCAGTTCACCAACTATGAATCTACGCCCGGCGGCCCTGACCCCGCCAATTGTTTTCCAGGATACACCAATGATACGGATAACGATGTTTGGTTCAAGTTCACGGCGGTCGCATCGGTGGTGAACATCAGCGTAATTGGGGCTATCGAAAACAACCCCGGCGGCACCTTGCAGTACCCGCAATTTGCGCTGTACCGTGGCAATTGTAATGCGCTTTATGAAATCGGCTGCATCTCGGATGGGCAGGGCTACAATATCGTGGAGACTTTCATAGGCAACTTGGCGGTCGGAGAAACTTATTACTTGAGGGTAGATGGGCGCAATTACAAGACTGGAACTTTTCAGCTTTGCATCAATAATTTCAACCCAGTTCCATCACCATCATCAGACTGTACTACGGCAGTGGTGCTTTGCGACAAATCAAGTTTCACAGTGCCAAGCATGAACAATGCTGGGCGAAATACCGCCGAACTGCCGAAAGGAATCTGTGTGCCAGAGGAGTCGCAATCGGCTTGGTACAAATGGACGTGTGAGGAATCGGGCTTGCTCAGCTTCACGCTCAAGCCTATCAATCCCAGCGATGACCTCGACTTTGTGCTGTTTTTGTTGCCAAATGGCGTGAGCGACTGCTCGATGAAAATCCCTGTGCGCTGCATGGCCGCAGGTGAGAACCTCGGTGCGCCGTACTCAACTTGGGAGCGCTGTTCTGGGACTACGGGCCTTTCCCCCAGTTCTTCGGACATCGTGGAAGACCAGGGCTGCGACGAGAACAATGATAATTTCTTGACGCCACTTCGCATGGAATCAGGTAAAAGCTATGCGCTGATGGTGAACAATTATCAGAATACAGGCAACGGGTTTTCCGTGGAATTTGGGGGGAGTGGGACATTTGTTGGCCCGGTAGCGCATTTTACAGTGAGTAAACTCAAAATTGCTACCGATCAAAATTTAACCATCAAAAACGCCAGCACCTTTGCTGGTGGCATCGAAAACTGGGAGTGGAACTTTGGGGTAGGAGCCAAACCTCAGAAGGCCAATGGTGCTGGACCGCACACTGTTACCTACAATTCTGGTGGGAAGAAGTCCATTTCGCTCAGTATCGAAACCAGTAATGGCTGCAAAGTGACGAAGATTCGTGATATTCAAGTCACTGAAACACCACCTCCACCTGTCCCGAAGCCTAAAAAGAAGGAGCCAGCGCCAAAGGTTGAACCGGTTGTTACAGCAACTCCAAAACCAACACCGAAGGCAGAACCAGAAGCCCCCGTTTCACCTCCTGAAGCACCAAGTTTTACGGAAAGTACCGACGATACGGACAATGAAGAGGCAGAGCCTACCACTGAGTTGACTCAATCACCTGAAGAAGAGCAGGAAGAAACGGTTTCCGTGGAGGAAGCAGGAACTGTGGATTCTGATACGACGATGGTCGTGGTAACTTATGACGTCAAATACATTGCGACCATTTATTTCAAGGCGGATTCGTTTGCACTGGAGGAAAAAGATTTTGAGATGCTTCAAAAAGTGGTGGAGATGATGAACGAAAATCCCAAGCAAATTGCATTGGTGGAGGGACATACGAATAATATCCCTTCTAACGAATACTGTGAAAAACTCGGCAAAGGGAGGGCCGATTCGGTGATTGACTACTTCACGAGTAAGGGCATTGACAGTCAGCGACTTACACGAAAGGTTTTGGGTAAAAAACACGTGGTCACCAAAGACATCAGCCACCCTAGCCGACGACGAAACCAGCGGGTGGAGGTGAAGCTGCTGTTGAAACAAGAATAGGGATTTACGATTTAGGGATTTACGATTTACGATTCGAGGAAGAAAGTTTAGGAGGAAATTACCTTTGCCAACGGATCGAAATCAATGGTTAATTTCAATCGGATTGATATTGGTTTTAGCAGTTCGCCAAAATCGTAAATCGTAAATCGTTAAATCGTAAATCAAAATGCCCAACGCAGGTCTGTCCATTCTCGCTGTAACTTTTGCTTACTGCATCTATTATTTTGCTTGGAACTCCGTTTCGCTCCGCAAATATTTTGATAAAAAATTTGGGGAAGAACCCGCCAAAATCAAGTGGATTTACTTCATCCGTTGGCAAGGCGTTTTTTTCTTCGGAGTCGTACCATTGGTGATTTGCTCGATGCAAGGCATTGATTTACAGTCGGTTGGGCTTAGTTTCAAAAACCCAGTCCCGACCCTTCTTTGGACACTAGGTCTTAGCGCCGTGGTTATCCTCCTCAACTACTTCGCTGCCCGCTCCCCCGACAACTTGGCTATGTACCCGATGATTAGAACCGCACTGCCTTGGCCTCGTAGCCTCCGCATCAACAGTTATCTGACTTGGGCTGCCTACCTGTTGGCCTACGAGTTTGCCTTCCGTGGTTTTTTGTTTTTCACTTGCCTGGAGGTGATGGATTTGCCACTGGCCATCGCTGTAAATATTGCGCTTTACGTCCTAGTGCATATCGCCAAAGGCTGGAAGGAAGCCGTGGGTGCGGTGCCTTTGGGCATCGTTCTTTGCCTGCTCACCTACCAGACAGGAACGATTTGGATTGCTTTCCTTGTGCATGTTGCCATGGCCTGGGGGAATGAGGGGTGGTCGTATTATTGGACTGGAAAGAAAGCAGTTTAGTTTGAACTGTAGGGTTATTCTAGTTCGGCGATTTTTTCTCGTAGCCAGTTTAGGCTGGAAATATCTTTGACTTCTTCTACTTCTTGTTTCAATTTTTCCAAGGCCTTTTTATCCCCGGGTGTAATTCTTGTGAGTTGTTTTGTGAATTTTATTAAGTTGAGATAAGGTTTTCTTTTCGCCGCTGAGAAGTCTTTGTGACGGTTGAGGTATGTACGAAAGCTGTCCATTAGCGAATAAAGGGGTTCAATTTCGTCAGTTTCGTAATATGTAGATAACAGCATTGTTTTAGAATTGAGGTTATAAGTTATGTCTTCATATTCTACAGTTCGCAAAAGTTCAACAACCTTTTCAAACTTTTTTTGCGAGAAATAAAGTTGAGCGGTGTTAAAAGATACAGCATTTTCTCTCATTGATTCTGGGAGGAAAGTTTTGTATTTTGAAATAAAATTTTCCGTCCAATCAGTATTACCCAGCCTCAAAGCGATTACTATAATGTTCCTAAAATGCCATGGTGAAAGCTCTCCATCAGTCATTATCAATTCTTTTTCAAGTAGAATTACAAACACATTAAAATATTCTTCTAAGAATTGCCTACTACCTTGATTTAGTTTTTTTACACAATAATTTAATGCGGCCTGATAAATAAACTCAGCTTCGTTTCGAGGAAATAAGTCACCGCATTTCTCTAGTGTCTCCATCAATTTAAAATAATGTTCAGTATTTTCACCATCAACATAAGTCAAATAAATTTGATGGTATACGGCAATTGGCGGGACATCTTCAAAGCCTATTTTTTCAATCTGTAAAGCTATTTCGTCCATTAAAAGCAAATTGTATTCATGCGATACCAGTATTTTTTGACTCAAAACAGAACAGGCAAATCGAAGCTTCTCAGCAATAAAGAACCTATCAAGGTTGTTCAAAATCGCTTCTTCATTCTTTTTTGAGGTTCTATCATGCTCCAATCCCAGTATCTCAAAGTAGTTTTTCTCAACTTCATATTGTGAAAGGTAGTACTTGGCAGTCCGGTAGGTTTGTTGTTCAGCTAAGCGCCGTGCAGTTCTCATCGAGCTTTTGTAAAGTTTATCCAATTTCTTCTTAGACACAGCTTCAATCAAGTAAGTAGCTTGGTTAATCGGGTTTTCCTCGAAGACCTGTTGGGCCAAAAAATCTTCAACCAGTTTCAGCAGGTCAGAACAGTTTTTGCGAAAAAGGACGTCGTCGTAAGATTGGCCGTTGTAGATTTTACTCCATAGGCCAGTTTTCTCCAAATCGTCCGTTGATTTTTCATTAATATGCGACACAAGCAGGTCAAACAGTTGGACCAAAGCCTCGTTCCGGTTGAAATAGGGCGAAGTCAAAAATTTTTTCAACCTATTTTGCTCATATTTGTCAAATCTGTCAAGTATGGAATAGAGTTTGCTAGTTTGCATTTTGAGAAAATATTTCTAACTTAGAGCCTTGAACCCTCTAATCTTAAATAGGAGCCAAATTCAACAATCTTTTTCGTTAGTTTTTATGAAGAAAAGGAGCGTTTAAGGACAATTTTTTTCAAAAATAAGAAAAAATAAATATCTCACAAACGTATTTTATTTAGCGTGTATTTTTTGAAATTAGGAATATGATTATCAAGGTTTTATAAGTTAATTGGATTATCCACGAATATTGAAATTTTGTTCACACCCGGAAGATTTTGTGTTTGATTGTATTTGATTTCCGGTTTAGACTTGTACCACGAATTTAGAACAGCAACTTCAACGGGGAAAAGGCCCGAACAGACTTGAAACACTTTACTTAGCAATGAAAATCCACGAATCCATGAACTATTTGTTCTACACAAAAAAAATTTTCCTTTTTCTGCTAGCCATCTGTTGGTTTAGCAATGTGGGATTGGGGCAGACCCCAACCATTCAGGTTTTCCATGAAGTTATACTCAAAAACAGCACTTTTACACACAGTTTTGACCATTGGTCGGCAGGTGTTCCTCCTGAAATTGATTATGAATCTTCAAATGGAGATGCCTCTCACTTCAACCCTTCTTCCTGTTGCCAAGGTAACAAAGGCGTAAAAGGTTACCCCATGGCCAACAATTTCATTTACCAACCTGACAACGATTTTTTAGGCAGGGACACTGTGATTGTTCAGTATTCCTTGCCTTTTGGCAACTTCCAAAGCCAGGATGCTTGGAAGATTTTTTATTTTACGGTAGTGCCCTCTTTCCTCCAAGCTAATGATGATTATGTAGCTACCATGGAAGGGCAGTCTGTCGAGATAGCCGTTTTGACCAACGATATAGGCAACGGTACCGACCAAGCCATTGCGGAAATTACCAACATTAATAATGGAACTGCAGAAAGGTCAAGTAATAACACCAAAATACTGTTCACTCCAGCAGCAGGATTTAAAGGCATTGCCAACTTAAATTATTCTATCTGCGATGCGCAAGGTTCGTGCTCATTTGCTGTGGTTAATATTTGTGTGAACCCCACAAATCCACCCACGCACGACACCTTGGTGATAACCACCAATAAGAATGTACCGGAAGTTGTGATGGTGGACATAGATGGAAGTTACACAGTGGGCGTTCCTCCGGCACATGGTATTTTGGATACGCTTCAAACATTGGTGTACATTCCAAATCAAAATTATACTGGTTCAGACGAAATTGTATTTGAAAATTCGAATGGATATACCCGAACCGTGATTATTAAAGTTGTAAATGTTCCAAGGGTTAGCACCATCCTAAACAATGACTTGGTTTACACTTCCAAAAACGAGGTTATTGAAGAAATTCATTTATTGGACAATGACAACGGAGGGCCATATTTCCAGGCTGTAAATGCAATTGGGTATCCAGCTACGGCAAAAGGAGGAACGTTAGATTACCTATGGCAGCAAGGCAAAGGGGTTTATAAATACACGCCACCGGCTGGCTTTACAGGCATAGACAAATTTAAGTACCGGGCAATGGCGCCGAACAGTCCCTATGATACTGCTACTTGTTATATTGTAGTAAATGATTTGAATCCAGTGGTGGCTGTTTTCCACATGACCACTCCCAAGAATACACCATTGGTATTGGGCGACCATTTGCCATTGGAAGCTTACACTTACCAGTCTTTCAGTATTCCTGACAGAGGCGATTTGACCTTTTTACCCGGTTATGACACCTATACAAGTGGCCATGGCCAGACTTTTTCTGGTAAAAACATGTTGGTGTATGACCCAGGTACAGGTGAAACTGGCTCTGATGAATTTGAATTTGAGTATTGTGCCGATGGACTGCCAAATGGGTGCCAACTAGTAAAAGTAGAACTAGAAATAATTGAAATTGCCAACCCGCAATCCGATACGCTTTGTGCCGGCCGGGAATGTGTTTGGGCGGGGGATGCGAATCGTGACGGTGCAGTAAACGTTTTGGATGTCTTGCCAGTCGGAATGTGTATGGGCGAAGTTGGATTGACAAGAACAGATGGAACAACGGAATGGTATGGTCAATATGCTAACAACTGGAACAGTTTCTTCGCCACAGGTCTTGGCTTTGATGTGAAATACCTCGATACGGATGGTAATGGTATCGTGAGCAATGCAGACACCACGGCTATTGGGCTTAATTATGGCAGCTACCATAATTTGACTCCCGGCCCAATCGAGGCTTTGGAAAACCTGCCATTTTATATCGAAGAGCCAAACTTTCCTCAAAATCTTGAAATTGGCGATGTCTTTTATGCGCCTGTTGTATTGGGCACAAATAACATCCCTGCCGTCAATGCTTACGGGCTTGCTTTTGAGTTGCTGTATGACCCTGCAATTTTTGATGTAAACATCATTTTTAATGACAATGCTTGGATGGACTATAATTCTCCAATCCTTTCTATGACTAAAAAACCACTGCCTGGAAAGATTGATGCGGCCTATACCCGGACCAGTGGCTTGGCTGCCAGCGGCTTTGGGAATATTGGGGTTGCTGAGTTTATAGTTATTGATGATGTAAACGGCAACCGCCCAAACAAATTTTACACCCAAATACAGCTAAACGGCCTCGGCTTGATGAATGGTAGCGGTCAAGTGGCTGGCTTATCAGGAAATACCATTGAAGTTGCATTTGGAGGTGACAGCAAAGAGTTAAAGCCAGTAACAGAAGACCAGCTTGTTGTTTTCCCTAATCCAGCTAGTCAGCGTGTTACTCTTCACTTGAACGGACTTGGTCATGAAATGGAGCGAGTAATGCTTTATAACCTGACAGGTGGCCTAGTTTACGATTCTGGCAAGATGACCGCCAAGCGTATGATGCTGGACGTGGCAGGCCTCTCTCCAGGCATGTATGTAGTGAAGGTGCTTGCCAATGGCAAAGTGCTAAACAAGAAGGTTGAAGTAATCAGATAAATAGCTTTAACAATGCCAGCAAGTCCAGTCTTTTCTATTTGGACTTGCTGGCAAAAACAGCCCTGAGAACGAAAGACATATTCATATTCGTGGAATTTTATCATTGCTAGTGAGTCGCACCTTTTGTGCGACTTCTTTTTTTCTGCCAGTCCTAATCTTTTTCCCCACCTTTTTTTAGAATTTCCCTTTTAAAAATTAAGTTTTTTTTCACAAAAATTGTTGAACTCTTGATTGGTTTAAATTGTATTTAACTGATAAACAAAGAGTTAGTAAATGTACTTTTTGATAGTTTAGTATTATAAAAATATTACAACCCTGTAATTTTGTCTTTGGTCTAAGCGTTTCACTACTGCATATTTGTATCGTGAAAGATAGATAACGAGGAGAGCGGACAAAGTTTCCCGCAAAAAGAAGTGGGAACCACAAATTTGAATATGTTCATGGGATTATAATTTGTTAATAGCAGGCCGTATTTGTTTTACACGGTCTGCTGTTTTTTCACCTCGAAAGGTAGGTGAGCGGTCGGAAAGAAGGAAGAGAAGGGTTGACAGGAGCTTCCGGCCAAATTGAAAAGATTATGTTCATGGGATTATAATTTGTTAATAGTGGGGCGTCCCAACTCTGTTTCAGGGGCGTCTCCCTATTTTTTAAATCCTTTCAGGATTGACAAATTGACCCGGTAAAAATAAAAAAAGGCTGACTTCTTACAAGTCAGCCCTCAGTTTAGGACATGTTCATGGGACTATAATTTGCAAATAGCAAGTGTTCTATGAAAGTTGATTAACAACTTAGTGACACTAAGGTAAGGGCGGTTTGATGACATCACCAAGCCTTTGCACCTCTTTTTAGAAAAAAGATTATTTGTTTTGGATATGTTCATGGGATAATAATGTTATAAGTCGTTCCAACGGAACGACTTTTTTTTTGTCATTTTATGAACCTATTGCATATTCAATCGGTTATTCTGTCACGTTCCCAATTTACAGTAAGACTTACTTGGTTTTTAGTTGGTTTTGTTTGTTGGTAAAGGGTGTGGCTTTTGGCTGTGCCCTTTTTCTTTTTTTAGGATATTTTTTCCGCCTATTCCTTTCTATTAACTTTGAATCATGATGAATGCACTACTACTAGATAAGAAAGACACTGCTCCCCGGTTGAGAAGTGTGAAGGCTCCAATAGCTCAACAAGGACAAGTTGTTGTAAAGATTAAGGCTGCAAGCCTCAACCACCGTGACATTTGGATTGTGAAAGGATTGTACCCGGGAATAGAACTACCAGTTATCATGGGTTCCGATGGGGCAGGGCTATTGGATGGCAAAGAAGTTATCATTCAACCGGGGAATGGCTGGGGCGAAGATGAACGTTGCCAAGGTAATACCTACCAAATTCTTGGGCTACCAAGAAATGGAACTTTTGCTGAATTTGTCTTGGTGGAAAGCAGTCAAATTTTCCCTAAACCACCACACCTAAGCATGGAGGAAGCTGCAGCGTTGCCCCTTTCTGGACTCACAGCTTACCGTGTGTTGTTTACACGCTGTAAGGCCCAGGCTGGCGAAAAACTATTGGTAACTGGCGCAGGAGGCGGTGTAGCGTTGTTTTGCATCCAGTTTGCGCTGAGGGCTGGGGTGGAAGTATATGTCACCTCGGGGTCTGATAAAAAAATTAGCCGAGTAAAGGAAATGGGCGTTTCGGGAGCAGCAAACTATAAGTCAGAAAATTGGCCATCAATCTTGAAAAAGCAGGCTGGTGGTTTTGATATTGTGATTGATGGGGCAGGAGGGGCAGATTTTTCAAGTCTTGTTAAACTTTGTAATCCTGGTGGCCGTATTGGCGTCTATGGTGGTTCAATTGGGGCAGTTCCAAACTTTAGCCCACAGCCTGTTTTCTGGAAACAGCTTTCTATTCTAGGTTCTACGATGGGAAGTGACAACGACTTTACCGAAATGCTGGACTTTGTCAACAAACACCGGATTGTTCCGATTGTGGATTCGGTCTTCGAATTGGAGGAAGGGGACAAAGCCTTTGAGCGATTGGAAAAAGGCCATCAATTTGGGAAGATAGCTTTGAAAATCGCATAAAAAAAACCGCTGCGGATGACCGCAGCGGTTTTTTGAAAACAGGTAAAATTACTTCTTGCCAGCTGTTGCAGGAGCTGCGCTAGCAGCCATAAAATCAGCAAACATTTGCTGAGCTTTAGAAGCTTCGGCTTTCACTGAGTCGAACTTGGTTTTCCAGTCGCCCAATTTAGAATTGGCATCAGTAGCAGTAGCAGTCAGGTCAGCAATTTGAGCTGCGACATCACCTTCGATTTTGCCAGCGGCCAAACCTTCCGTAAGTGCCTTCATGGTGTTGCTCTTTTCAGACCAGGCGGTAACAAATCCGTCTAGTTCAGAAGCAATACCAGCAATACCAGTAGAGCTACCGTTTGCAGCAGTTTGGATTTCGGCATACTTAGCTTTTGCTGCATCGTCCCATTTCTCCATTGCTTCTGGAGCTACGTTCATTGAAGTAGCGGCATTGGCCCAATTAGACTGCTCAGTTTTTACCGAAGTAGCAAATTCAGTAACTTGTGAAGTTGTGCTGTCCCAAGTCTTGGCAAGTTCCTCAATTTGGGGTTGGAATTTGGCGACACTGTTGCAAGCACCAAAAACAAGTGTGATAGCTGCGAAAATTAAAAACTTTTTCATTGTAGAGTTCTTTTAAGTTTAGATAGAAATGATTGATTTGCAAGAAATTGCGGTGCAAAATTAGCAACCTCTTTCAATTTCAGCTTAACATACTGAAATATTATTTTGTTCGATACAACTTGAATTGATTTTACAAAAATTTTCCTTGGTTACGAGTGGTTGTTTTGGAATTCTTCATGATTCTACCAAGATTGATTTGTTTGACTTAATTCCTTTCTTTGTATCATTACCTTCTTTGGAGCGTTTTTATTTGATTGGCCTTCCTCTTGGATTGACCGGAAAATATTTAACTTTGCCGCCCGTATTTAAAAGCTCTGAAACATTAGAAGATAAATCCTTGTTTCTTCGCTTGAATTGGCTCCGTAGTACAATGGATAGTATGTAGGTTTCCGGAACCTAAGATACAGGTTCGATCCCTGTCGGGGCTACAATAATAAAGGCCGCAAGTAACTGGTAATCAGAACCTTGCGGCCTTTTCAATTGCAGTGTAAAAAAGAAAGCCGACTAGGATTATCCTAGTCGCCTTTCTTTTTTTTCTGACGATGATTACTGCCCAATTTGATAAAGTGGACCCGTTTTAGGAGACGGTTTAGCCTCTGTGCGACGGTTCTTCGCCTTATTCGCCCTGTTGTCATTCGGGGCAAGCGGTGCAGAATCGCCACGTCCTGCAACCGTGAGCTGCTCTGGTTTCACACCGAGTTTGATCAAACGCTTAACAACATTCATTGAACGATCAACACTGAGATCCCAGTTGTTGTAACCACCACCTGGGAATTTATCAGCATCGGCGTGACCCTCAACAAGGAGGTGCATGCTCGGGTTATTTTTCATGGTCTTTGCCAATGACTCTATTGATTTGCGGGACTGGCGATTCAGCCTAGCCGATCCACTCTTGTAGTTAACGGGGTCAGCAAGTGTAACTACCATTTCACCATTTTGGTTGGTGACGGCTACATCGCTTCCAAGACCAAAAGCATCCTTTACCTCTTTTTTAATCCGAGCAAGTTCAGCATCTTTGTCTGCGGCAGCTTTGCGGGCTTTGTCTGCATCCATTTTTGCTGAATCCACGTCCTTGCGAAGGCCGTTGATATCCGATTCAAACTTTGACTTTTGGCTAGCCATGTCTGTTTGAAGTGTAGTAACTTGACCTTCCAAGTTGTTTATTTGCTTTTGGCTCTCAGCTAAGGAGTTGGCCATTGCAGTCTTCTCATCCATCAGTTGCTGGAATTTCTTCTTGGAAACGCAGGAAGGAAGTGCAAGAACAGCTACCATTACGATTGTTAGCAATCGGAGTGTTAAATTCATTCTCATTTTAGATATTTATTTTTGTAATGAAAAAATTGGATCGTGGCCCATTAAAAATAAGACGTGAAAAATTCGGAGTGTTTTTTAAGCCCAGAAATTTTCATTCCATTTTAACAAATGGAGTTACTCGTTTTAAAACAGGTCATGCCAGTTGAAAGTTAAAGTGGCAAATATCCACTTTGTTCAGTGAGCAAAGGTAAAGACTGGGACTTATTTTTGTCACTATACATTCAAATAGTTATTTTTAGCATAGGACGAGATGGCAAAAAATACATGAAGGTTTTCAGTTTGACACCAAAAAAGTGCGAGATACATTGATGAAGTGGCCATTATCCTGCACGGAGGCTGTTATAGTGAATTTTCCTCTTGGCTTTGATTTTTCTACGATTGCGACAAGTTCCTCACTGATACCCCCACGACTGATGGCAGTGGTTTGCCGCTTACTTCGGCTGGTATATGTGAACCCCAATTCGTCCACATAGTGGGAATCACCCGATGGCCCACGCACGTAAACGCTAAAAGGCAAGTTGCGCGCTAGTTGCTCAAGGGTTACCGTATCGCCAACGATATCGCCCCAGGTGATGGTGAATCTATCTGCAAGCGCACGGTCCGCATTGCGCAGGGAAAACTGGATGGGGAGGTTGAGTTTAACTTTGACAGGTTGTTTCCCTTGAATTCCTGGTTCCCATGCGGGCATGGCTTTAATAATTGCCAACGCTGCCTCGCCGCAGCCACTCCCGATATCCATTAATAGCGCAGGGGATTGTACATGGCCGTTTTCATCTACGACAAAATTCACGTAAACCGTCCCTTCCACATTATTGGCTTTTGCTTCTTCTGGGTACTCTAATTGGCGAGAAATGAACTGAACCAATGCTTGGTCTGAGCATTTCTTTTGAGCCTCCTCATCAGCTTCTTGACTCGTGCAATTCCCAAAGCTGGGCATTTTATCCACATGCGTAAACACTGTGTCCGCAGTGTATTGCGACCAAAGTAATTGGCAAACGAGCATTGCCGGAAGGAATGCAATAAAATTTTTTCTCACAGTTAAAATCTTGAAAAATGAAATCCGGGAGGCTCAAGTGTGTGTAGCGTTTGCTTTTAGCTTCAAAGCAAATTTATTTAAATACTTTGGAATGAATTTTATTTTGGAGAAAAATTGTGCCATTTAATATAAATCATAGCCGAACGACACCGCTATGAATGGCTAAATTCGCACCAGACTTTTTCACGAAACCAGTATTCTATGAAAATTACCATCAATTGGGGCATATTGGCACCAGGGCGAATTGCCCACAAATTTGCGCACGACCTCAAACTGGTTGCGGGTGCAAGGCTGCTTGCTGTTGGCTCCCGTTCCCTCCAAAGGGCAAGAGACTTTGCTGGCGAATATGGGGCTCATCATGCTTTCGGGAGCTATGAAGCGTTGCTGGACTGCCCGGACCTTGATGTCGTGTACATCGCATCGCCGCATACAGGCCACTTCGAGCACACCATTATGTGCCTTGAACGGGGCATCGCAGTGCTGTGTGAGAAGCCGTTTGCCATGAATACTGCCCAGGTTCAGAAAATGGTGGACTGCGCCCGAGCAAACAAGGTTTTCCTGATGGAAGCCATGTGGACGAGGTTTATCCCGGGCTTTGAAGAAGCGGTGCGGCTTGCGCAAGGAGGTTATATCGGCCAACTGAAAACCATCCGGGCTGACTTTGGCTTTAAGGCTAATTTCCCACCAAAACACAGGGTCTTCAACCCAGCATTGGGTGGTGGCTCGTTGCTGGATGTGGGTATTTACCCCACATTCTTGGCTACTTTGCTTTGGGGGAAACCAACCAAAATTAAAGCAACTGCAGTTATGAGCAGCCTCGGTGCTGACGACAGTTGCGCCATGATTTTCGAGTACCCTGACAACCGATTGGCCATTCTCGATTGCTCGTTGGTGGTTAAGACTGAAATCGAGGCATATATATATGGTGAAACCGGGGCACTTCGCCTCCACAACCGTTTCCTCAACCCTCAGGATTTGTCGGTTTCTTTTTATGAGAAAAGTAGCGAGCAAATTCACTTGCCTTCAACTGGCCACGGGTATTACCATGAAATACTGGAAGTGAACGATTGTCTGCGGAACGGCAAAACTGAGAGTGAGAAACTGCCACTTGATTTCAGTATCCAGTTGATGGAAGTATTGGATTGGGTAAGGCGGGAAGCTGGGATTGTTTATCCGACAGACTGACTATTTTTTAATTTTTCAAAAAACATACATGCAAAAGTCAATTTTCACTCTGCTATGCCTGCTATTTTTCCAGCTCCTGATTGCACAAACTTTCAACAGCTCTAACCTGCCCATTTTCATCATCCAAACCCAAAACAGTGATCCAATATTAGATGAGCCAAAAACTACCGCCCACCTCGGCGTCATCTGGAACGGCAATGGTGAAATCAACCACGTCTCCGACCCCTACAACAACTACGATGGCCAAATCGGCATCGAAGTGAGAGGGAGCAGTTCACAGTCTTTCCCCAAAAAAAACTATGCCGTAGAGACCCAAAATACTGACAGTACTTCTTTGAACGTCGCGCTGCTCGGTTTTCCGAAGGAAAATGACTGGGTGCTACATGGGCCCTACTCCGACAAAACGCTGATGAGAAATGCGTTGGCGTTCACGATGGCCAGCTGGATAATGCCCTATGCTCCCAGGGTGCGCCTTTGCGAAGTGGTCATCAATGGCGACTACCGTGGTGTTTACCTTTTTACGGAAAAGATAAAAAGAGATGCTAATCGATTGGATATCAGTAAATTGGAAGTGGATGACAACAGCGGCGATGCCCTCACTGGTGGCTATATTCTCAAATTTGACAAGTTCGACGGGCTTGTGTCCGATGGTTTTCCCTCAGCCTTCCCTTCCACCACGGGCGGCATTCCCGGTGGCACCATTTACCAGTACCACTACCCAAAACCGGATGAAATCACCCAGCCGCAAAAAGCATACATTCAGGATTATATTTCCAATTTTGAAAATGTCATGGCCTCGCCAAGCTTTTCTGACCCGGTGAGTGGCTACCCTAGTTTACTAGATGTACCTTCTGTAATTCAGATGATTTTTATTCAGGAAATGAGCCGAAATGTTGACGGGTACCGGCTCAGCACATTCATGTACAAAGACCGTGACAGCGTTGATACCCGGCTGCACCTTGGCCCTGTTTGGGACTACAACCTTGGCTTCAGCAATGTGGACTACTGCATTGGGCCGGGCTATCAGGGCTGGGCGATGGACTTCAACAATTTCTGCCCAGGTGACTATTGGGTAGTTCATTTTTGGTGGAAAAAACTTTGGAACGACCCTGCGTTTGCGCAGCAAATGCACGATGAATGGGTAGCGCAACGGGTTGACAAACTCAGCAATGACAAAATTCTCCACCTCGTGGACTCGCTGCAAGCCCTACTTGCCGAGCCTGCCCAACGCAACTTTGTGCGGTGGCCGACACTGAACGAGTACATCTGGCCAAATCCCGTCATCTCTGGTAGTTATCAAGCTGAAGTGGCAAGAATGCGAACTTGGCTAGTGAATAGGCTTGAATGGATGGACGGCGCAATGGAAGCGCTTGTAGCCGTTGACACAACCATCATCGTTGACCCGCCCGGCAACGAACTGCCAACGGTAGTACCCTCGCTTTTTCACGATAAGGTGGAATTTTATTTCAATGTCAGTTCCTACCAACCTGTTCATCTTGAAATTTTTGACGCAAATGGCCGATTGGTTCATCAAATTGAGAGAATCTACCTCCACTCAAAATTGGAAAAGCTGGAATGGGACGGTAGCGAAGTGCCTGTAGGCGTTTATTTTTATAGCTTGAAAATAGGCAAAAGAAAGCCTTTTACAGGAACGCTTATGAAATATTGACGATAAACAAAAGGGCGTCCAACAGGGACACCCTTTCTCGTAAATGGCTATTTTACACTACTCATGTTTTTATCTAAAATTATTGGATAAACGTCTGCTTACCTTCCTTAACCCCGAAGCTTCTCAGCGTTAGCGTATGTCCATCAGCGGTTTCTATCTGGGCGAGCACCGTTTCAAGTTTTTCCCCGGTCTTCTCAGATAACTTATGGATGGCAATTATTTGACCGTCGCTCGAAACTTCCCAACTACCGCTAACTTCCAATCCATCGGTGGCTGTTCCTTTGAATTTGCCGTCAGCGAAAAGGCTCAAGCTCGAAAAGCCCCAGTCCAATTCATCTTGGCTGATTTTGGTCCAGTCGCCTACCAAGGTGACCTTCAGGCTCTCCCGGGAGGCAGTATCCATGTAACTTTTATTGGTTTGAACGGTAAGTGTGTCCACAGAAAAGGTTGCAAAACTCAAATTTGCAAGCAACGAAAGCATAAGAACAAATGCAGAAGATTTCATTTTAATTTTTGTTGATGATTGTTAATGCTGAAATTTGGGGGAGGTAGTCGGTTAATACGGTTATTGAGTTTAGAAAAAAAATGAATTTCATAAAGAACTGAAAAACAGGTTCCTAATTTTTTAAACCCATGTTAGAACTAACCGCTATCTTTCATAATTCGGGTGATTTCTTATTGACATGGACAAAGGTATGCCCCTAAGGTTGCCTTTCTCCAAACGCCGATGGAGTTGCGTAGGCAGATTCTCGACGAACGTTCGATTATTCAACTTTTCTCTCACAACAACCATTTTCACAACGCCATTTTGTCAATCGTTTTCAAAAAACTAACTTCACACCAAAGACGGTCGCAGGGCTACCTTTGTTACTACCCCAGGCTTGTCCAGAAGTTCAAAAGGATGGTTTTCAGGCTTGGGTTTACAGTCCAACAATACTACACATCGTGCTGATCAAGACCCGTGGAATCATTTTTAAGGCAAAAAAATACTCGGAAACCAGCGTCATTGTTGATGTTTTCACCGAAGAAAAAGGCCTGCGCTCGTACATAGTGAGTGGTGTGCGCTCAAAACGACCTACGGTGAGTGCTGGGCTGCTGCAACCCATGACGGCTGTTGACTTGGTGGCCTACCACCGGGAGGACCAAGACCTGACTCGCCTGAAGGAAATCAGGCCGCACCATGTTTTTCAGTCTATCCCTTTCGATATCCGCCGAAGTTCGGTGGGGCTATTTATGGTGGAAGTGGCCCGAAACACTGTTCATGGGCATGAAGCAAATGAGGCGCTGTTCGATTTTTTGCTCCGCAATTTTGTTTTTCTGGACGAAACGACCCATCCGATTGCCAACTTGCATTTGCACTTTATGATACATTTGACCGAGTTTATGGGCTTCTTGCCGAGTGGAGATTTTGAGCAAGATTCGCATTTTTTCGACTTGCAGGAGGGCGTTTTTATCCATGAAAAACCAATGCACAACTACTGGCTTGCGGAGGTAGCAAGTGCCAAGTTTTATCAATTGTTGATGCTGTCGATGGACCGTTGTCACGAAGTGCCGTTCGAGCGGGAGGAACGCCGCAGCTTCCTCAAAAACCTGCTTTTATACTATCGGCTGCATATCGATAACTTTCCAACGGTGCATTCTCACGAGGTGCTGGAAGAGGTACTTGGAGGCTAGCTGCATTTTGGAGCGTTGATTTTTAGATGGGAAATAGCTAGTTTTTTGCTTGACAATTAACAGCTTTGAGGGTGAAAAAAATCACTGGATAATGGAGGCCAGGCCCTAATATTTGTCCAAAATTTGTACAACATCAAAACAGAAATATTATGTCTAACCGAATCAAAACATTCGAAGAATACAAGTCAGTTTACAAAAAAAGTGTCGAAGACCCGGCAGGTTTTTGGGCGGACGTTGCCTCAGAATACCATTGGTCTAAACCTTGGCAAACGGTGTTGGAATGGGAATTTAAAAGGCCCAAAGTAGAATGGTTTAAAGGTGGCAAGACCAACATCACCTACAACTGCCTCGACCGTCACCTCGAAACTAGAGGCGATCAGGTGGCAATTCTTTGGGAGCCAAACAACCCCAATGACAAGGCTATTCGATTGACTTACAGACAGTTGTACGAAGAGGTTTGCCGAACGGCAAATGCGTTGAAAGCGATGGGCATCGGCAAAGGCGACAGGGTTTGCTTTTACATGCCGATGGTGTCTGAACTGGCCATTGGTGTGTTGGCCTGCGCCCGCATCGGGGCTGTCCATAGCGTGGTGTTTGCAGGGTTCTCGGCGCAGTCACTGGCTGACCGCATCAACGACTCGGACTGCAAGGCGGTTATTTGCTCCGACTTCAACGCCCGTGGCAACAAGAATATCCCCGTAAAAAAAGTGGTGGACGACGCCCTGGCGATGGGTTGCCCGAGCGTCGAAAAAGTGCTCGTTCTGCGCCATGCTGGTGAACCAATCAATTGGAACGCCGAGAAGGATGTTTGGTGGCATGACATCGTGCCTAATCAATCCACCGTTTGTGCGCCAGAAGAAATGGATGCCGAGGACTTGCTTTTTATCCTTTACACTTCCGGCTCCACAGGCAAACCAAAGGGCGTTGTGCATACCGTTGGTGGATACATGGTGTTTGCTGGGTACAGTTTCAGCAATGTTTTCCAATACAACGAAGGTGATGTTTACTGGTGTACGGCGGATATTGGTTGGATTACAGGACATACTTATATAGTGTACGGTCCACTGCTCAATGGTGCCACCTCGCTCATGTTTGAGGGAGTGCCAACTTTCCCGGACGCCGGGCGTTTTTGGGAGGTTTGTGAAAAACACAAAGTCAATATTTTTTACACCGCACCCACTGCCATTCGGGCACTGATGGCCTGCGGCGATGAATGGACAGCAAAACATGACCTAAGCAGCCTGCGGGTGCTCGGCTCAGTTGGGGAACCCATAAACGCAGAGGCTTGGCATTGGTACAATGATAAAATTGGCAAGGGGCGCTGCCCCATCGTGGATACTTGGTGGCAAACAGAGACTGGCGGCATCCTCATCTCACCATTGGCAGGCATTACGCCGCTGAAACCGACCTATGCTTCGCTACCACTTCCAGGCGTGCAGCCTTGTTTGGTGGATGCCTCCGGCAATGAACTGGAGGGCAACGACGTGGAAGGGATGCTGTGCATGAAGTTTCCGTGGCCGGGAATTATCCGCACCACGTACGGTGACCACGAGCGGTGCAAGCAGGTTTACTTCGCAACTTTTGAGGATAAATATTTCACGGGCGACGGCGCTCGGCGAGATGCTGATGGCTACTACAGAATTATCGGGCGGGTGGATGATGTCATGAATGTGAGCGGCCACAGAATCGGCACAGCAGAAGTGGAAAATGCCATCAATGAACACCCGCAGGTAGTGGAAAGTGCCGTTGTCGGCTTCCCGCACGAAATCAAGGGGCAGGGCATTTATGCCTATGTCATCGCGGAGGGAGCGGTTTCGGATGTCGCAAAATTTGAGAAGGAAGTGCTGGCCACTGTCACCCGCATCATCGGGCCAATTGCGAAGCCAGACGTTATTCAAATTGTGACCGGACTGCCCAAAACCCGTTCCGGTAAGATAATGCGACGGATACTGCGGAAGGTGGCAGAGGGTGATACCTCCAACTTGGGTGATACCTCAACGCTTTTAAATCCAGAGGTGGTAGAGGAGATAAAAGATGGGGCAAAACGGTGATTACTCCCCGAAATACTCCACATAAATATTCTCCGTCTCCCAAAGTTTGATGCAGTGCAACTTGCAACCTGAGATGTGTGGAGCGAGTTGCTGCCAAAAAAGGATGGCGAGGTTTTCCGTGGTGGGCTGCATGCCTTTCGGAATGAAGGGTACATCGAGGTTGAGGTTGGAGTGGTCCACCACGTCAACGATGGTGTTTTTGATGAGTTGGCTGAGTTGTTTCACGTCCATCACAAAGCCGGTGACAGGGTCGGGGAGACCCTTCACGGTAACATACAGGTCGTAGTTGTGGCCATGCCAATTGCGGTTGGCACACTTTCCGAACCATTCCAGATTTTTCTCTTCGCTCCAATCCTCCACCCAAAGTTTATGGGCGGCATTAAAGCGTTCTCTTCTTGTCAAATAAACCATCGCAGTATTTAGTTTTCGAAGGGCAGTGGCAAACAACAATTTGCACTGCCCGAAAAACGGTTGCAAATGTACGAATTATCAGATTCTGCCGTCAATTGACTTCCATCTACTTTGCATTGCAGTTTTTAAGCTGAAAATCGGGCGGAGGAGCTTTTTCATCTAAATTATTGCGGATAGTATTTTCAAAACAGCCATTCTTGCGCCATGATTTATACCAGCGGCAACTTAGTATGACATTTAGCAGCAGTATCAAAAAAAGAATGTTGCTTTTGGCTTCAACCAGGGCCATCAGGCACACGCTGTTTTGGGTGGTGCTTTTCTTGTTGTTTTCCATGGTAGAAGTGCTGGTTTCTGGGCAGCCATTTTTTTATACCCTCAGCAATAACCTCGTGCGGCTTTTTTTTCTGGGGCTGGCGGTTTATTTCAATGTTTATCGCCTGATACCAAAGTACCTGGCCGACAAGCGGTTTTTTTGGTACCTAGGTTTTCTTTTGTTGACTGTATTTATCGTCACGCCACTGGAAGTGTTTTTTATCTATGCAAAATCTGGCAATTACCCCGAAATGCAGGTACAAGTTTTGGAGAATTTGAACTGGCAGTTTGTACCTAATATTTTCGTCCTCAGCACCTCCACCGTTGTAAAAATCACAATAGACTGGTACACAAATATTCGGGAGAAACAAGAATTGGTCACGGAGACGATGCATTCGGAGCTTAGGTTCCTCAAATCTCAAATCAACCCGCACTTCCTTTTCAACACGCTCAACAGCCTTTACGCGCTGACCCTCAAAAAATCTGACCTTGCACCGGACATTGTGCTCAAACTCTCAGAAATGATGCGGTACATGCTCTACGAATGCAACGAAAAATGGGTGCCCCTGAGCAAAGAGGTCAACTACATCGCCAACTACCTGGAACTGGAGCGTATTCGTCAAGGCAACCGGGTGGACATCAGCTACGAGGTGGAGGGCTTGGTAAGCAACCAGAAAATTGCACCATTGATGTTTATCCCTTTCATCGAAAACTGCTTCAAGCACGGCCTTGGCAGCCAGATTTCAAAAGGTTTCGTCAATATTCACCTCGATGTTCGGGGCAATGAAATAGATTTACAAATTGAAAACAGTAAAGCTGAGGCAATGCTAAAACAACTCCACCCTCGAAGTGGCGGCATTGGTTTGGTAAATGTGCGCCGCAGACTTGACTTGCTCTATCCCAACCGTTATAAGTTAACCGTGGATGATTCTCCAACGACATACATGGTCAAACTGCATCTTCGGCTTGAGGGGGGGGAATTGAAGAATTCATGACTGTTTTGCTATTCATAACTATCCAATAATCACAATTCAACAACCTAAATATGATTAACATCATCATCGTTGACGACGAACCGCTGGCACTCGACGTACTGGAAACCTACCTGGAAAAAATGCCAGACTTAAACCTTGTGCAGCGTTGCACCAATGCCTTCGAGGCCAACGAGGCTTTGAAGAACCACGACATTGACCTGATGTTCCTCGACATTCAGATGCCGCAGCTCACCGGAATTGATTTCCTGAAAACGCTGACCGATCCACCTTTGGTCATTTTCACCACAGCCTATTCCAACTATGCTATCGAAGGCTTCGAGCTCAATGCAACGGACTACCTGCTCAAGCCAATCTCGCTGGAGCGCTTCATGAAGTCAGTCAACAAAGCCGTGGACCAAATTGAGCTGAAACGCAAGGAGGGCGCACATCATGTGGAGATAGGAGACGCAGAGGACTTCATCTTCGTTAAGGCGGATAAGAAGTTCGTGAAAGTCAACTTTTCCGAAGTGCTGTACATCGAGGGATTGAAAGACTACGTCATCATCCGAACGGAGAAAGGTAGGGTCATCACCCTCCAAACGATGAAAAGCCTGGAAGAGAAACTACCCTCGAAGATTTTCCGCCGCATCCACCGCTCCTATATTGTGAACATTGGCAAGGTGGAAGCCGTCGTGGGGAACATGGTAGAAGTAATGGAAAAGGGGCAGGCCAAGCACTTGCCTATTGGCAAAAACTACCGGGACGAGTTGTTGGAAATGGTGAATGAGAATCGGCTGTAAATTGCGTCAATCCATCGCATCAGCCCGGGGTTAACGCCCTTGGGCAACTGCTTCCCGGTAATGCGGTGTGCAAGGCTAAATGCCTGCACGAGGGTATGCGTTGGTTACAAACCAGCGCAACCACTTTATGGCCATTTGAGCGTAGAAATTTTGTGAGGTGGCTCCCAACAAATCCAGTTGCGCCAGTAAGAAAGTATTTCATTCGATGATATTTTGGGGTAAATGTTTGTTGCTGTAATTTTTTCGCCTGATAAATTATGGGGGTCGGTTTCCATTCTTGTGGATTACGAGCCTGTTTGATGATAAACTAGGTCAGCTACACGTCAAATCTGCAATAGCAGCGGTGTTGAACAGGGGCATAGGAACGATTTAGTGTCACTTATACATTACCATCCTGTTCATTATTCCTACCAAGTTTAGCCAAATTTTAAAGTTCCTGAATTAAGTCCTGTAAAAGGGATACCCATCGTTTTAGTGTGCCAAGCTTTTAGTTTCACTGTCACCTAAAATATTCGTTATGAAAAACGCCGTTTCAACAATTGCCACCATCAGTGGCCTGCTACTGGCAACGATATGCCAGTCCCACACCACCGCCGACACTTTGGCTTTCCAATGCATTCTTGTTGATTTTCAATCGGAGACCAGCGTCACTGCTGCTTTTTTTCAAAAAAAGCAAGCCTCGCTGGCCGCCAAAATGGAAGCCGTCAACCTTGAACTGTCGGCTCATGCTGGCCACAACAAGCGCAAGTTTCAAAAAGCACTGGATGCCAAATTGCGGCTGATGGATGCCATGACCCTGCTCGAAGAACAGTCCGATGTATCCATGCTGAGAATCCGATACCGGAAGGGTGTTGACCTCATCCGGGTGATGTACGAGAAAATACTTGGACTTGACCACCATTTCACGGGGCTGCATACCTACCAAAATATCAGCACTTTGTCGAACCCGAATGCCTACCCGGAATTTGAAAAGGCAAAGGAGATGATTGAAAAAAACAAGAATAAGCGGTACTCGCTCAAATTGCCTGCATTGCTTGAAACCAACCCGCTGGTGTCCGGCACCTTCATGTTGGTGGGGCTGCTGCTGGGAGAGGGCAATCAAGAAGTGAAGGAAGAAGAGGCCAGCAAGATTGCCTGCATCCTTGATTTTACGGTGCGGATGAACGCAGATTTGGGCATAATCAACAATGAAACGGAGTTTTTGAAAAATGCCAATCAGACGCTGTTGGAGGATTGCCAGCGGCTGTTCATGGACTATGGCAAGGCAGTAGGCTACCATGTCAGCATCGAAGAATGCCGCAACACGGACGATTGGGAAACACTATTCGGAAAATTGGATGAAAAAATAGCGGCGATAGAAAGTGGGTTTTCCAGTGGAAACGGCCCCGTGCTTGCTTCCAGCAAAGACCTCGTGAACATTGAGTTTGCTACGCAACGGGTCTCCGATTTCATCACAAAATACAGCAACTTCATCGGTCAGGGCACGCAGTACTACCAGAAGTTTGACCATATTGTGAACAACTACCAGAACGAAGATGCCTGTCAGGCGCAGCTTCCCCGGCAGTTTGCGGAGCTAAAAGCAGATATCAGCTCCACCATCGACAAGTTCAACAACACGTACAATCTGCCGGAGATACAAGGTTCGAGGTTGAAGGATTTGATGTATGGGGTGGGAGAGTGAGTATCAGGTTTGATACCTCAAGACTGCACCTTCCCCATCTTCCCCCGCACCTTCTCCCATCTTCTAAAAAACGCCGGAATGCACTTCCCGGCTAAAGGTGATGGTGCGTTAAACAGCACACAGATGCCGATGCCATCCCGTTGGTTCAAGGCTATTTCACAAAGAAAATTGTTGACGAAGCCAGCGTGGTACACGAGTGTGTCCGAACCATGTTCCAATATGCGCCAGCCCTTGGCATAAAAGGCCGAGTCCCTATCGATAAAGCCCTGCAAGGTTGGCCGCTCCAAACCAGTGCCAATGACCGGGGTGAACGCATCCTTGAGCACCTTGGCGGGAATGACCGTCGGCTGGTGGCCGAGCAATGCTTTCAGCCACTCGCCCATGTCGCTGACACTGGCGTTGACGCCTCCGGCTGCGGCGAATTTGTAGTAGCGGTGGGTGATGGAATCGGCAGCCCATCCAGGTCTGCGGTAGTGGTGCGGCAAGGCGTGGTTAGGGCTGTTCACGATGCCTTCGTAATCGGAAGATGCATTGCCCATGCCCAGCGGGTGGAAGATTTTTTCCTCCAACAATTGGTTAAACGGCTTGCCGGTCGCCTGTCCCAGTATCGGTTCGATGAGGCTGAACGCAGCGTTTTGATAACTGAAATAATCGCCTTCCTTGCCAGCCAGCTTGGCCAGTGGGTATTGCGACAGCACATAGCTTGAGTCGTAACCCCGCTCAATAAGATTGGAAAAAGAGTGGTACGGCAACCCCGTCGTTTGCGTGAGCAAATGCCTGACTTCGAGCCGCTGCGCCTGTTCGGGGTCCCTCATGTTGAAATCGGGCAGGTATTGCTGCACCTTGTCTGTCCATTTCAGGTTTCCTTCTTCCACCAGCATCCCCGTCAAAATTCCCGCAAAGCCTTTTGATAGTGAGCCGATTCGGAAAACGGTATGCTCATCTACCCGCTCTGGCCGCCCTTCGGCCCGGTAGCCATAGCCTTTGATGAACACAACCTGACTGTCCTTCACTATCACGACGGCTGCGCCAGGCGTGAGCGTCAGAATCATCGAGTCCTCGAAATAGCGATGGTAATCTTTTAAAAAAACTTCCAGGTTCGGGTCGAGTGGAGGGGGAGAGGGCCGCAAGAAAGCCCCCATCGGCTTGGAAGGCGGATCGGAATGTGTGCAAGCGGCAAACATTGTCAGTCCCAAAATGAAAGGGATTATCAGTCGGGTGTAAATCATTTGGGCGAAAATAGAAAAAATGAAAAAGAAGAACGGCCAAATCACACGAGCATTGCCCCAACAACCACATTGCGTTCCTCAGGCTCCCACGCGCTCACCCTCTCTTCAATCGTGTTTCAAAACATAAATACTGTCAACTCCCGGTGGCAACCAACGCTCGTACGGGAAGCCTTTTTCCTTCGTAAAAACCCGGATGTCCCCGAAGGCAACAACATATTCGTCCTTGTCCACCCACCACCAACTTTTCCATTGGCCGTTGAACTTTGGGCCGGGCTTGTACCAGCCGTTGAACTCAAAACCACCATCGATTTGGTTGGGTTTGATTCCTTTTTCTTTGGTCAAATAATGAAGTGCCGCCCACCGTGCACGGTTCCAGCTGATGTAATCGTGCGTACCTGTGATGGCATATCCAGCCATGAGCACGAGGCATAATCCAGCGATTGCCACCTGTTTTTTACCCAAAACAAAATCATGTCCTTGCAACAGCACCATCAGCAAAAACGGAATCAGCACCATGTGGTAGCGGTCGAGGAAGTATAGTTCGGTGAGCAAAAATCCGCAGTAGGCCACCAAAAAAGTCCAAATAAAAACCGACTGCCGACGTGCTTTTCCCGCCGTTCTGAAACCACGAACCACACTAGGCACCAGGTTTAGCAGAAAAACAATGCCCAATAAAACGCCCACGGCTCTTGCCAAATTTATGGTGAGTACACTCAGCATCGGGAACACATTCACCCAAATTGCACCGTCCTTCAGCGTCTTTGGGCCGAGGCCGAGGTTGTACACCATGTTGCCCAATGGGTAGTGCTCCCATGCGAAAAAGAAAGTCACGGAAAACAGCAGTGTAATCCCCGCCGTCCACCAGCGTAGGCTTTTGCTGGTGCTGCGCAATTGCCGAAACAGCAGCGGCAAGGTCACGGGCGAAAGGCAAAACCCAAGGAAAAAAAGCAGTAGCCCAATCCGGCGCAGGCATTCAAGGTAGTAGCCCTTGCCCCCAAACCGATTCACCAATTTGTCGAGGCTCCCGTAGGCTTCGGGCAGCCCCTGCGTTGCTTCGTACCATTTTGTGAAACCGAGATAGGCTGCTACGCAAAGCGCCAATGGCGTGAGGGCGATAGCCAGTGAGCGCCAGTTAAAACCCTGTCGGTACAGCCACAAAACGGCAAAAGCGAGTGGCGCAGCCATCCCAAATTGACGGACCATCGTGGCCAACAGGGCAAAAATGGTGGCCCAGACCACGTGTTTCACCTCTCCAGAACTGGCCGATTTCAGATAAAAATAGATGGACCAGAGGAAAAGCGCCAAAAACGGAACATCCGTCATGAAGGAGGCGGAGAGTGAGAAGTAAATGGGATTGAACATCAGTACCGCCGTGCCGAGACTGGCCAAGCGGCGACTGGCGCCCATTTCAACGAAAATAAACCAAGTGGCTACCAGCCCAGCAAAGCCGAGCAGCATGGTGGAGTAGCGCAATACCTCGTGCGAAAACCCGAAAACCTTGCAAAATGCCGCTCCCCAGAAAATTTGCGTGAGGCGGGTCATGGCAGGCCAGTCGTCCAGTTTTAGGATGCCCTGCTGCGAAAGGTACCAAACATCTTTGGCGTAAGCCCAGTCGTCGTTGAGTGGGAAATTGCCGGTAGGATTGATGACAATCATAGCCGCTAACCAAGTCAAGGCTAGCAAGGCGAGGTGCTGAAAGTTCGTTTTTTGCAATGTCAAAATGTTGCTAATCAATGGGTTGTTTCCGAATTAAGGCGGCTGGGTGAAGGATCAAACAACGATGGTGAAACACCGGCCTGTTCGGCAATTTTGTGCCGCCAAATTAGAAGAAAATGCGGAGTAATCGGTTTTGTGGGGAGCAATTGGGTGGATAGTGCGGAGCTTGAATTGACAAATCGAGCAGAATTCCATTTTTTTTTAAAAAAATTTCTTCGTTGTTGTCAAAACTATGTTAATTTGCCAATCGGAATAAAGCAATGCAAAAATTTAATTTGAAGTGATTTAAATCAGCATGAATCGTAAAATTGCTTTGTTAAAATTTGGAAATTGGCTCGACAAGAAAATCTGTCTCCGGGTAAAATGGTTTAAGAATAAATGGTAGTACAATCTTTTTTACTGTGAAGGTATTTTAGCCTTCATAATAACAGTCGGGTGATTTCTTACAAGAGCGAGGCATCAAATGCCGTCGCTCTTTTTTATTCTACTACTTTTGCGCTTGGTATTTTTGCCTTTGTACTTTTTCCTTTCTTCCATGATTAAAGCCACCAATATCCACAAATCCTACGGCGAGCTGAGGGTGCTCAAAGGGGTTGACCTCGAAATCCGAAAGGGCGAAATCGTCAGCATCGTCGGCAAATCGGGGGCAGGTAAAAGTACCCTCCTCCATATTCTTGGCACCCTCGACCGGGCAGACCAAGGCGAGGTCGTTTTCGATGGCGTGAATGTTAACGCCCTGGCAAACAACGAGTTAGCAAAGTTTCGAAATACCCGTATCGGCTTTGTTTTTCAGTTTCACCACCTGCTCCCCGAGTTCACGGCACTGGAAAACGTCTGCATCCCCGCCTTCATCAATGGCACAGCAGAGGCAGTCGCCCAAGCCCGTGCCAAGGAACTGCTCGATTACCTCGGCCTTTCTGAGCGCCTAACGCACAAGCCAACCCAACTCTCTGGTGGCGAGCAGCAGCGGGTTGCCGTTGCCCGTGCGCTCATGAACCAACCCTCCGTCATCTTCGCCGACGAACCCACCGGCAACCTCGATACTGCCTCCTCTCAAGAGCTTCACCAACTTATTTTCCAGCTTCGCAAAGATTTTGACCAGACCTTCCTCATCGTCACCCACAACATGGAACTAGCTGCCATGAGCGACCGGATTGTTGAAATGCAGGATGGGCTATTGAAGGTATGAGGTATGTCTCAAAATACCTCATACCTCACCAAGGCACCAATCTATCGTTGCCTGCCCATTAGCGGCCAAAAACTCATTGGCCTTACTGAAATGATGGGAGCCATTGAAAGCACCACCGGCAAGGGGAGAAGGGTGGGCCGCCTCCAGCACCAAATGCTTGAAAGGGTCAATCAAAGCCGCTTTTTGCTTCGCAAAATTGCCCCAGAGCATGAATACCAACCCGCTTCTTTCGTCTGAAAGTTTTTTGATAACGGCATCCGTGAAAGTGTGCCACCCGCATTTGGCGTGGGAGTTGGAGAGGCCCCGCTCCACGCTCAGCGCTGCATTGAGCAGGAAGACGCCTTGTTCTGCCCACTTGGTCAGGTCGCCGTGCTTGGCGATGGGGCAGCGAAGGTCGCTTTCCAATTCTTTGTAAATATTGCGGAGCGAAGGTGGAATGGCAACGCCGCGGGGCACGGAAAAAGAAAGCCCCATCGCCTCACCTGGCTTGATATAGGGGTCTTGGCCAAGGATGACAACCTTTACCTGCTCGAACGGCGTCGTATTGAAGGCATTGAAAATCAATGGCCCTGGCGGGAAAATGGTTTTGCCACTGGTAAGCTCCTTTTTCAAAAAAGCCGTGATGCCTTGAAAATATGGCTGTGCAAACTCAGTTGCCAATGCGACTTTCCAGCTTTCCTCGATTTTTACGCTCATGATGTTTGGCTTTAAGTTATTGTGGTATTGGGATATTGAGTTATTTTGATTGGCGTACAAGGTAGCGGTTTGCTTCGAAATCGGAACTTCATCCGCTCATTTCGAGTTTTACGATGGCATGGGGGTGAATGCTTCGGCGTAAAACGCTACATTTGCCGCCGCAAAAAGTTCTTTACAAGTTTGGCCCTGTAGCTCAGTGGATAGAGCATCTGCCTTTAAGTAATAGGAGCCTCGATGCGAAAACAGAAACGCATCGAGTGGACAGTGCTATTTCGGTGAAACCTTTAAAATGGCAATACCGAGGAAACTTTCTATCGTTTTGTATTTTTGCTTGATGAGAGAGCATCATACAAAAACCAAAGGCGATTTAGGTGTCTTGAAGGCTTTGGCTGGAACTCAGCTTTAGGGTAAGGACGCCGAAGAATAATCAATTCGCTAAGATTCACTTGGCGGATGATTATAGGGAGGTTCCGTAGAGACTATACGCACTGCACCTGAAATGGTGAAGATATAGTCCAGACCACAAACCCCGAGAAATCGGGGGCGGCGAAAGCCGTAGCGGGTAAGCTAAGCAGAGGGTCCCTGGTTCGAGTCCAGGCTGGGTCACTTTTAAGCTGTAATTAATTGGAATACAGCTTTTTAGGATAAAAATCGGGAGCGGCATTGCGTCGTGTCCCGATTTTTTTTTTGCCCAAAATCAAGGCTATGGCCTTCGACGTTTGAAAAGCCATTTGAAGCTGAAAAACTCTGCTATTTGCCCCACGCCCATGTCTCGCATGGCCCAGTAGGTGAGGATTAGTCCCATCGGGAATACGACTAGGCAGTTCATCCAAGCGGCGGTTACAGCGTCAATCACGAAGCGCTCCGCAATGTTTTTGCTGAAAATGCCGATGACGATGAACAGCATGAAGAATACGATGGAAATCAATAGCGGCCAACCGAACCCGCCCTTTCGCACAATGGCACCCATCGGTGCTCCGACAAACAAAAATATCAAGCAGGCCATTGCCAAACTAAACTTTGCGTGGAACTCAAAGACGTGCTTTACCCTGGATTCCTTGGTTTTTTCAAGCGAGCGAAGTGTCGTTTCGGCTTGGTCCTGAATCAGGTGAATCGGGCTTTTGGCTTTGTCCAGCAACTCCCTCCGGCGATTGATTTCGAAGGTTTCTAGGAGGGAAGTGTACTGGCCGAGTGGCTTGTCCAACACCTGCTTGAAGCCTGGCTCCTCTTTTTTTTCGGGTGGGTCGGGGGTGGGTGCTGCTGTTTTCACCTTAGACTGGGGGGTGGGTGGAGTGGTAGATTTTTTTGGTTTGATCCTTGGGACCCTTGGCGTCTCTGCGATTTGTTTGGTGGTCGGCTTTTTTATTGCAATTGAGTCTGGTTTGGCTTCTTCTGGAGGATCCATTTTGACAGTTTCGGGTTCCTTTTTGGACATGTTCAACGAGTCCGTTTTTGCCCGTTTTTCTTCTGCCTCCAGCTTCAGTTTTTCTTTGTTTTTTTCTTGCACCATTTTGTTGAGAAAGAAAAAATGCCGGGTGTTGCTTTCCGCCATCCGTTGGGATTTTTCCAAAATCTCCTTGTCAATCGAATCGATGGCGACCAACAGTTGGCGGTTGCTCAACATCGTGTGGTGCGACTTGAAGAGGTTTTCGTCTGTTCTGTCAAGCTCGAACTGGTCGAGGTCGAAGACTTTCGTCCATGATTGAAAAGTAGAACGCATCATCGGAAAAGTGCGCTTCCCCCCTTTGGTGATGGGTTTTGGTTCTGAGATTTGTTGGCCGTCGTAGAGTTGCATCACGAAGTACTTATGGTCTTCGGAGCCGTACATCCTACCACTGTCGGCTGCTACCATGGATAGGCGGGATTGGCTGGCCTCAGCGTTGTCGTAGAGCAGCACGTCCTTGATGGTACTGTTGTCGGGCAGTTTGTCACCAATGCGAATGGAGAAGCCTTGGAAATCTTGGTTGAACAGGCTTTCTTCCAGGCTCAGGGCAGGCTTCTGCTGCCGGATATCGTAAAGGCGAGACTTGAATTTTAGGTTGGAAACGGGGATGAAATAATTGGAACAAAAAAAGGAGAAAACGCCTATTAAGCCCGTTATAACCATCAAAGGCCGCATGGTTCGCCAGAGCGAGACCCCTGCCGACTTCATACTCGATAGCTCATATCGCTCTGCCAAGTTCCCCAGAACCATCACCGATGAAATGAGCACTGCCACAGGTAGCGATAACGGAATCATGCTCACGGACAGGTAACCGACCAGCTCCGTTAGTAGGAAAAAGCCAACGCCTTTTCCCGCAATGTCGTCAATGTACAGCCACAGCGTTTGCATCACAAACACGAAGAGTGCGATGAAAAACGTCACGATGAACGGCGGTACAAATGACGTAATTAGGAGTTTGTCTAACTTTTTCACGACCAATAAAATCGTTTTTTTAAGCAAAACGCAAAGGTAAGCCAAGCGTTGCAAGGTTTTGCTTTCTGTTAAGGATTGCGAACATCGTTGGATTGTTTTAATGCTGGGAAGGAATTTTTTCAAAAGTGAAGCAGGGGGATGGCGTTTGGATTTTTTTACCTTCACGCCAATATTTCAAAACAAAAAACAACATGAAATTATTAGCAGGAAAAGTGGCCCTCATCACGGGCGGTTCAAGGGGCATCGGTGCAGCCATCGTTCGCCGGATGGTGGAAGAAGGCGCCAACGTGGCATTCACCTATCTTTCTTCCGCTGAAAAAGCCAATGACTTGGCAGCGGGTTTGACCAATCAATATGGTGTCCAAGTGCAAGCCTACGGCTCAAACGCCGCCGATTTTGCGCAAGCGGAAACGCTCGTCGGAGACGTGATGCGTGACTTCGGGAAAATTGATATTCTCGTAAACAATGCGGGCATCACCCGTGACAACCTGATGCTCCGCATGACCGAGGAGCAATGGGATGAGGTCATCAACACCAATTTGAAATCTGTTTTCAACCTCACCAAACATGCACTGAGGCCGATGCTTAAAGCAAAATCGGGCTCCATCATCAACATGAGCAGCATCGTGGGCGTGACTGGCAACGCCGGGCAGGCCAACTATGCAGCATCGAAAGCGGGCATTTTTGGTTTCACAAAATCGGTGGCGAAGGAGGTGGGTTCCCGCAGCATTCGCTGCAATGCCATTGCTCCGGGCTTCATCGAAACGGAAATGACAGAGGCATTGGACGAAAAAACCAGGGAGGCCTATTTTGCCAGCATCCCGATGAAACGATTCGGCAAAGGCGAGGAAGTTGCCAATGTCTGTGTTTTTCTTGGCGCTGATATGTCGGCTTATGTCTCAGGCCAGACCATCAGTGTCTGTGGCGCGTTGAATTGCTAAAATAGCAGTTTTCTTTTGCTGTTTCTTACCCAGTTTTTGACGAAATTTTGCTGTTTGGCCAGCAATGGCAAGTTATTTGCAAATTGTGCTGCACACTACACTTCATCCTTTGCTTTCCTGACCCTACCGCCCTATCAGGTGAAAAGCAAAACTTAGATAAAGCACCTACTATGAGACGCCAAACTTCAAGTCAGGAACATAAGGCCGAACACCACTGTATCGGTCACAAGGAAGGGGATTGGATAATTTTCATCTGCCCGGTTTGCAAAGACTACCAGCGCCAAATCAACTGCGTGACTAAGCAAGTAACCGTGCGACAAGGCAACTCAAACGCCGTACATATAGGCTCCCATGCGCCTGTAATCACTACCATGGACAATTTCAGTATTAACTAATTGCCCTACCACAACGGTTCAACTCGTTGCACAGCGGTGATTTGAGAACCATAAATTTTACCAAAATAGAAGTAGGAAAAGAAGGGAAAGCCAACCTTAGTTTTGCGTGAAGTTGCACAAGGCATCATTCACTTTGCGAATGGCCCGTTTGTTTGCCACGAATTTCACACCGTCCAGTACATCAATCGATTGTACCAAACCCGTGCGTTGCAGCACCAGGAGATGTTCCAAAATATAGGATTCCTGCAAACGAAGGGATGCTGCCAATTTGGAAGTATCCATGCCGCCTTTGTCAAGCAATTTGTTGACGATGGCAAAACGGTGCTTGTGGTTGAAAACACGCAACAGATTCGTAGCCAACTCGACTTTTTCGCCGTTTAGGCAAGGGGGATTCTTTGTGTTCATCAAATGTGGTAACTGGTTAAAGGTAATAGCGCCAAAGATAGGAGGACACATTGATTTAACAATAACGTTCAGATTTTTTTTAAAATAATAATTAAATAACGACATTTTCAAGTGGTGTTTTATGAGGGGAATACATAGTGCAACTGTTTGCAACTGGAAGTTTTTTTGAAAATTCAAGTAGATAGGACGAGCTGTTAAACAACTGGTTTTCAGCGCAGGATGCAGCAGCTTTTTTACCCACTTTTTAGTTCAGGCCCTTGAAATGACTACTTCCTGCCATTTGATGCTAACTTTTTTCTGCAAAAATGATTTTCACTGCTTTACAGACTGAATTTCAAGTAGAAAGCGGCGCTTTACTTGCCGATGGTCGTCTCCTCGCTTATTCGCTTATCATATTTCACGTTCATATTTATCCAAATGGCCCTTGCAATCCTAAAAAACCAAACGAACAAAAACGAAATGACAATGATTAGCAGCACAAAGGCCATGTTCACAGAAATATCGGTGAACAACACCAACCCGCCTGCAAAAAACAGGCAGAAAAAAGCGGTGATGATGTACGAGATGAACATGGCGCCGTAGTAGAAACCGGGGCCGAGGAAGTATTTCTGGCCACACTTTGGGCAGGTTTCCGGCATGTCGAAAGGCTTGTTGAAGGAGAACGAGCCGGTGGGGAAGAGGTCGCCCTCGTGGCAGCGCGGGCATTTGAGGTTCAGGACGCTGTAGGCTTTTGTGCCTTTTTTTAGGATACCCATAAATCAATTTTGACTGGTGCGGCGCAAAGGTAGCGACAAAGCTGGCCCGGCATTGTGATTTTCGTCACAAGCGTTAACGCCAGAAATAAATTCTTGAAAAAAGAACAACTCGTTAGGAAATCCCAACCATTGGCATTTACTTTGCGATTCAAAGTTCTTTTTGAAATCAACATACCGTGGCAAATCACAACGAACATCTTGAAACCTTGAGCGAAATACGCTCGATGATGGAGCGCAGCAGCCGCTTCATTTCCCTGAGCGGGCTGTCGGGCGTGGCAGCGGGCTGCTTTGCCTTGCTTGGCGCTGCGTTGGTCTATGTTTACCTCGGCCTCACCCCGTTCTCCAACTACCGTATCTTTTATGCTGATGCGCTGCAACAGGGCAAATGGGGCATTGGCTACGAAGCGTTTTTCCTGCTGGATGCGGCGCTGGTTTTCGCACTGGCGGTGGCTTCTGGCATCTATTTCACCACCCGCAAGGCAAGGCGGAAAGGGCAGAAGGTCTGGGACCAATCGGCACTGCGGATGCTGGCGAATCTCGCCATCCCGCTGGTGGTGGGCGGCATTTTCTGTTTGGCGCTGTACCGGGAACGGCAGATTCTACTCATCGCTCCGGCCACACTGGTGTTTTATGGCCTCGCCCTCGTCAACGGCAGCAAATTCACCCTGAACGATATCCGCTACCTTGGCCTTTGTGAAATCGGACTGGGCATCATCGGGCTTTTCTTCCCTGGCTACGGGCTGGAACTTTGGGCGATAGGGTTTGGCGTGCTGCATATTGTTTATGGGCTGGTGATGTACCGGAAGTATGAATTGCCTTAATATTTTTACTCAAAAAATCCGAAACATGAATCCGAAAATCCGTGCAGTCTTAGGTGCTCTAGCTGGCATAGTTGCTGGAACGATTATCATTGGTGGTATCGAAATGTTCAACCCATTGTTCGTGCCAGATGATACAGTCCTCGAAACCAATGAACAATTGGCGGTGTATTTGAAACCACTTCATTTTACAGCCTTCATTCCACTGTTGCTTGCAATATTTTTAGGTGCGGCTGTGGCGGGTTTTGTCGCCAATTGGATTAGCAAACCGACCCAATACCGCCCCGCATTGATAGCTGGTTTCGGGCTTTTTGTGGCTGGCCTCATGAACTTGCTGGCTATTCCACACCCGATTTGGTACGGGATTGCCTCATCGTTGCTGTACTTCGTAGGAGCATGGCTAGGAGGCAAAGCTGTCACTAAAACGGCAAAATAATTTACATGAAGCATTTGCTTGAAAAGCTGGAAACCACCAAACTCGACAACCGCATCCGGTTGGGCATCATGTCCATCCTGATGGTGAACGATTGGGTGGACTTCGGCACCTTCAAGGAGATGCTCGGGCTCACGGACGGCAACCTTGCCAGCCACATGAAGGTGCTGGAAAGCGAGAGTTACGTGGAGTTGCGGAAGCTGTTCGTGGGGCGAAAACCACAAACTTCCTACACGGCCACCATTCTTGGGCGGAAAGCATTCAACGACCACTTGGCAGCACTGGAGGAGCTGTTAAAGTCAGGCAGTTGAATTTTTTTTGACAATAAACTTTGAAATTCAAAGTTCTTTTGAGTGATGAGAGCAGAAAGAATAATAGCTACTACTTTAAATGTTTGCAACGGCCTGACCAGCATTTTGCTCCTGTTGCCGACTTTCTTTTTTTGCATAGTGCTGCCACATGAAAGTGGGGAAGAATTGGTATTGATTATAGTTGGATTCATTTGCATTATTTTCTCTTATACCCAAAGTTATTTATTTGTAAGTTTTTGGAATAAAAGCTCTTATGACCAAGGCAAGGCATTTAAAATGTGGCTGTTGACAGCATTTCATTACTTGGCTTTCCTACTGTATATGATATGGTTCCTAATTTCATTCTTTGAAAGTTCTATCGAATCTAGTTGGGGGCTATTGCTCATATTTATTCCATTTATTTTCTCAATGCTTGGGCTATTTTACAATCAAACCGAAGGTTTTGAAGAAGTGGGAAATGAACCAGAAATGCCCACCCCAACCAATGACGAAAGAAGCGGAATCCCAATAATTTCCGCTGAATACAATCCACCAATTTTAGAATCATCAAACTTAACTGACATGAATTCATCTGAATCCAACCAACCCAACAACGGAGGCAGTTTCTACCGCTTCAGCCAGTGGCTCAAAGATTCGCTGGCCATCAAGTTGCTTTCCATCGGCTTTCTGGTGCTGATACTGCTCATCCCAAATGCCTTGATACAAGACCAAATCCGGGAGCGCCAACAGCGCCAGCAGGAGGTAAAAAATGAAGTTAGTCTTTCGTGGGGCGGCAGCCAGGCAATCCAGGGGCCTGTGCTTGCCGTTCCCTACACTTCATGGACGACGTTCAGCGACGGCAAGCGGTCTGAGGAGCGGCACGTCGCCTATTTTTTGCCCCAAAACCTGAAAGTGGACGGCGATTTGAAGCACCAAATCCGCAAGCGCAGCATCTTCGACGTGGTGCTGTACCAAGCGGGCATCGTGCTGTCCGGTGAGTTCCAACAACCTGATTTTCAGGCACTTAACATCAATTCGGAAGACGTGCATTGGAACGAGGCCCGCCTTGCCGTAGGCATCCAAGGCATGACCGGCATCAAGGAAGCCGTGCAGGTGGACTGGTTGGGCGAGCAGCAACGGATGGAGCCAGGTACCCAAATGACCGGGCTGCTGGCCACGGGCGTCAGTGCATCCATCAGCTTGGCTTCGGACGGCAAAAGCTACAATTTCAGCATTCCCATCAAACTCAATGGCAGCGAACGCCTCAGCTTCGAGCCTGTGGGAAAGTCCACCACCGTCAACCTGCGCTCCGACTGGAACTCGCCGAGCTTCGAGGGTGCCTTTTTGCCCGACCAGCGGGAGATTTCGAAAACGGGCTTCTCCGCCCAATGGCAGGTGCTCGACCTCAACCGGCCCTACCCGCAGCAGTGGAAGGACGATACCATCAAATTTGTGGAATCAAACTTGGCCGTGCGGCTCATCAAACCCGTGGACGAATACCTGAAAAACACTCGTTCGGCGAAATACGCCATCCTCGTTATCGGCCTCACGTTTATGCTCTATTTCTTCTTCGAGGTGCTGCGCAAACTGTTCATCCATCCCTTCCAGTACCTGTTGGTGGGCTTGGCACTCACGGTTTTTTACCTGCTGCTGCTCTCGCTTTCCGAACATCTGGGATTCAACGTGGCGTACCTGGTTTCGTCCGTAGCGACCATTGGCCTCATTTGCGGGTACAGTTTTTCGATGCTGGGCATCAAGCGGCTGGTCTTCCAACTGCTCGGCATGTTGATGGCCATTTACGGCTTCATTTTCGTGCTGCTCCAGCTAGAAGATTTTGCTTTGCTGGCAGGCAGCATCGGCGTTTTCGTGGCATTGGCTGCGGTGATGTTCAGCTCCCGCAAGGTGGACTGGTACAACCTGGGCAGCCGGTAACACGGACTGTTAGTCCGTGCTTTTGCGTTCCAGTAACACGGACTGCCGGTCCGTGCGTTTGCAGTTTGGCGTTCCGAAAATTGGGAAACAGAAAATCACGGACTGGCAGTCCGTGTTACGTAAAAAGCACGAATTAACAGTCCGTTTTACAAGACAACAATCAGGCTTTAGCAGCGGGAGGCGAAGGCGGAAAACATTGACAATCAATGTACTAAGCCAAAACCTCCCACTTTTTAGCCTTCACTTTTTGATTACTAACTTCAATTTATCCCTCATGTTAAAATCATTTTTTTCCACCGAAAAACACTACCGAATTTTCCTGCTGCTCTGTCTCAGCACCTCGCTCAATTTTGCACTGGTCGGCTACCGACTACTCCACACGGGGTTTGATTTTGGGCAAATCAACGAGTTCTACGACCTGGCCACAACACGCAGCACCACCTTCCTATTCCTCGTTTGGAACTTGTTTTTGGCGTGGGTGCCTTACCTGTTGTCGCTGCTGCTGCCCAAGCTCCCAAAACGATGGCTGGCCGTTCCGTTGTTGACAGTTTGGCTGGTTTTTCTGCCCAATGCCCCGTATATCGTCACCGACCTGATGCACGTGCACTACCGCACGGGCATCCCACTTTGGTATGATATGATGATGCTCTTTTCCTTCGCTTGGACGGGGCTGTTGCTCGGTTTTCTTTCCCTCCTCGATGTACAGACTTATTTGGAAAAAAACCTTGGGAAACGCCGAGGTGCCCTCATCATTTCTGCGGTGATTGTACTGTGCGCATTCGGGGTTTACATCGGGCGCTACCAACGCTGGAACACTTGGGACTTGCTGCAAGCCCCTTACCAACTATTCTGGGATGTGGTCGGCGTGCTGATTCACCCCATGGCTAACCTTGGAACGCTTGGCCTTGCCTTCGTAATGGGCGGGGTGCTTGGGGTAGGTTATTTGACTTTGCGAACGCTGGTGAGTGAGCGCTGATTTCTGTCTGCTGAAAGTTGTCTGTGATAAAAATCAACGGAATATAATTTCTTACGTCTTACATTTGCCGCCGTGAGAAAAGCCATCGCCATATTCACCGCCACCGTCATCCTGCTCAGTTCCATGAGCAATGCGGTGTTGGTCGCCAAATTCAAGCTGAACCAAGCTGAAATCGAGCGGCTGTACTGTGTGAACAAGGCGAAACCAGAAATACAATGCCACGGCAAATGCCACCTCCAAAAGCAGTTGTCTGCAAATAACGACCACCAAGGTCAACCGACTCCAACTTCACAATTGGAGGATGCCGTTAAAATCAACTTCTTCTGCCAGCAAGATTTGTTTGCTGCCGCAATTTTTACCGAAGGGGAAAGCCAGCCAACGCCCGTTGGCTGCAATCATTTCATGTCCCGCCTTTTTGGTAAATCCTTGTTCCAACCGCCTGATAATCAGCCTTTTGTTTGATGGAAGAAAACAGTTTCGTCATGCGATTTGACCTATCCGCTATTGGATTTAGGTCAAATACTGCTGCGCAATACTGCGTTTCCACTGCCTGATTTCAACCCATTCTTGAATTAAATTCAAACGAACATGGCAAAGCATTTTTGGATGCTGTTGCTCGTTTCGTTGCCGTTTGTCCCTATGTTTGGACAATCGTGCTGCAATGCCGGGGGACTTTCCTCCTGCGGTAGCACGGGCCTGCTCACCAGCCTCCGCAACAACAGCGTCGGACTGCGACTCATGGCCGTTCCATTCGAGACGAGCACAACAAGCGAGGATGGCTACCAAGACCAATTTTACGTGGCAGAAGTATCGGGTCGCTACCAGGTCAGCCCACGAATCAGGGTGAGCCTTCAGCAACCCTACCGCTGGAACCTGCGCCAGCAATCCAGTGACGACGAGCTGCTTCATGGCCTTGCAGACACCCGCATCACCGGCAGCTACACCTTGCTCGACAACAAGGCAATGTCGGATAACTCATTGATTTATTGGGAGTTGGGGGCCGGGATAAAGCTGCCCACGGGCAAGTACGACCAAGGCATTTACTACCGTGACCTGCCTGGCAACCTGAACCTAGGCATGGGCAACCTCGGCTACTTGCTCCAATCCAACCTCGTTTTTTTTCATAAAAAAATGGGGGTGGCGCACACCGCCAGTACCCAGTTGAACGGCAAGAGCCGGGACGATTATCATTTCGGCCACCAATTGACAAGTGCCCTGACCGTGTTCCGGGAAATTGCGCTCAGCGAAGAAATAAAACTGACGCCATTTGCTGGGGCCTCGGTGGAAGTATTTGGCAAGAACCACCTGCCCAGTGGCAATTTTGCCGAAGGCTCCGGTGGTCACGGCTGGTTTGGGCTGATAGGGCTTAATGCCGGATTCGGAAATTTCCAGGTTGGCGCATTGACTTCCCGGCCATTCCAACAAAATTATTCACAGCGGGCCATCGTTGCAAAACAGCGATACTCGCTTGAGTTCACTTATTTTTTCTAAACAAAAACAGGCTTGATTGTGCTGGCGACACCTCTCCAAGCTGCAATCGGGCCATCATCATTAACTTAAAAATTATCATGAAAAATTTTCTTTTCCTTAGCCTTTTGGTTTCCATTTTAGCCTTCAACGCTTGCAAAGACGATGACAATGCTACCACTGAACCAGCGTACCATGTTCATATCGATTCACCTGACACAGCCGCCAAAACGGTTGGTGAAACGCTTAATATCAAAGTCAATTTTGAAGATCACAACGAGGGCACAGTGCACCATATCAACGTGCGGATTTACGAAAAAGACTCAGGCGTTGAAATCTACAATAAGCCAACCGAGGCTCATGTTCATGCGGATAAATCCTATCTTTTCGAAGACACATTTGAGTTGACCACAGCGGGTCACTGGGTGCTGGAAGCCAAGGTTTGGGGACATGACGATGGCGTGGCAGAAGTTTCAGAATCCGTGGAGTTCCATGTGAATTGATTTGCTTCGCAACAGGTTGATAAACAGTGAAATAGTAAAGCCCTGCCAGTTAGCTGGTGGGGCTTTTCACATTTCGTCTTGTCCTTTTAACCCTTCTCCTCACAGTAGAGGGGCAGGGGTGAGGTTATCACTCCGGTAATCCAAAATCCTTCCGAAAAACCGGATATTCCGCCTCCGTTACCTGTAAAAGTAGCGGCGACTTTGCAGGGTCAAGCCAGTGGAGCAGGGTGAGCAAATTGGCCTCCGTCATAGCCGTACAACCAGAAGTGGCAGCGCCCGGTTCGTACCAGATGTGTAGAAAAATGCAAGAGCCTCCCTGTGCCAGGGAAGGTGTGTTGTGGTTGACCATGATGCCCCATTTGTATTGATGGTCGGGGCGGTGCATGAACTCGCTGCTCGTCCAATCTATCTGCACTAACTTGTTGTCAACCAATTGATTGTAAAACTTGGAGCCACTGTCGTCCACGCATTCCAGCGCCTCGTCGGCTTGGACGTAGGGCATTCTGAAGCTAGCCTCCGAGGCTGGCGCATAGCCGAATATTTCACCGAAAGTATAAACCCCACTGGGAGATTTGCCGTCACCTTCCCGTTTTTGCTGACCAGGCTGGTACGCATGTTCACCCTTTCCCCAGGCGAGACCGGAGCGGCCAAGCGTCACGTCCACCCGCTTACCCACCCGCTTCCATTTTTTTCCATTTTTTTCAAAACGCTGGAGATTGGCCTGTGTGCTGGTATCGGTAGGGCTGCGAACGACGACCAGTTGGCGGCAACTTGTTGCCTTTTCCGACTGTGGCAGCGTGTGATTGTTGCAGGCAATTGCGGAGCAAAGGAGGAGAAGCAGGAGTAATTTTTTCATGACTGGGCGGTTGTGGTAAAAATGAATGCGATTGCCAGCGGTGAATTTTTGCCGCCGGCAATCGCAAAGATACATCACCGCAGCAAGGTCACGTCACCCCGCACCACCACCTCGTCGTCGGAGCAGGTCATCTCAAGTAGGAAAATATAAACGTCCGATGCCGCAGGTTTCCCGTTGATTTTGCCGTCCCATTTCACGTCCGGGCCATCCCCCTCGAAGACGAGGTTGCCCCATCGGTCGAAGATGCGCATGCTCGCCGTCTCGACGATTTTCTCCACGCCGGAAGCGAAGGCGGGTCGGAAGAAGTCGTTCTTCCCATCTTCGTTCGGGCTGAATGCGTTGGGCATTTCCATGCCGCCGACGGCACATCCGAGGAGCACCAACACCGTCACATCGCCGCTCACCGAGCAGCCGTCACTGTCCGTGATGGTGACGGCGTAGTTCTGCGTGACACCGGGTGCGGTGGGCTGTGGGCAGTCGTTGCAACTCAGGTCGCTGCCCGTCCACAGGTACCCCGCAAATCCCCCCGGTGCTGTGTTGATGACCACGGGGATGCCGTCAAAAGTGCAGACCGTATCAAGTGGAAAGTCGATATCGAAGCCGTCGCTGGCTTGGTAGTAAATGCAGTGAATAATTTCGCAACCTGCCGGGGAAAAGGTTGTGTCGCAAACTGATACAGCATCGAAATATGGAATTCCGTCAATCACGACAGAGTCGCCATTGCAAAGTCCGAGGGTATCAATTGAAAAAGCGTCAGAAAAAGTAACACCTAATTCAAAGCCAGTAGCGCACCCGAATGAGTCAATAATTGATTGATAATACCCGCCTGGTTCAAAAAATGTCAGCACGTAATTCATCTCGTCATTTTGAAAAATGTGGTTCGAAGACCAACTCTGAGAGCCACCCGGCGGCGGCGGCCCATAGTTAAACGTGCCTCCCTCACAAATAAAAATAGTCCCCCAAGCGGAGATTGACTGGCCGCCCACATTCATTGTGAAACTATTGGAAATGGTGCAGCCCATGCCGTTGTCATCGAGCAAGGTCAACGTCACCTCTACCCCTTCCACCGGCGCATTCAACTCGTTTGCCTGAAAGTTAGTTGTGGGGCAAGTAGGACACTCCAGCAGATCGGCGGGTTGCCACTGATAGGTATGACCCGGCTGGTTGGGGATTCCAATTTCAACCTCAGTGCTACCGCAAACCGTCTGCGGCGGCATCACATTCACAATGTTCCCAATCGCCGACTCCACATCCTCCGAGCAAGTGCAATTGTCATCGGCGTTCACCACAGCGATGAGCTGACAAAGCTGGTCATAAGCCAAATTCAAGCTACCGATGAGCGCTTGCGTTGCACCCGAAGGCAGGCCGCCCGGCCAGTTTTGGGTATCAAGCAACTGGTCGCCGGGGGTAAACGTGCCGCTACCATCGGCGTCAAAATAGAGGTTCACGATGATGGGGTCGGTGGCGTTGCCGCCATTGTTTTCGAGCAAAACCGAGTACTCCGTGAGGCCGTTGGACTGCGTCACTTGCAGGTCGCTGAGGGCCAGTGCTGGCAAAACGATGCCGATTGGCAGGGTTTCACTCCCCGTTTGCGCCAGCACCTCACACGCTTCGCCAGTGACTGAGCAAACAGCCGTCTGCAATTGGAAGGTCGCAATTTCCAGCGCCAAACTGTCGCAGCCACCACCCGGCAGCACGGAGAGTTGGAGGCTGAAATTGATGGAGGTAAATGGCGGCAAACCCGGCTGCAACTGCCATTTCAGGCGGAATTCTCCGTTGGAAAAATCAATGAGCGGCCCGTTCGCCACTGCATTGCTGCCCGGCACATAACTGCCCGGAATGTAGGCCAATCCTGGCGGCAAAATCACGAAAACGCTGTCCGTGGGCGCAATGGTGGCATCCGCCTCCATCGTCACTTCCACCAAGATGCTCGACCCGCACGACACGACCGGTGGCGCCGTGGCACCGATGTTGATGTTGGTTTGGTAAAGCGGCGTCACGCCCTCGATGAACAGCGGCGCACCCGGTTTGCTCAGTTCGTTCGTGGCCATGCCGCATCCTTGGAGTGCTTCGGTGTTGAAAATAATTTGCGAAGGCGAAACAAATCCGCACTCCGAACCAGACCTGAACCGCACGCTCACGGAGTGGGTTGGCGGCTGGTCAAAACCCGTGAGGCCCGTGCTGCCAAGCTGGGCGTTCAGTGCCGAGAGGTTCCATTCCATCCCACCGTTGCCGAGGTCAACGGGGTCGGGGATGGGCAGCCAGGCAGTACCGGTGGGGTAGGCGATTTGGCAAGAACCAGCCATGATGAACATCCCGGCTGGCATTTGCGCCCGCAGCACGACATCGGTCACCGTGCCGATTTGTGCGTTAAAGACCTCCACTTCGTGGTATGGGATGGTGTCGCAAAGCTCAAATTCGGTAGGGGAGGGGCTGGTGATTTCCATCTCCAACTCGCCGATGATGGGGTGTACCGTGAGCAGTGCCTGGTAGTTGGTGCAGGTGTCCGGGTTGTTGACGGTAAATGGTTCGCAGCTCCAGCCGTAGGTCAGCAGCACTTCGTCCGCTTGGCAGTTTCCGATGGTGGCTTGCAACTGAAAATCATTCTGCCAGCCCTGCGGCAGGTTGCCGAGTTGGTAAATGCCATTGTTGGGCGTGATGGTCGCCCCGGTCGTTGTGTTCACGAGCACGAAGTCGGAGAGCAGGCCGGTCATGGAGGTGATGGTCATCCAACTGTTGCTGGCGGGCACGTTGTCGGCGGAGTTGTTTGTCAGCAAAAAATCCCAGACGGCTGTGTTGCTGAAGCCGGAGAAATCAGTATTTACTGGGTTCAGCGCCAGGTTTGGCCTGATGGGGTTCAGCATTCCCAATGCATGTACATTCAGGATGAGCGGGTTGGACTGAACAGGAATGCTGGGTGCAAAATCAATCACGGCGTTGATGTCCACCAAAAGTGGGTGTTCCTCCGTGCAAGAAAGCTCCCACTCGTGACCGAATTCCATCAAAAAGCCCTCGTCCACCAGCGGGTTCTGGAGGTTGGCCACGTCAAATTCGTAAATATTTCCCGACTGCGTCCACGTTATCGGCACGTTCGAAGCGGCGATGATGCCGCTCTGGATTTCGAGTTTTTTCATCACTGCGCTCAGAAGTGTGCCTTGCGGCGGCACGTTGTAGCGCCACTCGGCCAAGTGCGCAAAGCTGCGGAACTCGAAGGGGAAGAAGTTGTCCTTGCCAATTCTGAAAGTAAAATACGTGCCGCCCGGCAGGCTGGAAGTCTCGCACGGCGGCATGTTGTATTGCCCCGACCCAATGGTGTAGCGGTAACCGGAATACTGCCACCGCTTAAAATTGCCGTAACAGATGAACGGCTCCACTTGGTGCGGCCCCGGTGGGTTCCAAGCGAACACCCCTGAAACTGTGCGTAGGTTGGCCACGTATGGCCCAATGTTGAAGCGGGTTTTGTGGTAAACATCCATCACCACACTGTCGCCTTGCGCAAACTCGAAATTGGCGGGAATGGGACAGCCCTGTTGCGCCAGCAAAGCAGGTGTGATATCGTACTGGTATTGCAGGTAGGTCCATTTGTCGATTACGTCCAACGGGCGGGTATTCACCACGGCGATTTCACCTTCCAGTGTGTCAAAAGAAATGGGCGGCGGCAACGGGCAATCGAAACTTTGCCCAGTGGAAACATCCACGATATGAACCTCACCGCCGAGGTTTTGGAAGCCGATGCCGTTCATTAGCAGCTCGAAGTCGTTCATGACGTGAAGCGTGTCGCCGCCGTCCCAGCCGAAGTCCATCGTGTGCGCCTCGAAGTTCACGACTACAGCGGCATTGGGAATGGAAGCGCCCGGAACGTCAATCACCATCGCCGCATCCACATGGGTATGCACGGTGTCGCCCGCCAGCACCCGGTCACGCCGGATGAGGTTTTCGTTCAAATTGCCGGTGGCATCCTCAAAACGGTCGTTGTTGTTGTCGGGCGTACCGACGTTTTCTCGATGAAAATCCAACACCGGGACGAAATAGCCCAGAATGGTATCATAACAAATTTCGTTGGTGCTTGCTTCGCAAAACCAGAGCAGGTCAAAATCCTCGCAATCCTGTGGGCCGCACTGCGATTCCTGAAGCAACAGGGTCGTGTTGACGTTTACGTTCGCCTCTCCGATTTTACCAGCTTCGGGCAGAACTGGACAGCTTGTGACGAACTCCGTAATGCAGGGTGGAAGCGGCCCGGTGCATTCCTCGGCACATTTATACCCGATAAAAAAACTGGACGACACGGTGTCCACGCCAAGCGGCATGGTGAAGTACAATATCACTTCACCACCACCCGTAGGGGTGGTCGTTATGTCCACGCTGTCAGGTGATTGCCCAGCCAGTTCGAAGCCGCTGTTGTTGGCCCAAGTGATGCCGCAAGGCAGGTCGAAGGTGATGCGCAACACGCCGACGGAATCCACCAACAGCGGGGATTGCAGGCTGTAGGTCAGTTCATAAATGCCGCCATCTTCGAGGAATTGGCCGATGTAATAGGTGACAGACTGGTCCACTGGCACGGCCGGGCCACCGCCGGAACTGCTGCCGCTGCCTTGCCCCGATAGGTCCTCTGGGCAGGTTTTGGCGTACTGGAATTCGTAGCGCCAAACAGCAATCTCGTCACCACATTCCACTGCGCAGAGGTAGGATTCCCACTGTACAATGGCTACCTGCCCCGGCAAAATGGTGGGAATGATAAATTCGGCGGCGTCGAAGATGGTGCCAGTATTTGCGCAGCCAGAAAACTGTACTTGGCCGGACCAAGTTGGCATAATTGCCACGGTCACTCCGCCTACCGTAACGCTTATCGTGGCGGGATCGAGGCCCATTATATTGTTCCCAAAATGGTCGAGGTGTACCCAAACATTGGTCGCTGGGAGATTGCCTGTGTTGGTGAGTTGGAGGGTTTGTTGGTTGCCTGCCAAGGCGCAGTAGTCACTTGGGTAATTGGCGACGAAGCTGGCGGTGACGTTCGGGTTGTTTGTCGGTGGCATGATGACGACGGTGGCCGTGGCCGATACCGCCTGACAAACCTCGCCGTGGCAGCCCCATTCCGCTGTGAGGTTGCTGACGGCGGAGTTCGGTGTGCCACAACTCGTGATGAGAATGGACTCGGTGATCACGATTTGTTCGTTCAGTTCAAACAGCCCGTCGCCGTCACCGATGGCCTGGAAGTCGGCTGGCCCAAGCTCCAATTCGAACAAAACCGATGTGTTGGTGACCGTCGTGCCCTGAGCCGAAGAGACGCTGATACCCGACCCGTGGGCATCCCGGAATTTGATTTTGCTGAGAGCGCCGAGGCGGGTGTTGGTCAGCGTCCAAGTCCGCACAATCACGTCGCCGGAGGTGCCGGACATGTTGGCGGCATTCAGTCCGATGGCCTGCAGCAGCGCCGTTTCGAGGACGTATGGCATGGTCGTCACGGATTTGGTGCCACCCGTGTAAGCTAGGTTGTAGGTGTTGGTGAAAAGGTCGCCCGCATTGATAGGCCCGATGAGGCTGCACTGCGTTTTCGCCCGAAAGAAAATGGTGTGCGAGTCGCCGCTGAGCACCTCCGGTAGGCTGAACTTGGGAGCGCTGGGGTTGCCGATATTGGCCTCGGTGGCATTGGTGATGCTGCCGGGTAGATAAGCCAGTCCGGCGGGCATCACCGCTGTCAATTCCACTGCTTGCAGGGGCGTGGCGAGTGAATTGGCTACCGTCACTTCGAACAACGCCGTGTCGCAGACTGCCATGTCGGGCGGGTTCACGTAGGTGATGGTCACGTTTTGAGAGCATAGCGGCAAGCCGCAAAATGACAACAGGAAAGCCGAGGCGAGGAAAGTTAGTGTGGTTCGCATGGGTAGTGGTTTTAAGTTTTTGTAAGCAGACAGGTTTGACTTTCAGGTTGAAAAACCTTTAGCTCAACGCCTCAAAATACGGATTCTGCGCAATCACCGTTGGGTTAACAGTTGTTTTTGTTTGGATGTGTCGGGCTTGCGGCAATTGAAGGTGGGGCAGGAAGTATGGGTTGGCTGAATCAATGCAATGCCAGTGCGGTTTTATTGGCAGTTCATTTCTTTGTGGTGAATAAAAAAATGCCCTTGCGACGCAAATCACAAGGGCATTTTGAAAAACATCAAATCTATTTTTTACCAGAAAACAATGTAAAGCCCTGCCAGAATCCCCATCACAACCAGCGAGGCGCCGATAGCCCATTAGGTTAGTGCTCCTTCGGAAAGGAAATAGCCGGCAGTCGTCTTTCAATATGCACTGATGATTACCAGAACATGGCATACAAAAAGACCAATATCAAGCATACAATGAAGGCACTGATATTGAAAGCTGGCGATGTGGCAAAAAACTGCCTTGTGAGCGGTATCCCTTTTTCATGGTCAGCGCCTTTGCCCTCTATGTAGCTGATAGCGACCATGATGAGCGAGGAGGCAACCCAAGTCCACATCATCTGCTGGAGGAACGGTATATGGACAAAAAAGGAGCTGTCCGACCATTCATTGGGTGCCACCTTGAAGTACATAGCAATGGGAATGGACAGCAGCACGCCCCAAATAGCAGCGTTGTTGGTGGTTTTTTTCCAAAACAGGCCGAGCATGAATACCGCCAAGATGCCAGGGCTGACGATGCCCGTATATTCTTGGATGTACTGGAACACCTGACCTAGGTTGCCCAACTGAGGTGCCAAGATGATGGAAATTACCAATGCAACAACGGCCGTGATGCGGCCTACATTCACGAGTTTGCCACCCTCAGCATTTTTGCCGAAATAGGGTTTATAAATATCCATCGTGAATATGGTGGCCGTAGAGTTCAGCATGGAGGCCAAGGAAGAAACGATGGCGGCGGCAAGTGCAGCAAGTACCAAGCCCTTCAAACCGGTTGGTACGAACTTGTGTATGAGCCAAGGCGCTGCGCTGTCGTTGATAATCGCACCGTTACTAAGGAAGGCCGGGTCAACGGATTGGGCCGTAACGAGGCCGTCGGGGCCTGAGTTAAGCACGTAAGCTATAATGCCTGGTACCACCACAATCAATGGCATCAACAATTTCAGAAAAGCGGCAAAAGCAATGCCTTTCTGCGCTTCTCTCAGGCTCTTGGCAGCCAAGGTGCGCTGGATGATGTACTGGTTGAAGCCCCAGTAGTACAGGTTGGCCACCCACATGCCACCAAGCAAGACGGCCAAGCCGGGCAAATCCCACCAAGCATCTTTGCCGTTGGGCGTGATGATTTCGCCCTGCTCCAATATCATGGAAAACTTTTCCGGCACTTTTTCATACAAAGTCTGAAAGCCCGATATGATGCCACCATCGGGTGAAATGTGCGTTATTGCGATGAAGGTAGTTACCAAGCCCCCTATTACCAGCAGTATGACCTGCACTACGTCCGTCCAAGCCACGGCAGAAAGCCCTCCCCAGAGTGAATAGGCAGCGGCAAACAGCGCCAGGCCGACCACGAAATACATCATGGTCGAGCCATCACCGGAGCCGAGGATGGTGTCGAGCGCCTTGGCCCCTAAGTACAACACGGAAGTGAGGTTGACGAAGACGAAAAGGCAAATCCAGAATATGGCGAGGATGGTTTTCAGGTTGGTACTGTACCGCTTCTCGACAAACTCTGGAATGGTGTACAACTGTTGTTTGATGAAAATTGGCAGAAAGAACTTGCCGACTATGAGCAGCGACAGCGCCGCCATCCATTCGTAGGAGGCAATGGCCAAGCCGATGGCAAAACCGGAGCCTGACATGCCAATGAACTGCTCCGCAGAGATATTGGCAGCGATGAGCGATGAGCCAATTGCCCACCAAGGCAGGGATTTGCTGGCAAGGAAATAACCCTCCGCCGTTTTTTCGCCCTTTCTTGAAACCCAAAGGCCTATGAACATTATCAAGGCGGCGTAACCGATAAACACTACATAATCTAAGGTGCCGAAATCCATAATTTTAAAGTTGGTTGGTTAATGAATCCTTCGCTCATCTCTTTCTCAGTCTCCTTCAAAACCGCCTGTACGGCATGACAATGGAGTCGTTAAGAAAGACGAGGTAGTCGTTTGTTTAAAGTTCGTTTTGCATGTATTCCAATTTTGGCCGAAAGAAAGGGAAAAGGTAGGGGTGTGCAAAATTTATTTTTACATACCCCTGTTTTCAGCCCAATCATTGTCGTTTTAAAAAAAAAATCCCCGCACGACGACTTCGTTGTGCGGGGATTTTTTTAAAATGGTTTTTCTCAAAAATTCTTCACCATATCAGCCACATTGAACTTGATACCTTCCATGATTTCGATGTCCACCGACCAGTCCTGCATGAGCCAAGGTTGGCCAGCGTTGGCCGTGATGACTTTTTTGGCCTTCGTAAAAATCCAGATGATGCGTTTCACGCCAAACTTGTGGTAATCGTCCGTTTTTTCGGCTACATAGTCCATTTCGTGGCGGTCTTCCACCTCCGCACGCACGTCAATTTCAATGATGATTTCGGGCGGCAGGTCGGAAAATTTGTCAATCAGTTTGAAGTTCTCTTTTCGGAAAATGGAAATATCAGCGCCCCGTTTGTCTTGCCGGGAGAGGTTGATGCCCATTTCGCCAACGGTAAGGTGGTAGTTGGTCATTTTAAGGAGGCTACCAATAAATATGGTGATCTGAGCTTTGAGCCAAGATTGCAGTATGCTTTCCATAGTAATTTCTTCAAAGGTTTTTGAGCCGTTCAAAACATCTTTGTAGCCCTTGTAGTAGATGGGCTTGCCCTTCACCACTTCGTAAATCAGGTATTCCGGTACCTTGGTTGCTACCTTCTTCTTTTTCTTCGGCGCTTCGGCAGTTGCAGTGGACATAGTCAATTTTTTATTCAAAAATAGGGTTTTATTTTCAAACAAAACATTCTCCCCTTCCCCTTGTTTCCCCCAAAGTCTGCAATTTTGCCGCTAGGCAGTACGATACCGAAAGTAACAGGGTCTGCTAGACCGTGCTTTTGCACCATCAAACTAACACCCAATTCAAAGCTTAAAGGACGGATTAACTGTCCGTGTTACAATTATTTTTATGACCAAAGCAAAAACACTGGGCGAACTCAAAGCCTCCGGCTACCGTCCACGCTCCGTCAAGGACGAGCTTCGCCAGAACCTCATTCAAAAACTGAAGAAGAAGCAAACCGTATTCGAGGGCATTTATGGTTTCGATGATACCGTGCTGCCCGATGTTGAGCGGGCGGTGCTCAGTCGCCACAACATCGTACTGCTCGGCCTTCGGGGCCAGGCGAAGACCCGCCTCGCCCGGATGCTCGTGCAACTTCTCGATGAGTGGATGCCAACCATTGACGGTAGTGAGCTGAACGACGACCCACTGGCGCCCATCTCCCGCTTTGCTTTTGACTTGATTGCTGAAAAAGGGGACGAGACCCCCATTGAGTGGGTGCATCGCAACGACCGCTACGTGGAAAAACTGGCCACCCCCGACGTGAGCATCGCCGACCTCGTGGGCGACGTGGACCCCATCAAGGCGGCCACGCTCAAGTTGCCGTACTCCGATGAGCGGGTGATCCATTTTGGCCTCATTCCCCGTTCGCACCGCAGTATTTTCGTCATCAACGAATTGCCCGACTTGCAAGCAAGGATTCAGGTGGCGCTTTTCAATATTTTGCAGGAGGGCGACATGCAAATCCGTGGTTTCAAGCTGCGCCTGCCGCTCGAAATCCAGTTTGTTTTTACCGCCAACCCGGAGGACTACACCAACCGGGGCAGCATCATTACCCCACTGAAAGACCGTATCGAAAGCCAGATTTTGACGCACTATCCGCGTACCATCGAGGTGGCGCAGCGAATCACCCAGCAGGAGGCACGACTGGCACCGGAGCAGCTCAAATCGGTAAATGTGCCGCTGGCATTGCAGGTTTTGTTGGAGCAAATCAGCTTTACCGCCCGTGAGAGCGAGTTGGTGGACGAAAAAAGTGGCGTCTCTGCCCGACTCAGCATCAGTGGTTACGAGAACCTGGTGAGCACCGCCGAGCGGCGCATGTTGATAAATGGGGAAAAGTTGGCAACCGCCCGAATCACCGATTTTTGGGGCGTGATTCCGGCCATCACCGGCAAGGTGGAACTTGTGTACGAAGGCGAGCAGGAAGGGCCTTATGCGGTGGCCTTGGAGTTGATCGGCGACTCCATCGAAGACCTGTTTTTAAAGTATTTTCCCAATCCCGACAAACTTCGGAAGGGGCGTGAAAGTGACCCGTATGGCATCATAAAAGCTTGGTTTTCAGGTGGTAATGCCGTCAATATCCTCAATGACTCCTCCGAAAAAGACTTCCGCACCGAACTGGATAAGGTGGCAGGACTGAAGCGATTTGTAGAAGGGCAAGACCTCCCCAAAGCCCAACTCTACACCTTCATGGAACTGGTGCTGCACGGCCTCGCCGAGATGAACGTCATCAACAAAAACTTCGTGGAGGCCACCCTGACTTTCAACGACTCCTTGGCGGACATGCTGAATGATGACGACGACGACGACGACGATGACATTGGGTTTAATTGAGAATTGAGCATGGCACCTTGGCCATGAAAAACAGTGGATTATGAAATTTCGATTGATTCTTTTTCTGCTTGGATTCTTTTTTGTTTCGGCCTTCGGCCAACAGGAAGCCGCTGACTTTGCTGCGCAAATTGCGAAGCACCGGGAAGCATACAAAGCAGATTTTTTGAAAAGCGAACGTTCGCCGCTGGACTCCGCCGACCTGCCCAATCTCCGCTTTTTTGAGGCGAATGAGGCATACCGAGTCGTTTGTGTATTTCATCGTACACCGAAGGAGGAGCCGTTCGATGTGCCCACTTCCAGCGGCATCACCAAATCATTCGTCAAGTATGGTTTTTTGACCTTTGAACTGGAAGGCCGGATGCTAAAACTTGCTGTTTATCAGAACCTTACGCTCCGCAATATGCCCATTTATGCCCAGCACCTGTTCCTCCCGTTCCGGGATGAGAGCAACGGGGATGCGACCTACGGCGGTGGCCGCTACATCGACCTTACCATCGCTGCGGTAGAAGCCGAAGCGCCAGTCTTGGATTTCAACAAATGCTACAATCCATGGTGCCATTACTCTGATGGCTATAATTGTCCAATCCCACCTGTCGAAAATACCCTTGACGTTGAAATCCCTGCGGGGGAGGCGACCTGGGCGGGGGTGAAAAAGCACTGAGTTGGTAAGCTGTATGACCTTCATCCAACCGATTTTGTCACCCAAGCAACCTAAGTTCCTTCCCGGCTATCATTTGCGACAGCGGTTCATTAGCTTTGCCGCAGGCAACCCTAGCCTGCTTGTCAAAGTAATGGTTGCCGCCATCTTCCAATAAAACATCCATTTTAGCATGAAAAAATTCTTGACTACTTGCACCGCTCTGCTCACCGTGCTGACGCTTTTTGCGCAGTCTTCGGCAGGGTACTGGAGCGAAAACCACAGCTCCGACTTTGCCAAACCAGCGTTTATGCCACTGGAGTGGAGGGCGCTATCCCTCAACCTCAATGCCATGCGAAACCACCTTCGCCAAGCGCCGATGGAGTTGACCGCTGCGGCACAAAACAGCCCTCTGGAACTGGTGCTGCCGATGCCCGATGGCACAATGGCAGCATTCGCCATTTGGGAATCGCCCATCATGGAGCCAGCATTGGCGGAGAAGTTCCCGATGATAAAAACTTATGCTGGCAAGGCTGTATCGCATCCAGAAACCAGCATTCGCCTCGATATTTCACCACAAGGTTTCAACGCCATCATGCACTCCACGGGAGGCGGCACCGTGCTCATTGTGCCGAACGCACCTGAAGGGCAAGTGTATCTAAGCTTTTGGTTGAAAAACGTGGATTTCAACACCGAAGAAGCACAGCAGTTCCACTGCGAAGTGGAGCATACCCAGGCCGAAATCGAGTCGTTCACCGAAGATTTTGCGCCAGCAAACGACCGTGCGGTCGTGCCAGTTGACCGTTACACCTACCGCCTGGCAGTGGCCACCACTGCTGAGTATTCATCGAGCGAAGGCGGCACTGTTTCTTCCGTAATGGCTGCGGTTGTCAACGTTGTGAACAATGTGAACAGTGTTTTCGAGCGGGACGCTGCCGTTCGGCTCTTGCTCGTTGCCAACAATGACACCCTGTTTTATTTTTCCAACCCTGACCCCTACACGAACGGGAACACGGAGTCGATGATTGGCCAAAACCCAGCGATTTTGAATGCTGCATTTACGGTGAATGGATACGACATGGGCCATGTTTTCGGTACGCAAGGCGGCGGTCTGGCACAATTGGGAGGCGTCTGCAACAGTGAGATACTGGCCCAATACCCCAAAGCCCGGGCAGCTTCCTGCAAATTTGGGCCGTACACCGGGGCATTGTTTTATATCGTAGTAGGACATGAAATGGGCCACCAGTTAAATGCGACCCACACTTTCAACAAGTGCGACAATGAAAACGAGACCCCGGAAACGGCTTATGAACCTGGCAGTGGTTCGTCTATTATGTGCTACAATGGAAACGGGGTTTGCACCGTCAATCACCTGCAGCCAACCACGGATGACTATTTCCACAACAATTCCATGTTGCGCATACAGGCCTTCACCCGCACGGGCGGCGGCAATCAGTGCAAGCAGGTAGTGCCCGGAGGAAACACGACACCGGAGGCTGACATTCCGATGCAGGGTGGTTTTTATATCCCAAAGTCAACGCCGTTTTCGCTCACCGGAACGGCCTCCGATACCGAAGACCCGAATACCTTGACCTACTGCTGGGAGCAATACGACCTTGGACCACCGAGCACCCTTGGTTCGCCGGAAGGCACGGCGCCGTTGTTCCGTTCTTACCCCCCTAATGCAACACCGACCCGTGTTTTCCCTAAAATACAGACCATCATCAGCGGCACACCTGACATTCAGGAGATTCTTCCATTTTATGACCGGGTACTTACTTTCCGCTTCACGGTGCGTGACAACCACCCGAACAACGGCGGATTTAATTACGATGAAATTCAGTTCAATTGTGCTGCCAGCGCAGGGCCGTTTGTCGAAACCTACCCGAACGGTGGCGAGACTTTCAGTGTGGGCGAATACGTACAGGTGACTTGGGATGTGGCAAACACGGATGTTGCGCCGGTCAACTGCAAAAAAATTAACCTCTACCTGAGCACAGACGGTGGCTTGACCTATCCAACGCTATTGCTTTCGCAAGGCGACAACGACGGCTCGGCCTACGTGGTGATGCCGAACATGCCGAGCACAACCGCACGCATCAAAGTGGAAGCTGCGGACAATATTTTCTTTGATATTTCCAACCAGAATTTCACCATCGCAGCGGCCACGCAACCGGGGTATATTTTGACAACCAACCCTGCCGAAGGTGGTTTGGCTTGCAATGATTTCACCGTAACCCTCACCACACAGGCACTGATGGGCTATAACGGCGACGTCACCTACACGGTGAATGGTTTGCCAGCAGGTGTCACTGCCAATTTCAGTGCAAATCCAGTGGCTGCAGGTCAATCCTCCACTTTGACCGTCAATACGAGCGGAGCAGCCACATCGGGCAACATCACGTTCAACATTGTGGCAACGTCGCCCGGCCAGCCAGACCAGACCCGCATTTTGACTATCATTATTGTTGATACTGACCTAACTGGAATCACCGCCACTGCCCCCACCGATGGGGCTGCTGGGCAGGGAACCTTGCCTGTTTTTGGTTGGTCGGCACTGCCGAATGCGCAGACTTACGATATTCAAATTGCTACCGACCCTGGGTTTACGAACATCGTGGACAGTGGCACCGGGTTGACCTCGGCCCAGTTTACCCCAAGTATTACCTTGGAGGACAACCAAGTTTACTACTGGCGGGTACGTGCCAGTAATACTTGCGGTATGGGTGATTTCGGCGACCCGTTCAGTTTCCGCACGGTTTCGCAAGTTTGCACAGAAATAAGCAGTGCGGGCGACCAGAACAGCATTCCCATTCCAAGCACTGGTTTACCGCTCATCACCTCGAAGATAAATTTCCCCCAAGCTGGCGCTATCTCCGACGTGAGGGTCAAAAAAGTGGTGGCAACACATTCGGCACTACGGCATATTGTGGTAAGGTTAAAAAGCCCGAACGGCAGCACCCCCGTCGTGCTGATGTCGGAACCGAACTGCAACAGCAACAGCCTGAACGCTGGGTTCAATGACCAATCGGCCAACATCCTGACCAACTGCCCCTCCGCCAATTTGACTTACAAACCAGTCGGTTCTTTGTCCGACTTCAACGGGCAAGACAAAAAAGGCGACTGGGCATTGGAACTGGAAGTTGTAAACACACTTGGCGAGGGCGGCTCTTTTAGCAATTGGGCGTTGGAGGTTTGCGGCTCGGTATCCTCAGCCAGCCCCGTGGTAGTGAAAAATGACACGTTGGCCGTGCCACCTGGTGGCACGAACCGCATTTACACCGACAAGCTCGTTGTCAATGATGCCGACAATACTTGGGGTGAGTTGAAGTTCACCATCGTTAAGAACACAACAAATGGCCAAGTGAAACTGAACGGCTCAACCCTTGCAGTTGGTGGGCAGTTCACGATGGACGATGTTTTCAATAAATACTTGACCTATACCAATACCAACACGGCTGCGCTTTACGATTATTTCACCTTTTCGGTCAATGATGGAGCGGGCGGCTACACAGGTACACCGCATTTCAACATCAAAATGGACGCAGGCGCTGTTATCATTGGCGGTACAAAAGGTCAGGAGGCGGATGCTCAATTCCAGCTCTTCCCTAACCCAGCTACCAACGAGGTGAACCTTGTCCTTGCTCCGCAATTGGGCAAGCCGCTAGCCGTGCAAGTGATGGATGTTCAAGGCCGTTTGGTGCCAGTGGCAATGAGCGGATTGGATACGGAATTGGTGCAACTCAACACCAGTGATGTAGTGCCGGGCTTGTATTTTGTGCAGGTTCGGACGGCGCAGGGGGTGTTTGTACGAAAGTTGGTAGTGGAATAAATTGATTGCTGAATTGCTGGATGGTTGAGACGAATACTATCCAGCAATTTGGCAATCCAAGACATTTGGATGAAATATTTGATAACGGGTGCTACTGGCTACATCGGAACGCAACTTACCAAACGGCTCGTTGCCGAAGGCCATACCGTACATGCCTTGTATCGGAGCGAAGAGAAGGCCGCAGCGTTGAAGAAAATTCCCGGAACGGTGATGAAAAAGGGCGATTTGCTCGACAAGCCCAGCCTCCATGCGGCTGCTGCTAGCTGTGATGCTGTATTCCACGTGGCGGCTTTCGCCAAACCCTGGGACAAGGATCCAAAAACATTTTACGAATACAACCTTGACGGTGCGGTGAACGTATTTGAAGCTGCTCGACAGGCGGGCGCAAAACGGGTCGTGTTCACCTCCACCGCAGGTACCATCAGCCCTAACCAAGGCAAGGCAAGCGATGAAGCCACTCCCCGCTCCGTGGACTATTTCACCGACTATGACCGCTCAAAAGCGCAGGCCGAACAAGCAGCGGTGGAGATGTCGGGGCAGGGCATGGACATCGTGACGGTGAACCCCAGCCGGGTGTATGGCCCCGGTCTCCTCAGCGACAGCAATGGCGTGACGAGAATGGTGAAAATGTACCTCAAAGGCAAGTTTCGGATGCTGCCCGGAGACGGGGAAAGTATCGGAAATTACGTTTTCATTGACGACGTGGTGGAAGGTCACTTGGCGGCCATGCGGCAGGGTAGGGCAGGCGAGCGTTATATTTTGGGTGGGGCAAATGCTTCGTTCAACGGCTTTTTTGAAACCCTGGCCAATTTGTCGAACAAACAGGTGCGGATGCTGAAAGTGCCATTACCATTGATGAAAATGGCCGCTCATTTTATGGAATTCCGGGCGAACTTGACCGGCAAACCTCCGGTGCTTACGCCACCTTGGGCCAGGCGTTTCAACTACAATTGGGAGCTTTCCATTGAAAAAGCCCAGCGGGAACTCGATTACGAGCCCCTGCGCTTGGAACAGGGACTGGCTAAAACGATCAATTGGCTGGAAAAAGAAGGGTAAAAATTGAACTTCCAATTCACGCATTTTTTCAAAGAAAACAACTTCACATGAAGTCTTTTTTTGAACCTACTTCGCAAAATGAGCTGCTCGAACGGCTCGACAGGCTAACCGCCGCAGCTACACCAGTTTGGGGCAAAATGAACGCTGCACAGATGTTGGCGCATTGTTCAGCAGCTTTTAAAACACCCACCGGCGAGCTGACTTTGAAGCCACTGCCATTGCCGCTCCGGCTCATTGGGCCGCTGTTGAAAAAGTCAATTTTAAGTGGAAAACCCTACAAGAAGAACTCACCAACTGCCGCTGAATTTTTGATGCGGGGCAAGATGGATTTTGAAAAAGAGCGGGAAATCTTCATCCACAATTTCCGTAAACTTGCCGAAGGACCCCAAGTGGTCAAAGTGCTCAAGCACCCGCTATTTGGAAAGATGACCGCTGAGGAATGGGGACGCCACATGTACAAGCACACGGACTACCATTTTGGGCAGTTTGGTATTTAACGTGAGTTATGGCAATAAATGCCTGATAATCAGTCCCGTAGGGACTAAATGTCGGTAGAAAGTTGATGGAACCCTAAATTCCCGTCCCGTAGGGACGGCACGAGTGGATTTGGTATCGTCCCTACGGGACGAAAGCCCTGATTTTACTGGCATTTCTACCTACATCTTGTCCCTACGGGACATTACAATTGCCATAACTCACGTTATTTAAGAAAAAGGATTACCCCAGCTTCTTAGCAGCCGCAATGCGCTTTCGGGCGAGTTCAACATATTCCTCCACGATTTCATAGCCGACGAATTTCCTTCCGCTCCGCAATGCGGCCATGGCTGTCGTGCCACTGCCCATGAACGGGTCGAGCACCACGTCCGTTTCGAAAGAGTAGAGTTGGATGAGGCGGTTCGGTAGTTCCAACGGGAAAGGCGCCGGATGCCCCACACGCCGGGCGGATTCGGCGTTCATTTGCCAAATGGTCTTCGTCCAGTCGAGAAACTCGTCCCTGCTGATGGTGCTTTTCTTTTCCTCTTTTTCCTTTTTGGTCAAATGCCGTTTGTAGTCGCCTTTTGAGAAAATCAGGATGTACTCATGCACGTCACGGAGGATGGGGTTCGAAGCGCTCTGCCAGCTACCCCATGCCGTGCTGGAGGTGGAACTTGCGCCTTTGTCCCAGATGATTTCACCCCGCATGATGAAGCCGATTTCTTGCATGAGCAGGGCGATGTGTGAGGTGAGCGGGATGTAAGGCTTGCGGCCAAGGTTGGCGAGATTGATGCAAGCACGGCCACCGGGAACGAGTACCCGATAGGTTTCGGTGAAAACGTTTTTCAAAAAATCGAGGTACTCCTGAAGGGAAAGGTCTTCGTCGTAATCCTTGTTGGCGTTGTAAGGCGGGGAAGTAATCATCAAATGCACCGAGCCGCTAGGAATCTCAGACATGGACTCTGAACTGGAAGTAAAAACCTGATTTTCAAGTGATTGCGGAAAAGTATTTGCCACATCGTCGGGCATTTTGCCGCCATTCAATTCCGTGTAAAGTCGGGAATTGTAAAATTTGGATGCGTCGTGGTTAACCCTGCCGCTGGTGCCAAAAGAACTGGTGGACGTGCCTTCTCTGCTTTTTGCCATGTATTTTGAAATGGGGGCAAAAGTGGGCAGTTTATCCCAGAACGACAAAAAAAAGTGAAGTTGGGGGTCAGCTCAAGGCAGTGGGCGCTACTGTTTTGGTGGAGGTACTGTGGTTCGAACCTGCCTTTCCTGCGCATTCATTAAAAATGCGGAACTTGCAGTTTACGCAAATATCGTCTTCAAGTACTGGTACGATGTTAGTGATTGCTTCTTCCTTTGTAGCGAAAAAGTGGTCCTCACCAATTTGCTTTTTGAATCCACCCCGGATAAGTGTGTCCTGCGCAATCAATTTTAGGCCAGTAACATAAAGCCCCCCTCCCTTTTCTTTCCAACGGTTGGCCTCCTGTACCAGCCATTCCGAGCCTGCTACGTCCACAAAGTTGATGCCTCTCGCAAGAATCAGTAAATTATTCACCTCTGGGGATTCTTCATCCACCAGCCTCCTGATTTCAAGCGCAATGTGCATTACCGAACCAAAAAATATGGAACCATCAATGCGGAGAACTTTGAGCTGTGGGCACTCTGGCAATGGTTTGCGTTCAACGTAGATGAACCTCCTGTGAGCATCCGGGTCAACCGACATTACCGCAACGTTTGGCGTTGAGGACCTTTGGAGGTAAAAAATGAGGGAGAATAGCACGCCGATGTACACGGCACTTTCCAGGTCGAGGAACAGGGTGGAAAGAAACGTGATGAACAACACCACGCTTTGCCGCTTGCTAGCCTTCAACACCGTTTTCAGGAAATCGAAATCGATCAAATTATATGCAACCACTAAGATGGCCGCTGCCATTCCCGCTATGGGCAGATAGGCAATCAAAGGGGCAATGAACACGACTATCAGCATCAAAATCAGCGAGGCGAACATGGCCGACACCGGTGTTTTAGCCCCCACTTCGTAGTTGAGTCCTGACCGGGTGAAAGACCCTGCCCCTGCATAACAAGAGAAAAAGCTGCCGATGATATTTGACATACCTTGTCCAATGAACTCTTGGTTGCTATCAATCATTTGCTGCGACTTCGTGGCGATCGAACGAGCGATTGACACCGACTGGATAAGCCCCAAGAGTGCAATCGCAAAGGCACTTTGCGCCAGCTCTGAAACGGCATGAAAGCTGAAATCGGGCATGGACAATCTCGGAAGCCGGCCCGGCACATCGCCGACCATTTTAAGCCCAACTGACTCACCGCCAAGTACATACGCCAACAACCCACCACCTATCAGTGCCACCAGCATATTTGGTATTCTAGGGTTCAGTTTTTTTGTCAAAATAGCCAAGAACAGCGTGAATACCCCTACGCCAACTGCATAGAGATTGGTGTGGTCAATATTGTTGCCGATGGCTTGGAGTGTTTCGATGAACGATTTGCCCGATGGAATGGTCAGCCCCAAAAAATGCTTCGCCTGGCTCTCCATGATGAGCAGTGCGGCGCCCGCCGTAAAGCCGACCACGACTACATTGGATACAAAATTGACCAATGTGCCCATCCGCCCAGCACCCAAGGCGAGTTGAATCAATCCTGCCAGCAAAGTGATAGTAAGCGCCTTGGCGATGAATTCGGGTGATCCTGGTGTTGCGCCCAACTGGCTCACTGCTGCAAAAACCACCAAAGAAATCGGTGTGTTCGGCCCCGAAACCATGTGCCTTGACGACCCAAAAATTGCCGCCACGATAGGCACCACCATAGCCGTGTAAAGACCGTAAATCGGCGGGAGTCCAGCAATCATGGCGAATGCCACGCCTTGGGGCAACACAATTACTGCCCCGGTAAGGCCAGCAATCAAGTCAGACCTCAAGGTGTTGCGGTTCACTTCTGGCCACCAGCTGAGAATGGGGAAAATACGAGGAAGTAAATTTGAAATAAATTCTTTTTGCACGGACAGTCAAAAATTTTACTAAAATTTCAAGCAGTTCTACATTAGAAATAATCGTGCAAAGTACACCTGTTGGCCATTTTTTTTGTGTAACAATGGTCACAATCCATTTGCTCCAACAAATTTTGTTTGGTAAAAATAGACCAAATAGTTTGGTAAATTTAACTGAAAACAGCTTTCAGCGTATGGAAGGTTGGCATATCCGAACGAGCAGAAGCAGCGGATTTGGTCTTTCACCTGTTAGAGTTGTTGCGAGCGAAGGGCTTTACGTTGTCGGATGATGAAGGTGTTTTGCGAAGCAGGAAGAAGTGAATTAATGCCTTGCAAAAAAGCAATCCAAAGCCAACGATTTGAGTTTAGAGCCTGTCTTTCCCACGTAATTCTTGTTGTTCAACTAAAACCCAGTTTATGACACACGTTTTCAAAGCAGCTACCTTGCTGGTTTTCAGCATGTTGAGCCTTTCCGTTTTTGCGCAAAAGTTTACCATCAGCGGCTATATCGAAGATGGTGGCTCGGGCGAGAAGCTGATTGCCGCCAACGCCTTCGACCTCAGCACCGCCTCGGGAGCAGTTTCCAATACTTATGGTTTTTACAGCCTCACCTTGCCGAAGGACTCCGTTCACCTCGAAATCTCGTACATCGGCTACGAGACCCAGTCGTTCAATCTCTACCTCGACAAAAACATCACGCTGAATTTCAAGTTGAACTCGTCCATCGAGTTGGCAGTCGTGGAGGTGAAGGCCAGCCGCCAAGCCCGCATTGAGGAGGAGACACAAATGAGCCGGGTGGACATTCCCATTGAGCAAATCAAGAAAATACCTGCCCTGCTCGGCGAAGTGGACGTGCTGAAATCCCTGCAACTGCTGCCCGGCGTCCAGTCTGGCGGCGAAGGCCAAACCGGCCTTTATGTGCGTGGTGGCAGCCCCGACCAGAACCTGATTTTGCTGGATGGCGTGCCGGTTTACAACGTGTCGCACGTACTCGGCATCTTCTCGGTGTTCAACGCCGATGCCATCAAAAACGTGACGCTGACCAAAGGCGGCTTCCCGGCACGATATGGCGGCAGGCTGTCCAGCGTGCTGGAAATCAACATGAAAGAGGGCAATATGCAGGAGTTTCATGGGGAAGGAAGCGTGGGCTTGATTTCCTCGAAACTGACGCTGGAAGGGCCACTTTGGAAGGACAAAACTTCGTTCCTCATCTCTGGCAGGCGCACGTACATTGACCTGATTACCCGTCCGCTCATCCGGGCCGCTGGGAATGCAGAGGGCGTTGACCTGAAACTAAAGCTCTATTTCTACGACCTGAATGCCAAAATCAACCACAAGTTCAACGACAAGCACCGGCTGTACCTGAGTGCCTACTCCGGGTCTGATATTTTTTCCAATAAATTCGCTGAAGACGGTGATTCGTTTGAAGGTGGAATTGATTGGGGGAACATCATCTCGGCTGCTCGCTGGAACTGGCAAATCATGCCGAAACTCTTCGCCAATACCACCCTGACCTATTCCAAATACCAGATTGACATTTTGGCGGGCGTTGAAACCAAAGAGCCGGGGCAGCCCAAAGAAGCCTTTTCCGCCAAGTATTTTTCGGGCATCGAAGACTTGGGAGCAAAAGTTGACTTCGATTTCATCCCAAGCCCCAAGCACTACCTGCGCTTCGGTGCGGCAGCCACGCACCACACCTACCGACCTGGGGCGCTGGCGCTGAAATCCACCTTTGAAGATTCCAATCTCGACACGCTCATCGGCTCCCAAAATGCAAACAGCGGCGAGTACGCTCTGTACGTTGAGGACGATATTTCGCTGGGGGCACTCAAGGCAAACATCGGCCTTCATGCCTCCGGGTTCGCAGTGGATGGCCGGCTTTACAAATCCCTCCAACCTCGCATCGGCCTGCGCTACCTGCTCTCGAACGATGTGGCGCTCAAGACCAGCTTCGCAACGATGACGCAGTACATCAACCTGCTGACGAGCGAGGCGCTCAGCCTCCCGACCGACCTTTGGGTACCAAGCACCGAGGTGGTGAAGCCGCAGCAATCATGGCAGTTGGCCGTTGGCGCAGCCAAAACCCTGTGGGACGAGTACGAGTTCAGCATCGAGGGCTACTACAAGGATTTGAAGAACGTGCTGTCTTTCAAGGAGGGAGCTTCGTTCCTCTTCGGCCTCGAAAACGACTGGCAGGACAAGGTGACGCAGGGTGATGGCGAGACCTACGGTGCCGAGTTTTTTATCCAAAAAAAGAAAGGGCGCACGACGGGCTGGATTGGCTACACGCTGTCGTGGAACTGGCGGCAGTTCGATGAGGTGAACGGGGGCAAGCGTTTCCCGTTCCGCTACGACCGTCGGCACGACGTTTCAGTGGTGGTTTCGCACGATTTCACAAAACGCTTGAGCGGCAGCCTGGCTTGGGTTTATGGCACTGGCAATGCGGTGACGCTTGAGATTTTCAGCTCGCAGCAGTACGTACGCTACAACGACGAATCGGGGCAGTTAAGCTGGCAGAACAACTACAATGTGGGCACGAATGGTGAAAAAAATGGCTTCCGTATGTCGGATTACCACCGCATGGATGCCAGTTTGGAGTTCAAAAAACAGAAAAAATGGGGGCAGGCGACCTGGGTTTTGGGCGTGTACAACGCCTACTGGAACCGCAACCCGTATTACCTCATTTCAGAGACAGAATATGAGTACGACATGAATTACAACGTCATCGGCCAGAAGACGGTGTTCAAGGAAATCAGCATTTTGCCCATTATTCCATCCATCGCCTACAATTTCAAATTCTAAAACCAATGACCATGCAAATCAATAAAATCTCAGCCTTTTGCTTCGCAATAATTGCCCTTGGCCTTGCTTCCTGCGGCGGGGACAAATTTTCACAAGTCGTGGAAATTGACCTGCCGGAGCACGTGCCGATGCTGTCCGTTTCAGCGGAATTTTCAAATGTTGACACGATGCTGTTGGCCAATGTCGGCACCACTTGGCCCACCACCGACCAGCCTGCCGACCCGACCGTGAAGGACGCCACGGTTCGGATTTACGAGAACGGCACGCTCTGGCGGGAACTGGTTTACAACACAAGCAACAATGGTACGGGGCGCTACGATTGGACGGGCAACGCCAATTTCGTGGCAGACGGCAGCACGGTCTATCGCTTGGAAGTAACAGCGCCGGGCTTCGAGACGGTGTTTGCGGAGCAAAAAATGCCGAAGGTTGTAGAAATTCTCAGCCTGAAATATATGATTGAGGGAGGAGTGAACCCAGATGGGGAGAAAGTTGACGAACTTACTTTTGAGTTTCAAGACCCTGTAGGGGAGGGGGATTATTATGCATTGGCAGCATTTCGCCGTGAATCATATACTTATGTTGAAAATGGCGATACAATGACATATACCTATACCAATGACTTGAATATTGACTCTTATGACCCACTTCTCGAAATTGGAGCTAATGACCTGCTACTTTTGAGCGACAAATCTTTCAATGGCAAAAAAGCTAGTTTCAAAGCATACTGTTATTCCTATTTTGGTGAAGAAACCCAGAATACAGTCATTGGACAGCTTTATCACCTCACTCGTGAAAAATACCTCTACCTACGTTCCCTAAACCAATACCAGAACGCCAGCGGCAACCCCTTCGCCGAGCCAGTAACCGTGCAGAGCAATATCGAAAACGGCGTGGGCGTGTTCTCGTTGGAGGCACTGGATACGATACAGGTGAGGTTTTAGGAAACTATGAACGGTGAACTTTGAATTGTGAACTGGATATTGGAAAGATTACCGAACTTCGTAGCAGTTACCCCATTCACAATTCAAAGTTCACCGTTCATAGTTCAATAAATGGAAGCCTACGCCCAAGCCCTTACCATCGCCATCCCGATTTTCTTCCTGCTCATTTTGCTGGAAGAACTGGCTGCCCGCCTGATGGGGCGCGCTGTGAACCGCAGCCCGGACATGGTATCCAGCCTCAGCAGTGGCGTCACCAATGTGGTGAAGGACGTGCTGGGACTCAGCATCGCCATCGTCACCTACGCTTGGATGGTGGAGCACCTCGCCATTTTTACCATAAAATCAACTTTGCTCGTGTTCGTGGTGGCCTTCGTTGCCAAGGATTTTGCTGGCTATTGGTTGCACCGATGGGAGCACACGGTCAATTTCCTGTGGAACCGCCACATCATCCACCACAGCAGCGAGGAATTCAACCTGTCTTGCGCCTTGCGGCAAAGCATTTCGGAAGTTTTCCAGATTTTTACTTTTTTGATGCTCCCGGCTGCACTGCTCGGCGTACCTACCGAGGTGGTGGCAGTGGTTGGGCCTATTCAGTTGTTTGCGCAGTTCTGGTACCATACCCGCCTCATCGGCAAAATGGGGCCGTTGGAAGCCTTCCTCGTCACGCCCTCGCACCACCGGGTACACCATGCCATGAACGGGGTGTATTTGGATAAAAACTACGGCCAGATTTTCATCATTTGGGATAGGATGTTCGGCACTTTTCAGCCTGAATTGGCCGATGTGCCGCCCATTTTCGGCGTGAAGCGCCCGGTACACACCTGGAACCCCATCCTCATTGGCTGGCAACACTTCTGGCTGCTGCTCACCGATGCCTGGCGTACCCTCAGTTGGTGGGACAAGTTGCGACTTTGGTTCAAACCGACTGGCTGGCGACCCGCCGATGTGGCAGCAGCCTACCCCGTGGCCGTATTGGAAGATTTTGAGGGTTTTGAAAAATACGATACCCACCTCTCCAGCCCGCTCAAAGCATGGGCTTGGGTGCAGCTTTTTTCAACCTTGAGCCTGATGTTTTACCTTTTCAACCAAATTGCAGCCATCGGTTTTCCCGGCATATTCTGGTACGGCGGCTTCCTTTTTGTCAGTATTTTCAGCTACACAACGCTGATGGACAAGTCACGCTGGGCAGTGCTGGCCGAGGTAGTTCGGGTCATTTTCGGACTATTGATGATATGGTGGCAGGGCGGTGATTGGTTTGGGCTGGGGAAAATGGGGACTGACTTTATTGTGGGATGCCTGCTGTTCTCATTGGCCGCTTCGGTCTATTTTTCGAAAACGGAGATACCTGTAAAAAGACAGTTTGCCGAGCCTGTTTAACCCGGCAAACTGCCTTTCTCCACTAAAAATACACCCGGTACATCAAGTTCGGAAAGAACCCAAACTGCGTCATGTACCCAATTTTTCCCGTCTCGCTTTCATCGTAAAACTCCGTGATTTTGCCTTTGTGGTTTGTGAGGTTGTCCAGGTTGAGGAAAAGCTCGTGCGTGGCACGCGGTTTGTTCCACTTGTAACTGGCGGACAACTGTATCTGGTAGGCATCTTCCAAACTGTGCTCGAATGCTTTTGAGTAGTCCCAATACTGGCCCTTTTCGGTATCCACGGCGAGGTTGCCCTGCCCATCACGCAGCAGCGGAATGATTTTGCGGCCTCCGCCGAAAAAAGCTTTGGCGTTCAGGCAGAGCGTCTGGTTTTTGCGCCTGCCCATGCCGGGGAATTCCTTTCCGCACAGAACGTTCACCAAATAGTTCCCATTGAAAGGCGTGTTGCGCTCGATGCCGTCCAGTGCGGTGTATTTCGACTCGTACAGCGAGGCATTTATCAGGAAATAATAGCTGTTGCTGAAGAATTTTTCGAGCGTCAATTCCACACCGTAGTTCTTGCCTGTGCCTTCGTTCACGAGATCCACATACTTGAAGTCCAGGTTCTCGACGATGGTGGCGAAGTAGCTGGTATCCAGGTTTTCCACGGGCAGGTCGTAGAGGCGTTGGTAGTACAGTTCCAATTTTGCACGAAAGTTTTTGCCCAATCGCTGCTCAAATCCCAGCACGAAATGGTCGGCCTTCAGCAGGCCAAGGTCACGGTTGGGTTCGGTGAAACTGCCGTCAGGTTGTTCCACTTTGGCGAAATAATGGTGGATGCTTTCCATGTTGCTGTGCTTGCCGTAGCCCGCCCGGATGGTGCTTCTTGGCGTAGCGTTCCATTCCACGGCGAAGCGAGGTTCCAGCGTGCTTTTTGAGTTGAGCAGCACGTTCATGTTGTGAAAACCAGAGACGAAGCTCAAGCGCTCACTGGCACGCCATTTCCAAGTCACGAAGTTGCGGACCGTGCCCACGTCCTCCTTAAAATCCAGCAGCGTGATGGGCTCGCTGCCCTCACTAGGCCATCTGCTTTGCTCAAATTGATAATCGAAAAGCGTGTATTTCGTGCCCACTTGCAGCCGGTGGCGGGCATTGAACTTATGGTTGTAAGTCATGGAGCCCCGGTAGGTTGGCTTGCGCAATTTTCCCTCAAAACTTTGCCGACGGCTGATGACCGAGTCCCGCAGGAACTCGTTGTTTCCATCGTAAATTTTCACCAGCCCTGCCTCGAAAATATCGTCCTCAATGCCCTCGTTGGCGTAAGTGAGTGTGGTGGTGAGGTAGCCGTTTTTACCAATGTTCAGCGAGTGCTTTAGGCCCAGGTTGAACAGGTGCGATTGCTTGTCGAAATCCTCCCGCAGGTCGGCACGGGCGTAGTTGTCGCCGGGCGTTTCCCAAAAAGCTGGTGTGATGTCCTCGAAGCTGAAACTGCTGAGGCCGCCCAGCCCGAACACAGAGAACACGCCCAGTTTTTTTGTGGGCAAAACGAGTTTGAACGATGCATCCTGAAATTTCAGCACCCCGCTAAAGTCGCCGAGCAGCCCCAATTGGCTGAGCAGCCCCGCCGTTGAGTAACGGTAATTGACGAGGAAAGAACCGCCATATCCCTGTTTGAGTGGGCCTTCCAGTGTTAGTTCTGTGCCCAAAAGACCGATGCCAGCGACGGCCTCCATTTTTTCATTGTTGCCTGTCCGCAAACGGACGTCGTACACCCCAGACAGCACATCCCCGTACTCTGGTGAAAAGGCGCCCGTGTAGAAATCGCTCGCAGCCAGCATGGTGTTGTTCAGGATGCTGACCGAACCGCTGACGGCGCTTTGGTCGCCGAAATGGTTGGGGTTAGTGATTTGCTCACCTTCCAGTCGCCATTGAACGTACTTGGGCGAATTGCCCCGCACGATGATGTCGTTGGAGCCGTCCTGGGTGCTGGTGATTCCCGCAAAATTGGACAATATCCGGCTGGGGTCGTTGAAACCGCCCGCATAGCGGTTTGTTTCCTCTGGCGAAATGGAGCGGGCGCTAATCATCGCCATTTCGTTCAATGCCTCGCCTTTGTTGCGGCTGGCCGTCACGGTCACTTCGGTCATTTTAACGGCGGATTCCTGCATTTGCAGGTTGAGCACGACCTCTTTTCCACTGTTCACCACGATGTTCGGGACGGTTTGGTTTTCGTAGCCAACGTAGGAGAGCGAGAGTTCCACCCTGCCAATTTGCACGTTTTCGAAGCGGAACTGGCCGTTTTCGTCGGTCACCGTGCCGATTCCCTGGCCTCCATTTGTGGCGTTGGATGCTAACGCAATGGTTGCCCCAATCAGAGGCAACTTGCTGTCCGCATCCAAAATAGTGCCCCGGACGGTTTGGGAAAGTTGTTGGGCCAATGATAGGGTGGTGGCCAGAAATAGCACGAAAAGGGTCATGCCGGCTGTTTTGCTTGGGCAAAATTTCAATTTCATAAAAACTGGGTTTTGATTTTAAAATGTCCGGCAAAGGTGAGGGGAGGCAGGGTTGAAATTCATTGACTTTGGGTAAGAAATGGGTTTACGCGCTATCTTCGTCACTCATTTCATAAATCCGTACACAGCATGAAATCAATCCTTGTTTCCATCGCCATTCTCATCGTCATTTCCCCACTTGCCGCACAGTACGTGCCCGACCCCTGGATGCGCTCGGAGGGCACACTGGAAGGCTTTGCCATTGACAGTCAATACTTTACGTTGGTGACAGATGCCAACCTGCGGGACTTGCCGGGCACCAAATCCAACGTGCTCTCTAAATTGCCCATTGGCACGGCGGTGACGGTGGTGGAAGTTGCGGAGCAAACCTTTACCCAACGGGGCGTTACGCTGCCTTGGGTGAAGGTCCGGACAAACTCAACTGGCGCTGCTCCGATGACGGGCTACCTCTGGGGCGGGTTCTTAGCTTTGGCACATATCCAAACGCCGGATGAGGAATACATGCCCAACCGAGGTGTGCTCTACTTGACGGGGGTGGCCGCCTACGATTCCATCAAGCACCAACTCACGGCGCAGGTTCGGGTGTCGAAGGACGGGAAAGAACTCGCCAGAACGGAGTTCAACACCACGGGCGACCTGTCGTATTACCCCAGTTTTGGGGTGGAATTCCCTCAGTTTAAAAACGTGAATGCCCTGCTCACAGTCAACTACTACTACCCAGCCTGCGGCTATCCATCTGGCAACAACCTGTTGTTTTGGCAGGAGAATGGGAAACTGGGCAAAATGCTTGAAACCAGTTCCGTAAGTGATGGGGGAGTTTTCTATAGCTCTGAGGAGTGCGTGCTGCCTTCGGACAAGGGCGGCATTGGCAACCATATTTTGGTGGTAAAAGACGAAGCTGAGTTCGAGGAGAAAGGCGATGATTTGGTCATGTCAAAACAGACCTATAAAATCACCTTGTACAAATGGACAGGCTCCAGCCTGAAGAGGGTGAAGGATATTAAATAGTTCGGTTATTTAGCCATAATCCGTTTCCTAATCCGGCTCAACGACTCTGGAGTCACGCCCAGGTAACTCGCCAATTGGTACTGAGGCACCCGGTCAAGGAGGTCAGGGCGGGTTTGGAGGAGGTTGAGGTATCGCCCTTCTGGGCTGGCCATGATGTATTCGGCGTGGGCCTCTTGGCTTTTTTGAAGCTCCATTTCCACGCCGACGCGGCTGAGGGTTTCCATTCTGGGAAGTTTATCAAAAAACGCCTGCTCATCTTCAGGCTTGCTTTCTATCACAATGCAGTCTTCGTTACAGACCAAAAAGGATTTTGAAGCCTTGGTTTCAAAAGGGAATCCACTGACACTGACAGGCTGGCCCTCGGTGAAAAAGCTCGTGGTTTTTTCCTCACCGTCCACCAAATAGTACTCCCGGATACAACCTTGCATCACAAAATAGCAGGTATTTCGAAGTTGACCTTCCTTCAACAAGGTTTTGCCTTTTTCGTACTCCCGTATCTTAACCAATTCAAAGATGGTCTCGATTTCAGCCTCGCTGATAGGGGCTATCTGTGAGATAAAGTCAATCAGCACTTTTTCATGTACGCTGAGTTCTCTACGTTTTTCGGTTGTTCCGTTTTGGCTATGGCCCGTTGTTTCTCCCATGATGGTTTTTTTTTTGCAAAGTTAGGTAGCTGCACAAAGCCATGCGCTAGATTTTTCGACCAAAGGTTGATTGAGGGAGATAGGACAGTGGCAGATGGCCATTTCTTCCAGCCAATTTATTCCTAATGGAAATTTGAAATCCATATGAATCATTTTAAGGCTGAACTAGCTTTCGATTCAATTATGACACCTAATAAGTGTCATATTCGGTCATTGTTTGAGAAAATCTTCTTTTTGATTAAAAATAATTGTTTGAACTATTTGAATTTAAAAACAAAATAAACATCTTTGCGTCAAGTTTTTGTAGAAATTGAACTTTCGGGCTACTTCACACATTATTATTAATGTTATGAATGGCTAATAAAAAACGAAGGCGAACACCAATTTCTAGCAAGTTTCATCCATAAAAATCATGATTATGGAACTACAAATCTTGGTTAGCAAAAAAGGAACGAAAGTCGTTTTGGCATCTAGCCTCTACCTGTCACTTGGCTTGCCGAACAAGCAGTACGCCGCCAACCTGCGGCACTGGCTTCACGATATCTACCAATTCCACGATAGCATCCGCAAGCCGGAACACTTCAAGGATTTCGCCAAGAGGCAGTCCAAGGAGGTGGCATTGGACGACTACTATCTCTCCATTGAGTTTGCGAAGCTCATCACCCTCAACTCAAAAAGTAAGGTAAAACTCAAATTTGCCACTTGGCTGCTTGCCCACGAAGAGCAAGAGGACCGTGGCAACCTGCTCACCGTGGACCAAGTATTGGCTGTGCTGGAACTTTCCAAGGTGATGGGGCTGGTGTCATGCCAAGCAGCCTGTGAGCAGAAGCACCTTCAAACTTACGAGGAGCGAAACAACGGCAGTGCTGCCAACTGGTGGAACTACCGTTCCGAACTGCTCGGCTACTCGACCGAACACTTGCGGAAGGCAATGAAACAGCTTGGGAAGCGATATGAAGGCAAGTCGCAGCGCCAGATGCTGATGAATGTGGACAAACACGAGATGGTGCGCACGGCGGTGGTTGACCTGTTCATGGGAATGGGCAAACCTGCGGAATATGCCCGTGGTATCGGCAACTTAGCCAAGGAATTTGCACAGCAATTGAATGTGGAAATTTTTGACGACAGGGAAACTTCGCCTGCTTTTTTGCCGAAACTCAATGGCGAACTAGCAGAAGAAGTGAAAGACTTGAGCAAAAGAAGATACCTCCAACGGTGGGAGGGGATGAAGATGGCGAGCTGAGAGTTTGAGGACTTGAGCGTTTGAGCGTTTGAGGAAGAACATGCATCCGCTCAAACACTCATTCTCTCAAGTCCTTAAACTCACTTCAAAACTGCCACTTCAAAGTGCATCCCATCCATGCGGCTGAAATGGCCGCCCCAATAGAATCCATTTTTGTTGGCAATTTCCACCATTTCCCGTACGCTTCCCTTCTCGCCGATGAGGGCGGGTACTTGGCCTAACTTGTTCCAAGCGTAGTTAATGTCGAAGGCCGTACCAAAGGAGTGGTTGCTCAGTGTTCGGCGGCTGCCACGGATGTAGCGAGGCACGAATGAACCTTCCCAAGACAAGATATTTTTGATATATCCGGCCTCCTCCCAATCAATAAACAGTGACTTCAACTGTTCGGCACCCAACTTGTGGAATTGGATTTTGGTGCTTTGCGGCACTCCTTTGATGCCTTTCAGCTGTATGATTTCTGGACGAACGATATTTCTATCTGCCCAACCATCCGTGATGATGATGGCCTCGGTGCCGTCGCCCGCAGACTTGAAATTAAAGTTACCAAAGATTCTTGCTCGTGCGGAATTGCCGACTAGCGGTTTGAACGAGGGTTTGCTTGGGAAATCAAAGGCTTCTTTCAGGCGGTAACCTGCCAGAAAAGCGGCGAAGTAGGACTTTGACCCAACTATGCCATCACCAACGAGATGGTTGTCAAGTTGAAATTTTACGGTTGCGGCATGGGTTTTTGACCCAAAATCGCCATCCGCAATAATCTGATTGTTGTTGAGGCCGATAAGGAAGTATTGCCACCTTTTGACCTGTGCTCCATTCGAGCCGAGTTTAATCGTTTCCATATATGTAAGGACTTTTGAGTAAAAAATTGGGTGCAACTTAGCAGTAATATTTGATATTCTGAAATGAAACTAAAAGTGGCGTATGAATTCACTGTTTTTTGTAGTTCCCATAAAATGCACCGTATTTGCATGTTGCCTGACAGGAAAATTGCTTTGTATTTTGGTACATTTGCCCGCCTTAGGCATCCAATTTTCATAAAAATACACCATGCAGAAAATCCTACTCCTTTGCTTCCTGTCAATGTCCATTGTTTTGCAAGCCCAGCAATTTTCAAGAATAAAAATCAAATTAGACAACGATAGAACCCTTGTAAAACTTGCCGAACTTGGACTTGAAGTTGACCACGGAAAGCTACAACCTGGCAAATATTTTATCGGAGAATTTTCATCGGATGAATTTGCCCAAATCCAAGCCGCAGGTTTCGGAACGGAGGTGCTCGTCTCTGACCTGAAAGCCTACCGCCAGTTGCTCGAACAGGGGATAGGCCAAACCAGTGGACGCATGTTGCCACCCTGCCCTCCGCCAACTATTACGCAGTACACCACGCCAGTCAACTATGTTGATGGCACCATGGGGGGGTACTTTACCTATCAGGAAATGCTGGAGATGGTGGACCAAATGGCTGCGCTTTACCCCAACCTCATAAAAGCTCGGCAGCCGATTACCACTGCTTATTCCACGCATGAGAATAGGCCAGTTTATTGGTTGAAAATATCCGACAATCCAAACGTGGACGAGACAGAACCAGAAATACTCTACGACGCAGTCCACCATGCACGAGAACCAAATAGCATGTCGCAATTGCTGTTTTATATGTGGTACCTGTTGGAAAACTACGACACCAATCCAGAGGTGAAGTACCTCGTGGACAACACCGAAATGTACTTCGTTCCCTGTGTTAATCCGGACGGCTATATCTACAATGAAACCACCGACCCTACTGGCGGGGGCTATTGGCGGAAAAACCGCCGAGACAACGGTGACGGTACTTTTGGGGTGGATTTGAACCGAAATTATGGATACCAGTGGGGATTTGATGATTCAGGCTCATCGCCCAATACCAACTCGGCAACTTATCGTGGCCCTGCGCCGTTTTCGGAGCCGGAAACCCAGATGATGCGGGATTTTTGTCTTGGCCATAATTTTGAAATTGCGCTCAATTACCACACCTACGGCAACCTGCTGATTTACCCTTGGGGCTGGGTAGATGGTGCCTCGCCCGACCATGCTACTTTTTCCACTTTTGGTCCGTTCATGACCCGTGAGAACGACTTCCTGACGGGGTTTGGCTCACAAACCGTTGGGTACACCGTGAATGGCGGTTCAGATGATTGGATGTACGGCGAGCAGACATCAAAACAGAAAATTTTGTCCATGACCCCGGAAGTGGGCCCCGGCAGTTGGGGCTTCTGGCCACCATCCACTGCCATTGACGACCTCAATAAGACGAATGTACTGATGAACCTGACCACTGCCCATTTGGTGCTGAACTTTGGGGTGCTGACACCTGGAGGCGACCGCAACCTGAGCGAGCAGCAAGGCTCAATTTTGTATTCCCTGAAAAAAATGGGGCTTGCATCCGGTCTGCTTACCGTCAAACTGGAACCAGTGAGCAACAATATCGCTGCAGTCGGCAATCCCATAAACTATGGCATGTTCCACTTAGAAGAGGCCTCCAACGGGATAGCTTTTACCCTAAAACCCACCATTCAAGAGGGCGAACTCGTGCAATTTAACCTGGTTCTTGATAACGGTCTTTACCAGTGGCGAACACCTGTTGAGCGAGTTTACACCAGTCTTGGCGAGGCGGCTTTTATGGACGCAGGCGACGACTTGGACAGTTGGACTACTACGGATTGGGCGCTCACCGACGAGCATTACCACTCAGCACCGACAAGTTTGACAGACTCTCCGAGCGGTTATTACAGCCCGAACACTTTTAGTGAAATTGAGATGGAAACCGCAGTCATCGTGAAGGATGCGACCAGTGTTGTGTTGAGCTATTGGGCCAAATGGAACATTGAAGAAGATGAAGATTATGTCCAAATTTTGGGCAATTTCAACAGCAGTGGTTACCAACCGCTTTGTGGAAAATACACGGAAGCAGGCACAGACCAGCAGTCTTTCGATGAGCCGCTCTACGATGGGGTTCAGCAAAACTGGGTGCGGGAAGAAATTGACCTGACAGAATGGCTCGCCATAGGTGACAGCGTGAAATTCAAGTTTGCTTTCCGTTTGGTATCGGATGAGTTCATTGAAGCCGACGGCTTTTACTACGATGATTTTGAACTCAATATTGTCAAAATCGGAGGAACATCCAGCACCCTGGATTTTGACCTGTCAGATTTTACGCTCACTACCCGCCCGAATCCAGCTAGCAACCACGTGATAATAGATTTGCAGGGGGAGAACCGCCCTTTTGGACCCATGAAGTTGCAAGTTTTCAATGCTTTTGGGCAAATGGTAGAAGAGCAGGCTGTGCAGGGACAAATTTTTAGGCTAGAAACAGGAGATTGGCAACCCGGCCTTTATCAGTACCGCCTTTCGATGGCCGGTAAATGGTTGCCAGCCAGCCGATTTGTGGTCGCAAAATAACCAAAGGCGAGAGCTTTAAAATTAACTTGTTTTTTCCTTGCAAAAAATAGTTTTTCCCCAAAGCTGTACCTATCTTTGCGCCCGTTTTTAAAGGGCTTTTGGGCTGTTTAAAACGGCAATCAACAATTTATTCATTAAATTTTTCAACATGTTCGCAATCGTAACCATAGCCGGTCAGCAATTTAAAGTGACGGAAGGCCAAGAGCTTTTTGTCCACCGGTTAGAAGCCGAAGAGGGCGCCAATGTTTCTTTCGACCAGGTTCACTTGGTTGACAACAGCGGTTCCATCAACGTCGGCACGCCGATAGTGAAGGGCGCCAAAATTGGCGCTACTGTCCTAGATCCGCTCGTAAAGGGCGACAAAGTCATTGTTTTCAAAAAGAAAAGGCGCAAAGGCTACCGTGTGAAAAAGGGCCATCGTCAGCAGTTTTCGAAAATCAAAATCAACTCGATTACTGCCTGATTTAGGCGTCATTCTTTCCAGCCCAAAGGCTGGTCAATTTTTCAACCATTAAAATTATTTAAACATGGCACATAAGAAAGGTGAAGGTTCAACCCAGAACGGTCGGGACAGTAATGCCAAACGACTCGGAGTGAAACTTTTTGGCGGTCAATTGGCCGTTGCAGGGAATATTATCGTTCGCCAGCGTGGCACCAAATGGCATCCAGGTGAGAACGTTTACATGGGCAAGGATTACACCCTCCATGCAGCAGTTGATGGTAGCGTGGTTTTCCGCAAGGGCCGTCGCAATCGCACTTTCGTTAACATCATGCCGTTTGATGTTCCTGAGACCATTGCTCCCGTGGCAAAGGCCAAGCCAGCTCCAAAAAAAGAGGAGAAAGTAGTTGTTCCGGTGGCAATCCCAGTGAAGGCCGCTGAACCCGCTGCTCCAGTAGCTGCGAAACCCGCTGCTTCTGGCAAAAAGGATGACCTAAAGAAAATTGAAGGAATTGGACCAGCAATTGAGAAGTTGCTGAATGCAGAAGGAATTACTACATTTGCTGGGATGTCAGAGACAACCTCTGAAAGAATCAAAGAAATTCTGGTTGCCGCTGGCTCACGTTTCGGTTTCCACGACCCAACTACATGGCCTCACCAGGCAAGTTTGGCTGCCGCTGGCAATTGGGATGAACTAAAGAAACTACAGGATGAACTCGATGGAGGGAAGCCAGTTTCTACCTCGGAAGAGGAATAAATCTGAATAGTTTTAGTTTTCATAGCTTTATATTTGGAGTCCTACCTGCAAGGGTGGGACTTTTTTTTGAGAGTGAGAAAAGTGAGAGGGTGAGCGTCGTAAAGGTGCTCACCCTCTCACTTTTTCTCAACCTCTCACCTCTTAAAGAGCGACTCCACAAAAGCCCGTTTGTTGAAGACTTGCAACTTCTCGATGGATTCGCCAACTCCGATGTACTTAATGGGAATTTTGAATTGGTCGGAAATGCCGATGGCCACGCCGCCCTTGGCCGTGCCGTCGAGCTTGGTGAGTGCGAGGCAACTTACTTCGGTTGCAGTTGTGAACTGCTTCGCTTGTTCGATGGCGTTTTGACCAGTGGTGGCGTCCAAAATCAGCATTACATCGTCTGGGGCATCGGGCAAGCATTTACTGATGGATCGCTTGATTTTAGTCAACTCGTTCATCAAATTGATTTTGGTGTGCAAACGTCCAGCTGTGTCAATGATGCAAACATCGAGGTCGTTTTTTAGCGCATAATTCACTGTTTCATAAGCCACGGCAGCGGGGTCAGTGTTCATTCCTTTGGAGTAAAAATGACAACCAACCCGCTCCGACCAGATTTTGAGTTGGTCAACGGCGGCAGCCCGAAACGTATCGCCAGCACCGATGACCACTTTCTGCCCAGCTTTGGTGAACTGGTAGGCTAGCTTGCCGATGGTCGTCGTTTTGCCCACGCCATTTACCCCAACCACCAACAGCACGTAAGGCTTTTTGCCAGGTGGTGTTGCGAAATCGTGGGTATCGCCAGTGTTGTTTTCCTCCAACAACTGAACGATTTCGTCTTTCATGATACTATCCAACTCGCTGGCGTTCAGGTACTTGTCCCGTTTTACCCTGTCCTCGATACGGTTGATGATTTTGACGGTAGTCTCAAGGCCTACATCTGAAGTGATGAGGATGTTTTCCACTTCATCCAGCACTTCCATATCTATTGTTGACTTCCCAGCCACAGCCTTGCTCAACTTGTCGAAGAACCCGGTTTTGGTTTTTTCAAGACTTTGGTCGAGGTCTTGTTCTTTTTCTTTGGTGAAGAACTTTTTGAAGAAACTCATGAGAATTGGGTTATTGTGATATTGGGTTATTGGGTTACTGGGACAGCATACAATTTACTATTTACCCAATAACTCAATATCCCAATCACTCAATATCACAAAACAACAAAGGCTTTTCTTAAAGCAGGTTTAAGAAAAGCCTTCGAGATTTATCGGCAAAATAAGGTGAACGGAAAATTACTTCTTCTCGAAGAACTCCTTCACCTTTTCTTTGTGGATCATCAACTCTTTGTAAGTGTACCTACCTGTTTTAGGGTCTTTGACACTTTTTACAACCTTTACGAAATCACGCCCAGAACCTACGTTGGCGGCACGTTGGGCAACTTTTGCGTTCTTTGATACTTTTGCCATGACTTACGGAATTGAAAATGTTGATTTTATTTACTTCCCAAGAACAATACCACGTTCCCAAAAGATTATTTGATCTCCCGGTGGATGGTAATTTTCCTTAAAAACGGGTTGTATTTTTTCAGTTCGAGGCGGTCTGGAGTGTTCTTGCGGTTTTTCTCCGTGATATAACGGGAAATACCAGCCACGTCCATCTTCCGCTGCTCGGTGCACTCCAATGTGATGAGAATGCGATTTCCTTTGCTTTTCTTAGCCATTTTGTTTCAGTTATACTGTTTTGAAAACAGGTTTGATTCTAGAAAATTAGCAGCCACCTTTTGGGGCGAGGGAGATGCCTTGTGCAAAACCACGGGCTTGTTGTTTTTTTACGTATGCCGACAAGCCTTGCTTACTGATGCTCCTAAGGGCAGTATTGGACACTTTTAGGACAATCCACTCGCCAGTTTCAGGAATGAAAAAGCGCTTTTTGAACAAATTCGGTAAAAAGCGACGACGGGTCTTCCGATTTGAGTGGGATACCGAGTTGCCGGATACCGGACGTTTTCCTGTTAATTCACAAACTCTTGACATGACAATTATTGATTTTCAAACGGGAACTCTGCCCGCATCGGGTGCTTGTCTTCAATTTTCTAGGAAGAAGCGTTTTATCGCCACTTTCCGAAATCCGAAACCTGCAACCCGCATTTGTAGTGACTCCGAAAGGACTCGAACCTTTAACCTCCTGATCCGTAGTCAGGTGCTCTATCCAATTAAGCCACGGAGCCGTTTTTGAACGAAGCACAAAACAACTTTTCAGGGAAAAGAAGTTCATTTAGTGCCCGTTTTTTTTACTATTTCAAAGTGCTCCGAAACTACTTTTTTCGGAAGCGGCTGCAAAAATAGTGCTTTCGAGAACAAAGTGAAATTTTTTACCGAAAAAACTTTCCAAATGTTTCGTCTTGCTGTCACAGTTTGATAAATTTCGCCGAAATCCCCTTCCCCAAGTCGAAAATATTGATGAAATAAGTACCTGATGCCCAGCCGCTCACGTCAATTTCAAAAGACTGAGGTTCGAATGGTTCAGCTTGCTGATGGGTTTCGAGTAGCATTTCCTGACCGAGTATATTGTACACCCTGAACTTCAGCAATTGAAAATCCAATATCGAGTAATTGACCTGTAACCTGTCGCCCACAGGATTGGGATAAATTTTGAAAATACCCCTGCCGCCGATATAATTTTCATCAAAACGTTCGTCTTCTCGTTCCCCTGGCTTCGCAATGCAGTAGCTGTGCAGGTATTTCATGCTGTTGTAAACATCGAGGCGGCCACCAGTCGTGGCCTTGTTTTTCAGGCCGGGCAGTTTGTCCACACCTTTTAAAATTGCATCCCGCACCAAACGAGCTGCAGCAGCGGGGTCAGCGTCGGCAAGGGCATCAAGGTCGAAGCAGGGCAGGCTGTACATTAGTGCAATGGCTCCTGCCACATGCGGGCAAGCAGCGGATGGCCTTCAAACCCAAACCTGAACCTGCCGTTCAAGTCTGTGGTAGGGATTGCTGAACCTGGAGCGGCAAGGTCAATCGTCTTTTTTCCGAAGGCAACACCCGCCAACTTTTGGTCTGTGGAATCGGAGGCCGTGACGGTGATGAGGTACTCGCTGGGGCAAGAGGAGGGCATGTCTCCGGTCTCGTCAATGTTGTAATTGTCGTTTCGAGTGGCTGCCACACTTAGCACGCCGACAGCCCCCAGCGTGTCGTACAACATGCCCCAAATGGGTTGGGTGGAACAATCGACTGGCTCCTTCAAACCAAAAGAACCATTGGTGACCACGACAAAAGCGCCATCAGTGCCTCCGCTCACATTGTAGCGCTCCCGCATGTTCAGCACATACTCGAAAGCTGGGATTATTTCGGCGGTTTCTTGAAAATGCATGGGCAAGATTTTTACCTGCCAATTCACGCCAGTAATGCCGGTAACATTGTTGCCTTGCGCCCCGATGACGCCACAAACGCCAGTACCGTGGCTACTCGTCAGTGGAAAAAGAGGGCTGTTGTCGTGAAAATTCCAGCCAAAAACATCGTCGGGCAAGTCGTTACCATCATTGTCCTGCCCATCGAAAACCTCGTTTGGGTTGCGCCAAAAATTGGCTTGGAGGTCAGGATGAAGTAGGTCGAAGCCATTGTCAATCACCGCCACCACGATTTCCTTCCCGCTTGGTGTATGGCCTCCTTGCACGAGCGACCAAACTTCCGGAAGCCGGATTTTTTCTAAATTCCATTGGCTGGAAAACAGGGTGTCGTTCGGCACGGAGTCCCGTCGGAACTCGACTAGCTCGTTCCAACTGGCCGAGATGACGGATGGTTCATTGCGGAGCAAATCCAAATCAAAAGCCTGATTGTTGACGCAATCGTAATCCAACAAATAGGCATGGAACCGCTCGGACAAGGTTTTTTTGAGGGTAAAATGGGCAGAGGGCCACTTTGCCTGAAAATGTCGAATGGTGGGTGCTGGCATTTCGCCCGGTTTCAATTGAAGGATGATTCCGGCATTTTTGCAGGGAATTTGAGAAAAAGCAATGATTGGAATCAGTAGCACCGCCAACCAACAGAGATTCAGCGTTTTCATAATGACCGTCTTTTACTGTTTCAAAAAGCTAACGGAAATCTTCTTCGTCAAATCGAACATGTTCACCACATAAACACCTGTTGACCAATCTTTTACATCAATTTCAATGGATTGCGGTTTGAAAGGTTCGGGGGTGGCAACTTGATTTAAAATCATCTCTTGGCCCAGCATGTTGAACACCCTTATTTTCACTTCCTTGAAATCAACGTTGCCATAATCAATGAAAATGCGGTCGGAAGTGGGGTTCGGAGTTACGCTAATCAGCCCTTTTTGTCCAACGTACAGCTCCTTGAAATTGCCCGCTTCCTTCTCTGGCTCCCTGCTGATGCAGTAGGCGTGCAGGTATTTCATGCCTTCGTAAACGTTTAGCCTGCCACCAGAAACAGTTTCATTGGCGAGGCTGGGTACGGCATCGGTATTTTCTAAAATGGCATCCCGAACCAGCAAGGCACACTCAGCTGGAGCAGAAACTGCCAGCGAATCGAGTAGGGTACAGGGCAGGCTGTACAAGAGTGCCACCGAACCTGCCACATGCGGGCAGGCCGCCGAAGTGCCGCTAAAATCTTCCCGGTAATTGCTGTTGTTGGAGGTGGTGGCGGTGCCCTGGCCGGGTGCTCCGAGGTCAATGCTCTCTTGGCCAAAAGCTGCGCCAGATGCTCGTTTATCGTCTTGACCCGTATTCGTGACGGTAATCAGGAATGGGCTTGTGCAGCTCGTCGGCATGTCGCCGACCTCGTCCACGTCCCAGTCGCCATTGGCGGTAGCTGCAACGCTGAGCACGCCCGCCAGCCCAAGTTCGTCGTACCTCGACCCCCAGATGGCTTGGGTGCTGCACATCGCCTGGTCAATGCCGAAGGAGCCATTCGTCACCACGATAAAAGCGCCTTTTTCGCCATTAGTAGCGTTGTAAAGTTCCCGCATATACAGCACATAATCGAAGGCGGCGATAACCTCATCCACGTATTCCACGGCGAGGTACATCATCTTCACGTTCCAATTGATACCAGCTGTACCAATGCCATTATTGCCGTTGGCGCCGATGATGCCGCTGACTGACGTGCCGTGTTTTTCAGGAGAATAAATTGGCGAATTTGCTCTGAAATTCCAGCCAAAAACATCGTCCACGAAACCATTGCCGTCATTGTCGATGCCGTCATTTGGGATTTCACCAGGATTCTTCCAAGCATTGGCCACCAGGTCGGGGTGGATGATTTCAAATCCTTTGTCCATCACGGCAACCACGATTTCACGGTCACTGGTGGTGAGTCCGCCAGTCGATACGTCCCAAACCTTTGGCGCTTCGATACGCTCCAAACTCCACTGCGCATCAAAAAGCTCGTCGTTCGGGATGCTGTCACGGAAGGTAACGGGGGCGTTCCAAGAAGCGGAAATGACTTCCGGTTTGTTTTTGATAAAATTGATAAATGCTTGACGGTCAGATACTAAAGTGGCACGAAACAAGAAAATATGCCTTCTTTCAGAAAGCGTTTTTTTGAATGCATTTAGCTTCGCAAAACGGTTTGATTTGTTAGTGTCATTGATGAAATCTAGTATTTCAACATTTTGCCCAAACTGAACGATTATTTCATTTGATTTCTCCGCTAGTTTCTTTCTCCGCTGCCTCTTAGCAATTGCAATTGAATCAGTTCTGCTAAATTTTTCCGAATTGACGTGGGTTGCAGGGGGGCACTTAATTGGCCCCCGCGTTTTTTGCCAATTTCCAGCTTGGGAAAACACTGCAATATTCAGGGCAAAGCAGGCAAAAATGATTGTTGAAACTTGTTTCATAACTTCAAGATTTGAGCGATTTAGACAATTCATTGGACAAATTGATGAAATAGGGCGCTGCTTGCAACATTCGACTGCCGTACCATGAAAACAGCTCGCCGTCCACCAATTTTACGACAACCGAAGGACAAAGTTGTTTAATTTCCTCGAAATGCCGCTCCTTGAACGGGTATGGCTCGGAGGAAAGCATGACCACCTCCGGCGCTGCAGCCGCCAGCTCCTCCAACGTGATTTCTGGGTACCGTGTTTTTGCTCCAAAAACATTTGTGAAACCTCCCTGTGACAACATGCTGTCAATGAAAGTGCCACTGCCGACGGCCATCCACGGACTGCGCCAGATGAGGTAAGCCACTTTGATTGCGGATTGCGGATTTGGGATTTCGGATTGGAAGGCCGTGGATATTTCACTGACCAGGTTATTTGCTTTTTGGGTAGTCTCAGTTATTTCACCAATTGCTTTTATCATGTTGAGGGCGTCCTCCACGTTGGCAATGTCGCTCATCCAGACGGGGTAAAGCGCCTGTAAATGCTCGATTTGGGAGTGGTCGTTCTCCTCTTTGTTGCCAATGATTAGGTCGGGTTGGAGCGAAGCAATCCGCTCAAAGTTGATGTTTTTTGTGCCTCTAATTTTTGTTTTTGCCTTGCATTTTTCTTTTGGGTGAATGCAGAATTTGGTTACGCCCACCACCGATTCATCGAGGCCAAGGTCGAACAAAAGCTCCGTTTGCGACGGCACGAGTGAGACGATGCGCCGGGGTGGGGCATTGAATGCCACAGTATTTCCGAGTTGGTCAGTATAATTCAAAAATCAAGTTTATTGTTTATGGAGGCATCTTTCAAAAGGTTCATTTCTGCAAAGATAGGTAGGTGTTCAGTTCTTTTTTATCTTCGCTGCATCACCTTTTTTTGCTTCGAAAATGCCCAACAACATCGCCACTCGCATCCATAATTTCTTAAAAAAAACCAGCCATTCAACCTGCTGGAGCATGACCTGCCACGGCAGGTATCGGCCAATGTGGTGGTGAAATACTACGAGCCGGGGCAGGTTCTTTTCCTCCAGGATGCTGAACCGGGCGATTATTTTTTCGTCCTCAGAGAGGAGTAATTGAGATAAAACTGGTTTTGATAAAAGATTTTGTAGTTGATTATTGTCAGCCTTTCAGCGCCAAACGATTTTGATAAAAACGCCTAGATTTGGCAAATGTGAAACCTTGAAAAATAGCCCAAAATGCAGCCTTCCATCTACAAAAATCCAAGCATTGAAATTCTCGGCCTGCGGGTGGATGAACCCATCACCATGCTCACCGATGTGCTGGTGACAGTGGTTTGTTGGTATGCTTTTCATCAGTTGGGCAAAATGAAGCACCCGATGGCAGTGGGCAAAGGCTCCATCCACCGCCTCCTCCGGGGCTATTTTTTGACGATGGGCATGGCCACACTCCTTGGCGGCCTCATTGGGCACAGCTTCAACTACGCCCTCAGCATCCATTGGAAAATTCCCGGTTGGTACGTCAGTATGTTCTCCGTCGCCTTTTTGGAAAGGGCGTCCATCTTCCATGCGTTTCCGCTCATCCGGCCAAAACTTGCCCAGTTTTTCGCCGTCCTGAACATCGTTGAACTTTTGTTTTTCCTCGTCATTTCCGTAGTCACCATGAATTTTTATTTCGTGATGGGCCATGCTGCTTATGGAATCCTGATTGTCACCGGTGGGTTTCAAGGGTATGTTTTTTACCGCACCAGGCACCCGGGCAGCAAGCTGATTTTGCTTGGTGTTTTGACCGCAACCATTGGCGCAATGTTCTTCGTCAACGAGTGGGCGCTAGGCATTTGGTTCAACCACATGGACATTGCCCACGTGATGATGGCCATTGGTTGCTGGTATTTTTATTTGGGTGGTAAAAAAATCGTGGAAAAGCCATTAACCCGCATTGCCGACGACACAGCAATCGAATCGTAAATCCCGAATTAGTGGTGTCAAGAAATACTGCGAGAAATTTTCCTTAACACCACTAATCCCCAATCGTAAATCCCCCAATCGTAAATCGTAAATCCATCAGTCCTCCTCTTCTATCTCCATTTTCAAATCCCGGTTGGCAGCAATACTGGCGTTCAGCTCGAAGCCGATTTGCAAAATGAGGCAGTTGAGCTGGATCCATAGCATCAGCACGATGATGGTGCCTATGGAGCCATAGACTTTGTTGTAGGTGCCAAAGGAATTGACATAAAAAGAAAACGCCACTGAGGTGGTGATGGAAAGAATCGTGGCCAGCGATGCGCCAGGAGTAACCCACTTAAAACGGGTACGAAGTGCAGCACCATAGCGGTAAATAAGGGCGATGCTGAAATAAAACAGCGTCAGAATGACCACCCAACGGAAGATGTCAATGACCCGTTCTGTGCCAAGGTCGAGATTAAAAAACTCGGTCACCCAATTGATAATCAGGTCGCCAAGCACGAGGAGCACGACAGAACCAGCCAACAGGAAACCCAGCTGAAGGGTCAGCCCGAGGGCGATGAGGCGCTTTTTCCAACCTGGTCGTTTTTGAAAAACTGCAACATGTGTTTTCTCAAAACCTTCCATCATCGCCATCATGCCGTTGGAGGAGAAGTACATGGCCAGAAAAAAGCCAATCGATAGGAAACTTGAGCTGGGCTTTACCAATTCCTTGATGGTAGCCTGGATTTCTTTCCCGGCGTTGTTGGGCATGATGAGGCTGATGTACCCATTGATTTCTTGCTCGAAATTCTCGTAAATCGGCAAGTAAGTGGCCACGGTGAACAGGAAAATAATGGCCGGAAACAAGGAGAGGAAAAAACTGAAAGCCATCGCATTTGCCCTCGATGACAGCGTGACGCGCTTTGATTCGTTGTACAAAAACACCGCCACATCGTACAACGGCACACCGAAGAACCCAGGGAACGAGTGCGTTTTTGTCCAATTCAGCGTCGCCTGCACCCATGGGTGCTGTTCAAAGGCATCGGCGATTTGCAGATAGGTTGGTAGGCGAAAACGCATGGTAATAGCTGAATGATGTCGGTAATTCGGTGGCAAATGTATGGAAATCGAACAAACCACTTGCCACCCGCACCATTCCATTCCATAACTTCGCCCAATGAAAAAAATCATATTGCTTCCCATCCTAGTTTTCGTTGGCCTTGCGGCCAATGCGCAAGACCTTCAAAGCCTGCGAGCCTCATTGATGCAGTACCAGTTCAACGCCCTTCCGCTCAACCCTGCTTATGCTGGGCGGCTGGAAGCCACCAGTTTTGAGGCATATTATTACGGTAGTTTTGCTTCGCAACAGCAGGTCAGTCGCTCCGCAATGGTCAGTCTGCACGGGCGGGGCGGTGCTTCGCAACAACTTGGCTGGGGTGGCGTCTTCCAGTTTCACAACCAGGAATTTTACAACGAGCTGAACATTCGACCTGCATTTTCGAGGATAATCAGGTTGCCGAAAGGCAATTTTTCTTTTGGAGGAACGCTTGGCATCAGCTACTTCGACGTGGACGAAACGGTGATTTCCTCCCTCAATTCCAGCTTTCTGTCCATGGACGGTGGGGTAGGGGCTTTCTATCATAACCAACGCTCCTTCATCGGCGTGTCTGTGCTGAGTTTTTTCGAAAAAACGTTCTTGAGCGGTGACGACAATTCCGGCAGCCTGCCTCGTTCCCGTCCCATCAACCTGCACATGGGCAGCCTCTTCCGCCTCAACGACGAGCTGTACCTGAAGCCGACGATGCTGCTCCGTTACGCCAGTGTTTACGGCATTCCCGAACAGAATTCAATGACCGACTACTCACTGTGGTCAGCCGATGTCCATGCCAGTGTTTTTGTGGAGGGCACCTACGTGATTGGGCTGCTGGCCGGGTACACCAAGCCGGAACAAGGCTATGACCAGACCCGCCTTGGGCTTTCGGCCACGCTGCTTTTTGGGAATTTCAGGCTGGGTTACGCTATTCAGTACAACAACCAAGCGGCAAGCTCGGTGTCGCTTCCGGCCAGCCATACGATTAGTGCGGGATATGATTTTTTTGATGACCCAGCGGAGGGGAGGCGGGTGTTTTAGTTCGGTGGTTACGGATATTTGCCAATTTCAATCAAAACCTGGCGTTCCAACACTTTATCAATGGAATTGAACCCAAGAATATTAATGGTTCCCTGACCAATTGCTGTTTTTGAAACGATTAAGCCATTTTCGACCTCAAAATGGTCGTTCCATTCATGCTTTCTTGGATTGAAAAAGCGAACAAAAGTTTCTTCATCAGGTAAAACGGTACCGACGTTTGGGCCTTTGTTGGCATTGCAGATTGGGCAGGCATAAGCAAGGTTTGACAGGACTGTTTTTCCTCCATGTTGAAGGCTGATAATATGCTCCACTTGGAATTTCAACATGGCTGCTATTTCGGGTATCCTGCAGTATTCGCAACAGTATTTAGCACGTTCTGCAACCTTTTGTCTGAGCTGTGGGGCGATGTATCGAGACATTCAGCTATTTTTCAGCTATCAATTTAAGTGCACGTGCTTTGGCAAGCCTGACGATGTGTTCAAACAAAAAATAGCGCTCCAATTCGTTTGATTCTTCTCCAGTTATTTTACCATTTTTTTTCCGCTCCACCAATAAATCCACCCGACGCTGCATGGTTTGAGGTGCATAGTAAGTCAGCAATTTCTCAGGGGACAAGCTGGCAATGAAATCGGCGAAATGTTGATAAATATCAGATTGTTGAGCTACCATGAAGATTTGATTTGAACAAATTTAAAGGAAAAATTGCGTTCAACAAATTGGAATTTTAGTGTAAATCTGCCAACTGCCAACAGTCCGAATTGCCGGACTTTCACAAACCCCTTCGCTTCACTTCTTTCAAAACCAAAGTCAGTTCCCGGCTCAAATCCCCGGTCATCGAGGTGTTCTCCTGTGTCCGGCGAATCAAGTAGGGGGTCACCTCCTTCACCTGCCCATATACCATGTACTTGGCCACGTTGTAGCCCGCTTTGGCAAGGTTGAAAGTGATGTTGTCGCTCATGCCGAGCAGTTGGCAGAACCGGAGATGAGGATGGTTTTTGGGTAAATTTTTCTTTGAAATCAACGCCGCCATTCGGAGGTTGCTTTCGGCATTGTGGCTTGCGTTGCACACGGCAATTTGCTCGTAATTTTCGATGCAAAACTGGATGCCCAGGTCGTAGTCGTGGTCGGTAGCCGCCTTGTTGGGTTGGATGGGCGAGGGGTAGCCCATCTCTTCGGCCCGTTTGCGCTCTTTTTCGAGGTAGGCACCCCGCACGAGCTTTGCGCCAAGCAAAAAACCTTGGCTTTTTGCAAGGTCGAACGACTCGGCGATATAGGCCAAACGGTCAGTGCAGTACATTTGGAAAGTGTTGAAAACCACTACTTTTTCTTTGTTGTAGCGCTTCATCATGCGGTTGGCGAGCAGGTCAACGGCGGGCTGTATCCATGTTTCTTCGGCATCAATGAACACCGACATACCTCGTTCCGCAGCATGGTGGCAAATAGCATCCACCCTTTTTAGCACGTTTTTAAACTCGCCCCGCTCTTCGGTCGTTAGCGTCTTGTTGCTGCTAATTTTCTCCAACAACCCAAATCGGGCCAGTCCTGTGATTTTCGAGCTGATGACCGGTACCGACGGAAGTGTTGCCGCAAAATCAATGGCACGCAAGTTTTCGTTCATCGTGCGGTTGAAGTCTTCTTCCGATTCCTTCGCTTCGACGCCATAGTCCAGCACCGAGTCCACGTTGAGTTCGTGTAGGTGCTCAATGGCAGGCAGCGATTCCAGCAAAGTAGTCCCTCCGCAGAACTGTTTAAAAATGGTGCTTTTCACCGCTGTTTTGAAAAAGGGCAGTGGGATTTTAGTCCCCAACAAGCCCAATTTTGAGCCGATATTGACGAGGTGGCGGTTGTTCATCATTTTGAACAGCCACGCTGTTTTCTTCAGCTCTTCGTCGTTTTTTCCCGCAAAAGCAATTTTGGTATTGGAAAAGTCTATGGCAGGCTCTATGGCTGGTGCACCAAAAGCTTTGGCAATTTTCTCAAGTTGCTTAAGGGACATCACTGGTTTTCCCTCTTTCTTCATGTTTGGTTAGGCTGGAAAGAGGTATGAGGTATGGGGTATGAGGTATGCGAGCCATACCTCATACCCCATACCTCATACCTCAAAACTTATTTAAAAGGTTCAAACATCGTGTCCAATTCCTTTTTGAAAGCCTCGTCCTTCTGGCTTTCTACGACCTTGGACAGTAAGTCTTTAACATTCATGAACAATTGATAATCCTGCTCAAAAGTACCATCTTTTGCGGTCAATTCTGGATTTAGGCCACTGAGGAAAGTCAGTTGTTGCTTTGTTTCTTCCGCAAGGGTTTTCAAATGTGGTTTTGCTTTTTCGTAACCGCCTGCCGCAACCATCACGTTCAACATCTGCATCGTGTTCCAATCGTAAGGGAAGTTGTAGTGAGGGAAGGATTGGAGGTATTTCTCAATGAGGTTGACGGCTTTTTCCTGTTCGCCTTTATCGGCCAGACGCCTTGCGCCACGCAGCATCACCACCCGAAGGCTCTGGATACTAGGGCCGTAGCTCCGGTCAATAAAGGTGGGGTGCGTGTCGAAATTGCCCCATTTGTACTTGTTCATCACGTTGTCGTACAGCAGGTCAGTGTTCACCCGGCCATAGCCGTACACATACAATCCCTGCTCGCTCTGCGACTTGATGGGGGTGACTCGAAGGCCAAGGCCCTCCAATTGCATGTAGTCTTCTAAGCCCAACATTTTGTCAGGGCGGCAGGTGACGGCAAAATATACTGGGCGGTCGTTGATGTTGGAGGCAACGACGTCCAGCACTGCCAGTTCGTCTTTCGTCAGGTAGGACAAGTCCTTGTTGCCGGTTTTATGAAACGGCATTTTCAAAGGAATCCTTTCCGTCAATGCCAAGCTGTCACCGGGGTTGATGCCAAAAATTTCACCTGCTTTGGACACGTCGATTGGGATGTAAATATTGCCAGAGGGGAAAATGGCATCTACTCTATCCTTCGACTTTTTGTCAACACCCGTCAATTCCAGTGCTTGCAGGGCGGTCATTTCACCTTGGTCTTGGTTGCCGAGGTAGTAAACGGCATTTCGTTTTTTCCCACGGTAAGCATCAGCCGGAATGGTCAGTTTTATGGGCGGTGAGTCGTTGATTTTGCGCCGCAACAAGTTGATGTACCAATCCACCTGGATGAGTGAAAGGTTCACCACCCGGATATCCCTGCGAATGCCTTCCACCTCTTGGGCGTACCAGAGCGGGTAAGTATCATTGTCACCATAAGTGAAAATGATGGCGTTTGGCTGACAACTGTTCAGGAAGTTGGAGGCATAGTCCCTTGAGGCGTAATGGCCGGCACGGCTGTGGTCGTCCCAGTTTTGACTGCCCATGAGGTAGGGAGCGGAAAGCACCAGTACGGTTCCCAAGCCTGCGGCGCCCATTCCCCCGATTTTATCTTTGAGGAAATGGTAAATGGCCAGCACGCCCATCCCTATCCAAATGCAGAATATGACGAACGAACCAACCAAAACGTAGTCCCGTTCACGCGGCTCGTTGGGCGGTTGGTTGGAGTAAATGATGATGCCGAGGCCCGTTATCAGGAACATGGCCATGATGGCCATTGCGTCTTCTGGTTTCCTGAAAAAATGGAAGAGCAACCCAAGCAGACCAAAAATCATTGGAATGAAAAAATAGTGGTTTTTGGACAGGTCGTTTTTGATGGAATCGGGCACGTTCCGAGACTTGTACAGGCGCATGTCATCGATAAAACCGATGCCGCTTTCCCAGTTTCCACTCTTCACATCCCAAGAGTAGTAGCCCTGTTCTGCGTTTTGGCGACCAATAAAATTCCATGCGAAATAGCGCCAATACATCCAGCTAAACTGATAGCGGAACAAATAAGTCATGTTGTCGCTAAAGGTAATGCGGCCAGTGGGCTTGTCCACCCAAGCCCTGTATTTTTCGGGGCGGCTTTGGGAGTCATCTCCCATGCGGGGGAACAAGTGTTTGTCCTCTGGCTTGAACTTGTAGGATACTTTTTCGTCGGTAACTTCGTAACTGTGGACTTCCTTGCCATCTACCATTTTCACAACCTGTCCGTAGCGAGGCGTTATTTCGTTGTCAACGGGGTCGGCGTCAAAGTCAGTGCCGTAGAGCAACGGGCGCTCCCCGTACTGTTCCCGGTTTACGTAGCTCAACAACCGGATGGGGTCACTGGGGTCGTTCATGTTGATGGGTGGGTCAACACTGGCGCGAACCAGCACCACACCAATAGTGGAAAAGCCGACCACGGCCATCAGCGCGCTAAAAATCAGCACCTGCACCAAGTGACGGTCTGCATTGCGAAGCCCAACATAAAAAATGAGTGCCGCCACTGGCGAAACAACGAGGTTCATCCAACCAAAAGCGAAGAAGCCATAAACGACTGCTACGGAGGAAAGTATAATCAAATCAGCTTTTCCCCTCCGGGAGGCATAGCGCATTCCGAAGAAAAATATCGCCATCAGTACCAAAGCCGTTGGTACCAAGCCCGAATTAAAAGGCATCCCGAAGCCGTTCACCATTTGAAGTTCCATCCAGCTCCACATGTTGGCGATGCCTGTGATTACTAGGCTTTGGATGGCAGCGATGGTGAGGAAGCCCATTGCGAAAGCACCCAATGCGCCAATATATTTGTCCTCCGTTTTCCAAGGCAGGTAAATGGCCAATGCCAACACCAGCAGCGAGCCAAGGCCCTTCATCAAAATGCCACTTACGCCGGTGGCCACTACAACCAACATGACCAACATGCCAATCGCAAGCCCGATGCGCAGCAAAATCGAAACTGTTTTGCTGATTTGAATTTCCTTTTTGAAATAGTAAAGCATGGCCAGCGCCGGGAAGGTGAGCAAGCTCAACAAGTGGACGCCAATGGACAACGCCGCAGCATAAATCGTGAAAACCAGCCAGCGGTCATGCTTAGGTTCGTTGGGCAGGTTGTACCACTTCAACATGCTCCAAGCCGTGAGGCAGGTGAAAAATGTGGACATGGCGTACACCTCACCCTCCACCGCCGAAAACCAAACGGAGGTAGTAAAAGTCATGGCCAAACCAGCCACCAGGCCAGCACCGGCCAGTGCGAAGTTCTGTCCGCCGTCCGTTTCACCATCACGGCCTACCAACGTCATTTTGCCCAAAATGATGGTAATCCAAGCCAAAAACATGGCACCAAAAGCCGTGCAAATACCTGACATGAAGTTGACGGCAAATGCAATATTCTCAGGATGAGCCTTCGTGTCGCTGAACGTCTCGGCGACCCAGATGAACAGGCGGCCAATCAACAGGAACAACGGTGCTCCCGGCGGGTGAACGACCTCTTGTTTGTAAGCCCCCAGAATGAACTCACCACAGTCCCAAAGGCTGCCTGTGGGTTCGGCAGTTTGGTAATAAACGAAAGCGGCAATGGCGAAAACGAGCCAGCCGGTGATGTTACTTATTGTTTTTAAGGAATTCATGTAGGTGAAAATGGTTGGATATTAAAACTTGCGCCACCTGATTTTGAATGGGTAAATATTTGATACTCAAGGCAATGTTGCAAATCGAAAGCAAATTGACTGGCAAATGCAGGTAGCCCCTCCAAAAAGCTGCGCAAATGTATAAAAGAGTTTGGATTTTTTAGTTGGCAGTTAGACAGTGTGCAGTTGGCAGTCAGTTGACTATTTCCACGGTCTCGACTGCCAACTGCCAACTGTCGAACTGTCGAACTCAATAAACATCTCCCAGGAACTGCCAAAGCTCCTTCATTTCGTTGGCGGAGCGGCCATTGGGGTGCTGGAGGGTAAGCCGGAAGCCGGGCAAAGTATCGGGGAGGCCGCCGAAACGGCCTTGGTGGCGGGAGGAGGAATCGGCCAGTGCCTCGGTCGGGAGGTTGGCGGGCACCACCTTTTTTGCCATTCTAGGCTTTACGTTGACCCTGCTGACCGCCACTTTTGAAACGGTGTCGGACACCGGGATGGCCATTTGCTTGTAGATGGTGTCGGTTGTGTTTACGAAAACCGTTTCCGTCCGCACGTCCGCCGTTGGTTGTTTTTGCAGGCCAAAATGGGCGACCAGCAGCAGCGCCAGCCCCGCCGCTGCCTGCCAAGCCGGCAGCCGGTATTGCGCCAGCCGAACCAGCAGACCAGTGGGCCGGGCAGCTTGTGGTTTTGGTTGCTGCCGCAATGCCGCCATCAACTGCTCCCGAATGGCTGGGTTGGGGGCGGGGCTTCGCTTCAGGGCGGCCCGGCTGCGGGTCACCAATTGGTACAGCCGCTGGTATTCCCATTCGGGCATTTGCGCCAGCACGGCGTCTTTTTCCTTTGGAGTCAACAGCTCGAAGGGCCGCTCGGCCAGCAGTTGCTCGATGTCTATTGCTTTGCTGTTTTTCATTATCTTTTTATTTTGGTTTCAGGTTTCAATAGGTTTCAGGTTTCATGGTGGCACACGCAGTCACTCCCTGAAACCTGAAACCAAAAACCTTAAACCGCTATCGTTCCTGCGAAGGCTCGGAGCTTGTTGCCCAATTTTTTCAGTGTATAAAACATCCTTGACTTCACCGTGCCCTCCGGGCAATCGAGGATTTCGGCGATTTCCCGAACGCTCAACTCTTCTTGGTAGCGCAGCACGAAGCACTGCCGCTGGGTCTCATCCAACTCGCCAAGTGCCTGGTTTAGCTGTTGGTCAAAGATTTGGCTGTCAAAGTCTTCCGAAAAGTTCTCCCTAAAAATATCGTCCACTGGCGGCGCAACTTGTCGGGACATACGCCGGTACTCGTTCTTGACCATGTTGCCAGCCACCGTGTAGAGCCAAGTAGAAAACCGCCGCTCGGGGTCGAAGAGCGCCGTTTTTTCCACCAATTTCATAAAAAGCTCCTGGGTGAAATCGTCCGCCCGATGCGTGTCCTGCCCCAGCAGCCGATAGAAATGGCGGTGCATCCGGTCGCTGTAGCGGTCGTACAATTCCCCGAAAGACGCCTCACAGCCTTGGCTGGCGAGGTGCCGCATCAACTGCTCGTCGGACAGGGTCTGGTATGTTTTATCGTTTGGCAAAAAGTTGAAACTGCATTGTGGTCGCCCAATTTATTGGGCTGACCGAATTTCTATAAACGGCCAGCCCA
>JAIPBL010000099.1 GCA_021739645.1 Saprospiraceae bacterium | reverse complement strand
AAGACAGAATGGATTTATCCATTTTTACCATTGGCAAAAAGTTGGTCCAATACTGCCTTAAACACGCAATTGAAATTGTTTTTTCATTTTCAAAGAACTGCTTTATTTCTACGGTTTAAAAAAGTGTACGGTAGAGAAAGAAAAAATGGCAAATGGGCCGTTTATGATATTCGCACACTTGAAATAATAACGGATTTCGAGTTTGATAAAATCCTTGATGTTAAACCTGAATTTTTTGTCGGCATGAAGGATGGGTTTTATGCTCTGTATGATAAAGAAGGCAAGCCATTGAGTAATGAGGCTTTTACTGAACCACCATTTATTTACCAAAAAGGCGAATTCCTTTTTGGTGAAGAGAATCAAAAAGCAATTTATTCAGCCAAGGGTGCTCGAATGACACCGCATGAATTCTCCGGTATGTATTACTTGGAGTATCGCGGCAACAACCAGTTTTATCTGCAAGCCAATTTGCCGAAGGGTGGGTATGTCTATTTTGACAAAAACCTGAAAGAATCGATGAGGGCCCACGATTTGATAGTTTGCCCAAATAGTTCGGTTGCCGTGGAGCAGAACGGGTTGTGGCGAATTGAAGATAGTGGCGGTAATATACTGACTGACCGTTATTATAAATCATTGCTACAAATAGGCCCGAATAGATTTTATTTTCAGTTTTTTGCTGCCCAAGACACCAGCGGAACTTGGCATGTTGTTGACATCATCGGTAGGTCGGTTCACCAGTTTGAAGCTGATAAAGTGGGTTATTTAGGTGGGCGAAGCAATTTAGAACAGTTGTATTTTAGTAAAGCTGGGAAACGCTATCTTTTAGAAATTCCAGGGTTCATCGCTAAGGAACTCAAATACGAGAATGGGGAAGAAGGGCTGGTGGAATTGAATGGCAAATTCGGGTTTGTGAATCGAGCTGGCAAGGTCATCATTCCTTGTGAATACGACAATATTACCGATGTCGGAGAGTCTTATTCACTAAACAAAGGGCTCAAAGCTGCTAAAATGGGACAACTGTATGACATCTATAACCGCTATAATGGCGAGGTGCTAATTAAAGATGTCGGTAGGATAGAGAATTTTGGCTGGCCTAACAGGTTCTTCTATTCCAAAGGTGGTAAAATGGGTGAAATGTGGCCCGAACTAGGAAAGGTGGGCGTGCCGATCTATTCTCGTTTTTCACACCAAACCCTTGGTGGCAAATCTTTCTATATCGTGGCCTATTCCAGTGCTGACAGCTTTGCAGTGCTTGACAGGAACATGAAAGAAGTATTCCCTCCAATTTACAGCCGTATTCAGTTCATAGAAGTTGGGAATTTGCTCCTCAAGGATTTCAATGGTAAGCAATGGGTTTTTGATGGAAAAGAATTGCAGCCTGCGGGCACGGAATACTCAATTGTGAGAAGGTTTGGCGACAAGTTGCTCATAAGAAAGAATGACAAGTTCAGCTTCGTTAAGTTCAATGGCAAGCTGTTGGAAAACCTGCCGACTGGCTGGCTGGAAAATCAATACCAAGTTAGCCGGGATGAGTATGTTCTGCGTATTACAAAGGATAGGGAAACCTATTTCTGTTACACAGATGGAAAACATCGGATAATTGGGCCAGTGCAAGTTTACAAGTATTTGGAACCAACCACTTTTATCATCAAAAAGGCAAGCAAATACGGCATTTATGATTTGGTGGATGGTTATTTGGCCTTACCAAATTTTGATACCATACAGGAAATAAAAGACCTCGGCTATTTGGTAAAGGAGCAGGGTAAGTGGGGCGCACTAGGTAAGTCTGGACAAACAATACTGCCAACAAAATTTGACTATGCACCTTTTGTGGCTACTGACCATCTGATAGCCCGCAGTGATGGGAAGTTCCGTTTTTACACAACTACAGGAAAGCTGATTTTTAAAGAATCCTACGATTATGCCCAAGCGTTTCGGGCCCATTTAGCTCCTGTATGTAGGGAGGGCAAATGGGGGTACATTGACAAACGGGGAAATTTAGCAATCCCATACCAATTTGATTATGCGCACACCTTTCTTTCTGACTGGTCTCCTATTGCATGGGTTATGAAAGGCGATAGCACCTATTTCATTGATGTTACTGGAAACCCAACCTCCAACCTGCCTCCAGGCGTTAGACGGGCGGAGGACAAATCAAATTTTTTTGACCCTACGCTGCTTTTTCCATTGGAAAGGCAACTTCATTCTGTGAAAATAGGCAGCTATTTCAATTTTACTATTTTCTTTGATACAGTTAAAAAGGGGTACGGAATTGTGTCCTACAACGGCAAAGTATTATTGGAACCAGCTGCTCAAACAGTCAAATGGTTTGGGGAAAATTTAATTGCATTGGCTTGGTTTCAACAAAATGGCAAATATGGCTTCCTGACAAAGGAGGGGGAAATAAGGCCTGCTGAATACGATAAGTATGAATTGCAGGACTATAAATCACTAAAGGTTTCTAAAGGCAGCGATGATTTTTATTTAATGCAAGATGGCACCATACGCCCAATATCAAAGTAGAGAGATTCCTTGCTTTTCCATTGACTCTAAAGGGGGTTCGTCATTTCGTTAAATCTTCACAAATGAAACTGCCGTTACACCATTTTCAGTTCTCAGCCTAAGCGCATAAACCCCAGCTGGCCATCCTTCCAAATCTATCGCAGTGCTTGATTCCAAGTCTCCCGACCACCTTATTTTACCTTGAAAATCAATGACCTGCGCTTGGCAGCCCGCTTCAGGCAATTTCATCACATTCAAAAAATCGCCAGCAGGATTGGGATAGAGTAGGGGAGAAACATTGATTGCCAGCGCCTGATTGTTTCCACTTACCGGATGCAGCGTCTCATCAATCGCCTTCAACAACGAATACTCCGCATAGCTTCCAAACGCATCCTGCCCAAGTTCCCAAATCATGACACCGCTCGTTTCGGTCTGCGCCAATTGCGTTTTAGCCACAATGGTCGGAATACCATTGTAGTACAATTGCCCTACTTGGTCGAGCTGGGCATTGAAAGGATTGGCAGCCACGATTTCACCAAAATACTTGGCATCAACGGGCGTCGTGGAAAAATCGTAACCATAAAACGGTACGCCAAGTGTCTGGTGGTCGCCCGGCAAACTTTGGTTTTTCCAATATTGCAGGCACTGCTGTGCCCATGCATAAGGCGAGTGCTGGCCAGGATTACTGGGGTCCCACGGGCCGGTTAGGTCGTAAATCATGAGGTTCACCCAATCGAAAGCGGCGAGGGCAGGGGCTGTAATCTGCGGGTAACGGTAGCCGCCGGGCAGAGCAGCGGTCATTGGCAAATCTTCCGCGGCGAGGGCAGTTTTCAGCGCCATCACGAACGGGCTGTACAGGTCGTTCACATGCTGCCATTCGAGGTCAATGTCCACGCCGTCGAGGTCGTTGGCCTGCATGTAGGCGATAATTTTACCAATAAACTCCTGCGTGTGTTCAGGCTGCATCCAGTAGTTCCAGTTGGTTTGCCAATCGGGCGTGAGGTAGCCTCCTGCAAGTGAAACGAAGGCCTGGACGCCGTTTGCGTGAGCAGCCGCCACTACGGGCGTAATGTCTGTACCTTCAAAACTCAGGTTGCCAGCAGCGTCAGGGTTGGCAAAGGCGAGGTTGACGTGCGTGAGGCGGTTCCACTCAATTTTGGAGGGTGCGGTGCTGAAATTCCAGTAGGCCAGGTAGCCGATTACTTTGAAGTCTTGGGAAAAACCGATGGTCGAAACGAGGAAAAAGGACGAGAGTAAGGCTATTTTCATAAGCTGACAATTTTGCTGGCGAATGGAGGAATAAATGTACTTCAAATGAAAAACATGAGACTAAACATTCTCATCCCACCTCTTTTACTTGCCAAGCAAAATTGCTGCCCTGAATTGTAAATGCTTTGATTTTGTGGAGAATTCGATTGTATAAAACGTTATTTCGTTATTTCTACCTCACCCTCCGAAATCCTCCTCCGCTCCCGCAATGACCTGTTCACCCGGTAAAACTGCCAAATTGTGACCATCATCGCTGCCGTCACCACCATGCCGAGCAGCGGGTAGTGTTCCAAATAGCCATTGTCCTCTTTCACCACAATCATCCCAGCCACCGCAGCGGCAATGCCGCCGGACATCTGCGCCACCGAGGAATTGATGCCCATGAACGCGCCGCGGTCGGCAGGGTCGGGCACGGCGGTGGTCAGCGCGGAGATGGAAATGATGCGGGAGGTGACGCCGATGAACAGCACGGCGTTCAGGACGATAACCCACCACAGTGGCGTGATGCCAAGATTGGTGTAAACCAGTACCATCACAATTGTGAGCAACGAGCCTGCAGCAAACACCTTGAACGCCCCAACGCGATCCGCCAATTTGCCGATGAGCGGCCCTGCGGCCATGGAGCAGATACCAGTGACGAGGTAAATCAGCGGCAGTTGCCCAATTGTGAGGCCGAGGTTGCCAACGGCGTAGGCCGTGCCGAAAGGCATGAGCATGTAGCCGCCCGTGGAGAGTAGGGTAGTGGCAATGAACACTTGCAGGTAGCGGCTGTCTGCCACGGTTTTGAACAAATGGCCAAATGCGGAGCGTTCGCTTTTTAAGGCAAGGTGGCCGTCCACAGGCCGCATTTTCACCATAATTGCCAATAAAATCAGCACCGCCAACCCGACAATCATCAGGAACGGTGCATGCCAACCCCAGAGACTGGCCAAGTACAGGCCGATGGGCAAACCCAAAACCTGGCTCGAAGCGAAGGCCATTTGCACGAAGCCCATCACCCTGCCCCGCACTTTGAACTCGAACAAATCGGTGATGATGGCAAAGGAGACCGACCCGATAACGCCGCCAAAAATGCCCGTCACGATGCGCGCTGCCAACAGCAAATGGTAGCTCGGCGCGATGCCGCAGAGGAAAGTACCAATGATGAAACCGGTGTAAAAAAACATCAACAATTTCTTGCGGTCGAAGCGGTCGGCAAAGCCAGCGGCCAGCAGTCCCGATGAACCTGCGCTGAATGCATAGGCCGACACAACCCAGCCGAATTGTTGGGTGGTGATGTCCAATTCTTTGAGCAGGATGGCGCCGAGCGGCGAAAGCACCATGAAATCGAGTACGATGGTAAACTGCGTGATGGCGAGGATGAAAATGATGAAAACCTCGTAGCCTGTGAAGGCTTTTTTTGTATCGTTGGTCACGGTTGGCTTGATTTTAAAAAAAAGATGCCGCCCGTTTTGCGCAAGCAGCAATCCTGAAAAGCGAATGAACAGGTTTTTAGTTCGGTAGAGTGGGGGGTTTCACGCGAGGAGGATGGGACACGGATTGGACGGATTAAACGGATTGACACAGATAAATCAGTTAAAATCTGTCAAATCAGTTTAATCAGCGTCCCATCCTCCTCGCGAGCCATCAAGCCCGCGGTCGAATCGGAATCCAAATCTCCTCCTCCGAGTCCGGATCGTTGTTTTTGTATTTTTCACCGAGAACCTCAAAATGCGGCCGGTCGTCCAGTGAATACTCGGAATTTGGCAACCAAGTGGCGTAGATATACTGGAAAATACTCGTATCCGTGCCCTTGTGCGGGAAGACGGCATACAGCCCGCCCGGCAGCGTGAAGCCCTCCATGCCTTCGGGAATTTCGTCGAAATCGGTCACTTCCACCGTTGCCCATTTTTCAAACTCGGCAGTTGGGTCAAACTGCTCGAAATACGCCGGGCCGAACACCTGCATTGAGTAAAAGTCTGAACCAACGGTGTTCCCGATTTCTTTCCGCCGTGGCATCAGGCTGCGCCAGAGTTCGCCGGTGCGGTTGTTGGCGAGCGACATGGTCAGGTGCTTGCCGATGAGTTTTTTTTCTTCCAATTTGGTGATAGTTGGGTTCATATTGTTTTCTGATTTGCAGAATGAGATTTTGATGTTTGCGGCTTTGCCGCAAAGTTCCTCCCGCAGATTTCGCAGATTTTCGCAGATGGCTACTTGGTTTTTCCTTCGGAAAAATCTGCATAAATCTGCGAAATCTGCGGGAGGAAAAAACTCAATCAGTTTTTCAAGTAACTATAAAACAATTCCTTGATGCTCACGCACCAATCCTGCACGATTTTTATCAAACCGCCACATTTGGAATCCGCGGCACTTTGCCCCAGTCTTCAAAATCCACTGGTAGGAAGCAACTCAAACTTTAGCAATCAAACCCATCAATTCCGCTTTTTTTGCTCGTGCCACAGGCAAAGAACGGCCATTTTCCATCACGACTTCGCCGGCATCCGTGCGCATTATTTTTTTGATGTGTTTTAAGTGGATGAGGTAGGAATTGTGCGCCCTGAAAAATGCTGGATTGTTCAGCAATTCTTCAAATTCCCGGAGGGACTTGGACAAAACGACCGGTTTGTTTTGACCTTTCAGAAAAACCGAAACATAACTCCCCTCCGATTCAACGTATTGAATATCAATCACTTCCACCAATAATAGCTCTTGCCCAACTGGCAGGGCAATGCGTTCCGGCGTGGGGTTGTTTCTAAGGTACTGCACCGAACTGAGTTGGGCGGCGGTGGGGCTGGCGTTCAATTTCGCCTTGCCAACAGCAGCTATCAATTCGTCCTTGTCCACTGGTTTCAGCAGATAATCCAGCGCATTGAACTTGAAGGCTTTCACGGCGTACTGGTCGTAGGCGGTGGTGAAAATGACCTTAAATTCCAGTGATTCGCAGCGCCGCAGCAGCTCAAAACCATTGAGCATCGGCATTTCGATGTCCAAAAAAAGCAGGTCTGGCCGCTCCCGCAGAATGGCTTCCAGCGCCAGCTCTGGGTCGTTGAAAATGCCTTTGATTTGCACATCGGGGCAGTATTTTCCCAACAGCACCTGGAGTACATCGGTGCAGTTGGATTCGTCGTCGAGTAGGTAGGTTTTCATGATTTTTTTAGAAACTAATTTTAACTTTCGTACCAGCCGCCTTCCCATCCCGATCCTTCAAATCCATCGTTTCCACTGTTGCATTTGTGCCGTAAAGTTGGTTGATAACCTCCAGCCGTTCCGCTGTCACCTTCATGCCCAATGACTTGTCAACCGTTGCGGAGCGGCTTTTCAGTTCCATCGCCCGCTGGCGGCCCACGCCGTTGTCTTCCACTTCAATGCACAGTTTTTTCCCTTCGTAAAACACCCGAACCCGCAAAATGCCCTGTGCTTTTTTGTGCATCAGGCCATGCCAAATGGCGTTCTCGACGAAAGGCTGGATGAGCAGCGGCGGCACTTCCAAATGCTCCGGTTGCACATCGTCAGTCACTTCCAGACGGTACTCGAAGCGGTCGTTGAAGCGCATTTGCTCCATCTCCACGTAGAGTTGAAGGGCATCAAGTTCCTTGTTCAGCGGCACGGTTTCGGTGCGGCTGTTGTCCAAAATCAGTCGGATGAGGCGGCTGAACTTGGTCAGGTAGGCCGATGCCTCGTCCGGTCGGTTGACGAGGATGAAGCGGTTGATGGAACTCAGGCAGTTGAATACAAAATGTGGGTTCATCTGCGCCCGCAGCGCCGCCATTTCCGTTCGTGCTATTCGTTGGTTGAACTCCGTTTTTAGGGCTTCTTCTTTTTTGATTTGCGAAATGCGCCGACGGTACAACCCCCATATTGCGCCAGCAAAAAGCAAAATAGTCAGCGACCTAAACCACCATGTAGCCCAAAAAGGGGGAGCGATATGGATGCCCAGCCGAACGCCTGGCTCGTGCCATCGTCCCTCTTTTCCCGACTTTATTTCCAGCACATAATCCCCCGGCGGCACGCCCGTGTAACTGGCCGTATGGCGGTTTTTGAGGTAAATCCAGTCCTTGTTGAAGCTTGTGAGGCGGTAGGCGTACTCGTGTTTTTTTGGTTGTAAAAAATCAGTGGAAGCAAATTCGAAGCTGAAAAAATTTTGCTGCCAAGTGAGGTTGATGTCTTGTAAGTAATTGATATTCAGTGAGTCAGTATAGTTTTTGTCAAAAATGCGAAACGCGGTGAGCAGGATGCCGGGGGTCGTTTTTTCTTTCAGAATACTGTCAGGATGGAAGGATTGGTAGCCGTACACGGTGCCACTCAGCACCTCGCCGTTGGCGGCCAACGACAGTGGCAGGTCGAGGTAGTCGTTGACCATTCCATCGTTTTTTCCGAAGGAACGCACCCGCAGCCGACGGCTTTCCACCCAAGCAAGCCCCTTCGAAGTGCCCGCCCACACATGGCCTGCGGCATCGGTGAGCACCGAAAAAACCTGATTGCTGGGCAGGCCGTCCTCGCTGTTGAGTGTGGTGAATTGCTGGCCAGGCGGCGCATCGTAGTCGAAGCGGGAAATGCCGCCTGGGTCGGTCGCCGCCCAAATATGGCCCTGCCCGTCCTTGCATAGCCCGTTGACGATATAGGCGCCGAGGCTGTGCTCCGGGTCGTTTTCCTCCTGCCGGTACAGGGTGAACTTGCTCGTTTTTTCATCAAAACGGAACAGCCCGTAGTCCTGCGTGGCAATCCACATAGTACGGCGCTCGTGGTCGGCGAGCAGGTCGCTGACGGCCTTGCCGATGAATTCCTCGTTTTCGCCGGGTTTCCACCACTCATTTTTTTCGGGCTTCCAGACGAGCACACCTTCCCGGTTGTTGGCGAACCAGTAATTCCCGGCGGCGTCCTGTTCGATGTCGTAAAAGATGGAGTTGCTTGGGTTTTCGAGTAAATGCGCCGGAATTGGGAAGGGCTTCAAAATGAGGTTTTTACGGTCGAGCTGAAATATTTGAGCGCCGCCGCTCACCCATATTTGCCCCTGTTTATCTTCGAAAAGCGCTGCCGCAAAACCGGGCAACTGGATGTTTTTCAGTGACTTACTGTTTTTAAAAACCTGTATTTGCTGGCCGTAGTAATTGAGTTGGTATCGCCGCCCATCCAGTTTGGAGTCCATGAACCGACAGTAGGTATTGTAAAAATCATTGGTGTTTTCGGGCTTGAGCGGGGTGTAGTTGAAATGCTGCGCTGCCGAGTCGAAGAGCCAAAGTCCGCCTTTGCCACCAAGCCAGAGCATGCCATTTTTTTCCAAAAAATGATTGTTCATCAAGCCAGTCGGCGCGGTGCTTTCGTTTTCGAGGGTGGGCTGGATGGACTGCATTTGGAAGCTGGCGGTGTCCATCAAAAAAAGCCCTTCCCTGCCGAGTACCCAGTAGTTTTTTCCGATGGGAAAAACGTCCGTCACGTAACGCCGACCGCCCAAAAGCTTCGGAGAAATTGGCAATTTCACTTGCGACCATTGCCGGGTGCAGGCCTCGTAATGCAGCAGGTCGTTGTCCCATGAACCGATAAAAACTGCATCGGGGCAGCTACTTTTTTTCTTGGCTGTGAAATGTTTTGGGAACGGATGGAAGTCGAAGGTTTCGGTGGCCATATCGAAGCTGAACAGTCCGAAGTTGGTCAAAAACCACAGCCCGTTGCCGCCCCTTTTGCGACAGTAATAAATGGTTTTGTAGCCAGCGCTGACTGCATCCGGCCTTTTTTTATCCAAAAAAGCCTTCCAGGGAAAGGTCTTGAACTGGCCCGTTTTCGGGTCGAATCGGCAAAGGTCTCGGTTGTCGCTGGAGAGCCAAAGCTGGTTTTTGGGGCCAATGAAGATGTTCCAAACGAGTGAGTTGGGCAGCGAGCCATCGTTCCTCCCGGTGTTTTTCCAGACTTTAAAGGTCTCGGTGCGAGGGTCGTAGCGGTTGAGGCCATTGGCCGTGGCCAGCCAAATATACCCATCGCTGTCCTGTTTTATGTCGTAAATATTTTCGTTGCTGACCGTGCGCTGTGACTGCCTTGCATCAGGGTGGTACTGTCGGAAGGTGTAGCCGTCGTATCGGTTGAGGCCATTGGAGGTGCCGACCCAAAGGTAGCCCTGTTGGTCACGAAGAATGCACTGCACGTTGTTGTCGGAGAGGCCGTCTTTTTCGGTGAAATGGGTGAAATAGCGGAGCGGCTGCGCCTGGGCAGTGAAGGTGATTAGCCACAGAAGGAATATTAGGCGCATTTCTCTTGCAGATTTTTTGCTTTGAACGGCTTCGTAGTTTGGTTTTATCTCCCGCAGATTTTGCTCGTGTTTACTTAGAAACAGCGAAGCTGTTTTTAGTATCTGAGTTAATCTGCGCAATCTGTGGGATGATAGTTTTTATCTCCCGCAGATTTTGCAGATTTACGCAGATTTTGCTCGTGTTTACTTAGAAACAGCGAAGCTGTTTTTAGTATCTGCGTTAATCTGCGCAATCTGTGGGATGATAGTTTTTATCTCCCGCAGATTTTGCAGATTTACGCAGATTTTGCTCGTGTTTACTTAGAAACAGCGAAGCTGTTTTTAGTATCTGCGTTAATCTGCTCAATCTGCGGGATGGAAGTTTTTATCTCCCGCAGATTTTGCAGATTTACGCAGATTTTGCTTGTGTTTACTTAGAAAACAGCAAAGCTGTTTGTGAATCTGTGAAATCTGCGGGAGGAAATTATTCACCTTTAAATACAACTACTATGAGAGAGAACGAACTTTCCTACATCATCCGTGGCGCAATTTTCAAGGTTTACAATTATTACGGGCCGGGCTTGCTCGAAAGGGTTTATCAAAAGGCCATTTTCCGTGAATTGCAGAAACAAGGAATGAACGTGAAAATGGAAGTCCCTGTCATTGTCGAATATGAGGACGAAGTTATTGATGAAGATGGTTTTCGCATTGATATTTTAGTAGATGACCTTGTCCTAATTGAATTGAAGTCGGTTGAAGAACTCAAAAAAGTGCATCATAAACAAGTGATGACCTACTTGAAATTGACTGGACTCAAACTCGGCCTTTTGGTCAACTTCAACGCTGAAGAAATTTCAAAGTCTATTTTCCGAAAGGTGAATGGCTTGGAATGATTGTCGGCTCATCTGGCTATTTTCTCCCGCAGATTTTGCTGATTTTCGCAGATGGTCAAACAGCGAAGCTGTTTGTAGGTTTTGCTGTGTTTTATCTGCGAAAATCAGCGAAATCTGCGGGAGAAAAAAATCCAAACAGCTTCGCTGTTTACTCAAGTCTAGATCAATCTGCGGGAGGAAATTCGCATCAAAACCGTCGCTGGATTTTCGCCTTACCAACATCCATGCTCTCCCGAAAGCGCTCCAGTGCCGGGTTCGGGTGCGGGTCACGCCAACCAAAATGCAGCATTTCGTTCTTGGGCGCCCGCATCAGCACATGGATATTCACGCCCTCACCGACGGCAAAAGGCGTATCCGTGAGCACGCCGCCAAGCCGTATGAACCCGTCAAAACGCCGAGTTTCGTGGTTCCAACGGTTCTCATAAAGGCCGCCATCTGTCCCTTTCACGAGCACCGTGCAATGCTCCATGCCGAGCGAGACCGCCGAGGGGCGGCTGGCACATTTGCCGCCGAGATTATCCCAACCGTTGCTCCAGTCGCCATTGATAAAACGCTTGTGATACAAGCCTTTGTTAGTTCCGATGCCGAACACATCGAGGAAACCATCGCCCGCCGAGACCATCGAAGGTGCTTCGGTAAAGCTGCCGCCGAGGGGCTTCCAGTCCGTCCAGCCATTGTTCCAAGCTTTGTGGTACATGCCGTTGTCCATACCGACACCCACGATGTCGAGCTTGCCGGGGGCTTGAGATACGGTGGAGACCATGCCGAGTTTGAACTTGCCACCAAGGGGCTCCCAGCCGCTCCATTTTTGGCCATTGAGGTTCACGTCCCAGTAATTGTGGTACAGGCCATCGTCCATGCCGATGCCGAATAAATCCACCCGACCGGGCGACCAGCAAACAGCGACGGGAGCGCCCTTGAACGTACCGCCGAGGTTGTTCCAACCCGCCCATTGGCTCTTGTCTTCGTTCCACCATTTTTGATAAATAGCGCCGTCCTGGCCCCGGCCATACACATCCAGATGGTTTTTCCCCCAAGAAACGGTGGCGAGCGGCAAAGCGGCCATAATGGTCGGGGCCATCAAAAAATTACCGCCGAGGCTCTGGAAATCGTGCCAAGTCCCGTCGGCGTAATATTTATGGTAGGCCGCCCCGTCGGTGCCTACGGCAAAGACATCGAGCCGCCCCATTTTCATGGAACAGGCCACGGGTTCGCCCGTCAATTGTCCGCCCAAATCTTCGAAATCATTGGCACCATAGAGTTTTTGGATGCCCACCACGTCGCCAGGGCTGAGCATGCCACCGTTGTTCCATGTAGGGTTGCAGTAGTTCATCACCGAAAATTCGTCGTAAGGCGTGAGGTGCCAATCGCCTGTAGTGCCTTGCGATTTTTCTTCGTTGCAGGCTTGCGGCGCATCGCCCCGGTTCTGTTCGTGGGCAATGCCGAGCGCATGGCCGAACTCATGGATGGCGACCCAAGTGATGCAGTTTTTACGGTCGCCGCCGTTACAGCCTTCCCAATCGAAATTGAGCACCATGCCGTCCTCATCGCCGTCGAGGAAGCTGCCAAGTTCATCAACGTGCGGCCAATCGTCGTCAATGAGGATCCGGACGCCTTTTTGCCCCCGGCGGCAAGCGCCCCAGCCGGTGAAGCGGAACGCAGAGGATTTCTCCCAAGTATCGGCAATGGCTTGGCGCACCCATTGGCGCTCGGTGTCGTTGCTCGGCGATGGGTTTTCCCAACAGACGGAACAGGTTTTATTGGGCCATAAGCCTTTTTTGGCAACGCTCAGGCCGCTGCTGGTGCTACCAACCGGTTGGGCAAAAACGAGGGTCGTGAAAAACAGGAGGCATAGCGCCGTCAGCCCTGTTTGGATGCAGGTTGTTGATTTCATCAAGATGGATTTAAGTTTAAAAAATGGGTAGTGGTTAGAGCGACATTTGTTGTTTTATCTCTCGCAGATTTCGCAGCTGAATTGATAATGAATCAGCTTTTGTTTTGCTTCGCAAAATGGTTTTTCCTCCCGCAGATTTCGCAGATTTTCGCAGATGGGCAAACAGCGAAGCTGTTTGTAAGTTTTGCTGTGTTTTATCTGCGAAAATCTGCGAAATCTGCGGGAGGAAATAACGCTAATGGAAGCAAATAAATCTAAAGAACACGCTTCATCATCAGGTGGCCTTTCTGGTCATATCGAGGGTCTTCGCTGGTATAAAAACTGCTGCCATCGGGTTTGAAAAAGGCAAAGTCCACCGTCAGGTCCAAAGTGTGTTCCTGCCAAGTACCTTCCAATAAATTCAGGTTAAAACCGGGTGGATGCACATCGTTCACTGGCCGAAATTGGAAGTGGATTTGGTGGCCGTCCGGCTCGTCCAGTCCGCCCCAAAGTTCGCAGGAATCCCTGTGGCCATTGACTTCCAGCATGGCCATGCCATCAAAAAAGGTGGGGCTGCTTCGGTCATGTTTTATATGGGATCTGCTCACCCACTTCCATCGTTCCTCATCGGTGGTCGGCACGAAAATCTCCATTTCCACCTCGTGGATGCGGTTGTCTGGGTCTGTCACGCTGCCTTGCCATTTGCCGACCAACAGCGGCTTGGAAGCATCGGAACTAAAAGCCCACGGGCGGCGATTGGTGTCGTTTATTTTATCAAAATAGAAACACCCTACCTTGCTGAGGACTACCAGTAAAATGACACCAACGATGGCGACTTTGATTTTGATAGGATGACTCATAGCTGGCGTTTATTCGTGGTAATAAAACTTGCCTTCGGTAATCTTCAAAACCTCGCCCGAATTGCAGGTCAGTTCGCCCTCAAAGGTCGCTTCAACCACGTCTGGTTTGGTGGATGCGGCTGTTATTTTCACCCGCATATCATGGCCCATCATGCTGCCGCAAATGTAGTTTTCGGCGTTCCAACCGCCCATTTGAGCCACTCGCAGGTCTGGGTTGCCATCCTTGAAACTAAAAGTGCCTGGCCCGTCCGTGTTGTAGATGTTGATGTTAAAGAATTGTTCCGTGGCATCCTTCGGGCCTTTGTTTCCCGAAATCATCGTGACTTTGTTGTAGCCCTTCGGATGAAATGCTCCGAAAACGCCGTGGTCTGCCTTCCATTCCACGCCGTTTATTTTCATGGTTAAATAGTTTTTATCGGCAGTTTCGGCAGGCGCTGAAGTTGCACTTACCACTTCGTTGGACTGTCCGGCATTATTGCCGCAGGCAAAAAATAATAGCAAAAACAGCGAGGTGGACAAAAGTAAATGTTTCATGATTTTAGCATTTAATGATGGATAATAATCGGCATAGAAGCCACGCCCCCATTTATCGAAACCGTCAGTAAATAAAGGCCATTCGGTAATTCGCTGACAATGATTTTATCACCAATTACTGTTTTCATTCGCTTTCCATCCAAGCTGGCAAGGGTGATCGTTGGGGTTAAATAATTATCACCTGTTTTAACCATAATAAATTCACTGGCAGGGTTTGGATAAACCTCCACGGTAATTTCCGGCAGCAGTTCCCGAACAGGAGTCAGCGCCGCATCCACACCCGTGCCGATGGTGCCATTTGGCGGTGGCACTTGCAGGCTGGTTCCGTTGCCGTACTCATCTGCCCCGATGTCGAAATTGCCGCTGCGGGGCTGGGCGTCGTAGTCACGGGCGGCAGGCGAGTTCTGCCCGGCGTCAATGGCGGGGCTGCTGGACTGCAGGTGCAGGTTGCCGTCAAGCTTGGGATTTGCCTCTTGGCTGTTGGCATCGAAGCCCATCTGCGACTTCCACTGCGAGAAGGTGAGGGCGGGCCAGCTCACGCCATCGTCAAACTTGGCGGTGCCGTTGGTTTTTTGGTAAATATTGCGGTCAATCAGGTTCGTGCCAGACATGCCACCTTCCCGGATTTGCACCGTATAATCCTCGTCGCCCGTGCCGCTTTGGTCCACGAAGATGTTGTTGTACGCTTGAATATTGAAGTTGGGAGGGGTGAGCGTCGTGTTGTCGTCAATCCAAATCTCGCCTGGCGAGAGGTAGAGCGGAGCATGAAATTGAGGAGAAGCCGTGACGACCGTGTTGTTGTACGCCGAGCAATTGCGGGCCGCAAAAAAGCCGATGCCTGCGCCCCCCGTGTTGTAAACGATGTTGTTGCGGGCGAGGCTGTACTGGCATTCGTAAAAAGCTGGGTTGGTGCCGTCTTGGTCAAAATACTCGGCATCGGTGTAAAAGCCGAGTAGGATGCCGCCTTCTTGCACATTGTAAATCAGGTTTTCCTCGATGAAGCAGTCCTTCACACCGCCCTTTACATACACGCCCGATGTGCTGATATCGTGGATATAGCAGTTGCGCACCACCATGCCATCGCCGTTCACGTTGTCAATTCCCTCGGCGTTTGGGCCGCCGTTGGCAACGGAGTTTGAAATACCTACGCCAGAATTGTAAAGCTCGCAAGAGAGGATTTGGATGTTGTTGCAGGCGGGTTTTATCTTGATGCAGTCCCGGCCCGTGTCGTGGATTTTGCAGTTGCGGATGGTGATATTGCTGGCGCCGTTGCGGGTCGGCTCACCCCAGTCCCAGTTGGTCTCAAAGCTGACGCCGTAATAATAACCACCGACGATTTCGAGGCGCTCCAGCGTTCCGCCCACCACGTCCGGCTCGTTGTACCAGATGCAGGAGGCGATGTCTTCCACATTGGTCGGGGCGGTGATGACGGCCCATTCGCCAGCATAGCTGCGGATGGTCAAGTTGCTTTTCGTGACCCTGATTTCGTTGGAAACATAATTTCCGTTGCGAAGCTCGATGATATCGCCCGGCGAAGCCGCCTCGATGGCGGCGGGAATGGTCTTGAACGGTGAGGCGAGGCTACCGGAATTGTTGTCGTTTCCATTGGGTGCGACGTACCAAGTGACCGCCGAGAGATTATTCAGGGTAAAAATGAATGCGATAAAAAAGGTGACTTTCTTCATGACTGCGCTTTTTTTGACAAAGGTGCAGTCGCAAAAAGCGGAGGGCAAGGCCGGGTTTGTAGTTGGTCGGTTTGGGTTTGTGTTTGGAAGTTTGCCGACTTCTTTTAACTAAAAAAACCGCCCACCAGATAGGCGGACGGTTTCGTCGGGTGATTCAATACTGGGCATTTTAGTTTGATAGGGTGGGTAATGGCTAAAAATTCTGCTCGTCCGCACTCGGCCCGTAGCTGCCGGGAATGGGAATGTTGAGCAAGCGCAGATAGACCCCCAACTGCGCCCGGTGGTGGATCATCTGGCTGATGGCCATGCGAACGACGCCCCATCGGTCGGCGTCCCAGAGTACCATTTCGCCGTGGCGCAGCACCCAGCGCTCGCCGAGTTTGCTGGTGTTTTCCTCCACGAGCTGCGCCTTGCCGTCCACCATGCTTTTTTCAAAAATGGCCAAAAGCCCTTTTGCGTTTTCGACGGGAGTTGGCTCGTAGGGTGCTGCGGCGAAGTCCAGTTCGTCGGCGTTGAAGGCCATGTCTATCCAACTTGGCAGTTCGGCGATGTGGACGGCGAGGTTGCGCATCTTCATACTTTTTGTGTGCGGTGCCCAGTCCAATTTGTCAGTGGGAACGAGTGCCAGCATTTTGCGGATGGCAATGGCTTCTGCTTCTAACTCTCTGATAAACAATGAGATAATGGTCATAATGATTTAAGTTTTGATGAATAATGAGGCAAAGGTGAGGGCGGTGACTGACAGCTGTATGTCAGTGAATTTTTGAGGAGTGATTTTTTTTCGTAAAAATCATGAGTGCTCTTGCCTCAAACGCGTTTCTAAATTCGCCAGGTATTCGTTCAGCTCGATATGGTCGGTCTTGCGGAACGGTATCAAGGAAGCGCTCAATCGCCGGATGCGACTGGTGCGGAAGTCGCGGTAATCGTTGCGGAGGTGGCACCAGCCTATCAAGTGCCAGTTGAGGGAGTAAAACGTGAGGCCGATCGGCTCGACTTCGCGGCTGCTCACCTCGTCCTGTGCATTTGCGTACTCGATTTTCAAGATGGTTTTTTGGACGATGGAATTTTGGATGATGGTGAGGAAATTGGTGCTCGGCATCATGTGTGCGAACGCCTCCGGGATGTAGTGCGCAGTTCTTGATTGGAGATTTTCGAGATTGTCGCGCTGTTGGCCACCGAGGGCCATCTTGATTTTGGTCAATGCCGTACCGACGTGCAGCGCCACTTCCTTGTCGGCGAAACGCAGCACCAGCGGCTCGGTCAGCGCGAGTGCATTGGCCTCCTCCGCCGTCAGCGACACGGGCGGCAGGAAGTAGCCCCCAACGATGTAGTACCCCCGCCCCGCTTCAAAACCCACGGGTACGCCGATTTCGTTCATTGACCGAAGGTCACGATAAACCGTGCGCTCGCTCATGCCAAAATGCTCGGCGAGCTGCCCGGCGGTCTGGTACTTTTTCGATTGCAGGTGGGCGACGAGGCCCATGAGGCGGTCGGTGCGGTTCATTTTACTGAGTTGATAAGGGTTTATGAGGGTTGATACTGGGTTCTGGGTGCAAATATTAACCTTGCCACTGACAACTGTTTGTCAGTGGGGTAGGGGAGTTTGAAAATTTGACGCACCGCCGATTTTCAATGGATTGAAAAACAAGTCGCTCACTCCTCATGCAAGTCATAAATCTTGCTAATCCTTGCGATTTCCGCCTCCATGTCCAAATTTAAGTCTTTGAGCAGTCCATTGTGCAGGTCGTACACCCAGCCGTGTACGGTAGGCTTGCCTTCCATGTAATAGCGTTTTTGCACATCGGCGAGTTTCACCACGTTGATGCACTGCTCCAGCACGTTGAGTTCCACGAGACGGTTGTAACGCTGGTTGGTATCGCTGATGGCATCCAGCGCATTTTGATGTAAGCGGTACACGTCCCGGATATTGCGGAGCCAAGGATTTAGGATGCCGAGGTCTTTGGGTTGCATGGCCGCCTTCACACCGCCACAACCGTAGTGGCCACAGACGATGATGTGCTTTACACGTAGGTGCACCACGGCGTAATTGATGACCGACTGCACGTTCAGGTCGGTGTTGATGACGAGGTTGGCAATGTTGCGGTGGACGAATACATCGCCGGGTTCCAGTCCCATGATTTCGTTGGCGGGCACGCGGCTGTCGGAGCAGCCGATGTAGAGAAAATCGGGACGCTGGTCCTTGGCCAGTTTTTCAAAAAAATCGGCATCCTGGGCAAGTTTCGACTCGACCCATTTTTTGTTGTTTTCAAAGACTTGTTTGTAGAGTTCCATTTTTTGAAAGGTTTAGGCATTCGATGAATTTGATGCACCTCAAAACTATTAAACTCACTTACAATCCACCTTGCTCAGTGGCTTCCAGTTCAACTTTGCACCTTCTTTGATTTTTAGCACACCCCCATCTCCCTCCACCAGTTCGCCCTCGGCTTCGGCCATCAGTTCGCCTGTCATTTTCATGACTTTTTCCTCCTGTTGGTTCGAGCCTTCGATGGTATAATCGTACAGCAAAGTGAGCATATCGCTCTGCTTCCGGCCCTTGAGGGAGCCATGAGCACCGTCTTTTCCCCAGGGCGTCCAATCGTAAGTGCCGGATACCGTGCCATCGGCGTTGAGGATGATGTTGACGGTAGTGGTGTCTTTGCCCTCTACCCGTAGGTAGCACAGGTTTTTTTGGCCGGTTGGTTCCTCCTTGGGCGTGGTGCTCGATGTGTCTTTCGAATCAGCGTTGTTGCAAGAAACAAATGACAGCAAGCTGAGGAAGGTAAACAATAAGTTTTTCATGTTGAAGATTTGTTTTTTGATTGGTCATAAAATGCCCGGGCCTCCGGGTTCAGGGTCAAAGGTAGCGACTGCCCGAAAAAGGCAGTACAAGTTTAAATGAAACAAAAAACAGAACAGGGTAGGAGGTCGTAGATGCCCTGAGATTTTACATCAAGTTAACACCCTGGCACTCCTTCTTACAATTTCATCAAACTGGCTTAACATCCACTTAAAGCCCTCATCTCACCTTTGCGCATCTTTATGAGGGTAGGTTTTTTCGCTCCGAGACGTTCGTAAATCCTGCCTTCTTCACAGCGCACTAATTTTTTTTCAACAATCTATTTTTATGAAAAACTTTCTACTGCTATTTACCGCACTTGTCATTTCGGTGATGAGCCTGACGGCACAAGTGGTCGTCAATACCGACATCACCACGAACACTACTTGGACAAAAAACAATATTTACCTGCTGCAAGGAGGATGCCTTTATGTGAATAACAATGCCATCCTGACCATTGAACCGGGTACCATTATTAAAGGTGACGCCGCGGCACTCATCGTCATGCGCGGTTCCATGCTCATAGCCGAAGGCACCCCAACGCAGCCCATCGTTTTCACCTCCGCCAAACCAGCAGGCCAACGTGCCCCCGGCGACTGGGGCGGCATCGTGCTGTTGGGCCGTGCGCCCATCAACGTTCCCGGCGGTGAGGCTACCGTAGAAGGTGGTTGTTCCCTCGCACTCTATGGCGGTACCGAACCTGCTGACAACTCCGGCACGCTGCGCTATGTGCGCATCGAGTTTGCAGGCATTCCGTTCCAGCCGAACAACGAGCTGAACTCTATCACCTTTGGCGGTGTAGGCAGCGGCACGGTCATCGAGCATGTGCAGAGCAGCTTTGGTGGCGACGATGCCTACGA
>JAIPBL010000009.1 GCA_021739645.1 Saprospiraceae bacterium | reverse complement strand
CCGCCCCGCCAGGGGGGGACGACTTTTCGAGTTTAAAGAACTAAGGTCGAATAATCATTAATAACCTGGGTTCTGAGCCAAGTTCGGATTAACGGCCAAAGCTGAGGAAGGAATTGGGAAAATCAACGACTTCGCATCGGTAGCTGGCTTCTCCTGCCATGCATTGAGGAACTTGCCAAAACGAATCAGGTCTTGGCGCCTCCAGCCCTCCCAGTACATTTCCCGGCCACGCTCTGCGAGCATAGCGGTAAGGTCAAGTGAACCTAAGGCAGTTGCAGCACGAGCAGCACGAATTTGGTTGACGATGGTCAACCCACCAGCAGCATCACCGTTACGGAGCATTGCCTCCGCTTTCATCAAGAGCACGTCAGCGTAGCGGAAAATAACGAGGTCGTTGTCGGCATTGTCGCCATGGAAGTAATCAATTGGGTATTTCATGACCCTGATACCAGTAACCTCCAAGTTGTTCCCGGCCTCAACCAATTTCACTTCCGGTGTGAATATCAGCGGATTGCCTTTCCTGTCAAGCAATGCTGTTCCGTTCTGGTCAACCATCTGGCCAACCTCAAAACCTGCCTTGACACCGCTGACATCGGTCATGCCAGGATAGTCTGCAGATCTGCGTGAGTCAACAGCCTCGAAGCTGTCGTAAAAGTCGCTCAGTGTTGAAAAGCCGTTCCAGCCAGAAGGGTTCTGGTTGTAGTGGAGGCCACAGAACCAATAGAAACGGATGTTACTGCGGCTTCCAGCAACATTTTCACTGGTGAAAATATTTTCTGTTGAAATCACATTGTTGTTTGGCGCAAAGTTGTCGAAGTAATTGGTGGCAAGGCTGTATTTGCCGCTGTTGATGATTTCATCCGCAAGGGTAATCACCTTTTGCATGTCACCATTGTCGAACTTAGGAGCTGCACGGTCAGCATAAACGCCTTTGTTCAGGTAGGCCTTCATCAAAAGCACCTTGGCCATGTCCTTGTTGGCCAGTGTGGCAGGGCCATCCGGCAAATTTGGGATAGCAGCTTCGGCCTCTGTTATCACCAGATTAATAGCCTCGTCCGCACTCATTACCCTTGGTGCTTTTAAAAGGTCCTCACCTGGCTCGCGGAAAGGCACTTGTCCAAAAAGGTCTGCTACGTTATAAACGTGAAGCGCCCTCAGTGCCTTAGCCTCCGCTTCCTGCCCAGGTGTTGGGCCAAATGTGAGCACTTGGGTAGTAGCAAATATTTGACCCAAGAGGCCGTTAAAAGAATTGACAACATCCACTTGTTCTGGGCTCCAGCTATGGAGGCAAAGCGCCCTCCAAGCGCCATTGTCGTCCCAGTCACCACCACGAGTAGGAGCTATGGCTTCATCCGAGGAATGTTCGTTCATCCCCCACATGCCACCAGCACCGTGGTAAACACCGTTCATGCCGCTGTATGCGCCGGAAAGAAGGATACCGGCATCAAGCACCTCATCTGCCTGATCGAAGTTGAGGTCGTCATTCAGGTTTTCTTTCAAGTCAGTGCAGGCAAAAAAGCCTGACAGCATGACGAGAATAAAAAGCTTATTGATTTTCATATTTTTAAATTTAGTTCGTTTAATTAAATCTAATGGATTAAAACGCAATCCAATTAGAAGGAGAAATTTGCACCTACTATAACCGATCTAGCGGATGGGTAAGGAATGTACTCTATCCCCGTAGATGGCAAACCGTTCAGTTCGTTTACTGTATTCACCTCAGGATCGAATCCGCTATAATTCGTGAAAACAAGCAGGTTCTGACCAGTTAAGTAAATTTTTACATTCTTGACGTTATTGCCAAGTTTGCCAAGATTATAGCTCAAAGTAGCGTTGGCAAGCTTCAAGTAGTCGCCTTTTTCTAAGAAACGGTCAGAGGCTTTGATAGGATTGGAGGTAGCTTCTTGCTTGGAAGTACCAACCAAGCTGGCATCAATATTACGAGTACCAAGGTTAGAAATTGGAATTACCGACATCTTGGTATTGTTGTAAACCAAACCACCAAAAGCACCATTGAAGTTCATAACAAAACCCCATTTGTCTTTAGTCAGGCTGGTTGACAAACCTAAAAGCATATCAGGATTGGCATCTCCTCTGAAAGCTTGCGTTTCATCAGATCCGCCCTCGTACATGCCTTGCCCATCATCACCTATACCGATAAAATGCCTAGTATAAAAAGAATTGAGCGGCTTGCCGTTAACCAATTTTTGAACGGTAGCACCTGAAGAACCTTGGCCAAAAACTTGACCATATTCGATGCTTGCACCATCATAGTCTTGTAGTTCATTCTTGAGAAAAGTGACGTTGCCACCAAAGTCCCAAGTCATGCTCCCGTTATCAATAATAGTGGTATTCAACGAAAGTTCTACACCTGTATTGACAACCTTTCCTGGAAGATTGATCCAATAGAAACTAGCAGGAGCAGGCTGGATAGTTGGGTTTTGGAACAACAAATCTTCAGTGCTCTTATTGAAGTATTCCAATGTACCAGTCACTTTGTAGTCAAGGATTGCGAAATCAATACCTGCGTTGTAGTTCGTGGTAGTTTCCCACTTAAGGCCAGGATTTGCTACGTTGTCCAGACCTGCTGTGTGGTTTGTGCCATTAAAGCCAACTGAATACCTTTCCTGTGAAGCACCAGATGGGAATTCAGAGTTACCTGTTTTACCCCATCCAAGTCGCAGTTTCAGCGTATTGAACGGCCCTCCGCTGAGGAAATTTTCATTGTGCATGTTCCAAGCCAAACCAACAGCAGGGAAGTAACCATATTGGTTGTCCGAACCAAATTTGCTAGAACCATCGGCACGGAAGGTACCCGTTAGAAGGTACTTGTCTTGGATGTTGAAATTCGCCCTTACGAAATACGACTGCAAATACGCATTCGGATTGGAATAAGGTTGAAGCGAAGTGTTGGTCGTGTTTTTTGCGCTTTGCAAAATGTTGGTATAATCAAAATCTCCCAGTGGAAAGCCACCCGTTGAAACGCCAAAGCCACTTTCTGTCAGCTTCTGGTACTCGTAACCCGCAACAGCGTTGAGGTTGATACCGCTGGCAATATCAGCCAGATAGGACAAGGAGTGCGTTAGTATCCGGTTCGTTGACTTCTCGTTGTTGATACCTGCCACACCGTTGTCAGTAATACCTGCAATGTTTATCCAAGAGTTGATATAAGCCCGCCTGTCACCTACGCCGTGTGTTACACTATAAGCAAATTTGTAAGTCAAGGCATCTGTAATCTTGAAGTAAGGAGAAATGTTACCAAGGATGTCAACGGTAGTTGAATTGTCGTGGTATGCATCATTCATCGCCAACGGGTTGATGGAAGTGTTGCCAAATTCAGGAATGATAACTGGTGTGCCATCTGCATTGTACATTGCAGAGGTTGGGTTCCATTGCAGTGCTTGGCCTATCAAGCTACCCTCAAAGCCTGCGTTTGTGGAAATCGGTGGCGCTTTTTCCTTCGTGTAGGAAGTTATCAAGCTCCAATCCAATCCCAGACGTTCGCTATTCAAGAATTTGTAGTTTCCGCTAAGGTTGGCAGTGTAACGCTTCAGGTTGCTGTTCTTAACGATACCATCCTGGTCAAAATAGCTGAAGCCAGCCCGATAGGTGGCTGCACTACTGCCACCACTGATGGACATGTTGTAGTTTTGAGTGATGCCCGTTTGCAGAATCTCGTCCATGGCGTTTACACTCTTACCGTAATCACCAGTAGTTAGGCCATAATCCTTTAGGGCGTTCCGGTATTCATCACCCGAAAGCACATCGTACTTATTGAGGATGCCACTGAAGCCGATGGAAGGGCTGAACTCGACGACTGGGGTACCACTGCGACCTTTTTTGGTGGTAATGATGATGACACCATTGGCACCTCTTGAACCATAAATAGCCGTTGCAGAAGCATCTTTCAGCACCTGCATAGATTCAATGTCCGATGGGTTGAGGTAGCTGAGTGGGTTCGGCGCTGCGTTGTTGCTATATCCACTGCCTACATTGGCACCGGGCTTTGTAGGATTGCCGGTGAGCTGTACGCCATCTATAACGAACAATGGTTGATTTCCAGCACGGATGGAGGAGTTGCCACGAATCCGGATGGTGGTGCCAGCTCCTGGTTGGCCACTGTTGTTCAGAATTTGTACGCCTGCTGCTTTTCCCTGAATCAATTGGTCAGGTGAAACCACTACGCCTTTGTTGAAGTCTTCCTCACCAACCGATACTACTGAACCGGTCAGGTCAGACTTCCTTACTGTACCGTAGCCTACTACAACTACTTCATTCAACAGAGAACCAGCATCCATCGCTACGTCGTAAACGTTGGAAGCGGTAAGCGTTACCTTCTGGGAAGCATAACCTGTGTAAGTGAACTCAATAGCAGTAGCATCTGCGGGAACTCGTAGCTCATAGGTGCCGTCAATGTCGGTAATGGTACCTGCGCTGGTACCCAGAATCAACACGTTGGCGCCGATGAGCGATTCGCCGGACTTAGCATCGGTCACCGTACCTTTGATGGTACGTTGAGCCATTGCCATTCCGCTCATGCCCATTACCACAAATAGCAGTAGCAGGCATCTCGTGAGATAGTCAAACTTAAGTTTCATACATTAATTAGATTTAGTTAGACAAAAATGGTTGTAATGCTTTTTAGTGAGGATACATCTAGGGAAAAGATAAAGAGAGAAGCCTTGGAGTGATTGTGTAATTATTACCAAAACTAGGCAAAGCTGCAAATTATCTTTTAAACGACCAAACTCGCCAATCTTTGAATGTGATTTTAATAAATGTGCATAAAACTAAAAAACTAAAACTCTGAGCAAGGCGTTGCCAATTCGATAAAATTTTATTCTGCCACTGAAAACGGCATCTGTACTGTTCACTCATGCTGTTTATGTTCAAAACCTGTTGTGGACTGTGCTTGACTTCTCTCCGTTTGTTTACTTTCACCAAAGCTGTGTTGGTGAATATTTTCTTGTTTTCCCCTAAATGATTTTTGTCATTGTCACTCCACAGATGAAGCGGCCAACGACAGAAGGCATTGTAAAATGTACTGGTTGGAAGAGTTGGGAACCAAACTTCACCTAATTTACGCTCTTCGGAGAGGAACTTGGCACTTTGCTGCAACTTTATCATTCTGAATTTTGTCTGGTGCTAAAGAACAAGTAGGGTTTCTCCAAGTTGGTGCAAGTTTGGTGAAGCTTGCTTCGGATTGAAGTTGTACTTGGTGTTGAAAAAATTGATGCATGAAAATCCCTAGTCTGATTGCTGCGCTGCTTTTTTTTTACTTGCCAAGCTCCATTGGCCAGTCTGGGTACAAAATATTGAGAGATGTCAAAAAAAACACATCTCAATCGGGATACGAAATCTTAAAAGACGTTGAAAGGATTGACATCCCATTTGAATTCAAGAACAACCTCATCCTCGTTAATGTCACATTTAACAACACCTTTCCACTAAAATTCATCTTCGATACAGGTGCGGAGAATACCATTCTTGCCAAACGCACAATCACTGACCTATTAGGCGTGCGTTACGAGCGGGAGTTCAAAGTGTTAGGCTCTGACATGCAAACTGAACTGACCGCCTATCTTGTGCGAGGCATTCACCTGAAGATTGAGGACATGGTATCCCCGAACCAAACAATGCTAGTACTTGAAGAAGACTATTTCAATTTTGAGGAATTGTTAGGTATTCAAATCCATGGAATCCTGGGAGCCAATATTTTTAAAGGGTTGTCGGTTAAAATCAATTTCAGGAACAAGGTGATAACCCTGATGAAAAGCGAAACAGGGAAATTACCCAATGAAAATTATCAGGTGCTTCCCATTTTGGTAGAAAAGAACAAACCCTACCTTGAGACCTTCGTCCGAACTCAAAACGACACAATAGTTAAAGTCAAATTACTAGTGGACACAGGAGCCATGCTTGCCCTGCTCCTAAACACAGATTCCCACCCTGGTCTTAAAGCCCCAGAAAATGCCGTAAGTGGAAACATAGGAACGGGGTTAGGCGGGTTCCTAAAGGGTCATGTAGGTAGGGTATCTGAACTGAACTTTGGCGACATCCAGTGTAATGAGGTTATTACCAATTTTCAAGATTATGAAGAAGGAATGGATTCCTCACTAATGCTTGACAGGAACGGCATCATTGGCAACGGCATCTTGAGTAGATTCGACGTCATCATCGACTACCCTGCCCTGAAGATGTACCTGCAACCCAATAAAAGCTTTAAGAAAGAATTCAAGTTCGACAAAAGCGGCTTGGTGGTAATTGCTGCCGACTTTCAGTTGAGCAAGTACATCGTGCATTCAGTGATTTCTGGCACCCCTGCAGCCTTGGCTGGGGTGTTGCCTGGCGATGAGATTTCTCGTCTAAACTTTGCGCCAGCGGGAATGCTTACCCTGGAAAGAATCAATCAAATATTACGAAAAAAGGAAGGAAAAAAAATTGTATTGGTCGTAAAAAGGAACAATAAAAAGCACAAACTCATCTTCAATTTGAAAAAAATTGTTTAGAATTTGCCTTGTTTTATCTTGGTTTATGACCAATTTTTGTCAAATCAAACTTAAAAATGACCTGGTCGGATAATTTTTAAAAAAAATCTTGATTGATAATCCTAAATTTGTACCATCCTACTTTTGAACTGCAATAGCTGCGCATATCCAAACGATATTTTTTGCACACGCATTAGCCAGTGTTAATCTACGAAATCGCGCCCCATCCAAAGCTTCTGGCAAACATCTTGAACAAGCTTGTTTGATTTCAAACACAGAAGTTTTGAAAATTTGTCTCACCCTGAATGTGTGCCAACTTTAGATGTAAATTCAAATGCCCGGAGCTAAAAGGCTGACTTGGCCTTGTTTCAAGTGCTGGACATTTTAGATTCAATAATTTTATACCAAGTTGTAAACTCAAAAAAGATGAAATTAAGCGTACCCATCATTTCTCTTGTCAGTGTTTTTCTATTCACAGGGATGACCAGTTCTGCTCAGAACACTTACAACATCGATTTGACAGATTACCAGCATCGAGAAGAAATCAACTTCGCGACAAGCGAGCAGAATGTGCACGTTTGCGGGTTGGAATCTGGCAAAACTTACCAAGTTTGGGCCAATACCTTCTCTGGCTGTCACCCCACTGTAAAGGTTGCTGGCTCTGGGCAATTCAACACCACGATTACCTTCACTGCCACCGCTGACTGCATGGATTTCATTTTGAAAAAAGACCAGTCAACGCCAAATTGCGCAGCAGGAACTGTTTGGTTCTCCATTGGCTGTAACGACTGCGGTAAGAAGACTGACTCTTTTTCTAAGATTTCTTGTACCTCAAATCCTTCTGGCACCTATCTCATAGAGGACGTTTTTATCGGTGGCGGGTGTTTTGACATTACCAACGTGATGACCATTGGCGCTGCGGCTGGTAGAGGCACATTTACTGACGGCGTTTCGACTGTAAACATGCAGGATGGCATCGTCTTGACATCGGGCGATGTTGGCCTTGCTAATGGCCCAAACAATTCTAACAGTGCCGGATCAAATGTCGGTGGCCCCACGTCCGACCCTGACCTTGACATTCTAACTGGCGGTGGCCTGCATGATGTTCAAGGGATAGAATTCGATTTTAGGCCCACCATCAGCACCGTTAGTTTCCAATATGTATTTGGTTCTGAAGAATATTGCGAATTTGTAAATTCTGGTTTCAATGACGTTTTTGGCTTTTTTATTAGCGGTCCAGGCATCAGTGGTGGGTTCTCCTCCAACGGGCAGGACATTGCTGTTTTGCCAGGCAGTGGCATTTTCGTTTCCATCAACAATGTAAACCACCTGTCCAATACTGCCTACTTTATTCCCAATCAAACCAACTGCGGGGGCTTCACCAATATGGATGACATCCAATATGACGGTTACACTCAAATGCTGATTGCCACTGCAAACGTTGTTCCTTGCGAAACCTATCATATTCGGCTAGTTATTGCTGACGTAGGAGACGGCATTTATGACTCAGGCGTATTTTTAGGAGCAGGGACATTTAGTGCAGGAGGTACCGCCACAGGTGAGGCTTTTTCTGCATCAACAGGTTCGAACATAGTTTACGAATCCTGTAACGATGGCACTTTCATTTTCACACGGGCAGGTGGCGATATCAATCTTCCCTTGACGTTGAATTTCACTATTCTACCATCCAGTACTGCAACTTCCGGGGCAGATTATACACCGTTCCCATTTTCTGTGACCATCCCTCCAGGGCTAAATCAAATAGTCCTGCCAATCGACATCATTGCAGATAATATTCCAGAGGGTGTTGAGACCATCGTCCTCAGTCTTACCAATTCATGCTCTTGTAGTAGCTTGGAGATGATTCTGGAAATACACGACCCGCCTCCTGTTGAAGTTGACTTGCCTGATTTGGAAGCGTGCGAAGCTTCACCAATATATCTGGAGGCCATGCCAACTGGTGGAATTCCAAATACTTCCTATACCTACCTATGGAGTACCGGCTCTACCAATCCAGTATTGCAAACCGTTCCAATTCAAAATACCACCTACACCGTAACAGTTACCGATGACTGCGGAGAAACTGCCACTGCATCTTCCTTCGTTTCTGTTTCTCCATTGCCTAGTGCAACCATGAACAGTACCGGTGGAGTTCTTTGCACTAGCAATCCAAACGCTTCTATAGATCTTGTCGTTGAATTTACCGGGACTCCGAACTGGATACTTGAATACTCCATCAACGGAAATCCTCAGATACCCATCTTGGTCACTTCAACACCTTATACCATTTCCACAAATATTCCTGGCATATATTTGCTGACCAACGTGGTGTCCGAATTGGGCAACTGTGCTGGTCCTGCCGTTGGCGTTGCCGTCATTGATATTGAAACAATTACGAATAACGTTATAGTGACGTCTTATACATGCAGTGACAACGGAACCATGACAGTGATTCCAACAGGAGGAATGGATCCGTACAATTATGTCTGGAGCAATGGGTTTCCAAATTTCGAAACACAAATTGGACTATTGCCAGGAACCTACATGGCAACAGTAACTGATGCAAATGGATGTACTGCCTCGGCAACAGGAGTAGTAACCACACCACCAATTTTGACCAGTATAGCCCAAGGTTCGCAAGTTAATTGCACAAACCCGACAGGTGGAACTATAACATTGACCGTTGGTGGTGGAACTTCACCCTACTATTACTTGTGGTCAGATGGGTCAACAGACCAAAACCCTACCGGATTAAGTGCAGGTACATACATTGTCACTGTAACCGATGATTATGCATGTACCTCTACCGCTAGTGCAGATGTTGTTTCCAGTGTGTCCTTTCCAGTTGCTGTAGCGCAATCCTTGAATGAGTTGGATTGTAATACACAAGTCATCACCGTCTTGGGTTTAGGTTCGGAAACTGGACCAACCATAAATTATGAATGGTCGGGCCCAGGTATCAATGGGGCAGGTAACCAGATTGATGTAAATGTTCAAACAGAGGGTTTGTACACGCTAGTTGTGACTGACATTTCCAATGGCTGCACAGCATCTGCCTCTGCATTGGTGACCGCTGATTTAGCACCACCTTTCGCAATTGCTACCGGAAATAGTTTGAATTGCGTTGAAACTTTTACAACAGTTTCAGGCAATGGCTCATCTGCTGGCCCAGAATATACTTACCAATGGACTGGGCCAAATGTATTAGGAGGTGAAAATAACATTGACGCAACCGTGGGAGCACCAGGCACTTACACACTCGTTGTGACCAATAATACGAACGGCTGCACTGCCTTTACATCTGCAGATGTTGTAACAAACGCTGTTTATCCCGATGCAAACATCGTACAGCCATCTCCACTTACTTGCGCCGTTGATACCCTCACTTTGGATGGAAATGGTTCTTCTAGTGGCCCAACATACACCTATCAATGGAGTTACAACAATACACCGATTATTGGAGCAACAAGCTTAACTACGATAGCAACCAGCACAGGGGCTTATCAAATTGTCGTGACTGACGTAATAAGTGGCTGTACCTCTAGTTATTCAACCACTGTGACTGAAAATGTCAGCGTGTTGTCTCCTATGGCAACTGCAAGTGGAGAAATTACTTGTACAGTGGGTACCGTTCCGTTAAGCAGTAGTATCACTGGCAATCCTTCCAATTACACTTTTGCTTGGAGCACTACTAATGGCTCTTTTGACGGTAGCACCAATGGGCAAAATGCCACTGCGGCTTCACCTGGGCTATACCAAGTCCTCGTAACCGACAATAGTAATGGTTGCACAGGAACTGCCACAGTCCAAGTTACACAAGATGCCAGCTTACCAAATGTCCAAGTAACATCATCAGGTAATATCGACTGCGTGGACACACAAGTACAATTAAACGGCAATGGTTCAAGCCAAGGGTCAACAATTACTTACACCTGGACAACACCCGATGGCAATTTTGTTTCTGGCCAAAATACACTGACGCCAGTGGTCGATCTTGCCGGAACTTATATTTTGACTTTGTTTGACTCAAGCAATAGTTGCGACAACGAGAGCAGTGTCACGGTTACTGTGGACAACCTCCCACCCAACATCGTCATGCCTCCTTCATCCACGCTTGACTGTGCTGTTACACAAACTACCTTGACCACTTCTATATCAAATCCACCAGCTGGCGGAGTCTTAGATTACACTTGGACGACATCAAATGGTCAGTTTAATGACCCAACAGATATTTTGTCGCCCAATGTAGTAGCACCTGGGACTTACACTTTGGTTGTTGAAAACACCCTCAATGGTTGCACTAGCTCTGGCCAAGTGGTCGTGAATGAAGATGTTGCATTGCCCGTAATTTCAATCGCCAACCCAGATGTTTTGACCTGCACCAGTAACACGGTTCCGCTCAATGCTACTGGTACGAGCACAGGTATCGTTTTTCAGTACGGTTGGTCAAGTCCAACAGGTAGTTTCGTAACCAGCAATTCAATACTAAACCCAGTTGTGAATGCCGCGGGAACATACACCCTGCTGGTGACCAATACCATGAACAATTGTACCGCAACCCAACAGGTAATTGTAAATGAAGATGTTGATTTGCCAACAGCATTGGCAGGTTCACCATTGACATTGAATTGTGACATTACCGAGTTGAATCTCAACGGAAATGGCAGTAGTGTTGGACAAGAATTCCAATACCTTTGGACTGGTCCTGGCGTTGTTTCCAACGAGACTACCTTATCACCATTAATTGACGAACCTGGAACCTATCAATTGCTTATTACAAATGCCGTGAACGACTGCCAAACTACGGCAACCGTAACAATTGTTGAGGACATAACTCCTCCCACAGCAGATGCTGGAACTGGAGACACATTGTCTTGTAGCCAAACAGCATTGACCTTGGATGGTACTGGTTCTAGTACCGGAAACAATTTCAGTTATGTTTGGGACTCACCCAACGGCAGCATCAGTAGTGGAAACACAACGTTGACACCCTCAATCAATGCTCCAGGAGATTATTTTATCACTGTAACCAACACATCAAATGGTTGCACATCAACGGACATCGTCCAAATAGATGAGGACGACAGCCTGCCCGATGCAGAAACTGTAGCCGCACCTCCCATCACTTGTAACGTGCAACAATTGACTTTGGATGGTACAGGATCAGCAGTGGGTCCAGAATTTACTTACCTCTGGAGTACCAACAATGGAATAATTTCATCAGGAGATACAACGCTTAATCCGGTCATTACAGCGCCAGGCATTTATTTGCTTACAGTAACAAATACGGCTACTAATTGTAGTAGCATAGCTAGTGTAACGGTTGCTTCGCAAACTTCACTGCCAGCAGTTGAAGCAGGGCCGGCAGCACAACTCACCTGTACAGCAACATCCTTGACATTGAGTGGCAATGGTTCAGCATCCGGAGCTAATTTTACCTATTTATGGACGACCGTAAATGGAAATATTGTTGCTGGAAATACCACCCTAAATCCAATGGTAGATGAACCCGGCACTTATGTTTTGGAAGTTACCAACAATCAAACGGGCTGTGTGAACACAGACCAAGTAACGGTCGCTCAGAACCAGAATACGCCATTGTCGGTAGCTTCGACTCCGGGGGTGTTGAATTGCAATAATTTGAATTTAACGCTCAGTGGAAATGGCAGTTCGACAGGCAGCACCATGAACTATGCTTGGTCAACCATTGACGGCAATATTGTTAGTGGGGCCACTACCCTATCACCGGTTATCAATGAACCAGGCACTTATTTACTGACAGTCAGCAACAGTTCTAACGGTTGCACAGAATCAGCAACTGTGGTAGTTGACCAAGATATTGCTGTGCCAACTGCAGAGGCAGGTTCAGCCAACCAGCCACTTTCCTGTTCATTAAATACAGTAACACTTGATGGAAATGGCAGCAGTGCAGGAAGTAACTTCACCTATTTGTGGTCCACCAACAATGGAAATATTGTGAGTGGTGCGACAACACTTAATCCAATTGTAAATCAAGTTGGCACTTATGTCCTGACTGTAACCAACACTACAAATGGTTGCGTTTCAAATGATAACGTCGAGGTAATGCAAGACAACAGTTTACCACAAGCCACCATAGCACCACCAAACACATTAACTTGTGATGTTGTAGAAATGAACCTATCTGCAACCGCCTCACAGGGTTCCAGTTTCGGATACCTTTGGACAACTATGGATGGTTTTATTGTAACTGGAGAGAATACGCTTTCACCTCAGATTAATCAACCTGGAACCTACCTGCTTACGGTCACTAACTCTTCAAACGGGTGCACCATTACCACACAGGCTTCTGTAAATCAGGACATTGCATTACCAAATGCCAATGCAGGTCAGCCATTTGTTATGGACTGTTTCGAAGAATTGAACAGTTTGGATGGTTCCGCCTCTACTGGCACTGGTTCGCTTTCATTTTCTTGGTCTTCGCAAAATGGCGCTTTGGTTTCTGGTTCTAACACAGCAAATCCTTTCATTTCAGAACCTGGTACTTATGTGCTCACTGTGACAAACCTGGACAATGGGTGTCAGGATTCAAGCGATGTGTTGATTACTAGAGATGGACCTGTATCTCAACCTGAGGCTATACAACCACCTTGTTATGATGACAAAGGCTCGATTGCACTTTCTGGGACTACTGGAGGTACAACACCTTATTTATACTCCATCGACAATGGTGACAGTTTCAGCAACTCGGCAATCTTTACTGATTTGCAGCCTGGCCTATATTATGCGGTAGTTCAAGATGCACATGGGTGCGAATTCGAAGAGGAAATCTTGATTGAACAACCTAATTTGTTCAATATTGATATCGAACCCCAGGTAACTCTACAATTGGGTGAAAGCTATCAGTTGAACACATTGGTAAATGTACCTGAGTCAGAAATTGAACTGGTTGATTGGTTCCCGATATTCAACCTTTCTTGCACAGACTGCCTAAACCCAATCGCAACTCCTTCATCTTCAATGACATACGTAGTCACTGTGGTTTCAAAAAATGGTTGCGAAGATTCAGCTCCAATTTTTTTCAGGGTTGACAAAACGGGTGGCGTGTACGTTCCCAATGCTTTTTCACCGAACGGTGATGGTACTAATGACGTGTTTATGATTTTTTCAAACACCAAAAGTGTTCGTAAAGTGAATTCATTTTTGGTGTTCAACCGCTGGGGAGAATCGGTTTACCAATATTTCAATTTCGAGCCTAATAATCCGGCTTTTGGTTGGGATGGCGTACATCGGAATCAAAAACTGGATCCAGCAGTTTTCATTTGGTTTGCAGAAATCGAGTTCATTGATGGTAGAGTAGAAGTGTTTAAAGGTGACGTTACCTTGATAAGGTAGCGTTGATTTTAGATTATTAATTTTATGAAAAACGCCTTCTAAAGATGACTTTGGGAGGCGTTTTTTATGGTGAAAATCTTAACATTAAATATCTTAACATTTTTTTATTCTTAATAAACATTGATTTTACTATACCTCTGGAGTGCATCAGTTGGCTTTATTAGTATTTTTTTCTTCAGAATATTTTATTTATGCCTGAATAGTAGTTACTTTGTACTCAGAGCATTTCCAAAACGAAAAAACGGAGCCGAATTATAGGCTCATCCTTTTATTTTTTAAGCACTTCATTTACCTATTTGAATAGGTATCCTTCTGCAAGAATCTCCCATGAACATTTCCTCGGTGTAGTTTAATCTGCACAAAACCATTTTTCACTTGGGGCTATCCAAATTGAAAAATGACGCTAGTGCTTTTTAGCACAACAAACCTACCGTAACAACACTTACCTAATTCACTGTCAGTTTACACTGGCTTCGCTGTACTATTTTAATCTCTTATTGATATAACCGGCTTGCCTCTTATGGGTATAGCTAAATCGACATTTTTAGGTATCAAAGCCTGATAAAATTGCGGTTAAAACTGATTGCATCCTATGAAAAAAATCAACTTTTACATGGCAGGGATTTTGTTTTTGCTATGTCAAAACCTTGATGCTCAATGTATTAAGAATGTTCAGAACCTCATCAACATGCCAGCACCTTGTTTCTTTGTTGGCTATGTTGACTTTGACAACTCAGAATGCTTTGATGTGGCAAATGGCTCAAATTGGGTTTATACTTGGAAAATTCGGTCTGCAGATGATGGCCAAATAATCGCTTCTTACGATGGCCTAGCCTTCCAGCATACATTCAAGAAGTTCGGTGGATACCAGTTTTGCCTTGAGGTAGATAAGGATGGAAATCCAACTAATACGCCAGACATCGTGGATTGTGTCACCTATACCACTTGCGAAATATGTACAGGTGACAGCATAAAAATTGTTTACAATAGTTGTCCCTATGGCGAAGGTTGCGATATTACATTCACAACATATATTGAGGCCCAAAATGATATTGGACTGAAATCTATTGCGAAAGCAATCATCACTTACCTTCCCACACCTCAAGAGCTTCTGGGCGGAGTTGACTCCTACGACATTGAATTCGGAGATATTCCTGTAGAATACAACCCATTTAATGACACCATTCAAATTTCACAAAGCTTCAAAATACCCTTTAAAAGAGGCTGTTTCAAGCCTCGAATAGTTTTTCAATTAGAAGATGGTTTTGGTGCACATGGCCAAGATGACATGGCTTGCAGTGAATTAGAATTACGCTCAGAAGACAAATTCCGATGCATAGCCTGCGCAAACGAAAATGGTGATTGTATTGCCAGCGAAGTTGCTGCTCGAATTTCAAATGAAGAAGACTCCTGCGACCCATTTTATTTTTGCAACCAACTTAGAAGCTCAGAATCAGATAAAGTCTCAGAGCAGCAACATACTACTTTATTGGTCAGTCCAAATCCTGCAAATGACAGACTACATTTGGAATTCCCGAACACTCAGGATGATTTTAGAAGACTTATAATCTTAAATCAATTTGGCCAAAAGTTGATCCAGCGAGAATTCTCCAATGATGAAACATCTACAGATATTATGGTCAGTGATTTGGTGCCAGGACTGTATTTTGCCAAAATGATGATAGAAAACGGCGAGACGCTAAAGTCCGCTCAAATCCTTATTCAACGCTAATTGCCAACCACACGAAATTATCTTAACTTCAGTTATTTGTAAACAATAAGTGATTAAGCTTACACTTCCCCTCGCACTGTGATAACATTCCACTTAGCCACCCCGCCGTTCGAGCAGGGTGGCTTTTTTTTAAAACTTCCACCCCAACCCAAACCTAAGAATCGACTGAAAACCTCGAAAGTAAAAATCTACACTTCCCCTTTGGTCTTCATCGATAAACTCATCATAAACATATTCTAACCTCACCGTGCCGTTGGCAAGTTCAACATACGGACTAAAATTGAATACCAAGTTTGGTGTCAATCGGAATTGAAGATGTGGTGTTATTGCCAATGAAAGCCCATAAAACGTATTCTCTGCTGCTAACCCAAGTATATTGGTATCGTTGAGTTGCTCTAAGGCGGTAAACCCACGTAACGACCCACCAAGACTAATTTCTAAAGGCGCTGCTGCATTTTTTGTCAAACGAATGCCAGTTTCATATCGAAGTCCGATGGAAAGCCTCGTATCGGTTTCGCTATCAGGTGCTTTTTGAAAAACCAAATCAGTCAGTTCCCATTCATTGTAGCGGTTATTGTCATACTGGAATCTAATAGCAGGTGCCAGCCATTTGTACCGCAGGATTTGGCCACTTGGCTCCTCAAAAACTGGGATGGAAATGCCGTCATTTAGCGCCAGGTGTCCGTAAAGTTTAGCGCTAACAATGCGCTGTGCGAGGCAATTCGCCAGAAAACACAGCAAAAGAGCCATCGAAAATAAATACCTATAATTTTTCATACACAAAAAATCAACCTTTTATGACGTCTTCCACAGCTTCCACCAGTCGCTCAAAATCCTTGGAGTCATTGTAAAGATGCGGTGAAATGCGCATGGCACCTGCACGGTAAGACACGTAAACGTTTCGCTGAACAGTTGCATTTTTTACCGCTTCCAAATTAATTTCAGCAGGCAATCTTACGCCGATTAAATGATTGCAACGATAGGCTTGCTGCTCCAAATGAAACCCTAGCTCAACAAGATGTTGGATATATGGAGCGGACAGGTTTTTACAATATTCTTGAATATTCTTTACACCCCAACCCAGAATCAATTCTAGTGCAGCAGTGAGCATGGGCACCCCTATAAATTGACTGTTCTCGCCCATGTTATAGCGATGAGCTTTGGGTTTATAGGTATCTTGGTAGGAAGTTAAATTCTCGAAACGCTCGCTGTCCTTTCGGTTCATCCAACTCTCTTCAATGGGCACACCATTGTCAAATCGCTCACCAAAATAGGCCATACCCATACTGTAGGGGCCCAGCAACCACTTGTACCCCCCACAAACCAGCGCATCGGGCTGGATTTCAGCCAAATCGAAAGGCAATGCTCCCACAGATTGTGTGCCGTCAACAATCAGCATCGCCCCAACTTCGTTGGCTCGCAATCGAATGGCTCGCAAGTCAAACAAAGTTCCATCTGCCCAGTGGACATTCGGAACCGCCACCGCAACTGTTTGATTGTCAATGGCTTCGAGAAGGCGCTCGTTCCATATCCTACCCCTGCCTTCAATTTCATCTGGACGCTTAACTACTTTTATTTCGCCCCCATTTTCCATGGTCAGTCGTCGCCAAGGATAGAAGTTGCTTGGGAAGATTTCGTCAATTGCAACGATATTTTGGCCAGTGCCAATTTTTACATTTTTTACAACCGAGGAGATACCATAAGATACCGATGGCACAATGGCAATGCGTTCTGGGTCATCACAATTGATGAGTTTCGAGAAAAGTGATTTTAAATGGTTCACCGGTTCGAAAAAATCAGGAACAAGAATCTCATACGGCATCGTTTTCTTCGCAATGGCTTGATAGCCAGCAAATTCCACAGGTTCGGGTATGGGAGACATGTACGAGCAGTTGAGGTAGGAAACCTCGTCAGGAATGGAAAACAGGTGTTTTTGGCAAGTCAGCATGTTGCGGAGATTTTGTGGCTCGCCCGTTGAAAGCATAGCCGATTCGACCGCAAGTTAGTATCTGCTTTTCAATTTAATCCGTACTCCGATTTTTATGACCCGGTTGTAATCGCCAACATGGTTTTCTGGAAGGACATCTCGGAGACCGTGGAGGTAGTCGAGATGCAGGCTGGTACTTTTTGAACACCGAAACCCAAGGCCCGCTGTAACTGCAGCATCCAGAATCGAGACCTTTGAAGCTGTTCCAGTTCTAAAATCACTTTGCTTTCGCCAAATATTGGCATTTAAAATACCATCTTGGGTATAATCTGATGGTGATGAAAGCAAAATACCTGTGTTAAAACCGACATTAGCACAAACCCGTTTTGCAAAACAGTAATTTATTTGGATAGGCACAGTTAGGTAGTGAAGATTCAAATTTTTCCTTAGAGCGGTTGTTAAAGCTATTCCTGAAGCATCAAAAGAAGTTAAGTCAGCATTTTCATAAATGATATTGTCACTTGCATTTTCAAAAACTGAATTTTCAAAAGTATTGGCAATGACAGGCTGGCGCAAATAAGCATAGCCCACCCCTATTTCAAAAGACAATTTATCGGCCAACAAATACTTATCAGCTACTACTCCAACCGAAAAACCACCTCCGGTCAGGTTTGGTACAGCAATAGCGTTGGCTTGAATTGCCCAATCCCAGCCTGGTTTTTTAGATAAAAATGCTTGGACTTTTATATCGTTATTTATTGGAGCGGCAAATGCTGGAATGGAATAGTTTGGCAGTGGCTCCATTCCTGAAATAGCAACCGCCTCAGACGGAATGGGCGTTTCCAAGGTATTTGAAGAAGCATTTGGAATGGCCGCCGATGCAATTAGTTGCAATGCGGGTTCCAGCAATGTTCCCTGAAAAGCTTCAGTTTCCTGGTGATTCATTTTGCCAAGAGTGCCAGCGGACATTTTTTCTAATGGTGAGTTGCACTGTTTGGGCTTATTTCCAGTGTTTGACGATTGAATTTTTGGGGCAGCTTCCGCTTGAGTTGAAGCGATTTCTGCCGACAGTTCCTCTGAGGCAATTGACTCATCGTCCGGTATGATGGATGTCTCAATTTGATGAGGGAATTGTGGCAAAACAGAACCTGCAATTGGTTGGTTAGTCACTGTGGGAGTTGCTGTTTTTTTACCAAAAAACAAATAGCCAGCACCTACCAAAAGGCCGACGGCCACTAATCCGAGCCACCAAAAACCCATAAAGCGCCGACGTTTCCCCGGTGGTACGGGCATTTCTTGGTCGAGCAGATTGCGCATCCCCGCCCAAGCTTGGTCTGTAAATTTCTTGTCAATATGTAAAGGTTTATCCGACATAGTTCCGCATTTCATGTTGATGAATCATTTTCTTGAGTTGCTTCCGAGCGGTTGAAAGATGCCATTTTGAGGTGCCATCACTGATGCCAAGCTGTTCGCCAATCTCCGCATGGGAATACCCCTCAATGGCATAAAGCCGAAAAACAGCAGCACTGGCCGGGGGCAGTGAATTTACCATCCCAAGTATGTCATCAACATAAAGTTGGCTGGCTGGGCTGGTATGAACTGGCTCGTCCCGCTCTTCAAAAACTAGAAAATGAACGTATTTCTGTTGGTCACGAAAGTAGTCGGCCAAACTGTGCCAAACCAACCTCCTCACCCAACCTTCCAAAGAACCCTTGAAAGAATAGAGATGAATTTTCTTGAAAACCCTTAAAAACCCGTTGTTGACAATGGACATTGCTTCATCACGGTCATCCGTCCGGCGGAGGCACATTGCCATCATGGCAGGAAAAAAGCGGCGGTAAAACTGCTCCTGCCAGTAGCGGTCATTGGCAACACATCCCTGCACCAATGCCTCATCGGTATGTTGTGGTTTTTGAAACAAATGAAATTCAGTTTGCTAAATCATTCGATAATCAATTGATTTTCAACAATATACAAGGTCATTCTAGATAGTATTTCATTTCCAAAATCCTATCCCAACTCGAATCACGATGCGTTTGAAATCAATATCCCGAACCTCAACATCGCCATTGTATAATTTTCGTTCAAAATGTGCCCGTTGGAATTTTGGCCCAATGTCCACGTTAATATCAAGTCCCTCGGCGGAAACAGCCCGGTAGCCAAGGGCTGCATACCCTACTACCCCACCCTTTGAATCCGTAATGTCAAGGCGTTTTCTTGGAAACCCAAATGCATATCCACCAGCAGCTAGCAAGTAAAAATTACCAGTGCTTTTTTTGGAGGGTAAAAAACTTCTTACTTCTCCAAACAGCGGGTAAACGGTCTCACCCCTCCGGGAATAATTGTCGATGCCAAATCCGCCACCAATACCCAAGTGCTGGTTAAGGTGAAACCCAAAAACTTGGCTGAACCCTGCGCCAAGAGAGATACCCTCGCTGTTGCTGTCACCACCTGCAAACGAAAGCATGGATGTCGCATAAAATCCACGTGTTTTCGCCTTTGGGCTAGCTTCTGGAGTCTGGTGGTCTTGCCTTTTTATTTCCTCTTTTGGAAGCTCTACCCCCTGTTGAATCTTGGTAATTTCACCGTCAGAAACCTCCACTATTGTACCGTCAGCCAGCTCAATTCGGAGGATGCTGCCAGGCGAATATTGCATGATTTTCCCGGACCAGGTCTTGCCATCTTTCATGGTGACGATGTCAATGCTAGGTGTTTGGGCTTTTGCAGGTATCCAAATAACCAATAGCAACAAGAGAAGCGTAAACAGCTTATTTTCTTTCATGTCAGTTTTTTTGTTAAAAATTTCTGACAAGGTATCAATGGTTAAGATTCCCTGCAAGCTGGTGGATGTTAAAATCAGCAAACTCACAGAATGGGAGACAGGAAGGAAGGGCAAAAGGGTTGGGTAGGCAATTTTTAACGATAAAAATTCCAACGTAGAAACACAAACACCCACGCTTTTTTAAAGGCTTAATTGTAAGTCACAGAATCGGGCATACTAGCAATGACCGTAAAGAGGTCGCCTTTGTTGGACATGACCTGCGACCAAAGTGAGTCTGGTTTTGACTTGAAAACATAATTGGGGTGCATGTGGGCAGGAACCCAGGAGCCAGTCCCCATTTCTTCCTCCAACTGGCTCTCCGACCAGCCTGAGTAGCCGACAAAAAACCTGATGTTTTCAGGTTTTACCAACTCGGAGCTAATCAAAAATTTGAGCCGCTCGAAATCGCCACCCCACCAAACGCCATCTGCCACCTTCCGGCTTTCTTCCAAAAGGTCGCCAACATTGTGGATGTAGTGAATGGTATCGGTCTGAACAGGCCCGCCGAAATAGACGTTCGAGTCAAACTCTGGAAAATCATTGACCAAAGAATCCACCCGCATATCGAGTTTTTTGTTCAAAATGAACCCGATACTGCCCTCTTCATTGTGTTCGCAGAGCAGCACCGCCGTGCGCTTGAAGTTGGGGTCGAGCATAAATGGCTCGGCCAATAGAATACTTCCGGCCTGTATTTTAGTATCTTCCATGTTCGTGATTTACAAGCGCCAAATTGCAGCGAGAATTCCAGAAATGCAAATTCTTTAAACAGGCTGCGCAAAGTGCTGACGTAGTTTCTACTCAAAGCGTTGCCGTGGGGAATCTTCTGTCCACCCGTGCCACGAAACCACGAAGCACCTTGCCCGTTCCGCCCACTTCCACAAACTCACTTACCCCATCGGCAATCATGTTTTGCATGGTTTGGGTCCAGCGAACAGGAGCAGTTAACTGGTCAACGAGGTTTTGACGGATTCGCTCTGGTTCCGTTTCCGGCTTTGCGTTTACGTTTTGGTAAATGGGGCAAATTGGGGTTTCAAAGTTCGTCGCCTCCAATGCTGCCTTCAATTCCTCTTGGGCTGGGTGCATCAGCGGCGAGTGGAATGCCCCCCCCACTTGCAAAACGATAGCCTTCATAGCGCCCGCCTCCGTGCATTTTGCCACGGCAGCCTCGATGCCCGCCACCGAACCGGAAATGACCAACTGGCCGGGACAATTGTAGTTCGCAGGCACAACAATTGCTTCGATGCTGGCGCAAATTTCTTCCACCACCTCATCGGCGAGGCCAAGCACGGCAGCCATAGTGCCTTCGGTCATTTCACATGCCCGCTGCATGGCCATCGCCCGCTGTTGCACAAGCCTCAGGCCATCCTCAAAGGACATGCCACGTGCCGCCACCAGCGCAGAAAACTCGCCAAGCGAGTGGCCAGCAACCGCTCCGGGCTGGAAGTCGGCTCCTGCCATTTTTGCCCGAATGATGGAATGGAGAAATACGGCTGGTTGGGTAATTTTGGTCTGTTTCAAAGACTCCGCATCACCCTCAAACATCACATCGGTGATGCGGTAGCCGAGTATTTCGTTGGCCTGTTCGAAAAGTTCTTTGGCATAGCCATTGTTCTCGTACATGTCCTTTCCCATACATTCAAACTGGGAACCTTGACCGGGGAAGATGAAAGATTTCATTTTTCGATTGCGGATTTTCGATTGCGGATTGCGGATTGGGGGTCAGTATTTTGCAAACAGAAAAAACATCGAAATTGATGCTGGAAGTGCTGCAGAAAGTGTAGCGAAATATCCCAATAGCCGTTTGCCGCAATGCTTTTTTGTTATTTGTTTCCTTTTTTGTTGTTACGATGCTGGCTACAATTATGGCCAGAAGCTCATTGCCTTCTTTCCAGAGCGGTGCTATTTTAGCCCTGAAATCGTCGGCCAAAGCTACGGTAAATTCGTGCCAGAACAGCGTTTCATCTAGTTCTTCTTCAACTGTTCCAAGTTTTGAAATAAAATCTGCATTGGATTTTGGTCGGCAAGCCGCTCGGTAGTTAGCTGCGGAAGACGGTCCGTTTCGGACGATTTGATTGCGAATTGTTCTAAATCCAGGTGTTTCAGGAAGCGCTTCTGCAAATTTTACAATAGAAACTGCAAAGCGTTTAAGCCTGTCTTGAAGTTCTTTTCCACTCATTGTATGCCGTTTTTCATCAAGGCATAAAAATAAAAAAACTTCCTAAAATTTGAGCTTATTAGCTGTGCTCCGTCCGCAATCCGCAATCGAAAATCCGCTATTGAATCAGTGTAATTTTGAACCTATCAAATTCAAAAACTCCATCCTCGTCTCCTGTTTTTCAAATTGACCACGGAAAGCAGACGTGGTGGTGGTGGAGTTCTGTTTTTGAACGCCCCGCATCATCATGCACATGTGCATGGCTTCGATGACGACAGCGACTCCCTGTGGTTTTAAGGTATCGTTGATGGCGTTGAGGATGTCGAGGGTGAGGCGTTCCTGTACTTGCAGCCGACGAGCAAACACGTCCACGATACGGGGAATTTTACTCAGCCCAACGATATAACCGTTTGGGATGTAAGCGATATGCGCCTTGCCAAGAAACGGCAGCATGTGGTGCTCGCAGAGTGAGTAAATCTCGATGTCCTTCACCAGTACCATCTCACTGTACTCCTCTTTGAACATGGCAGAACGCAGGATTTCTTCAGCATCCATTGCATAGCCAGAAGTGAGAAACTGCATGGCTTTGGCAGCTCGTTCCGGGGTTTTGAGCAGCCCTTCCCGAGAGGCATCCTCACCAAGCCCATCAATGATACTGTGGTAATTGTCGGTGAGTTTATCAGTAATTTCGGAATTGTAGTTTTCTTCTTTGATGTAAGACATTTCGAGTGTATTGTTCATATTTTTGGTCAGGTTCAAGGTGGAAAGTTAAGGAAAAGAGCAATGAAAACAGCGATGCCCGCTTTTTGTTCCAGCAATACTTTGAAAACAAAACTACAAACCCATCTTTGTTCATCAAACCAAAATCATGTTCATAAATCACAACGGAAACATCCTGCCTGCTGACCAGCCAATTTTTACTGCTGGCAACCGTGCCTTCCGATACGGCGATGGGCTTTTTGAAACCATCCGGGTCTTCGATGGTCGTATGCCGTTTTTTGAGCGGCACTGGCAGCGGCTCTCAAGGGGATGCAGGCTGCTCAGTTTTGAATTGCCAACCAATTTTACCCCTACTTTTTTCAAGCAGGAAATAGAAAAACTGACAAATGCCGCAGGCAATTGGCGGGTGCGACTCAGCATTTGGCGGGGTGATGGTGGTTTTTATACCCCAGAAACCAATTTGCCTGAATTCCTAGTTGAACCTACCCCACTTCTCAGCCCAACCTTTGAACTTAACGAAGTGGGGCTTTCGGTGGGATTTTACCAGAAATACCTGCTCCCGCAAACCACGCCAAGTTACGCCCCAAATGGCCCCTCCGTTCCATTGCCCATAAAAACGAGTTCGGCACTGCACCAGGTGCTGGCTGCCATTGCAAAAACAGCGGCTGGTTTGGACGACTGCCTCATGCTGAACACGGCACGAAGGGTTGCCTGCGCTACCAGTTCCAATGTTTTTTTGGTAAAAAATGGCGAGCTGTTCACCCCTCCCCTAACCGAAGGCTGTGTTGCTGGCACGATGAGGGCTGTCCTATTTGACATGGTTGGCAAACTTGGCATCCCATGCAACGAAACCCCTGTGGTCCCCAAGGACTTTAAGGATTTTGATGAAATCTTTTTGACCAATGCCATTCACGGAATTCGGTGGGTGGGCGAGGTGGAGGGCTTTTCCAATCGCTGCGGCAATTCGGTGGCTATGGTATTGTTGGATGGGTTGAATGAAGTGATTGGGTAAAATGCAATTTTGCTTGAAACGGGATATTTCCACATTTTTGGGTTATTTTTACTTGAAATCCTCCGCTGAAAAGGAACTTGGAAAGGCAAGTTTTCGCAGCGAACAGGATGGGGATTGACGCATCGGCCTTGAGGGTCGTTCTTATTTTTTTGCATGGTGGCGATAACTTCCTGAACGCAAAATGTATCAACCAGCTTGATAGCAGCTCTCTAGTTTTCAACAAACTAAAATAACGTCAGCAATTTCTTATGTAAAACACTTACGTCTTTTTGGCATGGCCGAAGGCCAACTGCGACGTCTCGCTTGCGGCCTTATTTGACGTAGCAGGTGGCCTTCGGCCACGCCAAAAGCGACTTAATGACGTGTGCACCGTACATAAGATATTGTTGTTGTAAAGTGAAATCAGAGATTAATCAATTGATTATTAGCAGCTTTCCAATCTCCGAACTCACGTTAAAATCCAATTTCATTAAATAAAAAAAACCGCAATCACCCCGTTTTGGGGTGATTGCGGCCTGTTTTGTGTTCAAAAAGCCAGTTTATTTCCCAATAACCAGCTTCTGCTCATGCCGAACACCGCCAGCCTTTACGCTCACGATGTACAGGCCTGCGCCGATGCTACTCAGGTCAATCCGCTCGTCAACGAAGCTCACCCTGCCGAAATCCCGGCGAAGCACCACTTGGCCAATCGAGTTGTAAATTGAAATTGAGACATCCTGGCTTTCAGTCATTTCCGTCAGCTTGAAGGCAACTTCATTGCTGGCTGGGTTTGGTGCCAAGCTGAACGCCAGCTCGCCCGAAACATTAGGCTTACCGGTCGGCAATGCCTTGTTCATGTCGCCTCCAGCTACTACTGGTAATCCTGCATTTTGCGGACAGGTCGTTGGCGTCTGGCCGTTGTGCCAGTATTCGTGCACCTTCGTGATGGAATTGCTGATGGCATTGGCGTAAACAATTCTTGAGCCAAGGGTCAGCGCCAGGTTCCCGTCCAGGAAGAGGTTGGACAAATCCAACAACCCGCCCAGTGTGTACGGAAACTGGTGGTGGGTGCCGTCCGACTCGAATAAGTGCAGCTTGCAGCCACCGCCTTCCACACAGGTCTTGATATTCGGGTCAATGTCGATGCAGCCAAGACCCTGGTTGCGGATGTTCGTCATCGTCAAGCCGTGGTACTGTACATTGAATCGCATGTTCAACATCATGGAAATGGTGTTGGTAGCTAAAGAGTTCTTCAAGCCAATCGTACCAGCTGGGTTGCAACCGTTGCAGTTGGTCTGGATACAGTTGCCCAAGATGGTCGGCGCGCCCACGCCCGGCACCAAGTTCAGCACACACTGTGCATCGGTCAGCGTCAGGGAGCGGTTGCTGCCGCCAATGGTCAGCGGGCCTTGCGCCAGCAATGTTGCAATTGTTTGCAAGTCGGAAGTGTTGCCCGGTGTAGAGATGCCAGGCTCGCCGCCCTCGTTGCCCCACTCGCCCTGCAGGAAGGTCTCCAACGGCTGGCAGACACCGGAGTAGGTGATGCCGCAGAGGCTCGGCATCTCGTTGCCGCACTGGTCGGAGATGCGGAAGTAGAAGGTGCGGCCAAAAGTGTAAACGCCATTACCGTTCGTGTCTGAGCACTGCCAGAGCGCAGACCAGCTGTCCAAATCCACATTGATGTTGTCACCGCTGCAAAGGTCGTAGATATTGCCTGCGGCAATCATCTCCTGAATTTTTGGACCAAAGTCATAATCACCGGGGCATGGCACGTCCTCGATGCAGGCCAGGTTGGTCACGTCCACACTATTTGCTGAACCGCCACCACAGTTGCCTACCGGCGGCTCGTTGTCGTTGGCAATATAAGTGAAGCTCCATGGGTGGCTGTGGCCGCCGCAGTCGGTGTAGGTAAAGGTGTACTTGCGCACGCCGCTGCACCCGCCCGGGTCAATCGATTCCGTGACCACCGGGCCAGTGTAGCCGATCTCCTCACCGCAGATCCCGTAGATGGTCGGCGGGACTGGGCCTGTCACGGCAAACAGCAGGCAGCCGACATTGAGCTCGCCGTCGGGATAAACGAAGAAGTCGGCGCTGTAGCTGAAGTTGAAGGTCTTGCTCCAAGTATGCGTGTTGCCCTCGCAGTCTGTGTAAGTCCAAGAATAAACACGGCTGCCCTCGCAACCACTGGCATTGTTGGTGCTTGTAACGAGGCCAGTTGGGGTAAGCGTCTTGCCACAATTGTCCTTGACCACAGGTGGTATTGGAGCTACCACTACAAGCGGGCACTCCACGTTTTCAACTTCGCTCGCTGGCACCACGAAATCGAGGTATTCCACGGTATAGGTAAAGCTCCAGGTCCCGACGTTGCCCTCACAGTCCGTGTAGGTGAAGTTCCAGTTGCGGGCGCCTTCACAGGTGGGCTTGGCCGTGGAGGTGATGACCGGGGCCAGCACTTCGCCGCAGTTGCTCGTCACAACAGGCGGGGCAGGCTGGCTGTCCGTTTGGTCAGGACAGGCTACCGTGGCTGCTCCGTTGGGTGTGCTGATGCCGAACGGCTGCCGCTCTACCGTGACGACATGGTTCCAGGTGGTTACCTGCCCGAAGCCGTTGTTGTACGTCCATGTGTAGGTACGGGTGCCCTCGCAAGTTATCGGGCTCGGGCTGTTGACGATGGTCGGGCCGGTCGGCGTCACTATCGTGCCGCAGTTCGTGACGACAGAAGGCGGCGCTGCTGGTTGCACTACCAGGGCAGGGCAGGCCACTTGGCTTGCACCGTTCGCTGGAACAGTGTATGCGCCACTCATTTTGGTGAAACTCCAGACGGCACAAGCAGTTGCTGTACCGTTGCCATTGTGCGGGCGAACCTGCCAGAAGTAGGTACCTGCTGTTGGCGTATTGGCATTGTAAGTCGTTGGAACCACGTTTGCTACAAATGGCGGTGGATTGGTCGTGCCGAAATAAACGTCATAATCGTTCGCCCCGGCTGAAGCTGGCCAGCTCAATGCTGTCGTTGCCGAAGGGCAAAGTCCACCCTGCCCATTGGCTGGGCTGGTTGGAAGCGCCACGCAGTCAGGTGGTGGAGCGGCACACATCATGGCGAGTGTAAAATCCCCTGATGCACCCCCAAAGCCATGCACACGGATATAATAGGTAGTGCCCGCTGTGGCCGTCCAAGTCACCTCTGACTGAAGTCCACAAAAGTCATCGTTGCCGATTACACAAACAAGCGCACCACAAGTGCCGGTGTAAATATCAATCTGGGTATCGTAACTGGAGCCGCAGAGGCTGGCAGTAATGGCTGGACCATTGCCGACAATGGTGTACCAGACATCCGGGCCAACGGAACCAGCTCCACAGTCTAAGCCTGGGCCATCCACATTGGCGCAGCGGGTGGTGCCAGAAACCGTCTGGCCACAACCGATTGGTGTCGCATTGGCGCAAAGGTCGTTGGCGGCTCCAGTGCTGGTAGCAGCGAGTGTAAATGCACCTCCTGTTGTGCTAAATTGGTGAACCAAAACATGATATGTCGTACCAAGTGTCGTGGCAAAAGTCACTTGAGATTGAAGGCCGCAAAAATCGTCATTGCCTGTTACACACGTAAGTCCAGCACAACCGCCAGTGTAAACCGATAATTTAGTATCCCATGCTGTACCACAAAGACTCAACGTTGCTGTACTTCCATTGCCGATGTAGGTGTACCAAACACCTGGTTGGGTATTGGTGGTTACACAAGTACCTGCTGCGTCAGCAGTTGCACTAGTCGTTGTCCCCATCAAGGTTTGGCCACAAGCTATCGGCAATGCGCCAGCACAAAGGTCATTGACAGGGGGGGGGGGGCGATTCTCAAGCATAAATTAAAATTCGAATTTACACCGGTACTCCAAGTGTATGCCCTCAATAGATAAGTTTGGCCACCAACAAGTCCTGTTATAGTGCCAGATTCTGGGTCATAGCAGCCAATGGATGTGCCAGGGCAACTGCCACTTAGGATTTGCAGCACACGGTCGGTATTACCACTAATATTGGTATTGGTGTACAATAAAGAAGTCACACCTGCTGGCACTGTAAACGTGTACCAAACATCATCATCCTCGGTACCCGTACAGGTTGCATCAGCAGTTCCTGTTGCACTGGCAGTATTTACGTTTACGTTTGCACAACTGCCATCACTTGGAATGGTTGGAAAAGGAATGGCGTTGATACAAAGGTCATTCGCAGGAGCAGGCGGAGGCGTACTCAAGCAAATGGTAAAGTTGGAGGTCACACCTGTACCATAAGTATAAGTACGCAATATATAGGTAGTCCCTCCAGTTAGGCCAGTGATAACCCCAGACTCTGGGTCATAGCAGCCGATGGAAGTACCGGGCAGCTGCCACTTAATATCTGTATCATTCGGTCGGTGCTACCCGAGATGGTAGTATTCAGGTAATTCAATTGGGTAAAACCAACTGGCACGGTGAAAGTGTACCAAATATCATCGTCCTCGGCGCCAAAACAAGTTGCATCAAGTGATCCAGTTGCATTGGCAGTATTCGCATTTACCGTTGCACAAGTTCCATTGGTTGGAATGACTGGAAAGGCAATTGCGCCAGCACATTCATCATTGGAAGGAGGAGGTGGAGCTAACCCAATGTTGACGGTGAACTCACCACAAGTAGGTGTTGGCCATGTATCTACTATCAAGTAGTAAGTACCATTCGTTGTGAACGAATAGTTGAACATACCATTTCCTGCACTGTTAGCTATACCCGCCAAACAGTTGGCAGCGGCTGGAGGGCAGTCACTATGCAAGGAAAGTATTTTCCAAGTGGCCGCACCACCCAATACAAATTGGTAAACGACTGGGGCAGCCGTCACGGTTAGTTGGTAAACGTAATCTTCCCCGCCGCCATAGCTTGAACTAACACAGGGTGCAAAGCCAGCAGCATAATCATTGACAGTACCACAAGTAGTTTGGGTACCACTGGCAAATGGAATACTCGAAATTACAAACGGCGTGGCGCAATCATTTTGACCAATGACAGGTTGAGCCGAAAACAGTAAACTGACGGTCAAAAGTAGTAGTACAGCAGTTTGTCTGGCAGTATTCGCCATCATGCTCGCTGCTGTGCGAGTCAATCGAGACATCCAAAGTGCCTTACAATTGAATCGCTCAATGTTGAATTGAAACGTTGAAATTTTTTTCATGCTAACAAGATTTTAGAATTAAAGAATTTGTTGTAGGTAGATGATGATAAAACCTTAGCCGCAACAAGTGCGATTAAGGTGGGTTGTTTCATAACTTGGCCACAGCGAGTTTGCTGTTTTACCTCATTCTATATTATTCCAAAGCAGATAGTGACGGGATGTAAAAACGAATTAGTCAAGCAAATCTAATCTTACAATTCGAATTTTTGTTAACTTTTCAAAAAAAAGTATCAGATGTTGAAGTTGAAAGAGTTGACGTAGAATAACGCCTATTTTCGCCACCAGTAAACAAAGGAAATATGTTACGAAAATCAATTGAAGACCAGCAATTTGATGATATAAATCACTCGGAAAAGCCATTGGAAATGGCAGAGTACGAGAACTGCCAATTCAACAATTGCCAGTTTTCTGGCGCCGACCTATCTGAGTTTTTTTTGGTGGATTGTGTTTTTGAAAATTGTGACCTCAGCAATGCCAAACTGAACGGCACTTCGTTCAAATCGGTAAGGTTCAAAAACTGTAAACTCCTCGGATTGCATTTTGACGACTGCAACGGCTTTCTACTTTCGTTCAGTTTTGAAAATTGCCAACTCAATTTTTCGGCATTTTACAAACTCAAACTGAAAAACACTCATTTTTTAGACTGCCAGCTGAAAGATGTTGACTTTGTTGAAGCTGACCTAACCAACGCCGTTTTCCAACGTTGTGACCTGCAAAATGCCATGTTTGAAAATACCATCCTCCAATCCGCTGACCTCCGAACTGCTTTCAATTTCTCCATTGACCCCGCCAAAAACCGGGTGCAAAAAGCCAAGTTTTCTTCGCAAAACATTGTGGGGCTGCTGGATGCGTACGATATAAAGATTGAAGGATGAGTTTGCAAGCAGGCAGTTTTTGCTGCAAGCATTCATTTCTGCACAACCCCCTAAACTTTCATCCACCCAAATCACGCCGTTCATCGAATTTTAACCACAACAGCCATAAAATCGAGTAAGTTTGTCACCATGGAAATGCTCAACAATCTAGCACCGCTGCTCAAGACTTTTTGGTATGTCGCCATACCAGCCAGCCTGATTTTTGTCATCCAAAGCATATTGGCATTGGTCGGCGCACATGCCACCGAAGGGCTGGATACAGACTTTGACACCCATTCCGATGGGGACAGCGACAGCGATGGGTTTCATCTTTTTTCGTTCAGAAATTTCATCAATTTCTTGCTCGGGTTTAGTTGGATGGGAATATCTTTTTACGGTATAATTAAGAGTCAATTTATGCTTATTGGATTGGCTTTATTGGTGGGAGCTATATTCGTTTGGTTATTCTTCATTATTATATCGCAATTGCAACGACTGGCCGAGGACAACACTTTTAAACTTATAGAAGTGCTTAATAAAGAAGCAGAAGTTTATTTAAAAATACCTGCAAAAAAACAAGGCATGGGCAAAATATTGGTTAGCGTGAAAGGGGCCATACATGAACTCGAAGCAGCAACCAATGGAGAAGAAATCCCTTCTGGAACCGCTGTCATTGTTACAGAAATAGACAACAATCAACTCATCATCGTAAAACCATTATAAATATGCAACCAATCATCATTATCGTCGTGGCAGCTATCGTTATATTTGTCACATTTATCGCTTTAATATCAAGGTATAAACGATGCCCATCCGATAAAATTCTCGTCGTATATGGCAAAACAGGTGGCACTTCCGCAAAATGCATACATGGCGGTGGCGCCTTCGTATGGCCCGTCATACAGGACTTTGCGTATTTGGATTTAAAACCATTATCCATTGAGGCCAACTTGACCAACGCCCTCAGTCGGCAAAACATCCGGGTGGACGTACCGTGCCGTTTTACCATCGCCATTTCCACTGAAGCGGACAGCATGAACACCGCAGCCGAGCGCCTTCTGGGCTTGACGCATGAGGCAATCCAAGAGTTGGCAAAGGACATTCTCTTTGGGCAGCTGCGCTTGGTTATTGCCACCATGACCATCGAGGAAATCAATTCCGACAGGGATAAATTCTTGGAGAACATTTCCAAAAACGTGGACAGTGAGTTGAAAAAAATCGGTCTCAAACTCATCAACGTCAACGTGACCGACATCAAAGACGAGTCTGGCTATATCGAAGCTTTGGGCAAGGAGGCCGCTGCAAAAGCCATCAACGAAGCCAAGGTCTCCGTTGCAGAGCAAGAAAAAATAGGTGAAACAGGCAAAGCCCTCGCCGACCGGGAAAAGGACACCCAAATCGCAGAGACACACCGGGACCGGGACGTAAAAATTGCCATCACAAAAAAGGACAAGGAAGTCAGCATCGCCGCAGCCGCCAAGGATGAAGCCATTGGCCGAGCGGAGGCCGAACGGGACACTCGTGTGAAAACCTCCGAGGCAAACGCCATCGCCATCCGGGGCGAGAATGAGGCTAAAATTGCCATCGCAAGCTCCGATGCGCTGCGTCGGGAAAAGGAGGCCGAATCGAACCGGGTAGCTATCACCGCCGAGAAGGTACAACAAGCAAGGGCGATGGAGGAGGCATACCTGGCGGAGCAAAAAGCGGAGTTAGCTCGCTCGGAGCGGGAGCGTTCGACACAGATTGCCAACATTGTCATCCCCGCCGAAATTGCCAAGCAGCGTGCCATCATTGAGGCGCAGGCAGAAGCCGAGCGCATCCGGGAAAACGCCAAAGGTGAGGCTGACGCCATCTTCGCCAAGATGGAAGCCGAGGCAAAGGGCCTTTACGAGATACTGACCAAACAGGCCGAAGGCTACAAAGAAGTAGTGGCCGCTGCTGGTGGCGACCCAACTCAAGCATTCCAATTGCTCCTCATAGAGAAACTACCTGAACTGGTCAGAACACAGGTGGAAGCCGTCAAGAACATTAAGATTGATAAAATTACCGTCTGGGACTCTGGCAACGGGGGTGAAAATGGCAATTCCTCCACCGCCAATTTCGTCTCCGGCATGATGAAGACCGTGCCACCATTGAACGACCTGTTCAACATGGCTGGATTGAACCTGCCGAATTACTTGAAAGGAGCGGACAAAAAGGAAGAACCGACGGAAACAAAACCTGAGGAATAACGGATATAAAAGTGGCACCTTTTCAAAAAGGTGTCACTTGCTTTAATTCAAAACAACGAGACATAGGTAATGAACTCATCAGCGCAAATAGCAAAGCACCTAAGAGAAGTCTATTTCGGCGGCAACTGGACTTCCTCGAACTTAAAAGAGACTGTATCGAACATCTCTTGGCAACATGCCACGACCCAAATTCATGGTTTGAACACGATTGCCACCCTTTTTACCCACCTGACTTACTATGTAAGCAAAGTTTCGAAAGTATTGCAAGGAGAACCGCTCAACGCCAAGGATGCGCACAGTTTTGAACATCCACCCATCCAATCCCAAGCGGATTGGGAAAAAATATTGACTCAGGCTTGGGCTGATGCTGAAGCCTTTGCCAGCCTGATTGAACAGTTACCAGAAGCTGGGCTTTGGGAGGACTTTACAGATGAAAAGTACGGAAATTACTACCGCAACCTTCATGGTATTATTGAGCATATCCACTATCATTTGGGGCAAATTGTTGTGATTAAAAAAATGGCAAATGTCGGCCCTGAGTGAAAATTACTGCCGAAAATAAAACGTGGGTTCATCTGCAACTGTCTCGATTTCTGCTCCAAGGTGAGCAAGCGTTTTTGTAATTCAAGCTGCTCCCTTATCTTGTGCCGCTTCCTGTTTCACTTGTCGGATGCGCCATTTGAAAACTCCTTCTGCTTGATTACAAATCAACAAAAAATAATTTTATCGCAAAAAAGCTAAACAAGAACTTCTTTTGTGACATTTCTATAAAGTAGTTGAATGATATTCTTTACTTTTGATCCTTACCTTCATTCCAATTGTTAATCTGGGCTTTTCTGATAGCCTGTTTTTTTGTCTGCTTAGGAAATTCGCTGCTAGGAACTTCAGTTTGCTTGAACAAACTCCGTCGAAGTCATTCATTTTTCAATCAAATCAATAATTCAGCATGAAGCAACGTACTCTACTCTTAACGCTTTTCTTACTAGCAATTTGGCAATGTTCCTTTGCCCAAAAAGACTGTTGTCTGTCCCTTGATTTATCAGCAAACGGACCATTTCCAGTGCTATACAATCAAACTTCTGGAAGTGGCCAGGGTGCTGACGACGTTAGTTGTTCCTGTCTCGCCGGAGAGGGAGGCAGTACCTGGTTCTCTTTTTCAGCTGTAACAGGCGGCAATTTGGAACTACTCATCGAGCCTAAAACACCGGGAGCTGACTTCAATTTCTCCTTGTGGGTAGAAACTTGCCCTTGCCAAGCATCACCCACACAGCCAGTTCAAACTCCAGTGGTCTGCAATTCGGAACCAGGCTTAGGCCCGACTGGGCTAGCCCAATACCCCACAATGTCTTTTGGTGTGCCAAACTCTGCCGAATTTTCAAACGGAATCGTTTTCTTGGAGATTGGCAAGAATTACTTCCTGTTAGTTACGAATGTGAATGATAGCGGAGAATCTTTTACGCTTACCAGAGGAGGCAATGCTATCATAGCACCTCGCATACCGCCCCCAGGCGCAGGTTCTATCTCAGGTCCGACGGAAATCTGTACTGGTGCCCTGGCTCATTTTACCGTTCCTTTCCAACTTGGTGCTGATAATTACGCATGGTCAGTGACTCCTGGTGGTATCACGCAAAATGGCCCTAATCCATACTATGACCTAAATTTTCCAACTGTTGGGACTTACGAAGTTTGCGTAGAACCTAGTGGTGTTCAGTTGGGTTGCTTTGCAATTGATTCTAGTTGCATGACCGTAAACGTTACGAATTTACCTGTCCCTGCCGGGTATGAGTTTGGGTATGTTTGTACAAACGACTACTACGTGGCTGGCAATGGTGATGTTTTTTACTGGGGCGGCACTTTCGATTTGCACTATGATTCATGGTTGCATTGCGACAGCATTGTCCGACTTACCTTGGAACAGAAAGTCTCAGATTTCAATGTTGTAGTAAAAGAAGTATGCCCCGGTGAGTGTGTGGATTGGGGTGGTGAAACCTATTGTGATACGGGAACTTACGACGATGTTCAACAAAACCAATATGGCTGCGACAGTACCACCCAACTGCTGCTCATCGTCGTACCATTGGAAACCAAAGTAAACGGAGCAGCAAACTTGAATTGCAACCTCACCAGCGTCACGCTCAACAGCACCGGCTCTATATTCTCCACTGGTGCGGTATTCACTTGGAAAAAGGGCAATACCGTGGTTGGCAACGGCCCAACCCTTACCGTTACGACTGGCGGCACTTACACGCTTTCTATTGCAAGCGTGGTAGGTGGCCACACCTGCATTGAATCAAAATCTGTAACCATTTTGCAGGACACAGCACCCCCACAAGGGGTGACAGCTACTGGTGGAAATGCCAACTGCTATACCGCCCAAGTAACCTTGGTGGGCAATTCTACCACGCCAGGAGTGACATACTCATGGACTGGACCAAGTGGATACACCTCCAACCAACAGAACCCAACCGTGAGCGTCCAAGGCAACTATGTGCTGACCGTAACCGGAACAAACGGTTGCACGAAAACTGCCACGGCAGTTGTTTCAGAAAACAAAGTGCCACCTGCTGCGGCAGCGGCGGCCAATGGTACGCTGAATTGCAATGCTGCAACCGTGCAGTTAAGTGGGGCAGGCTCATCCACAGGAAGTCAATTCACCTATCTCTGGACGACCACCAACGGCAACATCACCACCGGTGAAGCTAGTCTGACACCGACCGTAAACCAGGGTGGCTCTTACGTTTTGACCGTCACCAATTTTAACAACGGCTGTACTACCACAGCAACGGCGACAGTCATACAACTACCACCTGTCGCTTCCCAAATAACAGCTTCAAGTAATGTAGCTTGCTTTGGTGGCGCAAGTGGCGCTGCTTCCGTTGAGGCAAGCGGTGGCACTGGAACCTTCAGCTATGCTTGGTCAAGTGGTGCTACAACTGCTTCTGCCACTAATTTAACTGCTGGCAATTATTCAGTCGTAGTAACAGACGGCAACGGTTGCACTTCCTCCCAATCGGTCACGATTTCACAACCATCCAACCTTGTTCCCAATGCATCAGCTACCCCGCAAACTATTTTCGGGGTTGATGACGGCACGGCAACTGCCAACCCAACTGGAGGAACAAGTGGCTACACTTTCTTATGGGGCAATGGCGAAACTACGCAGACTATTACGGACTTAGCGCCTGGCAACTACATGGTGGTCATAACAGACGCAAATGGCTGTTCTGCTTCGCAAACCGTTACCGTTTCAGAAGTCACTTGTATCGTAAAAGCGAACATTGACCAAACCAACGTCTCTTGCAACGGTGCTGCCGACGGCACGGCCACGGTCAACCTTGAAGATGCAACCCCGCCGTTTACCTACCTCTGGTCAAATGGCGCAACGACCCAGACAGCTACGGGCCTTGCCGGAGGCACCTATGATGTTTCAGTCACTGACGCCGAAGGCTGTGATGTTGTAACGACCGTTTTCATTGACGAGCCTCAGCCGTTCAATTCAAATGCCACTTCAACCAACTTAACGGCCTTCAATGCCGACAATGGTACTGCCAGCGCAAATCCAAATGGTGGGACTGCGCCTTATACCTACCTCTGGAACAATGGCGAAACTACGGCAACCATCAGCAACCTCGCACCGGGTGACTATACCGTGGTCGTAATCGACGCCAATGGTTGCGAAGTGGAACAGACGGTGACTGTAAACCAGTACGTTTGCACCATAGCGGCTTCTATCATTTTAGGTGACATAAGCTGCAACGGTGCTGCCGACGGACAGGCGACCTTCTCATTGGTAGGTGGCAATGCACCGTTCACTTACGAATGGTCAAATGGAGGAACAACTGCCACCATCACGGGCCTAACTGCAGGTACTTATATTGGTACTGCAACTGACGAAACAGGCTGCCCCGCCATTGCGGAAGCAACTTTGACAGAGCCAAATGCTTTGGGCATTGAAGTGATTGAAATGGTGGAAGCAGAATGTGGTGCAGCGGATGGCTTGCTGACGGTGGTGGGCACTGGCGGCACACCAGATTTTTCCTATTTGTGGCAAACGGGCGGTGAAATGACCCCGACCGTTGGCGACCTGACTGCTGGCAGCTACACCGTCGCCATCACGGATGCTAACGGTTGCTCAGAAAGCTTTGACGTCCTGTTGGGGACTGATGACGATGTGCTGCCGATTGTTGTCACACAGAACATTACCATCCAACTCGATGCCAATGGCCAGGCTACCATCGTACCTGCTGATGTGGACAACGGCAGCACCGATGATTGCCTAATCGCCACATACGAACTTGACCAAACCATTTTTAGCTGTGCCGACCTTGGTGACAACACCGTGACACTCTCCGTGACCGATATTGGAAACAATGTGGCCACTGGTACTGCAATTGTCACCGTAGAGGAAACCGTTCCTCCGACGATTGTTTGCCCTAACGAGGTAGTTGTGCCGGGTTGCAATGCTGTGGCTGATTTTGTTGTCACTGCCACAGACAACTGCGGTGGCAATGTCGTCATTACGCAAGACAGTGGATTGCCAAGTGGGTCCAATTTCCCATTGGGAAATTCAACAGTTGCATTTACTGCTACCGACCTTGGCGGGAACACTTCATCTTGCAGTTTTGTGGTAACGGTACAGTCAAACATTGTACTTAGTATTTCCAGTGTAGCGGTTACCTGTTTCGGTGAAAACGATGGAAGTGCCACGGCCAACGTTGCTGGGGGCCTACCACCAATCACCTACCTGTGGAGCAATGGGGATGATACACAAACCAGCACTGGCCTGATTGCAGGCACCTACACCGTGAGTATTGCGGATGCGGGCGGCTGCGCTGCAGTTGAATCGGTTACCATTGGCCAACCAACAAACTTGACAACCTCCCTGGTCAACATCATGAACGCTGTCAACAACCAGGCGAATGGTTCAATTGACGTGACAGTTTCAGGTGGAACTTCGCCATATACCTATGTTTGGAAAAACTCAATGGGGACTGTTATTGGGAATGCGGAGGATATTTCTGGATTACTTCCAGGCACCTACACACTGGTCACTACCGATGCCCATGGCTGCCAATCGCAGAGTGGCTACACCATTCAGAACTCGGTTGGCACTTCGGAGTCTGAACTGGAAAGTCATGTACTCCTCTACCCTAACCCAACATCGGGTGAGGTAACTTTGGAATTGGTGGACATGGCCAATTTTGGAGCTGTAGAAGTTACTGCATTTGACATAACAGGCAGACAGGTGTTGCACAGCGTTAATCCTAGCGCCAAGCAATTGCTTGATTTCAAAACAAAGCCTTCTGGTATTTACGTGCTGAAAATCATGATTGGCGGCGATGTGTTGACCAAGCGATTGGTGGTGAGCAAATAACTATACTTGTGAAGCAAAGCCCGGGTGACCCGATGTCATCCGGGCTTTTTTATTTTACTGAGGTGGGGGATTGACGGCAATTGTCTTTTTTTTTGAACAACAATGGCAATAATACCATCACAAACATCACCAATGCAACCACTTCGCTGGATACCAAATACCAAGGGTAATCTCCCAAATAGTCGAGGGCGGAGGCGACGGGTGGTTTTCGCATGAGGTAGGCATAATTGGAGTCAAGCACGAGATTGATACAAAACAAAGCAGCAACATAAACCTGCAACAATATAAATGACCGCCAGAGGCTCTTCCAAGTTGGCCGAATACCGTAAACCACCGTCGCATAAACAGCAAAAACGACCAGCCCGCCATGAACCGTCCAATATTTCACGAAAGTAAAATGTGGAAACCCCTCGAACAAATGTGGGGTGAGCACAGCCTGCATGGTGCCTGCAAATATCCAGAAATAGAGCACTTCGTGGATACGGGGATTGGGTTGCCACATCAAAAATGGAAGGGACAATGCTACGATGTTACAGATGTCGAAGGGCAGGTCTGTTTTGTAATCAAATTCCCACATTGCCATGCGGATGCCAATCCAGCCTATCACGGCTACGGCCATCACCAGGGTCATGGCTCTCCCTATCGACAGTTGCTGCGGCTTGGACAACCTGTTTTTTACAAGAAATGAAATTCCAAAGGCGAGTCCGAGTGTCAGCGCAATCATCACAAGGTGCTGATTACCAAATAGTTGAAAGTCTGTGTTTGGGCGAAAGAATGGCGATTCAAGTGCGTTAGGTGGCATGGTCAATTCGTTTTAGTGGGGAAAGCTACGGCGAGAAATGTGGATTGAAAAAATTGGGCACATGAATTTCCAACTTGCTATCTGGTCATTTTTGGCCATTCATCCGTGTGGGCGAGCATTATTTCCCTATTCTTGCGCCCCCAAAGTTAAAACCTGGCAATTACGCTGGTTTTCATGGCCGTTTCATCTTCACAAATTTTGAATGAAAAAGTATCTGAACCTCTTTGACCTCACCCAAAAAGTTGATTACAAAACCGAAGTTTTATCGGGCCTAACGGTGGCATTGGCGCTAGTGCCGGAGGCGGTGGCTTTCGCTTTCATTGCTGGCTTATCTCCATTGACTGGCCTTTATGCTGCATTCATGATGGGCTTGATAACGTCCATTTTTGGTGGGCGACCAGGTATGATTTCCGGGGCGACAGGTGCCGTTGCCGTGGTGATTGTAGCTTTGGCAAAGTCGCATGGGGTGGAGTATATTTTTGCGACGGTGGTATTGGCGGGCATTATTCAGGTATTAGCGGGTACATTTCGGTTGGGCAAATTAATGCGGTTAGTTCCACACCCTGTAATTTTTGGATTTGTAAATGGCTTGGCCATCATAATATTCATGTCGCAATTGGACCAATTTAAAGATATGTCGGGCAATTGGCTAACTGGGACACCACTATATATATTGTTAGCGCTGGTAGCCGTCACGATGCTGATAATATGGGGAATGCCGAAGCTGACAAAGGTTATCCCTGCAGCATTGACAGCCATTTTGGTGGTATTTGGTATTGTTTCTTTTTTTGGAATTGACACCAAAACAGTCGGAGACATGGCCTCCATACAAGGTGGTTTTCCACCCTTCCATATTCCTAATATCCCTTTAACCTTCGAAACGCTTACTATCATATTTCCTTTTGCTGCTATAGTCGCTGGCGTTGGGTTAATTGAAAGCTTGCTGACGCTAAATATTATTGATGAAATAACGGAAACGAGGGGACGTTGCAACAAAGAGGCAGTCGCACAAGGAGCTGCAAATATCCTCTCCGGTTTTTTCTCCGGCATGGGTGGCTGCGCCATGATTGGCCAAAGTTTGATAAACATTTCTTCTGGTGCAAGGGCGAGGCTATCGGGCATTGTGGCTTCGGTGATGCTTTTGGTTTTCATCATGTTTGGGGCGGGTTTGATAGAAAGACTGCCAATGGCTGCACTGACCGGGCTGATGATTATGGTTGCCATCGGCACCTTCGAATGGGCCAGTTTGCGGACGTTTACCAAAATGCCGAAGTCGGATATTTTCGTGATGGCAATGGTTACCATCGTAACCGTATTTCTCCACAATTTGGCATTGGCGGTCATCATTGGCGTCGTCATCGCTGCCTTGGTATTCGCTTGGGACAATGCCAAACGCATCCGGGCCAGAAAGCACATTGACGAAAATGGCGTAAAACATTATGAAATATACGGCCCGCTGTTCTTTGGTTCAGTAACTGCTTTTAACGAAAAATTTGATGTGCAAAACGACCCAGAAGAAGTATTCATAGATTTTGCAGAAAGCCGGGTCGTGGACATGTCCGCCATTGAAGCATTGAACAAAATCACAGAACGCTACCTGAAAAACGGCAAAAAAGTTCACCTCAAACATTTAAGCGCTGACTGTAAAAAGTTGTTGAAAAACGCAGAGGAATTAATTGATGTAAACGTCATGGAAGACCCCACTTATAAGGTGGTGGTGGATATTAATTGAAGCACGAACTCGGGTATCACCAGCCTTCCAACCCTAGAAGTTTCTTTCCTAATCCTGAAAGTTCAGCCGTTGTGTAACGGGTCTGCTCCCAGCGCCGAGGGTCGCCGGGAAAAGCATAGCCCTCTGGTGCGATGCGGTCTCTCCAAGCGTTGATGCGCCACTGACGGAGCGCCTCATTTTCTGGTTGGGCGGGCATCATGGAGATGTATTGCGCCATGCGCACTTTGCCTGCCGAGTGGTTCGGACGGATGCCGTGTGCCAACAGGCTGTTGAAGATAAGCAGGTCACCTGCTTCCAATTTTACTTTCACCAGCTCAAAGCCTGTGATGTCCGGCTGAAAATGGTTTCGGTCTTCAGGTTGGGTCAGTTTCCAAGTATCGTAATTCCGATAAAGTTCGGGGATGCACTGGAAACCGCCCATGTTCTCGTCTGTCTGGTCAGCGAGCGCCAGTACGCCCTGCACATTCACGGGTCGGGTCTCTGGGTCATAGTCCCAGTGGATGAACCCCTTGTACTCATGGCCAGGGCGCATGGGCAGGTTGAGGTTGGCTCGGTCTATCGTTACCCAGAGTTTTTCCGTGCCCCATACATCCACGAATGCATCATAGACCCGTGGCATTTGCCGGTTCTCCCAAAGGAGTTGGTGGTTATAGACCTCCACCATGCCCGTGTTGGTGAGTTCTTTCATCTGCATTTCTGCACGTGGGGGGACATACCATGTCTCAGGGTCATTGGGGTCTTTCTCCTCAAATTCCCAAAGGAAATCGGCGGTGCGTTTCACTTGAAACCTTGGCACGGCATTTTTTACCACCACATAGCCGTTCGCTTGCCAAAAAGCCCAGTCCTCTTCTGACAGCACCCGCAACGGCTGACCGTTTGAGCGGTCGTTCAGCTTTTCCAAGCTCGACTTCGCCGTGGATGGGTTGCCAGGGATATTCTTGTGGGTGTTGTCGGGCTGCATGGTGGTTGTCATCGCAGGATTCATTGGTTGATATGATTTATGGTGCACCGCCTTGATGGTATAAAAAACTTTAATCAAGGCAAATCTAACTTCCACAACTTAATTATTTACGTTGTTTTGCATTCTAATTTCACCAAAAACATAAAACATGGCCAACAGGAAAGCACCCATCTCCGATGTAGATAATAGCGTCCTTGTGCGCACAGTCATCATAGCCGGTGCAATACTTACAAGCATTTTTATCGGCTTACTTTTTTTTCAAGAAAAGCTTGCCGGACTCTTTGGGCGCTATGCTGATGAGGCCACCATCGGGTTGATGTTGCTCGGTCTTTGGCTGGTGGTGAGTACTACGGTGCGCAGCGTGAATAACCTTGCCAAAGGTATTCAAGCCTGGAAATTGTTGCTCGGCGGCGTGATGGTCGGGTTTGTCGCCTCGTTGTTAACGACGGCGTTTCTTATCGTGTTCCCAGTCGTTGCGAAATCGCAAAACATGGAAGAAGTGACAGGTGCCACGGGTGCCATGATTCTCGTCATGTCCGTCATTGCACTCCTCATCGCCTTGATTACCACCATCAATGTGCGGGTAAAAAGCCGTCAGCTTGGCAACCTGCTGGAAGTGCTGATAATTGGTGGCGTAATAGCTGGGCTGGTTTGGTGGGCGACGAGGTGATATTATTCCATAGCTTTCAGCCAACTCACCGCTGGGTTGTTCTTTGGCCGGAGCGAAACGGAGGTTTCCCAAGCAGCTTTCGCTCCTTTCACGTCGCCAAGCTCCTTTCTGCACCTGCCCAAGTGGGTCCATGAAACAATTATTTTTGGAAAAAGTCGGGTATAAACCTCGTACAACGCCAGTCCTTCCTGCCATTTTTCCTCGTCAAGTAAGCGCTCGCCGACACCGAGCAGTAGCATATCGTCCTCATTGTCAAAACCTGCATTTTTGAGGATGGCCAGGCTGTTTTCCCGAAAGTTGGTCGCACCCTTTTCCATCATTTCGTTGTAGATGGCATTGGTGACAGGGTTGTCCATGTAGTCCATTTCCTCGCCCTCTTGCCCGCCGAAATCCTTACCCAACAAAATTCCCATCATGCGCATGGCGATGTTGTCGCTGCTTCTGCTATTGGAATTGCTGGAGGCCACGATGCAAATGTCTTGCGCTGGAATGAAAGTCATGTTTGCATTGTAAACCCCGTTGCCGCCGTTGTGCCAGATTAGTTTTTCCCCATCCAAATCCTGCACCACCCAACCGTAGCCGTAGTGGCTGTGGCCTTCTGGGCCTTCCGCCACATAGGGCGTGAAGAGCTTGTCGGTGGCGGTTTTGGGTAAAACCGTGTTGTTTTTCAGCGACAAATACCAACGGTGCATATCACCAACGGTAGAAAGTACGCCGCCGTTTGCCCGCAAATGCCAACTTGGGCCGTCGCTCATCCAAGGCCGGTCCATGGCGGTTCCCCATCGTTTGTCGTTGCGGTAGCCCACTGCCAGGTTTTCCTTCGGAAATTTGGGCAAAAGGTAGCCAGTGCTGTTCATCCCGGCAGGCAGCCAAAGGTTTTCCCGAAGGAACTGCTCATACCCCACTCCACTTACCTGCTCGACGATGATGCCGAGCAGACTAAAGCCGACATTGGAGTATTCATAAACTTTGCCCGGTGGGTTACCCAATGGGCTTTCAAAGGCCAGCTTTGCAAAGGCAGCAGCGTCCACGTTTTCATAATCATCTCCAATTGCACCGGGGAAGCCAGCCGTGTGGGTCAGAAGTTGGTGAAGCCTGATATTGGCCTGTTCGGCTGGAGCATCGGGAAAATATTTGGACAGTATGTCATCTGTGCTGAGTTTCCCCATACATTCCAATTTCAGAATTGCCGCCGCCGTAAACTGTTTTGTAATGCTGCCGATGCTGAACACCGTTTGGGCGGTCTGCGGTTTTTTGGACTCCCGGTCAGCCAGGCCATACCCATTTTCCACCAGCATTTTGCCATTTTGGGTAACGATGACTGACCCCGACCAACCGTTTTGAGCAGCTTCGTCGAGGGCTGTTTTCAGCTGCTCCGCAATGTTTGGGGTGCTTTGGGCAAATAGGAAAGAAGTTGCCGCAAAAAGGAAGCTATAAGTTAGGAAAGTCTTGAAATTCATATCAGGTGCTTGGTTGCCTTTGGCAATATTGCCGCTGCAAATGTCGGTGAAGTACCTGATTGAAGGCAGGGATGGAGGTTAATTAAGGTTAATAAAACTGTCGGAAGGTTAAATCTCCGTGCCCACTGTGGCCTCTGTGGCAAAAACGAACCACAGAGGACACGGAGGGCACAGAGAAAGTAGCATTTATGCAGTAATCGCCTTAATGCCCGGCAACTCCTTGCCTTCCAGCATTTCCAGCATGGCACCGCCGCCTGTACTCACGAAGCTCACTTGGTCAGAAAGCCCCATCTGGTTCACTGCTGCCACGCTGTCGCCGCCGCCAACGAGGGAGAAAGCACCGCCTTTAGTGGCCTTTGCTACTGCAAGGGTAATTGATTTGGTACCGTTCGCAAAGTTCGGCATCTCGAACACGCCCATTGGGCCGTTCCAGATGATGGTTTTAGAATCCATGATTACTTTTTGAAAAGAACCGATTGCCTGTTCGCCAATGTCAAGACCCATCCAGCCGTCCGGGATTTCGTTGCTGGGAGTTGTTTTGAAATTTGCGGCAGCATCAAATTTATCGGCCACCACACTGTCCACGGGCAAGTATATTTTCACACCCTTGGCTTCCGCCTTGCGCAGCAAGTCAAGTGCCATGTCTAGTTTGTCGGCTTCTACCAGCGAATTGCCAATCTGCCCACCCTGCGCCTTGAAGAATGTATAGGCCATGCCGCCTCCGATGATGATATTGTCCACAAGGTCGAGGAAGCGTTCAAGCAAAACTATTTTGTCACTCACCTTGGCACCGCCGGTGATGGCCGTGAACGGCCTTTGGGGATTGTTCAGCACCTTTCCTGCGTTCTCGATTTCACTCTCCATCAAAAACCCAAACGTCCTGTTTTCCTTCGGAAAAAACTGCGCCATGACGGTCGTGCTGGCATGTGCCCGGTGCGCAGTTCCAAAGGCATCATTCACGTAGATGTCACCAAGTGCTGCAAGTTTTTTGGCGAACTCCACGTCACCTTTTTCCTCTTCTTTTTGAAAACGGGTGTTTTCGAGGAGCAGCACTTCGCCTGGGCGCAGTGCTGCGGCCATTTTTGAGGCAGTTTCACCCACCGTTTCGGGACAAAAGCTGACACGAGTCCCCAGCATTTCTGCCAGTGGCTTGGTCAGGTGGTCTAGTGTGAACTTCTCGACATTCACTGTGCCATCTTCATTCAGCTTTGCCAGTGGCCTGCCGAGGTGGGACATCAGCACGACTGCACCACCTCTATTCAAAACATGCTTTATGGTTGGCAATGCTTGCTGCATCCGGGTATCGTCAGTGATGTTGTATTGCTTGTCAAGTGGCACGTTGAAGTCCACCCGCATGATTGCTTTTTTGCCTTGGAAATTGATGTTTTTCATAGAAAAGTCATTGGTCATTGGTCATTGGTCATTGGATGGAAAACAGAACTCCCAAATGACAAATGCCCAATGGCAAGTTTACAAACAAAAAAAGACACTACACCGGCCTTTAAAACCAGGTAGTGCCTTTGTTTCATACTAATTCAAATCTTATCCCTGGTTGCCAGCCATTTCAGCCAAATCGGCCAGACGGGCAGAGTAGCCAGCTTCGTTGTCGTACCAACCTACCACCCGGCAGGTGTTGCCGTTGGCCTGTGTCAAGCCAGCGTCGAAGATGCTGGAGTGCGGATTGGTGACGATGTCGCTGGAAACGATTGGGTCGGTGCAGTATTCGAGGATGCCTTTCAGGTGGCCTTTGGCTGCTTTCTCAAATTCGGCATTGATTTCTTCTACCGTTGCTCCTTTTTTGAGGGTGCAAACGAGGTCGGTCAAAGAACCCGTGGCTACAGGAACACGCAGCGAGTGGGCAGCGATTTTACCTTTCAGGTGCGGTGCAACGAGCACAACCGCTTTGGCAGCGCCGGTACTGGTCGGCACGATGTTCTGCGCAGCAGCACGGGCACGGCGGAGGTCACGGTGCGGGCCATCTTGGATGTTTTGGTCGCTGGTGTAAGCGTGGATGGTGTTCATGAAGAACTGCTCAATGCCGAAGGCTTTGTCCAAAACGAGCACGAGAGGGACGAGGCAGTTGGTGGTGCAGCTTGCATTCGACATGATGGTGTCGGTCGGCTTCATGTCCTGGTGGTTCGCTCCGATTACGAAAGTCGGTACGTCGTCGGCTTTTGGCGGGGCAGACAACACGACCCGCTTGGCACCTGCCTGTAAGTGCAGGCCAGCCTTTTCTTTGTCGAGGAAAATACCCGTGCATTCGAGCACTACGTCCACGCCGAGTTCTTTCCAAGGTAGTTCAGCAGGATTCCGAATGGCAGAGCCAAGGATTTTTTGTCCGTTAAAGTAGAGATAGTCGTCATCGGCAGACACTTCGCCCTGGAACTTGCCCTGCATGGTGTCGTACTTGAAGAGGTGAGCAAGGGTTTGATTATCAGTGAGGTCGTTGATGGCCACCACTTGAATGCCTTCTTTTTTCAGGAGGTTGCGCATGGTGAGGCGGCCAATTCGGCCAAAACCGTTGATTGCAATTTTAAGAGCCATAGTTGGATACTGGTTTATGATTATTTTATGGTAAATAAAGATTCTTGATTACTGCACAGGGTAAAAGCCAATGGGCTTTCAGGATAATTTGGCAAGGTTCGGAACTTTTGCAGGCCGCTCGTCGGTTTTAGCCTGAGTTTTTTAAGGTGAGCAAAGGTAAGCAGCTACTGGTATTTATTGCATCCTTTTGGCAATGCAATTCCCGCCAAAGAAAAAAAAGATCGCCTCGGCTTTGCTTTTTTGAAAACAGTCCTATCTTTGCCCCGCTTTTGAAAGAAAGCAATATTGAAATAAAGTACGCCCCGTTCGTCTAGGGGTCTAGGACGGCGCCCTTTCACGGCGTTAACACGGGTTCAAATCCCGTACGGGGTACTATTTAAGTTGGCAGTTTGCAGTCAGAGACAAGATAGCCATCTATTCAAAAGCCCTTGCGACAGTTGTTGCAAGGGCTTTTTTCATTTTCAAGCAGTTAACGTCGTCGAGGTGCTGGACCTCGACGACGTTGTTGTTAAGCCAACAAATCAAGCTGCCAGCACTTCCCTTACCCTATCGGCTGCTTCTTGCAGCAAAATGGCAGATTGTACCTTCAAGCCTGACTCGTCAATGATTATCTTCGCCAAGTCGGCATTCGTGCCTTGAAGGCGGACGATGATGGGAACATTGATGTTGCCCATGTTTTTGTATGCGTCCACCACGCCTTGTGCTACCCTATCACAACGAACGATTCCACCAAAAATATTGATGAGAATGGCCTTTACGGCTGGGTCTTTCAAGATGATGCGGAAAGCTTTTTCCACCCGCTGGGCATCGGCAGTGCCGCCCACGTCGAGGAAGTTGGCTGGCTCACCACCGGAAAGCTTGATGATATCCATCGTCGCCATCGCCAACCCAGCACCGTTCACCATGCAGCCCACATTACCGTCTAGCTTGACGTAGTTCAGGTCGTGTGATTTGGCCTCAACCTCCGTTGGGTCGTCTTCAAGGGAATCGTGCATAGCCTCCAATTCTGGATGGCGGAAAAGTGCATTTTCATCAAGGCTTACCTTGCTGTCCACGGCAATGATTCTATCATCGGCAGTTTTCAGCACCGGGTTTATTTCAAAAAGCGAAGCATCTGAACCCAAGAAGGCAGCGTAGAGTTGCTGCACAAATTTCACCATGTTCTTAAAGGCGGCGCCACTTAGGCCGAGGTTGAAGGCGATTTTGCGGCACTGGAAGGCTTGGAGTCCAAGTTCAGCGTCAATCCACTCTGAGTGGACGAGGTCTGGCGTTTCCTCGGCCACTTTTTCGATGTCCATTCCACCTTCGGTGGAGTAGATGATGACGTTGCACTTTTTTTCCCTGTCCAACAATATGGACATGTAGTATTCTGAGCAGGCATCAAAGTCAGGACGGTAGCTGTCTTCAGCGATTAGCACTTTGCGCACCAATTTGCCTTCGCCATCCATACCACCCGGGGTTTGCGGGGTTTTGAGCATCATTCCTATGATGTTTCCGGCATGCTCTTTTAGCTGTTCCAGGTTTTTGGCAATTTTCACTCCGCCGCCTTTTCCCCTTCCACCTGCATGGATTTGTGCTTTCACCACCACAAAGTCAGTCCCGGTAGTTTCCCTGATTTTTTTCCAAGCGTCAATGGCCTCCTCAACCGTGGTGGCCACAATGCCATCTTGGATGGCGACACCAAATTTTTTCAGTAATTCTTTCCCTTGATATTCGTGAAGATTCATTGTATATGAGTTTGAGGATTTGAGCGTAGAGGATTTTTAAGATGCCCCCAATTCAAGTCCATATTTTATATTAAAAATTAAAAGTAATGCCCAAGCTTGGCATGATAGGCAGTTGATTGATTCGTTTTGCCCGTATCCTGTCAAAGTAGAAAATATTCTCCCGGTTGTACATATTGGAGGCACTGGCCACTACCTCCAAACTGGTGTATTTGCCAAATTTGAAAGTTCTTTTCAAAGAGCCATCCATCCGATGGTAAAACGGCAAACGGCCACCATTGCGCTTGGTATCTAGCACAACACCCAGGTCTCCATTGTTGGTGAGGGGGCTTGTGTTCAAACCATCATCAAAGTTGGTGTTTTCATAAAATCCTTGTGTGAGGGTAAACGGAAACCCGGAACCCATGTTCCATCGGAGTGCAGCTTCCCAATCATTCGTTTTGCCAAACTTGTAGGTGCCGAGTAGGTTGACATTATGTCTGCGGTCGAAAATGGTCGGATAAATCTGCTCACCATCGTCACGGTCAACGTAAGCCAGCGAGTAGGTACCCCAGAGATAGACTTTCTTGGTCTCGTACCGGAGTGTAAGGTCTATCCCGTATGCCTTGCCTTTTTCGGTGACAAAATTCGGGTCGGTAGGCGTGAGCTTGTTTCTGTTGATTTGAATAAGTTGAGTAAACCCTTTGTAATATGGCTCAACATTTAATTCCACCTTTTTTGCCAAATCAATTTCGGTTCCGAAAACGGCGTGTACTGCTTTTTGTAGGCGATGAGGAGCCAGTTCGGTAGTGTTAGACTTGAAAACTTGCTCCTCTGGGGCAGTAAGGAATCCCACGAAGAGGTTTACCACATCCAGTTCGTTTACGCTGCTAATTAAGTTTTGCGAGTAAAACCCACCTGCAGCTTTTAACCTGAAATGATCGGTCACGTTGTACTTCATGCCCAATCGCGGCTCCAGCAAAGTTTTGGATTGCGAAGCATACACCTGCAAACGTAAGCTTGGTTCAAAAATAAAATCGCCGTACTTGGCTTTGTATTTCACAAAAGCACCAAGCTCCGAAGTATTGTTATTTTGATTGATGGTGTTACCAACGAAGTTGCGGAACTTAAACCTAGTGTCCAATCCAATAATTTCAAAGCCGTACTTGATTTCATTGTGAAGCCCAAAATAGGTGAAATCAAGTTTCACATTGTAGTTTGAAATTCCGCTTGAACGTGGTTGCTCACCTGCTTCCTGCAACTCAATATTGTAATCCGAGTAGGCTACCGTGCCGCCGATGATGAGGTTTGAGTTTGGTGGAATGAGTGTAAAACTTGTTCCTCCTCCCACGTTTTGCCACCCAAGTTTAGCCACACCGATATAGTTTACATCGTCGTTGAAATTAAACCCGAATAGGTTCAATTTACTTCCGTTGGCAGCCATGAAAGAGATTTTTCCGTAAAAATCAGTGAAAGAAAAAGGCAGCCGCTTGCGGTCATTTTCAGAAAGACCCTCTCCAGCAGATGGATAAAAAGTCGTGTCCACGGCGTAGGAATACAGCAGCGGAGAAGTCTCGTTGATATAACTGTGCTTGGCAGTAAAGATGAACGACGAGCTACCCCCGCCTTCTTCAAACTTCTTGATTGGTCCCTCTAAAACCGCCTTGGCCTGAAAAGGATTGGCACTGACTAAGCCAGAAATGCGTTTCCGGTTGCCTTCCCTAGTTTTGAGGTCAATAACTGCTGAAACCCTTCCCCCATATTCCGCATTGAAGCCTGCCGTCAATACGTCCACGGTTTTGATTATCTCTGTTTCAAAAACTGAGTAGAAACCAATACTGTGGAAAGGATTGAAGATGGTCATGCCATCAAGCAGAATCCGGTTTTGGATGGGAGAACCTCCCCGGATATAAATCTGGCCGCCTTGGTCGCCAGTAGAAATAATGCCTGGAAGGACGGGTAGGTACTGTGCAATATCGGCTTGTCCACCTGTCCCCGGCAGTGCCTTTATTTGGTTGGCGGTTACTGTCACCTTTGAAATTGAGACATCTGACCGGGCTTGTTCACGCCGGGAGGAAATTTCGACCGCACCGAGTTGGATGCTGCTTTCACTTAATGTCACCTGATGACTGCTGATGCCGCCTTCCTTGATGGTAACTTTCACGGCAGCACTGTCAAATCCAATAGAGGAAACGACCATGGTATAACTGCCAACTGGGACATTACCGATGCTAAAGAAACCATCAACGTCTGTGTTTGTGCCTATGCTCGTACCTTGGAGCAACACTGTCCCGAACATAATGGGTTCTCCTGTATTCTTGTCCAAAACATTGCCCCGAAGTCCGCCGCCCTTTTGAGCCAAGGCGGATGAACTAACAAATAGCGCAAGCGTGAAGGCTGCTAGTAATATTTTTTTCATAACTAAATTCAAATAATTTTGAAAGCTGCGGCGGTTTTGCCGCAATTCGGGCGCAAATATAAAAGGATAGTGCTGGAAGAAAGGACTTCGGGAAGTCAATTTCGTTTTAGAGCGAAACTAGTTGGTTGAAATATCCGCCAGGGCGGTGGCATTCTTCCAATTCTTTGGCTTCAATGATTTTTGTTACTGGGCAAGTTGGTTCAAAACATGGAACGGCTCACATTTCTCGAAAGAGGTTTAAGGAATTAAAGGACGACTCACGTTTTGCGAAACAATTGTTAGCATCATTTCACTAAAAAAGTGTAGTAATATTCGCCAGGATAGTTTTCATAAAACCCCTCAAGATATACTTCGGAGCCTCGTTTTTTCTTCAACTCATTGAGCACTTCTTGGACGGAACTGACCTTCACCTCTCCAACTTTGGTGATGATATATCCGGGATCCATTTCGGTCTTTTCGATGGTACTACCAACCTTGATATTCTCAACATAAACGCCTGATATTCTCAATTTTCGACGCTCATCGCTGGAAAGTTCTCGTAGCGTAAAGCCCATTAATCCTAAAAGACTATCGTCCTCATTTTTAACCACAATTTTCGAGGCCATATCCTTGTCCTTCAAGGTAACATTGGCGGAATAACGCCTACCTGCCCGGATGTACTCCACCTTGATAACCGCCCCCGGATGCAACCTGCCTACCTGCTCCTGCAGTTCTGGTATTGCCCGAATTTTCATGCCATTGATTCCAACGATAACATCCTCGGACTGCAATCCAGCATCCTCGGCTCCGCCATCTGTTGTTACGGTGCTAATGTACACGCCTTCTACTGACGGGAGTTTAAGTTCATGGGCGATTCTATCGTCAACCGGGCCAATCTTTACACCAAGCAAACCCCGTTTAACTTCGCCGTAGTCACGTAAATCACGAATAATTTTTTGCACCAAAGTTGACGGTATGGCGAAACTATAACCTTCATATTTGCCGGACCTGGTGATGATGGCAGTATTGATGCCGACCAATTCACCGTTTGTGTTTACTAATGCTCCGCCGCTGTTGCCTGGATTCACTGCAGCATCTGTTTGGATGAACGACTCGATGGTGTACTCCCCTTCCAGAATGTCAATGCTGCGGCCTTTTGCGCTCACGATGCCCGCAGTCACGGTACTTTCGAGGTTAAAAGGGTTGCCCACTGCCAACACCCACTCACCAACTCGCAGCGAGTCGGAGTTTCCGAAAACAAGCGTTGGCAAGTTGCTCGCTTCAATTTTTAATAACGCAATATCAGTGAAAGGGTCGGTGGCAATTAGCTTTGCGTCGTATTCCCGATGGTCGTTCATGGTGACTTGGTACTTGTTTCCATCCTCAATGACATGGTTGTTGGTCACGATGTACCCGTCAGGGGAAATGATGACGCCAGAACCGGACGATGCACCATGGGAACTACCGCCCCACCAACCATAAGAAGAACTTTCTATCGCCCGGATGTTGACCACAGAGGAGGTGACTTTTTCTGCTGCCGCAATGAAATCGGTAGGTGAAGATGAGAGGAAAGTACGTTGCACATCGCCATAAACAGGGTCAGATTCACCATAGTTGGCATAAAGCGCTGAACCATCTGTCCGGTCAATAAAAACCGTTTTTGGTTCTTGAAAAATATTGAAAAGGAAAACAGCCAATATTGCACTGCAAAGCGAAGACAAGGCGATTGGAAGTACTTTTTTCATAAAATATTAAGTCCAGTGTAAAAGAATGGTTGTGCAATTTGAGCATTTAACGCCTGAATGTCAAATTCAGTTGCGCTTATCTGACATGCATTACCCAACGTTAGGCCAATTCTGCTGGGTTTATAGTTTAGCCCGCAAGTTCACTATTTTGAATGGTAAAAAAATGAATTTGAAAAGAAATTAGTTTTTTCAGCTGGATTAATTGAGTAGAAATACTTTTGCCGAGGCAAATTGTTTGATAAAAAAATGCGATGAAAAATATTCCATTCCACAAATACGAAGGCACCGGCAACGATTTCGTGCTCATTGACCAGCGCCAACACCGATACCTGACCCGACAAGATACCGCCGAAATTGAGCGTATATGCCACCGCCGCTTCGGCATTGGGGCAGACGGCCTCATCCTGCTGCAACTTACCGAAGGGTACGATTTCGAAATGGTCTATTTCAACTCCGATGGCCGAGAAAGTACCATGTGTGGCAATGGCGGGCGCTGCATCGCAGCATTTGCTCACAGCCTCGGTGTGGTGGGTGAGCATTGCCACTTTCTCGCCATTGATGGGCCACACGAAGCTAAAATAAGCGAGGGCTTGGTGGAACTGAAAATGGGAAATGTCCCCGAAGTGGAAATAGGTGACGGCTACTTTATCCTGAACACTGGCTCGCCACACTACGTCGTATTCGTGGAGGATTTGTCGGACATGAACATCGTGGAAAGCGGACAGGTCATCCGCTACTCAGAACGTTTCCGAAAGGAAGGCATCAACGTGAATTTTGTGGAGAAAACCGCCGACGGTATCGAAGTGGCGACCTACGAACGGGGTGTGGAGGACGAAACCCTTTCTTGCGGAACTGGCGTCACTGCTGCTGCACTCTCATTCATTTTGGCCAACACGGATTTGTTGGCAAATGAGGTTGCTATTGCCACGAAAGGCGGCAATTTGAAAGTGAGATTCAATAAAAAAGCAGGGAACGGGTTTGAGGGTATTTGGCTTTGCGGGCCAGCAAGAAAGGTGTTCAGCGGTGAATACTGGCTTTGAGCTACCCAAAAATCTTCTGCTCCACCAACGCACAGATGGCATGACCCACCAGTACCTGCCCCTCCTGAACCCGAGGTGTATCCGTGGAAGGTATTTTGATAAAAAAGTCGCAGCGGCCATCCATTTTACCGCCTTCTGCACCCGTCATTCCCACAACTTTCATTCCGAGTTCATGGGCTTTTTCGATAGCTTTTAGTACGTTAGCCGAGTTCCCGGAGGTGGAAAGCGCAAATAAAAGGTCTCCCTTACGCCCCATCGCCTCAACTGCCCGCTCAAAAACTGCCTCAAAGCCGTAGTCATTGCCAACCGCCGTAACGAAAGAGGAATTAACATGGAGTGCCTCCGCAAACAACGCTTTTCGGTTTTTATAAAATCGGCCAGACAGCTCCGCCGCCAAGTGCTGGGCATCTGCTGCACTGCCTCCATTACCACAAAAAAGCACTTTGCCTCCTTGCTCAAAAGTCGCAACCACTTGATTTACAACGCCTTCCACGATGGTAACCAGGCGGTCGTCGTGCAGCATTGCTTGCTTCATGGAGATGCTATCGAGCATTATGGACTTGATGGCTGACTTCATTGGGCGAGTTGTTTTAGGACGTAATCCACCAAATCGGTGAGCGGAACTTCTTGTTGTACCTGGTTAATCCAAGTTTGCTTATCCGAAGTTGTGTTTTCAAGTTCCTTTCCGAGTTTGAGGTTTTTCACGGTGGCAACACCTTTCGCAGCCTCATCGCCACCGATGAGGATGGCAAGTGGGCAGTTCTTGGCGTCGGCGTAGGACATTTGCTTTTTCATTTTTTTGAAACCTTTGGCATTGCCAACATAGACTTCAGCGTTGATACCTGCTTCCCGGAGCAAACGAGCGATGCGGTAGTATTCTGTTTGCAGTTCATCGTCGAAATAGGCAATAAAAACGGGACCTTGCGCCGTCATCTCGCCAATTTTGGTCATGCGCAGCAGCTCTGCCAATCGGTCAACACCGATGGAAGCACCCGTCGCAGGCACCTTTAGTCCAAGCAAATTTTCCACTAATCCGTCATATCGACCTCCACCACAAATGGAGCCAACCCGGCGCTCCCGGCCTTTTTCATCCTTGTAAGTCAGAAGGGATTCGACTTCGAAAACAGGCCCGGTATAGTAAGCCATGCCCCGCATCAGGCTGGGGTCAAAAATGATGCGTGACTCGTCGAAACCGAGTTTTGCCCAGAGGGCATCCATTTTTTTCAGCTCCGCAACGCCCTCGGCAGCCGTTGGGTTTGCGCCAGCTACTTCCTCGAATTTTTCGAGCACTTCGGTTCGGGATGAAACACCAGTGGCCAATTTTAGGAACGAAACTATCTTTTCAAGCGTAGAATCGGCCAAGCCGAGTCCATCAACTTTTGAGCCGGAGGCGTCCACCCTACCCTTGCCAAGTTCGAGTTTCACAGCTTCCCAGCCGATTTTATCCAGTTTGTCAATGACCCGTAGCACAGCACCTTCATGCGCTTCGCTCACGATGCCAACCGACTCCAAAAAACCCTTCAAAACCTTACGGTTGTTGACTTTCACTATGTACGAACTTGGCTCTAAACCAATAGCTTGGAGGGCATCAGAGAGAATCATGCACGCCTCCGCATCGGCGGCCACATCGGCGGTGCCGACGGTATCGAAGTCGATTTGCCAAAACTCCCGAAAGCGACCAGGTTGCAGCTTCAATTCGTAACGATACACTGGCCCGTATTGGAATCGCCGAAAGAGCGGCGCATTGGATTCCATGATTTGCCCCCGTTTCACATCCATGAAAAGCCGCTCGGAATATACCCTCGCCAGCGGGGCCGTCAGGTCGTAGCGCATGGCCAGCGGATGGAATTCCATCACGACTTTGCGCTCGGCGTCCCGCATTTCGGAGCCATCGGTGAGCAGAACCGGCTCCTCTTCTGGGTTTCTGAAATTGTAAACGCCCTTGTCAACCGTGTCTTCGTCGGGCATGTATTTGCCAAGGGCATCGGCGTATTCCAGCACTGGCGTGTCCCAATGCTCGAAGCCGTAGGAGCGATAAACCCGGGCAGCTTCTCGGATGATGGTCTGCCGAAGTTCGTTCATGTCTGCGTCGATGTCCCGAAAACCCTTGATTTTGCGTGGGATGTTGCCTCTTTCCATGGTGCTGAGGATTCGAGGATTTGAGGATTTGAGGATTTGAGACGAGACCCAGGGTCAAATCTTCAAATCCTCAAATCCTCAAATCCTCATTTTGAAAAAATAAAAAAGCATTACCCCGAAGAAGTAATGCTTTTGAAGTCCCCCCGAGTGGGATCGAACCGCTGACCTCCGGCTCCACAAACCGGCGCTCTAACCAGCTGAGCTACAGGGGGAAATTAATGATGATGTTTTAAAAAAATCATGCTCGCTTTTTTAGAAAGCGGCGCAAAGGTAAAGATAGTTCCGGTTGATTTCAAAATCTTTGAGAAAGAGAATTTTTTCATGGGTCTTTTTTGAGAAAGGTCAAATGCCAGAATGGCCTGATTGTCAAGTAACAACCAAGCCATTCCGTATAAATGTGCCTACTTTTCTAATCCTTGGACAGCCTGATTTTTTTGGTAAAAACTTTTCCTTTCTGGGTTATCTCAAGGAAGTAGTTGCCCACGCCGTTTTGTGAAATATCCACACTGTCACTGAAATTGCCACTAAAGTTACCCATGTCATACTCGTAAAGCACCCTGCCGGTGAGGTTGTAAATACGGACAACTGTGTTTCCACCGGACGACAAAGAAAAGGTCAAGTTAAAAAAACCAGTTTGGTTGTCCGGTACTAGCCCCAAATTCTCCACTGGTAGGCTATTTCCGGATGAAAGTTGGACACCTTTGCTGCGCAATGAATTCGATTCATCGGCTGAAATCCCATCAAAAAAAGCATTTACATTTTCGACATTCACCCTAGGTGTAGTTGAGGTGATAGCAATATTATCCTCCCAACCCCTTCCATTACTTATGGAAGGGACAGTTGCAATGACTACGGTTGTCCTGCCACCACAGTCGCAATCTGAACAGTTTTTGGTTTGTGCATAGCTTTTAATTGGCTTGGATGCTTTCATGACATTGCCTGCCCTAAGAAAATCCACGACAATGGTTTCTCCAGGCTTGAGCATATCAATGGCATTTGTCACATCCTCCCAATCCACCATTCGGTAGCCATTAATATGTGTAAGGACATCGCCTTCCTGCAATCCCAACTCAGTGGCTGTAGAGCCTTTTACTGGTGATATAAGAATCCCATCCGCATTTACAGTTCCTCCTTTAATGATGCCTAGGAACGGGTCTTGGCAACTGTTCATTTCAGCCTTCTCCACGGTAAACGGCGTGGTGAAAGTGATGGGAGCCTTGGATTTTTGACCTTTCCTGATAAAATGAACGGTGACCGTTTGGCTGGGATTAAATTTTTTCATGATAATGCCCAAATGTTGCTCAGCACCAACCCGATATTCATCAAATCCGTAAATATAATCGAATGGCATCAGCCCTGCCCTTTCTGCACCGGAGTTGGGAATAATCCCCGTTATATAGGCTCCAAATTGATTGTCAAAGCCAAGTCTCTTTGCTTTTTCTGCTGAAATCATTTCTGTGTAAATCCCAATAAATGCCCGATTTTCGTCTTGTTCTTCCTCCTGTTCCCAATCATCGGCTAGGATACTGCCTAGCTTGTCCATCTCACCCCAATCAATGCCCAAGTTCCATTTGCCATGGTCGTTATTTGGGTAAACAGTTTCATAAGCTTTGACAGTGCCCTTTGCGGAAAGTGCTTTTTCATCTCTCAAAAAATTAACTTCTATGGCCTCTCCTGGTTTAGTGTTTTGCACGGCAATGGTCACATCCTCCCAATCCAGCACCGGATAACCATTGATGGACGTGATGACATCACCGATTTTCAAGCCCATTTCTTCAGCTGTCGATTTTTCGACAATATCGACAGCAACACCATCAAAATCTTCGTCATTTTCATCTTCAGAGGGACTGACACCAAGGAAAGGTTGATCAGTATCAGTGTCGTAAAAATTAGGATTGTAATCGGTAAGCTTGACTTGGACAGTCATTTTTTCGCCTTTCCTGATGAAATGCAAGGTGATTTCATCGCCTGGCTGAAAATCTTCCAGGATGTCAGAAAGGTTTTGGTTGTCGCTGGTGCGCTGCTCGTCCACACCATAAATATAATCGAAGGCCTGCAGGCCTGCCAACGCAGCGGATGACTCCGCCATTACCTTTGTGACATAGCTTCCGTAATGATTTTGGAAGCCCAATTTTTCGGCCTTTTCGAAAGAGATATTAAGTGATTCAATTCCAAGGAAGGCCACTTCTGGACAGATAGCAAAGCTTATTTCATGGCCCAACTCGTTCAAGTTGACTGGCCAGCCTTTGTTCCACCTTGCTTCCCACCGCTCGCCCACTCGTTCAGCTTGGGCCCCGATCCGCTCCGCACGGCTTTCCCAAAGTGCAGCTTTTACTTCAGTTTTGGATTCGATTCTTTCAGCTAAATTTTCAACCCTATCGGTCAAATGCTCCCACTTATTTTCAAAGCTGGTGCCGCCAGATTGGGCAAAAAGCGGGTTGAGTAGTAGGAAGGCCAGCATGGGAATTGGAAAAATCTTCTTCATCATTATCTTTTGTAAATGTTCATTCACGCTACCGTTTTCATGGCAATTGTGAACACAAAAATATTTTAACTTCTAAATCAAATGGACAGCGTTCGAATGCAAATGTTGCATACCATTGTTTACAACTCCCATGTATTTTTGCCAAAAAATTCAAAATCATTACAATGCCGAATAATTGGAAATCTTGCCTCCCAACTACCAAGTTGGCCTTTTTCCTGATTGCCACCATATTTATTGCTGCTTGCAGCACAACAAAACCCACCAAACCTAACGAGTATTACAACAACCTCAACCTCGAACCGGAGCCTTCGGTCATCAATATTCCGCTCAAGTTTTACAAATCAGAATTGTTGAAGGCCATGAACGACCAGATTGGCGACATGCTTTACGAAGATAATAACTTGAAGGATGACGGTCTTGCCATTCGGGCTAAAAAGCGGGAAAACATCACGATTGACATCAATGAACAGGAAATCAAGTACCGGATTCCAGTTGACCTTTGGATAAAAAAAGACCTGATGTTCTCTGCCGTGGAGGGCGAAGGGTCTTTGGCCTTGGAGTTCAGCACCCGGTACAATATTAAGCCGGACTGGTCGCTCGAAACGACCACTACGCTTACCACTTACAAATGGCTTAGGGAACCGGTGATAAAACTTGGCTTTGCCGACCTGCCCATCACACCAATTGCCAACCTGGTCATCAACCAGACCCGCAACACTTTCGCCAAGTCCATTGACGATGAGGTGAAAAACCTTTTCGACCTAAAAAAGGAAATGGAACGCACCTGGAAGGAAATGCACGACCCATTCCAGTTGTCGGAGGAGTACGCCACTTGGCTACTGCTCAACCCACAGTCCGTGAGCATGACTCCCTTTAAATCGAATGGGTACACCGTGGAAAGTACGGTGGTGGTGGTCACGAAGCCTCAGATTTCTTTGGGCGATAAGCCATCAGCTAGAAATGTTGGCAAATTGCCGGACTTTGGATATGCAGCTGAAGGTGCCGACAATTTTTCGCTGTTCCTCGACACCGAAGTACCTTTCAAAGAGGCCGAGCGCTTGTCGAAGCAGAACATGGTGGGGGAGGTTTTTTCTTATAAAAACAAACAAGTGCGGGTGGAGGACATGGGATTGTACGGCCAAGGCAATAAGCTGGTGGTGCGCACCAACCTCAAGGGCAGCTACAACGGCGACGTGTTCCTAATCGCCGAACCGGTGTACGACGCCGAAGCCAATCAAGTCAAACTAAAAGATGTGGATTTTGATTTCAGTAGCCAAAAAGCACTGATGAAAAGCGCCAGTTGGCTCTTCAAAGGCCCCATGAAAAAACAGGTGCAGGAGAGCCTCGATTTTTACCTGAAATACAACCTTGAAGACTCCAAAAAATCCATCCAGGAGGCACTTCGGGACTACGAACTTGCCCCCGGCATCCACCTAAATGGCCTGCTCGACGACCTCTCCATCTCCAATGTCTATGTGGCTACCAATGCCATCCGGGTTCGGATTGGCTTGAAGGGAAAGCTGAACCTGGACGTAAGAGGGTTTTAGAGCGTGAGAGAATGAGAGAGTGAGAGAGGTGAGCGGGTGAGCTAGCCGAACCAATAGTACCTAGCTTACCCGATCACTCGCTAAAAGCCTCTGAGCTTAAAAGTCCAGGTGATATAAATTCGAGCGACCACTTCCCCATCAGTATTTCGGCCTGTGCCCAGCATGGTGATGGTTTGAGGTTGGCGGGTGGAGACTGCCTTTTTGACGGTTTCAAAAACCGCCTGGCCGTCCTCGCAAGTGAAGGTTGTCAGCGTATTGGCCTTTTTCACAAACTCGGCTCGTTGTTCCAAAACGAGCATCGAGACATCGCCGCCAGACATGCGGGCCAGCGTGGCCATGACGCCAGTGGACAGTTCACCAGCCCCGGCCAATGCCGCAAAGTAGATGGATTTGAAAGGGTTTTGGGTTCGCCAATTGTAGGGTATCGTTACTTCCGTGCGTTCCGTTGAAGCGCTTTTCACCTTAAATCCCCACCACAGCGCTGAGGGTAAATTTTTGAAAAAATAGAGCCAGAGTTTCCAGCTAGACTGGATGTCCTGAAGGTATTTTGCAGCTTGTGGTGAAAGTTGAGGGTGTTGCATTGGACAGTTTTGACAAAAATAATGATGGAATCCTTCGCTGCGAAAGTAGCTATTTCCAAAAGAAAACAATGCTCATTATCTTGCCGCCTCGAACCAGCTTCTGACTATTCAACCTGTATTTTCAAAACCTTTTTGTGTGAAAATAGACTTCGCAAAATATCCAAAAATCGAACTCCACCTCCACCTCGACTGCTCGTTGAGCTTCGATGTGGTCCAGCAAATTGACCCAAGAATAAGCCATGAAACTTACCGGGAATCGTTCGTTGCACCCCCAAAATGCAACGACTTAGCCGATTATTTAAGTCGGGCTATCAAAGGATTTGAACTGATGCAAACCGAAGAAGAACTGCGTCTGGTCACCCTCGATTTGTTCCAGCAATTGAAAGCTGACAACGTGATTTATGCGGAAATCCGCTTTGCGCCGCTACTCCATTTGCAAAATGGGTTGACACCGGAGCAAGTCGTTCAAATCGTGAACAATGCAGCCACGGAAGGCATGGAAAAAACAGGCGTCGAGGCTGGCATCATCCTCTGCACGTTACGGCATTTTGATGAAAATCAGAGCATGGAAACGGTGCAGTTGGTCGAGCAATTCCGAGGCACCAACATTGTGGGATTCGACATTGCAGCGGATGAAGCTGGTTTCCCAATCGACCAACATTTAAAGGCATTTGCATACGCCAAAGAAAAGGGACTGAGCGTCACCGCACACGCCGGAGAAGCGAAAGGTGCCGACAGCGTTTGGGAAACATTGCAGCATTTTCACCCAAAAAGAATCGGCCACGGGGTGCGCAGCGTGGAAGACTCGAAGCTGATGGAGCACCTGAAATCGGCCAATATCCACCTCGAAGTTTGCCCCACCAGCAACGTCCAAACAAACGTGGTGGACAGCATGGAAAACCACCCCGCCGACCAAATTTACCGCAGCGGCGTCTCGATGAGCGTGAACACGGACGCCCGCACCATCTCCGACACCACGCTCGCCAAGGAGTACGAGATTCTACAAAACCAATTCGATTGGGGGAAAGCGCATTTTTTGCGCTGCAATTTGGAGGCGATAAATCATGCGTTTATTTCAGAGGAAAGAAAGGCAGTTTTGCGAGAAAAAATCTTGGCGGCGTACCATTAAACCTAATCCTATTGGGCTATCCATAGTTCTTTGATTTACAGAATGAGTTTTTGATGTTTGCGGTTTTGCCGCAAAGTTGCTCCCGCAGATTACGCAGATTACGCAGATTTTTCCTTCGGAAAAATCAAATAACCATCTGCGTAAATCTGCAAAATCTGCGGGAGGAAAAATACTCAATCAGTTTGTCAATTTACTATAATCACGGAACACGCCCCCTTTTGTCATGGCCGCAGGCCACCTGCGTCGTAATGAGGGCCGTATGACGTGACACCACGCATGACGTCGCAGGTGGCCTTCGGCCATGACAAAGCGGCGTACACGAAGACCTTATTGAAGGTAGTTTCACTCCAGCACCACCACCAACGGAACATCCGTCACCGTCAGCACCAATTCCCCATCCTGCACCTTCGTTTTTGATTGCAATTCATTGACACGGAGTGGCCTTCCATCCAACAACCATGCAACTTTTGCTTTCCTTTTCCCAACTTTCACCATCGCAGCGTGATTGTTTGCGGCATCACTGTCCACTGGCCGCCAAGCCACCAAATGCGTCACCTTCCCATCAGCGTCCCCGAATCTGTAAACCCAAGCCGTTTCATCTTCCCGCACCACCGAGTAGAAATATTTATCGCCTAAACTGGCCACCAGCGACTGCAAGGCAAAGAAGGTTTTTTTCTTCGCAAAGCCGGTATTCGCCGACCCCAACAATCCACTTCGGGAGTAAAGCGAGGAGGGTGCTTTGTCATTCGCATGAAAAAACCACGTCGCCCGGTCAATGCCGAGCCGGGCAGCGATGAGCGCCCCCCGCACGGCGTAATTAGCGGCGGCTTGCTCACTCACACACTCGTCGTGGGTGCAGTCCTCCCCGGCCCCGTCGCTGTCCCAGCCCCATTCCGAGAGGTAGATTTTCTTGCCGGGCATGTTCTGGTTGCGCCAGCGGATGGCGTTCAGCATCTCCCAAAACGTCGAGTTAGCATGCTCTGGATGCACGGCTCGGCGCTTGCCATTTTTCTCCGAAACATAGCTGTAGCAATGGATATTGATACCGTCGAGCAACTTGGCAGTTTGTTCCGTGATGCGGTCGCCGATGTAGTTTTTCCATTGGCCATACTTTTCTGCCAGCGGGTCAACGGCTTGCAAGGCGCAAGGAAAAACCTCTATCGTTGGGTCGCCAGCCCTGGCACCTTCGGCCATGCCGAGCAGGATTTCCCGGTAAACCTCGGCGGGGTAATGCCACGGCTCGTTGCCCGCTTCGATGGAGCAGATGAGACCATTTCCTTTTTTTGTTCCAAAATGCCGGGTAAATGCCTCGGCGTAGCGGCGTCCGTCCTCTCTTGGATTCTTCCAGTCCTCTGGTCTGAATTTGTAAAACTGCAGACTTGCCTGTACGTTCATGGCTGCGCCCTCGTGCCAAGCCTTGTACTCCCTGTCCCAGTTGAGCCATTCGGTGACGGGGGTTCCGCCGCCTTTGGCCATTTTATCAAAATCAATCGGGTCACTGGGCGATTTCAAATCCCAGCTCAGGTCATGGTAATTGCGGAGGTGCGAGGCCACGGGTTTGAAGCGGTATGGCCCTCCATCTGGGCCAAGCTGGTCGGAATACTCGTCCGTGCCGAAGCTCCAGTAACCATTCACACCGAGTATTTCCTGGATGGTCGTGTGCCCCTCGACGGGCGTGGGCATTTGGCCATACGGCCCAAAACGGTCGTAAGCCTTCACTTCCCAGATGTAAGCTTTGTTCCAGTCCTTCCTCACAAGTTGGTGTTCCAACCTGAGGTAGCGAGCAGTTATTTCCTTCGGCAAAACCGTGACAACAGTGTGCAGTGCCGTGGGGTCGAGAGCAGCGATAGCTTGCCAGCTTTTCCCATCGGTGCTGAGGTACAGGTGCGTGGCAGTGGCCGTGCCCGCCTCCCCTGCCCAGTGCCGGGAGTGGATTTGCCCGACTGGCCGCAGCTGTCCAAAGTCAATGGTCACGTTTTCCGTAGTGCCGTCTGCCTTGCCCGGCACCACCCCACCTGACTGCCAGTGTGTGTTCGGGTCGCCGTCGAGTACCTTCCAGGCGTCGGTTGGGTTGCTGGAGGCAGTGACCGTGGCGCCTTCGGTGAAGGAGGGGATGTAGCCGGCGTTGGGGGTCCAAACAGGAAGCTGGTATTGTTGTTTCAAGCCTGCACCGGCCAGCAAGGCAAGGGCAAGTAGGCTTGAAAAAATAAAAAAGAAATTCTTCATGGTAGATACTTTGGAGCATCGGGTTTTTTCATTCGCAAGAGCAAGACCTGTTAGAACTTGAAGTTCTAACAGGTCTGGAGCCAGGCAAACCCTCGCTCTCCTGCAACGATGGGGCCGCCGTACCGTCAGAATGTATCGCTCATTTTGAATCAAAAAAAAACGACCGCCTTCGGCGGTAAAAAATCAAAAGAAAAAAGACAAAGGGTAAAAGTTTAAAAGTGACAAAGGGTGACTTAGCCCTGCGCCACCCGGAAGCCGTCGTTGTCGTACCTGCCGCCCGGGTTGCCCCAGCTACGGTCGGCCGGACGAAGCCAAGTTGCTCCGTTGTCCCAAGAGCCCCCACGCAACACACGGCGGACACCAGAAGCTGGTCCTTTTGGATTATTTGTGCTTCCTTTTACAAAGTTCTGGTAATAGTTTTCATCGTACCAATCACCGCACCATTCCCAAACATTGCCGCTCATATCGAAGGCACCCAGTTCATTGCCTCTTTTTTGCCCAACAGAATGGGTTCGATTTCCTGAGTTTTCTGAGTACCACGCAACTTCGTCCAGGTTATTACTACCACTGTACTTTGTATCCTTGGATTGGCTGCCGCCCCGTGCGGCGTACTCCCATTCTGCTTCGGTAGGCAGGCGGAAGTTCTTGCCTGTTTTTTGGGAGAGCCATTCGGTGTAGGCTACTGCTCCGTACCAAGTCACATTGACAACGGGATATTTTTCGTATCCCTTTTGGGCCTGGTAAGTGGTTTTGGTAATATCACTAATGCCCTTTTGGCTGTTGTCGGGTGTCGGGAAGGCGATGCCCCATTTGTATTCTCCAATCAATTCCTGACCTTTGAATTGCCCCTCTTTCCCGGTGGTCGAACCATATTCGTTCAAGAAAACAGCGTATTCTTCATTGGTGACCTCGTATTTCCCGATGGAAAAATCGCTGAGGGTGACATCATGGACAGGCTTTTCATCCTTCGCACATTCCCCATCCCGTTTCTCGTCGCAGCCCATCTGGAAGGTGCCGCCTTTTACAAAGACCATTTCGGGTTCTTTGAATTTCATTACTGGGTCTTGTGGGAAAACCACCTTGGATGAATCTGATTTTGTTGGAATTTCATCTCGAACGGGGCAACCGTAATTCGAAGCCGGGCCCTTTTCGTTGGGGCATTTGTCCAGTTTGTCCGGCACACCGTCTTTGTCGGAGTCCCTTTCGACCACTGATGCCTGTGCTTCAGAGGCTTGGGCGCTTACTTTGCTCAATTTTACTTTAAAGAAACGGTTGCCTGCTGATGGGTTCAACTCCATCACAGCGGGTTCATAGCCTCTAAGCACAAAATCAAACGTGCGTTTTTCGCCCTTGGGGATTTTGAGAACAATTTTCCCAGCCCTGTCAGTGCGTCCAGTGAAGTCTTTGGAAATGACGCTGACACTGCTTAACGGCTTGCCCGTCCTGTCCTCCGTTACTGAAACGGTGACCTCATCGGTGATATCCTTCACGCTCCGAGCCAAGAGGGTCTGCAGGTTGGGGAACATTTGAAGCGTATCAAAAAAGAGGCTGTCTGTTTCTTCCCTTAAAATATTGTAGAAAGCCAATGCGGAATCCTGGCGCTCGCTGTAAAAATGGACCAACCCGATTCCATGGAGTGCATCATACTTGACATTTTCGAAAGGGATTGCTTTTCGGAAATAGGGCAACACTTCGTCCCAAAGCACAGTGGGGGAAACCGGGCCAGCCTTTGTCAAATCAAGCCCTTCAAGGGAGGCGGTATATAACACGTTGGCAGCGTTGAAATAATAGCTTCCGAGGTTTGCCAATGCCTTTGGGTAGTCAGGTCGCAGCGAAATTGCACGACCAAAGTCTTTTTCAGCCTCCATCAATAAACTGGCTTTTTCAAAGTCTGACCTGCCACTGCCATAAGCGCCAACCGTGTCAGTTGCCGCCAAGTAGGCATCTACGCCAGCGTTGTTAAATAGCACGGCGCTATCGGCCACACATTCTTTTTTGAACAAACGGGCATAGAGATATTTTTCTTCGCAATTGGTTTTGGATTCACCTGCTGGTAATATCCAGTCCGCCAATTGGTTCGTTGCGCTGTAATTCCATGCAACCAAGAAAATCACCAGATAAAGCAGGCTTGTGGCTACTGCTCGCCAAAAATCTTTGGTAAAAAACGGCTTTTCAGGTTGAGCTGGTTCAGGCTTGTTTTCTTTCAAAAACTGATGAATATCTGGCACTTCTGGCTCAAATTTGGCCATTTTCGAGAGCATAGAATTTTGCGCCATCATGCCCTTTTTCTCCAATTCAGAAAGCTGGACATGCCGTTCCACGGTTTGGTTCAACTCGGAAAGTGCCCGGGGAGTTAGGAGGTTCAGTGCAAGCAATTCCCTGATAGAAACCTGTGCCGCTGAACTGCCCGGTGCGATGGCAAAGTTCTGCAGCGCAAGATTGACTTGGTGTTCTTGACTAACATGGCTTCCCTTTACCAAAGATTCCACGACATTCAGTTCCGTTTGTACAGCCTCCCGTGCAAGTCGCTCAAACTCAGGATTTAGGTCATTCAAGAACTCTTTTCGGAGGCGAAGCGGTAAATCGCCCGTTTGCAGCCAAGGTATTCTACTGATAATCAGCAGGTTGTCGTAGTTAAGCTCCAATCCTAAAGGTGCCAAGGCACGGCCAATGGTCAGTGTGATGTTCCAATCGGGTTTTGGGTAAACAGCCAAGGCGCACACCCATTGGAAAAGCTGTGGGTGGGCGCTCAGGTAATCTTGGTGGTCAGCGGCTGTTCGCCAACGGCGGTAATTTAGGTCTGGTTCTTTGCGACCTTCCAGCAAACGCTCACACCATGAGGTATAGGTGGGCAAATCCTCACCATCCATACCCCTTTCCAAAAACTTTATCGCTTCCCCAAGCCCATCGGTGTCACTTGGGAAAACGGGGAAAAGCCTGTGAAGAACACCTTCTCGGAACGTCCAGGAAATAACGGGCATCGGTGTGAGCAATAGTCGCTGTTTCCATTGATTGAAAAAGCCTTTGGCGTCGGGCCGAAGCGCCGGGATTGGTTGATTTCCAGCCGTGTGCGGGTCAAGTAGGCCATGCCCGTTGCCGAGCATGATGAGTCGGTGGTAAGGAAAAAGCCGATGAAGTTGGTCGGGGTTAACTCCTTCTGGGAAATGGTCATTCCAGAACCGAATGGGTTCTGTTTTAAAATAAAACACCTCGCCGAGCACCTCCCTTTTCCGAAGGAAATCCACCAAGAACGTGTACAAATTAGACAGGTGACTACCCGCTGCTGCCTCATCCACCAAAAACAGGTATTCCGTCACGACGGTGTCCGCTTTGCTGAGCAGGCTTGGGAACCCGCCTTCTGCGATTGTTTTTTTGACCGAGGCGGGCACGTCCATATTTCTTCGCAGACCTTCCTGCCGTATCCTAAGTACATCGGCCAACCGATAGAACTGCGGCTCCATGCGGATGTAGCCTTCTTGCGGTCGAAATGGAATGAAGTAAGGGCCTTTATCCGCCGACTTGTATCGTTCTGCCGCAGCCTTAAGGTCAAATTCGCCTTCTTTAGGCGGGGGTGGCGGTTTTCTTGCTGCCCATTTTATCCAAAACCAAATGATTGACAGCCCCAAAATGCCCATCAATACCCAAGTTCCTATCGAAAAGTTGACCATAGCATCCACTTGGTCTTTTTCCAGCAGTCTTGATGCCAGGTAGGCTTTGTCCCTGCCAACACTTACTTGGGTGAATTTCACCACCGAACAATCCCCATCCTGGCCGGTTCTGGTGGCCATTAAGCGCACGTTGTAAACACCAGTTTTAGTGTATAAATGAGAGACTATGCTGCCAGTGGCCGTGGTGCTATCACCAAAATCCCAAGTCAGTTCAACATCTTGGTCATCAAGCAGCTTTACCTCGAAAATAGCGCCACCATAGGTAACCTCTGGCCTTGAATCACCCGTTGGTTTTGAATCTTCACGTTGGTTTATTTTGGCGATTTCAGCCTTGTACTTTGTTGCTTCGGCCTTCGATAATTTGCTAAGAAATTCGGTCGGCTCATTTTCAAGAATTATTTCCCGTGGGGCAATAATCGTATCTATTGTTGGTGGATTGCTGCACTTAATATGGAAGGATGATTCATGAAAAATGGGCTTGCCAGTTTGCTTGTCTTGGGTGTTTAGACTGGTAAGCCGAACCAATCGGTCGTTGTTTTTTCCCGCATGTTTTACTACAAAATCGAGGTTAAATGATTGGGTATCAAGCAGTTCTGTTTGGCTCGTTGCAGTGTCAACGATTTCCCATTGCAAAGCCGTGGAGTCAAGATTTTCAGACAGGTTTTTGAAATACACCGTATCGCCAATGGCAACGGTCGGTGGGTGGTCGAAGAAAACTTTTAGGGATTGCGGCGGCGGCTTGAGGAGTTCGATAACGGCCCAGGCCAAGCCACCCATCAACAGCGCAACAAGCACCATTTTCAGCCAACCGGGAAATTGGCGATTTGCAGTTGGTTCCATTGCTGGCATTTCCCAAGGCTGCTGAAGTTCCTCCCAGTAATGGTCGAACAATTCGTAAAACCGCTCTTGTTCTGCCCTGCCCTGTACCAGCACCGGGCACAGCAGGAATTTCAACTTTTCGGGCGATTTCAGAATGCCTTGACTGGAGCTTTCCAACAATTTCAATACCCGCAGCCGCTCAGCTGGGCTGATGGAAAAACCTGCGAGTTCCAGCCGTTGGAGGAAGGAGTCGAGTGGAAAGGTGATATTTTGAAATGAGTGGTTCAGGGCTTACTTTTGTGTACTGAGGTTTTTAACAGTCTCATTTTTCAATAAAAATTTTACTGCCATGCATACTGTTTCGATAGAAGTTTCCGATAAAAACGACCTGCAATTATTGTTGATGCTGGTTCAACGACTTGGCCTGAAATTCAAACAGGTCGAAAAAAACGGGGCATCCAAACCCGAAAAAAAAGACCTGGAATATCATCGCAACATCATCAAGACCGGAGGCTTAATGACCGACGATAGGATGAATGAAATGCTAAAATGGCTCGAAGAAGACCGGAGCGATGATGCTCGTTCAGCCCGTCCATCATGAAAATAATTGACTCGAACATCATAATTTACTCGGCAAATCCTGATTTCAGTTACTTGCGCCCGCTTGTAATGGATGCTACTAATTTTGTTTCAGCTATTTCATTGGTGGAAACCTTCGGGTTTCAAAATTTGCACCCTGTCGATGAGAAATACTTTGAAAGTGTTTTTAAAATTCTCCAAATCATTGAAGTTGACAGAACCGTTTTGGTGAAGGCGATTGAAGTCCGTCAAAAACAGAAAATCAAACTTGGAGATTCTTTGGTTGCCGCCACTGCCCTACTACACAACCTCGAACTTTACACCAGAAACATTTCCGATTTCCAAAAAATACCCGGACTTACCGTTGTAAATCCAATTTAAAACACCCCTTTCACCGCCTCCAAATCTTCCCTCGTTTTCACCAGAATGGACAGATTGTCAAGCAGTTGTGCACGTTGTTTGGCATCGTTGGCCTCCATGAAATTTTGCATTTCGAGAATCCGAAGCCAGGCGATGAGTTCAGCAGTCGCAGGTGGTTTGCGAACAGCCCGTTTTCGAATGGCATTGAATTTTTCAATCATTGTATCCAGCATCTGTTCAGTAAACTTGGTACTGCCACCGAGTTGCGTTTTCACAATGTCACGAAGCAAGTCGTCTGTTGGAAATGGGATATGGTAAAAAACGCAGCGGCGCAAGAAGGCATCGGGCAGGTTTTTCTCTGAATTACTGGTCATGATGACCACAATATGCTGGTCATCGGACTTGGCCATGTGGTAGTTGTCTTGCTCCTTCATCGAAAACCGATAGTTCTCGATTTCATCCAAAATATCGTTGGTAAAATCACGGGGGGCTTTGTCTATTTCGTCTATCAAAACGATGGAGCTTTGCGGTTTGGCGGGAAGCGGCGTACTGAATTTCGAGCCATCCACTTCCGCCGGATTGCTAAAAGCAATGGCCTTTCCTAGCGCCTGCAACTCAATGAAGTCAGCCATTTTGAGGGTTTTTGCCCCTTCCAACTGCTTGATGTTCGCCGCTTGAAAATGCGACAACGCATCGTAGGTATAAAACAAATCCCTTGCAGCGCTGGTGGTTTTTGTATTGAAAATCAAGGGTTTGTCCGCAAAATTTGAACCGGATAAACTAGAAAGGTCAAGTGCCACTTTTTGTGCCAGTTTGGTTTTTCCGGTACCTGGTTCGCCTGTGAGCAGCAGCGGCTGACCAAGTGCAATGGCCACTTCCACGGCATTTTTCAAGGCTTCGTGGAGGATGTAATCTTGCGGACGAAATGGTTGGGTAATGCGGGGGTGAAGTGCGATTTTCATTTTGATGGGTTGATTTAAGCAGGATGTTAAGATTATATGTAGAATACTCTCAAAAATCCTTAGAAAAACTTTTTGTTGTATTCGTCAATCAATTTTTGGAGTGCCAATTCCACATCTTCCATGTAGTGTTCATTGGAGCTGCCAAAATATTGGTTTCGAAGTTCTTTCAGTTCCCGTGAGCCGGGGGCAATAAAACTGTACTTGTTGAACCAAGTCCCGATGTCGTTCATCCGTACCATTCCTAGCTCTGGCAATGGCTGAATGAGGTCGCTTTGGCTAATCAAAGCTTCGACCTCCTTTTCGATTTGGGAGTTGTCTTCTTCGTAAATGATGCCAAAGAAGAACAAATAATCAGGGCTATTATCCGGCAGGGCTACTCCACAAAATTCAGTGACAAACCATCGGAAAATTGTCGGTGTGATTTCTTTATCCCAATCCCATTGGCTGACGCCAATGAAAATGCAGACAAAATCCCCATCGCCAAGTGCCTGTAAAACTGGGCTGATTTTCTGCAACCAGGCAATATCCTTTTTCAGCAGCGGCTCGTTTTCATTCACCCGGATGGAAAAGGCAGAGAACAGGTTTTTGATTACATTTTGCTTGTAAATTTCGAGGTCACGGCTCGCATCGAAGGTCAGCTCCACTTGCAGGGATTTGTTCCCGCTTTTCAAACCGGGGTTGAGGTAGTCCTGTAATTTTCCCTCCATGTCAAAAGCGATGCGCTTGAACATGCCTTTGTGCGATTGGAGGTCTAGGCCGTAGAGGTAGAAAAACTGTGCTCTGGCGGTATTTTTCTCCCGGAAAATTTGTTGGAATTTGTCGCTTTGGTCCACCCGGTCGCAGGTAAATCGGTGGTAATCGTGCAGGCCCTGACCGACGGAAGGAGCGGATTTGAGGTCTTGAGGCTCTAGGCTGTCAATGATTTTGGTGACACTGGCGGTGATTTGGTTAAAAACAAGGTTGGCATTATCTGCGGAAACCCTACCGGCCAATTTTTCGGTATCCATCTGGTTGTACCTAGCCTCTTGCTGAATCGTTTCATTGTAAGCTGCCGATGAAACAAGCAGCAACTCCTTCAACTGTTTGAAAAGTTGCGGGAGGTCGTCAATGAGTACCGACTTTAGATGCTGTTTCAGTTCTTCCACTTGGAATGTATTAATCTTAAAATGAGGTCGGCCAAGTTAGCGCAAAAAATTGAAATGTGATTTCAGTTCTTGAAACGATAGCACTTGACACCCTCAAATCAACCCTCTGTCCATCAACATTTTAGCTTTCAATATCGCCACTTGGGCTAACCCATCCGTAATTTCTCCCCTCAGCACCATCTCCACCGCCTCATCAAGATGGACCTTTCGGATATCTAGCTGCTCTGTATCTTCTGGCGCTGCAAATCCAAAGGAAAGGTTTTTGGCCACAAAAATTAGCCCCCGCTCGTCGGTCACGGAGTTGGAGGTGTGAATTTCACCAATTTCCAACCAAGTTTTAGCGGTGATGCCCGTCTCCTCCTTCAATTCCCGTTGTGCAGAAATGAGCGGCGTGTCGTTGAAACTACCCCCACCTTCCGGCACTTCCCAACTGTAGCTTTCAAGTGTGTAACGGTATTGTCCAACGAGCCAAGTGAAACCCTCATCGTCAATGGGGACAATGGCGATAGCGATGTTTTTGAAATGGACGACACCATAAATACCGGGATTGCCATTGGGGTTTAGCACATTTCTGTGGGTAACCTGAATCCAAGGATTGTCGTAAACAATGCTTGTGTCGAGAGTCTGCCAAGGGTTTTGCATGTGGAAGAATTGACGTGTTGAAGGATTTGATGTGATTTGCAAAAATCTCTCCCCCGCACGAATTTGACTTGGTTTTTGGCAAAAAAAAATCGCCGAAGCCTAATGACTTCAGCGATTTATTTCAATTTTCAACCTAACAGGCTAAGTGACCAACCAAGTCACTTAACGATTTTCTGCGTGTAAACCCTATTTCCAGACTTTACTCGCAAAATATAAACTCCAGCACCTAAATGATTGATGTTCAGCTTATTGTCACCTGTCTTACTGTTCAACAATTGCTTACCATCTACCGATTTTATTTCCACGAAATCGGGGATGGCATTGTTTGGCAAAGTGAAATAAACCACGTTATTGGCAGGGTTTGGATAAACAGCCATTACTTGTTCAATTTGCTCATGACTGGCATCTAGGTTCAAATTCACCACCTCGATGGGTTTGCGAAGCGAAATCAATTCCTCGTTTTCCCGAATGGCTTTTACATCCGTGATTTCAATGGCCACGCTCTCCTTACCAGCGATATTGTCAATGATACCAATGATGCCCGCTATTTGTCCGTACCCAGAAACGTTGTTTTGGTCGGTTCGCACCAGTGCGACCTTGACCTCGCCCTGATCAGCCAGTGTACGGTCGAATGTGAGCAAATTAACCTCCTGAACGCCGAGCCAGCTAGGGTTGTACAATAGGTCAATGCTGGAAGGCTGGATGATTTCTGTATCAAATTTCAAAGTAAAAGCAAGTCCGTACACATTTTCCAAAGCGGCATCAATTGTGCCGAGCATGACTGGTGCGCTGAACTGCATTCCCGGTTGTAGGGCGCTAGCTGCTGGTAAATCAACATAAAGCGGTGGATCGTTCTCACCACCTTGCACAAAGGCGATTGGCATTGGGCCGCCGTGTGTTTCTCCAAAATTCAAGTGGATGGCCGCAAGGTCAATTAGGTCCACAACTCCATCTCCGGTGCAGTCTGCATTTTTGAAATTTACTCCGTCGCCGAAAAGTTGGTTCCAGTTTGGAGCCTCCAGCCCTGTCCATTCGAAACCTTGCACTGCTCGGTGTGGCCCCTCTGCACCAAAGGCGAGTCCCAAGTTCAAAATATCAAAGTTGTTGCAAATATTGTCTCGGTTGCCATCACCGGGATAAACCAGGCCGTCACAGTTCGGTGCTTCGTAACTGATGGTCATGCAGCAATCTGGATTATCGTTTATGCAAATTTTGAGTTCTTGCAGAGGTTCATTGTTGGCAAACAAGTGTGGCAAAGTGACCGGGATATGTGTCAATGGGTAGTAGTTCACGAATACACCGTTGTGGTACACTTCGTAAAAATTGTTGCCCGGATGTTCTACTTGAAACCAAACCCAGAGGTTGTAGGAGTCGTCGGGGTTGCAGTCGCTTGGGTCAACAATGAGGTCGTGCACTTCACAGTCGCCCGTTCCGTTACAATCAATCGTACCGATGCTGATGTCGTCTTTGCAGTCTTCGTTGTGAATGTCAACTGCCACGAACTCATACGGTGTGGTACCATTGCCGACAAGCGGGCCTATTTCCACTGGCAGGTTATCATAACTGTAGATGCCGTAGGTGATGCCATTACCTTTTATTTTAAAATGGCCGCTTGTATTCTCATGCTGGAAGTTCAGCGTGACATAAAAAGTGCCGTTTGGCAAACAAGGATGCACGTCCGCTACCAAGTCGAAAACATGGCAGTTGCCGCCACCGCCATCACAGTCGGGAACTTGCACCTCCGCAAAATCGTGGCAAGCTGGGTGGCTTGTATCTGCTGCCCCAAACTCCAACTGGTCGTTGCTGCTGGTGAGCGGGCCAATCGTCACTGGCAAATCGTTGTAGCTAAAATAGCCATAAACATTCCCGTTACCGTAAATCTTGAAGCCGTCATTACCAGTGTTTTCATGCTGAAAATCAATGGTGACAAAAAACTGTCCTTCGGCATTGCAATCAGACACCTGAACTGACATATCGTAAATATGGCAGTCGCCGCTGCAATTTACCGGGCCAAAGACGTAAACACCCTTGCAGGATTCGTTTTCCACATCCCGAACTACGATTTCATAAACCACACCTGGGTCGAGTGGCCCAATGGTGTAAAACGGTTCGCCGTAGGCAAATGGCCCAAACCAATGCGTTCCAGCCCGAATTTTGAAGCCTTGACTGCCAGTGTTCTGGTAATTGAACTCAACATCGAGGAGGAACTGCCCATCGTTGTTGCAGGGGTGCGCCTCGGCGAAAACATCCCAAATATGGCAGCTTCCGGTTGGGTTACAGTTTGGAGCTGTGAAGGTTAAATGGGCGCAACAATCCGGCACATCGTTGATACAAACGTGCACAGTGGGATGCTCAATGCCAAGGTCATCGAAATGCTCAATATGGATGGGGAGATTGGCCAGCAAATACGTCCCAATGGTTTGCCCTTCAAAAATAACGTTGACGTAATCGTTGCCGGGATTGACGTAATTGAAGTCAATGGAAATGGGATAAGTGCCGTCGGAGTTGCAATCGCCCGTTTCAATGACCAAATCATTGATGTCGCAATTACCGGTAGGATTGCAGTTTGGGGCGGTGAACTCGTCAACCGCACAGCAGTCCGGCATATCGTTGATGCAGACCTGAATCACTTGCCCAGTTTCTCCATTATCGTCAAAATGAGGTATCGTAATAGGCAAGTCAGCGATGGAATAATAGCCAATATTTTGCCCTTCGTAAATCACATCGAAATGGTTTTGAGGTGCATTATTTACCACCTCAAAATTCAGTGTGAGTGGATAAGTTCCATCGTTGTTACAGTCTCCGGGAGTTGCCACGAAGTCAAAAATATCGCAGTTCCCCCCATTGCAGTTCACTGGGCCAGCGGTATCGAAATCATGACAGTCATTGTGATTATTATCAATGGCCACGAATTCAAAGACACTGGTTCCGTTACCTGGAAATGGGCCAAGCGTAACAGGAAGCGCAGTGTAGGCGAAATTTCCATAATTGTTGCCATTGCCTTGAATATGGAAGCCTTCGTTGCCTGTACCACTGTACTGAAAGTTGATGGTAACGAAGAACTCGCCGTTGATGCAGTCACTCTCCGTTGCCACAAGGTCGAAAATATGGCATTGAGCCTGGGTTTGCAAAGCACCGAAGCAGCAGCTACCCAATAAAAAAGCGGAATAAATAATGTTTTTCATGCTTGATAGAATTTGATAGTACAAAAGTGCTTCGAGCTTAGCTATTGAAAAAATACTTTTTTAAGTTATTTTTGGATTTTTCACAGAATAAATCTGTAACAAATTTTTTATAAAAATTTGATTGTCAATATTTTATCAAATATTATTCCGTATTCAATTTTGGATATTTTTTCCAAATTCAACTTGATATTTATGAAAAACAACCCACTGATTGTCCAATTGGCGTCACTTTCCCGAAAAGAAATGACCCGATTCGTGGAGTTTGCCAATTCACCCTACTTCAACAAGCATTTGCAAGTTAGGGCTTTGGCCGAGTACCTGAGCGAAATTTACCCCAATTTCACTGATAAAAAATGTGAGCGGACTTTCATTTTTCAAAAATTGAACCCTGGCCAACCCCACCAGCAATCCCAATTGGCCATCATCTTTACCTATTCCATCCGTTTATTGGAGCAATTCCTAATTGTGGAGAGCTTGGCCGAAGAAGGAAGATTGGAAGATAAAACACTGTATTTCAGTCAATTGCGCAAGCGAAACCTAACCAACCAGCTAAAAACGGATTGGGAGTCAAAAAATGAAAATCGAACAGTAGAAACTAGCGAAGCCGACGGCAAGTCATCGCAGTTTTATGAAAAAAGAATACGTACCGCCACGGAACAAGATGCCATCGCAATGCAGTTAGGGAGAACCGAGACGCAGTTTTTGGAGGAAAAGCAAGCCTATTTGGATGGATATTACCTATCGGAAAGCTTGCGTGATGCTTGTGAACGCATCCAGCGCTACCGCCTCTTGAAGACCTCACCGCCAGCCTTTGCCTTTTTTGAAAAGACTCGGGAGGCTTTAATTGAAATGCCAGAAACCATTCGTCAAACACCCTCCATTGACGTTTACTTCCAACTTTATGCTTTACTCAAAACCGATGAGTTAAGTCAATTCCCGGTTTGCAAAGCCACCATCCGGGAACACGAAAACCATTTCGACCGGGAGGAACTCCAAAACCTTTACAATTACCTCCAAAACTTCTGTATCCAGCAAATCAACAATGGTCACCAACAATTCTTAGGTGAGATATTCAAGCTCTATCAGCTTCAACTTGACAGCCAACTGCTCTTCGTTGACGGGGTGTTGCCGGAGTGGCACTACAAAAACATCGTGACCACAGGGCTGCGCCTCGAAGAGCGGGCGTGGGTTCGTGATTTTATAGAAAAATACAGTTCCATGTTGGCAGAATCGGTAGCGGGGAATGCTTACAGTTATAACCTAGCTGCATGGTTTTACCATGTTGGTAAGCCGGAGGAAGTGCTACCACTTCTTTTACAGGTTGAATACACTGACCTTCGGTACAACCTCGACGCAAAGTCTCTGCTACTTCGCACCTACTTCGACTTGGAAGAAGAAGGTGCACTGCTGGCCCATGCAGATGCGTTCAGCCAGTTTGTGAAACGGAACAAATCGTTGACTGATTTTCAAAAAAAGGGCTATTTCAACCTAATTCGTTTTTCGCAGCGGGCATTCAAATTGAAAATCAAACAGGACTTTGCGAAGCAGCAAAAATTGGAAGAAGGCCTGCAAAAATTGGTTGCTGACATTGGCAAGACTGAGCCAATTTTTAACCGAACCTGGCTGGAAATAAAACTGAAGGAGTTGAGGGGTTAATTCCAGATGACACCAGCAGTGGGCGAAAAGCCCAATGTTTGGTGGAAACTGCCCGCCATATCCGCCTGGAGTCCGTTGCCGAAGGCAAACCCGACACCGAAGAAAAGCATGGAAGGTTCCGTATTGAACCCAGCACGAAGGCTAATCGACTCTACCGGTTGGTAACTTAGGCCAGTCTTCCAATTTGGTGAAAATTCGAGAGTTTTTTCAAGTTCAGTGCAGACCACCAACCTTTCGGCTGCTTGCCAAGTGATTCCAAAACTAAAAATGGAAGGCAGGTTTTCACCCCCGGCGAGTTCTACCTGTGCAGGGCTGAACACGTGTGCGCCTACTACTAGACTTTTTGAAATATTGGCTTGCAACCCAACCTCGAAGGTGAGGACACCTCGGCTGCCGTATTCTGGGATGCGAGTATGAAAATAATCGAACTGCGCACCAACGGCGAGCGTGCTCCACAGCTTTCTGGCATAAGAAAGTCCAATTTTTTGCTGCTTAAAGGCCTCAAAACCAAAGCTTTGCGCCGTGAGGCCGAAGGTGCCTGAGCGAGTAGGCATAGCAAAGCCAACCGCCACAGTTTGTAGTTCAGACAATAAAAAACGCTGCTCTGCTGCTGCCACGACAGCCCATTTTTTCATTCCAACAAGCCCAGCTTGATTGCTGAACAATGCAATCGGAGATTGCAACCCCACCGTAGCATGGCCCATGCCAGCGCCAATCGGGGTGATTTCACTGTATTGGCCTGAGGCTGAAATGGCAAAGCAAAAAAGAGGAATTAATAGGAATATCTTCATCGGTCAAAGTTAAAACCGGGTTTTGATAACTTTGCCAAAAATTCAATTTGCAAATCGTGAAACCATATTTAATTGGCATAACTGGTGGAAGTGGAAGTGGGAAAACGAGCTTTATCAAAGCCCTGCGTAAATCGTTTACTAACCAAGAAGTCTGCATTCTCTCGCAAGACGACTATTATTTCCCACGTGAGCAGCAACTCACCGATGAAGCAGGCGTGAAAAATTTTGACCTGCCAACCTCCATTGACAAGAAGTCATTCCGGGAAGACCTAAAGCAACTGCTGGCCGGTGAGGTAGTCCAGCGACTGGAATATACGTTCAACAACGAGAAGGCAAACCCCAAAATGCTGCGTTTTGAACCCGCCCCGGTCATCATCGTCGAGGGCATTTTTGTCTTTCATTTCAAAAAAATCAGGCGGCTGCTCGACCTGAAAGTCTTCCTGCACGCAAAAGAAAACCTCAAAGTAATTCGCCGAATAAAACGGGACCAGATTGAGCGAAATTATCCGATTGACGATGTGCTTTATCGCTACGAAAAACACGTATTGCCAACTTTTGAGCAGTACATCGAACCGTATATGCAGGATGCCGATATTGTGGTGAACAACAACAGCCATTTTTCGACAGGCTTGGAGGTCTTGCAGGGGTTTATTCAAAAGAAACTAGCTGACAGCAGTAGTGGTTTTCAGGAATAGCCAATCCAAAATTTTGCCATTGAGCGGTAATTAAACCATTGATTTTGAAACAAATGTGCAATGCTTGGCCGTTTACCCACCTGCAATTGGTGCATTCCAATCATTTAAGCAAGGGTGCTTTTCAATCTTGCTAATTGTTGTGCCTGCCTTCAGGAATCACTTTTTACCTTTTACTTTTATCAATGAAAATCCTCATCATCGGCGGCGGGAACATGGGTTTGACCTACGCTCAAGCCTTTCTCCGTTCCCATATTACCACTAAGAAAGACCTCATGATTTTAGAAAAATCTGAGGATAAATGGCCAGAGTTGGAAGCACTGGACATCGGTTCCATCTGCAAGCACCCAGAGGATTGCCTTGCCCATGCCGACCTCGTCATTCTCGCCGTGAAACCGCAAGATTCCGCTGTGCTTTTTGAAAAAATCCGCTCGATGGTGGACCCTCAGCAGGTGTTCCTGAGCATAATGGCAGGGGTGAAAATGAGCAGTATTGCTAAGGCATTGGGTATTCAAAAAATAATTCGGGCAATGCCAAACCTACCAGCCCAAATCGGCATGGGCATGACCGCCTTCACCTCCACGGACGAGATTACTCGCATTGAATTGGTGACGGTTCAAAACTTGCTGAACACCACTGGAAAAACGGTGTACGTTGAAAACGAATCGCTGATTGATGCTGCCACGGCTATATCGGGCAGCGGGCCGGCCTATGTTTGGTTTTTCATGAATGCCCTGATTTCGGCGGCAAAAGAGGTTGGCTTCAACGATTCTGAGGCAGAATTGCTTGTTAGCCAGACTTTTCAAGGGGCGATTGATTTATTTCACCAATCCAATTTCACCTGCGATGAGTGGATAAAAAAAGTGGCCTCAAAAGGCGGCACGACCGAAGCTGCGCTTAGTTCATTCTCACAAAACGCTGTTTTTCAGGATATTGTGAGTGGCGCAGTTGCCGCTTTTGAACGAGCGAAGGAGTTGGGCAATTAAAATTGGAAATTGTTTTTCCTGAAAAAACCCTTTTCTTTGCGGCAGCAAGAACCAAACTGCTATTCGCCTGTTTCACGCTCAACAAAATTTTTGATTATGGAATTATCAAAAACGGCTAGCTTGATTATCTATCGAATCCGGGAACGGGGACTTGAGGTATTTATGCTAGACCATGAAAAAGAAGAAGGCAACTGGAAGCTGCCCAACCACCAAATCAGCCAAGCCACGGCAATACCTTTGGAGCAAGGTGACAAGTTCATCGCCCTCGACCCCGTGGAACAGTCCAATGGGCAGTTGGAATCCGGTTTAGCGGTGGAAGGTGACTGGCACGACATCCCGTCCCTCAAATCGCTTTTGGTCGAAGATGTCGAGTATGTCAAGGTTCAAATCAAGCAGATGGGTCATGATGCCCTTGAAAAAGGTGCTTTCGTAGCCATCAAAGAGGCCTTCAAGCGAGTGGCTCCGCATCAATATGAAATGCTGAAAGAGCTGAAAGATATTGTTACCGATAGGAACTCAGTCAAGGATTTATAAAATCTTTTGTTCCAAAAAAGAAAGGCTCGGCATCCCATGTTGAGCCTTTTTTGTTGACACCAAAAATCCCAATTCATACCTACATTTGCCAAAAGATTACAACAAAAAAAGCATGGAATCCATCGAAAAAAGAAGCATTAGGCGCACAGATTTCAACTTCCCCGGCCAGCAAGGGGTTTACCACGGCAAAGTCAGGGATGTATATTCCATCAGCGATTTGCTGGTGATGGTCGCTTCTGACCGGATTTCAGCCTTTGATTATATCCTGCCCCGACCCATTCCATACAAAGGCCAGGTGCTCAACCAAATAGCGGCCCATTTCCTCGAAAACACCCGTGACATTTGCCCTAACTGGCTCATTGCCACACCTGACCCCAATGTTGCTATTGGCCACCGTTGCGAGCCGTTTCGAGTAGAAATGGTCGTGCGGGGCTATCTTACGGGACATGCGTGGCGCACTTACAAGTCTGGCTTGCGAGAACTCTGCGGCATAGCCTTACCTGAAGGGATGAAGGAGCACGACCCTTTTCCCCACCCTATCATCACACCAGCTACCAAGGCCGACGAAGGGCACGACGAGGATATTTCTAGGGAAGAAATCATACGCCAAAAGATTGTTAGTGAGGCTGATTATTTGCTGATGGAGAAATACAGTTTGGCACTTTTCGACCGGGGTACACAAATGGCAGCCAAGCAGGGCCTAATCCTTGTTGACACGAAATACGAATTTGGTAAAAAGGATGGCGTCATTTACTTAATAGACGAGATTCACACTCCTGACAGTTCCCGGTATTTTTACTTAGATGGCTATGAAGAGCGCCAAGCAAAAGGCGAAATTCAAAAGCAACTATCAAAGGAATTTGTGCGAGAATGGCTGATGGCGCACGGTTTTCAAGGACATGAAGGCGACATCATGCCGATGATGCCGGACGTTTTCGTGGAATCGGTATCGGAGCGTTACATCGAGCTGTACGAGCTGATAACAGGAAGGGATTTTGAAAGGGTTGACTCAACAGATATCTCAAGGAGAATCGAGGAAAATATCAAGCAATGGTTGGGAAATAAGCAATGAAAAATGCTGCATCACTAGGGAGAAAGCTTTTCGAAATTTTTACTTGAACATAGAACGAAACCTACCTATCAGCCCTTGTTCTTCTTTTTTTTCCAGGTTAAAATGCCTCACAAAAACCAAATCATTGATGTAAATCCAAGCGTGGTAACTTCCTGCCTTTAAATTGGATACATCAAAAGTCAACCCTTTGGTTGTCTCATCCGCAGAAAATTCTTCCGTCATGACAGACCGACCTAATGCGTCCTGCAAAATCAATTGAAGGTTGCCGGCACTTGGAAAAGTGCAGTAAAATAGTGCTTCAGCTCCTTGAGAATCTATTGTTATTTCCCCAAGATTTAGCTGGTGTTCAGGAGAGGTATTTCCCATTTTATTAAAATATATGGTTTAGACTACTTTGGACTTTTTAGTCACAATTTTTGATTCACGTAGTCCTAGGGTTAAAAGGTTTATGCTGGGGCAGGATGTTAAAAATAACTGAATCAGTACGCAAAAACAATAGAAATGTTTTTAAGTTGTTTGACATTGCCGATACTTTCACTCAAAGCTCAAATATGCAAAGTTTGAAAAGGGAAAAGCCTTCCGATGTTCACTGGTCGAGATTATATTCTGCAAAAATCTAGGCAAATTGTCTTGTAGAAGTCCAACCTAGGAGTCTTGAGGGTGCGAAGTTTCTCAAAACGGGAAGCGATGGACAGCTACCTAGCCAGCCTACCGCTTCCCATTAGCCCTAGCAGCTATTCTTGCATCGCTATTTTTTCACCACTCGTACCAATTGGTTCAACCCAGATTTTTCATCAAAAAGCTGGAGATAATAAACTCCGGATGGAAAAGATTTCAGTGAAATACTCGCCACCAATGTCCCATTGTAGGAAACAAGCCTGTTGTGCATAATCGTCTTGCCGTTTGAGTCAAAAATTTTAACTGGCAGCACGTCTAGGTTCGCCTCAGTTCTAACTTCTATTTTGAATGCTTCATCGGTCGGATTTGGATAAATAACCACAGAAGTTCCAAAAGTTACACTGTGAGCCCCGGTGATGGCATCAATTGTCACCTCAAAAACATTCGAGCAACCTAACGAATCAACTATCTCGACCGTGTAATCGCCTTCATCCAACATTGCAAACTGAGGAGATGATTGGAAACTACCAGGCACCAGACGGTATTGGTAAGGGGGATAGCCGTTCACCGCGGTCACTTCGATAGACCCATCGTTGGAATTGGAGTCAGTGGCAGGCGTAACTTCCAACGAAGATTGAAGGGTGCACGAGCCAATGACAATGGAATCTATCATTTGACAACCACTTGCATCGGTTATTTGAACATAATATACACCGCCGGCGAGGTTGGCAAACAAGGGCGTACTTTGATAGGTAAGACCATTGTCAATACTGTAATTGAAAGGGCTAACACCGTTTTGGATATCAAAAATGACAGAGCCATCGCTACTATTTGGCGCCGATTCAAAGCTGATATTGGCAAGTATTTCAATCCCGCATGTACCATCTGTGCAAAAATCGTTGTCATCTTGGAAGCCAAATCCCGCATCGGCAAGGTTAGTTATCAACTGGCCATTGGCGTTGAAAATTTGATAATTGCCCATGATGCCTGAAGCTGGCCAAAACATACCATCTCCGTATTCATCGTAAATGGACAATATGTAACAGCCTTCTTCAACACACATAGGAATCGTGTGCAAGGTAATCTGTTGGGAATATGGCCCTCCACTGTAAATCACATCGCCGCTCTGATTAAAAAGGTCCCATGTTGTTTCAGTAGGATATTCGTCTGTTAGCAGCTCCATCACTAAACCTGAACCCATCGTTATCATCGTAAACGGACGGGTACTTTCATCGTTGGCTGGGTTTTCATCAACCATGCCATTTGGCAGCTCTACAAAGGCGGTAATAGTGTTGTCCCCGCCCATTACTTCAACCGTAGTAAAGGGCACTTCTTCTGTTGCCCCTGGTGGAAGCGCCCCAGTCCAGTTGATGGTAAAAATGGTGCCACCGTTGGTTTGGTAATTAATAATGGCTGAAAATAAGGTGTCAACACCTTGGTTTTGCAGCGTAATTGTCGTGCTCAATAGCGTATCACAAATTGGTGAGCCAATATTTGCAAAGCCCAAGATGGCCGCATCGTTCCGAGGAAGTTGTTTCACCACAACCCTCAGAGTGTCATTGATAAAAGTGGTGTCAAGTCCATACGAAGTATAGATGACAAAAGGATAGGCCCCGATGACTGACATATCCACCGTCGGGGCAAAAGTGTGAAATCGAGTACTGTCTGGTTGAAGCGTATCAGCAATCATTTCAGTAGCAAGCAAATTGCCATTAAAAACAAGGCTGACACTAAAATCAACTGCTGGTTTGTAGCCAAAATTGCGGAGCGCCACCTTCACTGGTTCTGCATTGGTTAGGTAGCCAGAATTTTTAGGGGTGATAATGGCAGAAGGTGCAATGTCATTTGAATCCCTTTGGACAAAAGCCTTCATAATTTTTGTTCCCCAAGCGTTATCGTCCATCATGTACTCACCAGTAAACCAGAAGCTGCGCTGGTCGATTGGGTCCACCGTCATGCTGGCATAATCACCCCACCTGTTCAGCGGGTTGATTGAAAGCCCAGTTCCAAACTCGTATTCCTCCACGGTCATTTCCCCAAGCGGATCGTTGGCAAGCCTTCCGGTCAAACGAAGCGAGAGCATTTGATTTGGTCCAGTGACGGAATAGGCCATTAAAATATTGCCGTTCAAATCCATCGCCAAGCTGCCCATAAAACGATGGTTGCCATCCGGCTGGGTATAGGTGCCTTGCTGGTAAATCTCCCAATCACCACCACCTGTTCGCCGCAGCTCATACCAACGAATACCCGTTAAGTTATTGCCGTCCACATCTACCACATGGTTGAGCACGATGGACTCGTGGGTGCCGAAATTGCGGTAGGAAGCACGGTGCATGACGACCTGTTCAAGCGCCGACAGCGTGGAACCGTCGGGTTGCGGAATGCAATCGAAAATGCCGCCACTGCAAACTTTACTATCAAATGGTGCAGAAGCAAGAAAAATTGGCCCTGTGGAACTTGAGTTGCTGGGGTTTGCCCAATCAATATTTATTTGCCAAAGCTCAACGCCATCCTGTCCTCCTTCCCAAGCATCATCGTAAATACGCACAACATACCCTGGTTCGTTGGCAGGAGGCGGGTTGGTCCCATCCCAATTTACCGGGGTTGCCACTTGGAATGCATCCGCAGCTTGAAACTTGGGCAATGCATCCAACCTGACCATGTCGGCGGTTGGCGCACCTGAAATCATTTGAGAACGATTGAGGGCATAAACCGGGATAAAGTCTTCGGTTCCTTCATTGGAAGTGATGAAATAGGAGTTGTTCCAGACAGAATACTTAGGGTAATCCGGAAAATTAGGTGCCTGAAATTCGTAGGCATACCAGGCCCCCAACGGATCAGAGGTGGCAGAAACAGCCACCAAAAAGACGGTGGTTCCAAACGGCCCGAACTCAGTAATCAACCAACGATCGTATTCTTGATCGTAAACAATTACTGGGTCACCAAAGCCGGTGATGTTGAAGTCCTCCCAAAAAGGAGCGGTGGACGCAGGCCCATAAACAGAGTTTCCATCTTTGTCGAAAATCTCAAAAATAGTCCCATCAAAATGATTGGTTGATTGGATATAGTGGTTAGTTCCAACATATCCACTTGGATCTGGTGGATAAATCTCGGAATCATTTTCGTCAATCCCATCAAAAACAAGCTGTGGAACTACCTGAATTGAAGCACTCGACCTGCTTCCACTATTCTGGACCAATGGGTCGGCACCTTGAGGCAGTGCTGTTGCCAAAAATTCTTGCGGCATCGGTGTGTTCAGCGCAAAATTTGCAACTGAAGGTCGGTTGAGTTTAGCTTTTGCCTTTTTGCTGGTTTTGTTGTGGTGTTCCAACTTTGGCGTCATTTCTCGGAGCGGCTTTGTGACGCCAAGCAGCCTGGCATGTCCAACTTGAGCTGGGGTGATGGTTTGTGATTTGGCCGGACTCGCAACGCAAATAGTGAGCAGGCACACAAGAATTAGGGTTTTGTTCATAATTTGAAAGTAAGTGTGAAAAGTAAGGGAGAAAATGCGCCACAAGTTAGCTAGTATGGACAATAATCTATTTTTGCATTTAGAAAATGTAATAGGATAGGCAAAAAAACGCAAAAAACTTTCTCACTTCACCCAAAAAATGGCGCTTCAATATTTTTGCTTCACAAAATTTCCATCACCGAACACAAAAGGCATTAAGTTTGCCAATGATATGAAACCGGGCAAAACTGCACGGCCAATTATTTTTTAACCGATAAAATTTATCCCATGGTAAAGAATTCAATTTTTCTTTTTGTTTTTGTCAGCCTATTCTTGTCATGCACAAGTGAAAACCCAGATGTTGTCAATGCGGAGCCTGTTGGCGACAAAGTTTGGATCAAAAGCGAGTCAGGGAAGAAAACGGACGAGCTAAAAGCCAATGCTTCCAGTGAAGGCGAAAAGAAGGACATGATGAGCAAAGCCCTTCAAACCCTTCAAGCCAGCTACAACGCTGCCAAAGGTAAAGTACCCGGCGTTGATGATGTCACGGTTCTCCTTGACGACAACATGAACTTGCTTATTGAGAACAAATCTGAGGGCACCACGACCACAACTCAAGCCAACCTTAAGAGCTTGGACACTGATTTCAAAAATATTGAAATCTTCTCTGACGTTCAAGGGCATTCTTATCCAGGGTTCCGAGTCAAAGTTTTGCCGGGCAAAGCAAAAGTAGTAGTCCTTAAAAATGGTGTCAAGGACAAAGAACTTGACTATTTGGAGGTTATTCTTGCTGACCGTACTGATGTTCACCACTCAATTTCCGCCCTGACAATGGCCGCTCAGATTGCTCAGAACACAATGCCAATCGGTGTGGACTAGAACGAAATGAACTAAAATCAAAGTCCTGGTCGCCAATGTCTGGCGCCAGGACTTTTAGTTTTATCTGGGGTCAAAAACTAACCTAATTCTCTTATTTTCAGAACCGGAAGGTAACGCCGCCATTCAGCAGGGAAACACCATAACCAAGCTCGGCATAAAGTCCAACATGCTTTATTGGGAAAAATGTTGTGCCAACAAACCCAGTATAAAACATTCGGCCATTCGGTGCATTTGGGTCATTTTGAGTAGGCTCGCCAGTTACCCTGAAATAATCACGGCCAGTTGTTGTCTTCTCAGTAATGTTTTGGTGCATGTATCCCAATGCAGCACCACCATAAACTTCAAAACGCTCACCCAAGCCCTTCTTTAATTCTCCCCGCAGGCCAAGAAAGCTTTGCTGGTTGTCAGTCTGTACAGCCAGACCATCATTGATGACAGTTTGCGCTGAGGTGGTAGCACTGTACCCACCAAAAGCGTTCAGGCTGAACATTGGGCTTATGGAGTAGCCCAATTTGAACGTTAGTGGCACAGCGTTCACCGTGGCATTGTCCATCATGGTGGTAGGCTCGAAACCAATGCCAGCACTGATGTTAATCTTACCGGATTGGGAGTAGGCTGTTGCCATGGAAAGGCAAAGGATAGCGATGATAAATTGGATGTTCTTCATGGAATAAATGATTTTGGTTTAACAGACTTTGCAAATGCGTGTTTTGGATTTACAAGAATCTAATGTTGTGGATATGTGATTTCTTTTTGATGGCGCAAATTGCCACTTTAAAACTTAACCTAAAACCTCGTTTTTGAAATTTTATTTTTAATTCACAATTACTTGACACCCACCTTGCTACCTAAATTCCGTATTACAGGATAATTCAGAACATAATTCTTAAATGCCAAATTCAGTGATAAAATATTTCAGAGGCAAACCTCCCAAATAGTGTATGAAAATTTTTTACAATTAATTTTAACCGCTCACAGAATTTTTAACAGAAAAAAGAACTCCCACCAAAGAATGCTCAAGACGCTTTGGCGATTCTGTCAAAACAACATCATTTTTAAAATTTCAGGAAGTAAGGTTCAAGTACCTGATGAAGATGGATTTGAGAAGCATAATTTCATCGGTTGCATTTGCCATGCTGGCCTTGAACATTGAACTTGGCAGGTAAATTTATACCATAAACGGTGTGGATAAATGGGTGTAATTTGGAAAACTTAAACCTCAAACGCCGTTTAAATATGCTTATTTTGGAAGTTGGAACAATAATCAGGCTTAAGTTCCATTTTGTAAAATATCCGACTCAAAACCGTTTTTGGCACATTTCCCCTTAACTTTGCGCCCCCCAACTAAGACTTGATTTTATGGTTAAAATTGGCAACGTAGAACTCACAGACTTTCCACTGCTGCTCGCCCCGATGGAGGACGTCAGCGACCCGCCCTTCCGCCGCCTGTGCAAGGAGAACGGGGCGGACATGATGTTCACCGAGTTCATCAGTGCCGACGGCCTCGTACACGATGCCGATAAAAGTTTCAAAAAGCTAGAAGTGTTCGACTACGAACGGCCCATCGGCATTCAGTATTTTGGCGGACAATTGGAAAGCATGATTCGGGCGGCGCATATCGTCGAAGGCGCCAACCCAGACGTAATTGACATCAACTACGGGTGTCCGGTGGCCAAAGTCGCTTGCAAAATGGCAGGCGCTGGGCTTCTCCAAGACATTCCCAAAATGGTGGAACTCACCGCCGCCGTGGTCAATAGCACCAACAAGCCCGTGACGGTGAAGACCCGCCTTGGCTGGGATGAAAAGACCATCAATATTGTGGAGGTGGCAGAGCGGCTGCAAGATGTGGGCATACAAGCGCTCACCATCCACGGACGCACCCGCAAGCAGATGTACAAGGGCGAGGCCGACTGGTCGTGGATTGCGAAGGTGAAAGAAAACCCCCGCATGACCATCCCTATCTTCGGCAACGGCGACGTGGACAGCCCCGAAAAAGCCCTCGAATACCGCAATCGGTACGGATTGGACGGAATCATGATTGGCCGGGCAGCGATTGGTTACCCTTGGATATTCCGGGAAATAAAACACTTTTTTGCCACTGGTGAAAAGCTGCCCCCTCCGACAACCGAAGAACGGGTGGAAGCTGCCCGACAGCACCTTGAAACTTCCATCGAATGGAAAGGCGAAAAGCTCGGCGTAGTGGAAATGCGCAGGCACTACACCAATTATTTCAGGGGATTTCACAGCATCAAGCCATACCGCAGCCGATTGGTGGAGGAATATTCACCAGCGGTGCTGCATGAAATTCTGGATGAAATTTTAGAGGCTTACAGCGAAATGGAGTTAGTCAAAAGTTGGTAAGTCAATTCAACCCAAAACCATTATCCAAACACAAGTAACCCCTGACGGGAAAACAATCACTAATCACTAGCCCATTGGTTTTCAATATTTTACCACAAGAAAGAGAGGTCTTCAACCTCATTGCGCAAGCAGCCAAAAATTGTGGCGTTCCGGCCTACGTGGTCGGCGGCTATGTGCGTGACCGACTGCTCGCCCGCCCCACCAAGGACATTGATATTGTCTGCGTTGGCGACGGCATCCAACTGGCGAATGCCGTAGCGGCCCTGCTCAGTCCCCGCCCAAGGGTGGCATTTTACAGCCGATTTGGCACTGCCATGCTCCGGCACAAGGACATGGAAATCGAGTTTGTGGGTGCTCGGAAGGAAAGTTACCGTTCGGACAGCCGCAAACCGGAAGTGGAACTTGGCACCTTGGAGGATGACCAACTCCGCCGTGATTTTACGATAAATGCACTGGCCATCAGCCTGAACGACGAGGATTTCGGCAACATCCATGACCCGTTCGGCGGCTTGCAGCACCTGGAGCAAAAAGTCCTCAAAACTCCGACGGAGCCTGGGCGAACATTTAGCGACGACCCACTACGGATGATGCGAGGCATCCGATTTTCGACACAACTTGACTTTGAGATTGAGGATGAAACGCTTCGGGCAATTTCGAAGTATCGCAACCGCATCAACATTGTTTCGCAGGAGCGCATCACGACCGAATTGGAGAAAATATTGGCCGAGCCTGTCCCTTCGGTTGGTTTCAAGCTGCTGTTCAATACAGGCTTGCTCGAAATCATTTTCCCGGAAATGGTGGCGTTGCACGGCGTGGAAGTCCGGGAAGGCATTGGCCACAAGGACAATTTTTATCACACCTTGCAAGTGGTGGACAACCTCTGCGCCAAGTCATCGGACATTTGGCTGCGCTGGGCGGCGGTGCTCCACGACATTGCGAAGCCCCCCACCAAACGTTTCAACAAAGACGAGGGTGGATGGACTTTCCACGGGCATGAGACACTGGGCGCTGCGATGGTGCCCCGCATCTTCAAAAAGCTCCGGTTGCCGACGAACGAGAAAATGAAGTTTGTCCAAAAGATGGTGCAACTGCACCTCCGGCCCATTGCGCTGACTAAAGAAGAAATCACGGATAGTGCTGTTCGCCGATTGCTGTTTGACGCCGGGGAGGACATTGAATCTTTAATGTTACTGGCACAGGCCGACATCACTTCAAAAAACGACTCCAAAGTCAAACGCTACCTCGAAAATTATGCGACACTGCAAGAGCGCATCATAGAACTGGAGGAAAGCGACCGCCTGCGAAACTGGCAGCCGCCTGTCAGCGGCATTGACATCATGAACACGTTTGACATTCCTCCAAGCATTGAGGTGGGCATTATAAAAAATGCTATCAGGGAGGCGATACTGGATGGGGAAGTGAAGAACAACTTTGAAGAAGCCTACCAGTTTTTGCTCAAAAAAGGTGCGTCGATAGGGTTGGTGGCAAAGCGAAAATTGACGGAGAGCACCGTGGAGACTGAATAATGGCAGTGCTTTTAACAGGTTGTTCCGATATGTGTATTTTTACTTTAAAAATGGTAAACATGAAGCTTTTCAATAAAAAATACGCCCTGATTACGGTGATTTTCTTCTGCTTTTCTATCGGTCAAAGCCTAGCACAAAAAGCGCCTGAATGCGTAAAAGCGGCAACCACCGTCCGCCCAACCCATGTTTTGGCTACTCCCCACAAGCTCCACAATTTTTATAAGAACTACCATGATGAGGCGGTTTTCGAGAACACCAAAATCGTAAAATCTGAGCTGGCCTACTACCTGCTGGCCACAGAAAAGAACGGCCCCCGGATATTTGCATTTGAATTGGAACAGAAACGCAAAAAACTGTTCTTGAACAGAAAACTACCCGTTCAAACTTGTTCAGAAGGCACACTTTCTTTGGATACTTTCTTACAGGAAGATGGAAAAATAAAGGGGTGCAGGATGGGTGGCCATACTATTCGGCAGGGGCAGTGACTTGGGTCAGTAACTTCGCCGCTTGCCTTCCAATTCGTCCACGTACTGGACATCGCCAAGCCTGAATTTGATGGGGAAAAGTGCCGCTTTTTCCATTTTAACTTCCACTTTACAGAAAAAAGCGAGATCGCAGTAGCGCCATGCCTGTGGCAATTCGGGAGCTTGCGAAGCAGGTGAATCCAGTAAGTTTTTTATCAACGAAAAATGGCTGGGAGGGGCGTACAAAACCTTCCAGTCCGGGTCAAAATGCAAGCCAACCGACTGGGCTTTTGAGACGCCGAGTACAGTGAAAAAAGCCAACATTGTTGCCCATTTTTTCATAATCAATTTATCCAATAGCGCATTTCCCAGCCCAAATCATCAAGCCCAGCGTGATGCACCCTTTTATGGTGAAAAAAAGGATGCCCGCTAAGCCCAATCGTTTGAACCACGTCTTCCTTTCCGCACTGTTTTCTGTTTTTTCCATTTTATTTCGAGGCTTTTGGTGGAGTAAATTAGACTTGAAAAACACCCACATTAAACCGTTCAACCGGAGAATGGTTTGCCATTTCGATTCCCGTTGAAATCCAATTGCGGGTTTCCGTAGGGTCAATAATGGCATCTACCCAAAGTCGAGCAGCTGCATAATAAGCCGTTGTTTGCTCATCATATTTCTGCTGAATGCCTTCCAACAGCTCTTTTTCGTCGGCTTCGGTTATCTCTTTTCCCTTTGATTTTAACGAAGCTACCTGTATTTGCAGTAGAGTTTGTGCAGCTTGGGAGCCTCCCATCACGGCGATTTTGGCGGTAGGCCAAGCTACAATCAATCGGGGATCATAAGCTTTTCCGCACATCGCATAGTTCCCGGCACCGTAACTGTTTCCCATCACGATGGTGAACTTGGGCACGGTGGAATTTGACACTGCGTTGACCATTTTTGCCCCGTCTTTGATGATGCCGCCATGCTCGCTGCGGCTGCCAACCATGAATCCCGTTACGTCCTGCAAAAAGACCAGCGGGATTTTCTTTTGGTTGCAGTTCATGATGAAACGGGCTGCTTTATCTGCTGAGTCGGAATAAATCACGCCACCGAATTGAAGCTCACCTGTTGCAGATTTAGTAACCGTTCGGTTATTGGCGACGATGCCAACGGCCCAACCATCAATGCGTGCGTAGGCACAGGTGATGGTTTTACCGTAATCTTTTTTGTAGTGGGTCAGCTTCGAATCATCCACAATTCGTTTCAAAATTTCATCGGTGTCATATTGTTGTCCAGCAGTAGCTGGAAATAACTGGTAAATTTCAGTCGCTTTAAACTTTGGTTTTGCTGGCGCAATGCGGTCAAAGCCAGCCTTTTCAAAACTACCCAACTTGTCCATTAACTCCCGGATAGTATCCAGACATTCTTTGTCATCCTTCACTTTGTAGTCGCAAATGCCAGAGATTTCGGTCTGAGTTTTTGCGCCACCAAGCGTCTCTTTGTCCACATCTTCACCAATGGCCGCCTTCACGAGGTAAGGCCCAGCCAGAAAAATACTGCCACTGCCCTCGACTATCAGCGCCTCGTCGGACATGATTGGCAGGTAGGCCCCGCCTGCCACGCAACTGCCCATAATGGCCGAAATCTGTGAAATGCCCATGGCGGACATTTTTGCGTTGTTTCTAAAAATTCGACCAAAATGTTCCTTGTCTGGGAAAATTTCATCCTGCATCGGCAGGAAAACCCCGGCACTGTCCACGAGGTAGATGATGGGCAGCCGGTTTTCCATCGAAATTTCTTGTGCCCGGAGGTTCTTTTTGCCAGTGATGGGAAACCAGGCGCCCGCTTTCACGGTGGAGTCATTGGCTACGATTACGCAGAGCCGTCCGCTCACCCGGCCCAGTGCCACCACTACCCCACCCGCTGGACACCCACCATGCTCCTGGTACATTTCAAAGCCGGCAAATGCACCGACTTCGAGCCATTCTGTTTCTTTATCCACTAAATAATTGATGCGCTCCCTGGCCGAAAGTTTCCCTTTCGCTTGGAGTTTTTCCAATTTCTTGGTGCCGCCCCCCAACCTGATTTTCACCAACCGGTGTTTCATCAGGGTGATTTGCTGCTTCATCGCATCCTCATTCTTGTTCTTTTCGATGTCCATTATTTTTTTGTTCAAATGCTACGGTTACCAGTAATTAGGGCATCAAAGAAAAGCACAAACTACCGAAATGCAAAACGGCATTGAATTGCTCCAATGCCGTTTCGTTTAAAAGTAGGCCGGAACCTTGTTCTGGCTGTGAATAAAGCCGGAAAGTGCCACCGGTGTACCTACACATTAATGGTTATGCCCACCCGGTCCATGTACATGGCCATGTTCCATTTCAGTCGGAGTAGCAGCCCGAAGTGATTCGACCGTACCCGTGAAATGCAGGTCAGTGCCAGCCATCGGGTGATTAAAATCAAGCATTACGCCCTCTGCACTCACTTCCTTAACCATGCCGTTCAGGCGGTTTCCCTGGTCATCGGACATTGGGATAATCGTTCCTATTTTCAGCATATCCTTGTCAACCTCACCATCAACTTCGAAAGTTGACATTGGTAGTTGTACTACGGCATTTGGATCGTGCGCACCATAAGCTTCTTCAGACTTTATGCCAAAAGAAAACTGGTCACCGCTGGCTTTTCCGGCCAGTTGGCGCTCGAACTCGGGTATCATTTGCCCCGCACCGTATAAAAACACAAGTGGCTCACTGCCAAAAGTCTCTTCAACCAATTCACCTAAAACCTCGCTCACGGTCAACCTGTAATGCAGGCTGACAACAGTATTTTGCTCAATAACCATTTCGAAAAATTATGGAGTGATGGATGTAAAACGAAGAATAGCGGCAGGGCATTCGACCAACTGCATCCGAATATTTGAGCCGCAAAAGTAGCAAAGTCTTGGTTTTATTCTAACCCTTCGCAATTTCGGCTATGGCGGCAACAAATCTGTCGAGGTCATTCAACGTGGTATAAACATTCGGCGTGACCCGAACGCCGTGGATATTCTCCCAGTTGATGCCAACCGTATGGATTCTGAATTTGCTGAATAGCTTTTCGCTGAGTTCAACAGGCTCAATGCCGTCAATTTGCAGCAAGGCAATTGCACCACTAAACTCCGGCTTGAGCGGAGAACCAATGCGCACACCCGGTATCTGCAGCGCCTTGTCCGTCCAGTATTTTTTGAGGTAAAACAGCCGTTTTGCCTTCCGTTCGGCACCAATCATCAAGTGGAAATTGACCGCATGGCCAATGGCTTGCTCAATGGCAAAGGAACGAGTCCCGATGTTTTCAAACTTTCGGATGTCCTCACTTTCTGGGTCTCCCGCTGCCATGAGCGGGTAGAGGTTCTTGATTTTGTCCTTTTTAACGTACAGCAGGCCGCTGCCAAACGGTGCGCAAAGCCATTTGTGAAGGCTCGTCCCAAGGTAGTCACATTCGAGGTCTGGTATTTTGAAATCAATATGAGCGAACGTGTGCGCTGCATCCACGAGCACTTCGATGCCCCGGCGGCGAGCCGCTTGCGCAATTTGCTTGGCGGGTAAAAGCTGGCCGTTTCAGTTGACCATGTGGGTGATGTGAACAATCTTAGTTTTTGGGGTAAAGGCGTTTTCAAATTGCCTGACTATTTGCTCGTTGTCTTCAATCGGCAGTTCAAAATTGAGCCATTTCAGCACAATGCCGTCCCGTTTTTCCCGCTGTTTCCAAGCGTTGATCATGTTCGGATAATCCTGTTTTGTCAGTACCACTTCGTCACCTGCTTTTAGCCGAAGGCCAAAAATGACGTTGGCCAGCGCCTCGGTCGTATTGCGGTTGATGCTAACTTCTTCAGCTGAACAGCCAGCAATTTCGGCAAGTTTTGCCCGAAGCGGCTCCTTTCCTTGATCCAGCACTCGCCACATATAATAACTGGGAGCTTCGTTGCTCAGGCGGTTGTAATGTTCAACGGCCTCCTGAACAACCTTTGGCTGTGGGCTTACACCACCGTTGTTGAGGTTGAGAATATTTGGGGAAACGGTGTAGGCCTGCTGGATGAGGTACCAAAAATCCTCATCAGTAGCCACATCAGAAGCATCACGGTGGGCACTTCGCTCAATGGTTTCCATTAAATTTTTACCCTCGGCTGAATGGATGAAGGGTGAAAATGCAGCTAGGCCAGCAGCACTGGCAACTTTCCGGATGAAATTTCTACGGTTTTGCATGGTTGAGTTTTAGTTGGTAATCCTTCCGTCAAACATACCGATTTCTTTTTTCTAAAAAACAAAAACGCCCGAATGATTGACATCCAGGCGTTTTTGATTCAATTTTTATGAATTGAAATTTAGTGCTGCACCACGAATTTCTTCGTTTTGGTACCAGCCTTCGTTGCGATACGAACAATGTAGGTGCCATTTGCCAGGTCAGAAACATCGTATTGGCGGCTCTGCTGGTAAGCATTTTCAACTTCGTCAATAGAAATCACACGGCCATTAATATCGGCGAGGGTGATATTGGCGAGGGTCGGCTCCTCCAGGTTGATGTCCACGTTCAAGTAGGAATTGGCTGGGTTCGGGTAGAATTTCAGCGAATTGTCCGGGAGGCTTACCTCGTCGGCAGTGCTGTAAAGCGAAATAAACATTCTAGCCACAGCAGCCTCCTCAACGCCAAATCCACCCAAAAACCAATCGCTACCTAACAGTACAGTCGAGAACTGGAAATAGTTAATCTTGGTATTAAAAGCTTGGAAGATTGAACTAGCTTCATCATTGTATTCTACCATCAGAAGGTATCTTTTACCTGGCTCCAAAGGAACCCCAGGGTCACCTTCTTCAATATCAACAAGGTCCACATTGACATTTGCATAGTTCGTGTAATTTCCAAATTCATGTGTATTGAACCCTAATAATTCTAAATCTGGGTTTGTGGAAACATCTAAGACCTGATCATCAAAGTTGCTCCAATCTGGCAATACATTATCCTTGACCCCCATTAGGTAAATGGAGACAGTTTTCCCGTCAATAGGGTCATCTGGATTTACTGCACAAGAAAATACCGCCTTGGTTGCTTGGTATTGGTCAACCCAATTGGAACTCGTAACGTATAAATTCCCGACTGCATAATCTCCACCACCGCCAGGTTGTAATCCACCAACAAAATCATTATCACCGTCCTCCTTTGCATAGTAATCGCTTGTTACACGAAACTCCTGCTCGACAGCATTATTAGACAGGTCAAAATCAGTATTTGAACTGCTGATAGAATAACGTAGGCGGTGAACACCTACGGTTAACATATCTGGAGCGAACAAATCATCGAAAGCGTAAGTAGAGTCTGGAGATTCTTCCGGTAAGGTTCCGATATTAATTTCATCGGAATATATGACCGTATTACCTTTCAATATTTCAACCTTCAACATGACATCATCCTGTGCTGAACGGCCAATATTATTAACATCAACTGAAAAACCCATGGTATCAGTGCCTATTTGACTAGCTGGCTGAGCGTAACTGGCTGGCGAAAAGAAGAAGTCACCAAGTTTCAGGTCATATTCTGGACGCTCAATGATGGATACATCATCAATTATCCAAAAATAATAGTCTGCATCAAAAATGAACTTCACTTTAAATTGGGCAGTATTTCCACCCCCAAATAAGGGTATTACCTTAACGCTGTTCGCAGGTGTAGCGAGATTTGTAGCAATATTTTCATTAATGTTGACAGTATCAACCCAAGTGGTTCCACCATCATTTGACCACGCAACCAAGCAACTGCTACTGAAATTGCGGTGGTATTGATTAAACTTTAAAGACACGTAAGGTTGTCCAGTTAGATCTATGTTAGGTGAAACCAATTCACCCAGCTGTGGTGAGGGTGCTACACCCATTCCAAACGCACCTTGAACACCACCATTGTCGTAGAAATCGGAATCGAACACAGCAGCACCGTTAGCAACGGAGGGTGATTGAATTGCCTGAGTGCTGGAATAAGCACCAAGGTCAGCTTTCCCATCAGCTTCCCAAACCCACAAAGCATCTGGGTCTCCTACAGCCACTGCGGTCCAATCATTTAGTCCACCATTGAACTCACCGTTCGTATCACCTGCACCTCCCCAAAGTACAGTTTGCGCATTTGCGAATAAGGCCCAAGTCATTAAGAAGGAAAGGCCAAGCATTTTTTTTGTAAAATTTTTCATGTCTAAATTAAATTTTATGAATAAAACAGCAAAGCATTTTGAATCATCCAGTTATGCTAAACTACTGATAACCAATAATTTACCAACAAACAAAATTATTCAAAACTGAAATTCTGAAGCCAGCTTTCACTAATGTACCACCACTAGCTTTGTACTGACCGTGTTTGCACCACAAATGACCCGCAAGGTATATGAACCGTTGCTCAGTCTTGAAACATCTATTGGCAATTGGCTGACAATTCCATTTTCAAATTCCTTGCGGAGTGCTAAACCGCCGCAAAGGTCAAAAATTTCCACTTGGATTGGGTGATTATAGCTGACAAAATCACAAGTTAGTTTGATTGTCTCATTGGCAGGATTTGGCCAAATGGTGATTTCCTTTGGATTATTGAGGAGTTGGTCGGTTGATGAAACATACTGCACCACATTTAAGTTGATGAACGGAATTCTCCTCAAAGCCCAGGCATTTGCCCTAAAATCAACATCGTCCCCTTCCCGCAACATGGAAGTATAGGCTGGGATGCCATCTTCATAAGAATTATAAAACATGGCCGTGTAGTTGATTTCCTCGCTTCCAGCTATTGGGAATCGTTGGATAACACCATTGACAGCCACAGGGTCGAGGTAGCCCACTGTTACAAAGTAGTAGGTATCGTCTTTAAGGTCCACGGAATCCATTTCCCCCGAGACCGGCACTGTAACCACCATGTTGTTGTCATCTGAGTCAGCATCATAAATATTGTAGGCTATCAATTCATATTCATTAAGATTGGCAATGGTGTCGCTGTTCACATCACCGATATTGTCGCCATTTTTCCATTGGTACAGGTTGATGCTCAGCTGTGCGTTTGCATCGTCAAGTCTTGCATTGTTTTTGTAGGCAAAACTCACGCTCTTTGCTTTAAGGCCACTGCCATTGGGTACGTAGTAGCAATTCCCAATTTCGTAATCCACCGATTCGCTGGGAAAAAAATACCCGTTGCTACTAAAGCAAAATTTATTCTTTGCAAAAACGCCCTCCGTGACTTCATACTCCCAATGGACATTGTTGTTGGTTAGGTTTTGGTCTGATGTACTGGATTTTATCCGATAAAAAACCTGGTAATCGGCGACTTGTGGTGCTGGCAGGAATTTGTCAGGGAAAAAGACATCTTCCCAATCATCACTTGGATCCACCAACCCCAACGACACGGAATCAATGAAGACGATGTTGTTCAAGCTGTTTCTCACTTCCGCATAAACCACCACATTGTCCATGCTGGAATTGCCTTCATTTCTTACTTGCGTAAAAAGGCTGATAGGGCGGAGTTGGTTTTTAGGTTGACTAAAATCTGGCGCTACACTGAAAAAGCCTGGATTGATGGCCAAATCCTGGTCGTTTGCATAAGCAATTCGCACATCATCCACCAGCCAGAAATGTGTGTCGCCAGAAAAAATAAACTGGAGTCTCACCTGAGATTTCCCTGCAACAGCATTCGGCAACCGAAAACTCACCGCCTCACATTTCCCATGCAGGAATGGCTGAAGCGGATTCACGTCAATGGTATCGATAAAACTAGCGCCATTGTCAATGCTGATGACCACCGAGGTGATGGGTAGTTGAACCGTAGCTCTGTTGGCCACAGCAAATGCTTGATTGTATTTCAAATCCAATTTCGTCCCCGCAGGAATGTTGGAAAGATTGATAATTGGCGAACGAAGGTCACTCCTTGAATACGGAGTTGATGGGCTGAAAAGGTTGCAAGGTGCAGCATTCATTAGCATCGCACCATTTGCTGCGCCTGGCCAACAAGCGTAATAATCGGCTTCGGCACCGCCAACAGGCAAGTACATCAAGCCAGAGTTAATCCACCTCCATCGGCAAGTATCCAGCTGCTGTGTGACCGTCCAGCCGTTTAACCCCCCGGCGAAATCTCCCTGGAAGGCATTTTGTCCCCAAACGGCGTTGTTGTAAAGTGGGTTTGAGTCGAACAATGCCACGTCGTCAATCATCCAAGCGATGTCAAATTTCGCTGTCCAGTTCCACTCGATGGTGATGTTGGGTTTGTTTGCAGCTGCTGCGGATATGTCAATCAGAACGGGTTGGGCATTCCACGATTGCAGGGTTCCCATCATCGCAGAATTCAGGTAGGGGAAAACAGTGAACGTCATCCAGGGGTCGTTGCCCGACCTTACCCTGATGACTGCATTCGTGGTGGGGTCATTGTAAACTGCATGAATGTAGGTCTGGAATTGAATAAAAACTGCAGCCTTGTCTGAGCAATCAATGAATTCGGTACGCAAGTAACTCTGGCTTGAAATAGGAAGCGGCCCGTTTGCGAAGGAATTCACAAACATGTACCCATCGTCGAAACCAGTAGAACGGAACTCGGCATCGCTGCAAGCTAGGTTGGCAAGCGTGGCAGGTGGACAATCATTTGGGTTGTCGCACCATTCCCAAAGTACGCCTTGGCCAGATGCATCGCCGATTGACCATGCCGTTGGGAACGAGCCATTGAAAGACTCCTGCCAAAAAGGGTTGGCTACGTTGTTGGCGAGGATGCCATAAGAAAGGATGGAGAAAAGCAGAATAGTTGTAGTTTCTTTTTTCATAACTTAACAGTTTTAGGTAGTGGGAGAACAAAATAGCAAATAGGTCGAAGCCCCCATGAAACAACGCATTCAGAGACACCTCACGCTGCTTGATTTGCCCAAATGAAACCTAAAAACACCACAACTGTCAGCCGCCTTGCAAGCAGGTACCCCATGCTCCGCTCACCTTCTTTTCACCGAACCTTTTTGATCCGCCACTTGCCAATCTTCATTGCCCGCCACTGACTCAACAGGCTTTCCGTATGCTGTGCATTCATCGTTGAGGCAACGTAGGTGTAGGTTTTGCCCTTAGCAGCTGTTGTATCCACTACTTCGATTTGCGTTTCTCCATTCAATCGAATGATTTGAAGGATGTTTTCAGCGTTGTTGTAATCACCTGGGCGGCGGTCTTCAAAGCGATAAACCACCAGTGTTTTGGCAGCTTTCTCTTCGTCCTTCAAGTCGCAAGTAAATTTCAGCCCGCCTGTTTTCACACATCTTGGCCTGTTGATAGTTGGCGTGGGAGAAACAGGAAGTTTCATGTAGCCAAGCTCCGGCATCAATGCGGGCGTTTTGTAATAATTGTTGCGAAGCGAATCGGTGAGGCCGAAAGGGTTTTTGCGAAGCGAAGTAAAATTGTAAAAAACGCTGCCGTTAATGCCTGCCGTGCCGCGGTTCAATCGGACTTGTTTTGGGATTTCCAGGCCGTTGGTCCATTCTGGCTCTTTGTTCACACCAACCTTGTAGGCTGCATGCCCTGCATACACATTCCGACCAAAAGCATTCTTTCCCCACCAATTCAGCAGCACCTCATAATCGGCCACAGGGAAACCAATATGCCAGTAAATTTGGGGCACTACATAGTCCACCCAGCCTTTCTCCAGCCAAGTGCGCACGTCGGCGTATAGGTCATCATAAGTGGCAATTCCTGCTCGGGTTGGTGAGCCAAGTATAGCGTCCTTGCTTGAATTTCGCCAAACGCCAAATGGACTGACGCCAAATTTCGCCGTAGGTGCTACCAACTTCATCATGCCGGAAATCTGGCCAATGAGCATGTCCACATTGTGCCGACGCCAATCTTCGATATTTGCGAAACCAAGGCCGTATTTAGCAAAGTCAGCTGCGTCTGGCAACAGCTCCCCAGCGGCTGGATAGGGATAGTAATAGTCGTCGAAATGGATGCCGTCCACGTTGTATTCCATGACAATCTCCGTCACGACTTCGGTGATATAGTTACGCACCTCCGGCAAGGCCGGGTTAAAATAAAGTTTGCCACCGTAGCGCATAAACCACTCTGGGTGGTGCTTGTACGGGTGCATTTCCGAAAGGGTGACGGTGCTGGTGTCCATGCTCGCCCGATAGGGATTCAGCCAAGCGTGGAATTCAAGATTGCGCTTGTGCGCTTCCTCCACCATAAAAGTGAGTGGGTCGAAAGCATCGGCCAAAGGCATCCCTTGTTTGCCTGAAAGGTACTTCGACCACGGCGATATTTTGGAACGGTAAAATGCGTCACCTGTAGGCCGCACTTGTGCAATGACTGCATTGAAACCTGCTTTTTGGAGCAAATCAACCGTCTCCACCCACTCGGCCATAAACCCATTTTGGGTCAGTCCCTGCTTGGAGGGGAAGTCAATATTGGCCACCGTGGCCACCCATGCGCCCCGGAATTCCCGTTTCGGCGACTGGCCTTCGGCATTTGTGTGGAGGGTAAAAAAAGCGATGCAAAACAGCAGCACCCGACAAGCATTTCTCATGGTAAATTTGCTTTTAGGTATTGGGAATTAGGAATTGGGTATTGATTGACAGCATTGAACCCAACGTAATACCAAATTCCTAATTCCCAATTCCATCATTAAAGTGGCAAAGCTACCAAAAAAGGAACGGGCCAACAATACTAGATTGCTGGCCCGTTCCCTTCGTAAATCGTCACTCGTAAATCGTAAATCCCTACGCTCTCGCCAAGAGAACGACTGGCGTCGTCAGCACTTTGCCACTCTGACGTACTGTAATCAGCAAAGTGCCAGTAGCACCACTGCTCACATCCAATTGGCGGTTGTAGTTGCCATCAAAATTCGGAATGGATTCATTGAAAACCTGCTTCCCGTTGATGTCCGTAATCGTTACGGTAGTAGGCACGGCCTCCCCTTTGAACTGTATGTTTAAGTCTCCATAAGTGGGGTTGGGATAGGCGTTAAGTTCCTCCAATTCAAGGTTGTTGTCGATTTGTGGCAGGGTTGGTTGCTCGACGACTTCCTCAGCTACAGCAGTTTCTTCTGTTTCGCAGGACTTGAAGCGGGCCTTTATTTTGATTTCTTTACCATCCCGCAGGACGCCCATGGTAAAACGCTCGCCGGGCTGGTGCTTGTCACGCTCAATGACCAATTCACTGTGGGAATTCACCGGTACACCATCAAGGGACAGGATACGGTCGCCTTTTTGTATGCCAGCCTCTTCAGCGGGCCAGCCAGGTATGGTGCCGCTCACACCAACGCCTTTTTCACCATTGCCCCAGCTCCCATTGTACATGCCTATAAACACCATGCATGGGTCTCTTTCTACTTTGTTGGTGTAGTTGTAATCGTAATTGTAGTTGTAATTATAGTTGTACTTGTACTCGTACTTTGGTGTTTTTTTACCCGTAAGGGTTGCGGTCGTTGTCAATGTTTGTCCATCCCGTAGGTAGGTAATTTGAATGACATCGCCAGGGTTGTGAGTAGCCATTGTTTTGGACAAATCGCTCTGCGCTGCCAAGGTAGCTGCATCAATGACCGTGATGACATCGCCAGCTTTCAGGCCAGCCGCAGCAGCACCAGAACCTTCCACGATTTCCGTGACCAGCACGCCGCCTTTTTCATCCGTTTCAGGATAAATGCCAAGGAATGCCTTGGGTTCATTGTCGGTATCATTGATAAGGGCGAAATGCGACATTTCAGGTGAAGTGACGGTCAATCCTTCCGGTGAGCCATTCCACTTGATTTCAGTCCGGTTGCTGCCCTTGCGAATCATCATCATGGTCTCTGCGCCTTCGCCACCCGCGTTGTCTTTGCCGTTGGTATTGATGATGATTTCAGACACTTTATCAATGGAATTGCCCATGTCAACGGCATCAAAATACGCATCGGCAGCTTGGCCTTTTTGGATGCTTTTCTTTTTCACCGTCCAGGTTCCATCATCGTTCTGCGTTTTTTGGATGATGATGACGTTGTCTTGCTTGGAAGGTGTGGTGGCCGCTTGCTGTGCCATTAGGCTTTGACCAACAAAGGCCAAAAGTGCCAGTGTGCAAATTGTAGAAAGGAAAAGTCTTTTCATTGCGATTAAATTTTGAAGTGAAGCGTTAACGAACTGCAGTGGTTCGGGTGATTTTACAAGAACGAAACCAAGGACAGGTTGGTAACAAAGATGGTTGCTTTTTTGGGAAAAAGACAGCGTATTTCTTTTTCAAGCCCAACTCACTAAGTTTATTTGGCAAAATCAACATTCACCACAACCGAAGCATAACCCCCCCCCTCACCGCACCAGCACCACCCCCCCCTCGAACAGCTCGGTGCTCCCGTCCACGAACGCCACCTCGGCGAACCACACGAACACCGCAGCGTCCAGCAACTGCCCTCGGTGGGTGCCGTCCCAGCCAAATGCCGGGTCGTTCGGCTGGAAGTCGAAGTATCGGAAAACCGACTCCCCCCAGCGG
>JAIPBL010000098.1 GCA_021739645.1 Saprospiraceae bacterium | reverse complement strand
CCAATTTATTGGGCTGACCGATGTTAATTCGGTCAGACCAATAAATTGGGCGACCACAATCAAGGCGCAATTTTACGAAAAAAGCCCTTCTTCTTCGCTTCGCAAAAAATTTGTTACCCGCAGAATCACTTCCCGGTCTTTTACAAGGTTAAAATGGCCCAGTCCCTGCGTCACCAAAAGGTTGACATGGTCGTATTTTTCAAAAATAGCTTCCGCCGATTCGAAGTTTACCGAAGGGTCAAACTTGTCATGCACTACGAGCACCTCGCCGACTTTGGCTTTCGCAAGTGACTCGATGAGGTCGGTATCGTGAAAATGCAGCCCGTTCAGTTTGTTGTGCAAAATCTCTTTGTGCGCTTTCACTGCTCGTTTTGGCAGGCCGATTAGCTTCGTAAAATCCTGAACCACTTTACGGGTGCTGGCCGGTACGGCGATGAGCACCATTTTTTCGACTTCAATTGTGGGGTCGAGGTGCGCCAGCGCAAACACGCTGGTGGAGCCGCCGAAAGAATGCGTGATGATGCCATGCACGTGGCCGATTTGGTTCAACACTGCCTTCACCGCTCCTGCAAAATTTGACAGGTTCGTCTGCTTCCCCCCGGAATTGCCGTGCGCTGGCCCATCAAAAGTGACGACCCGGTAGCCAGCCTGTACCATCCCCGGCACGAAGCTGCGCAGCGCCGTCCCCCTCGACTCCCAGCCATGCACCATCAGAATGGTGCGCTCTCCCCTGCCCCATTCGTAGCCTTTTAGGATGACCTTGCCGTACAAAATCTCAAACATCCGGGCGCTCTCGATGAGGTCGTCCGTTCGTTTATGGACAGCCCGGATTCTTGGTGTGGTGAAAATCCGGAAGGCCAAATTGGCTGCGGTTTTAGGGAAAATTTGGCCAAAGAAAGCAAAGCCCCATTTTACCAAAACCAAGTAAAACGGGTATTCGCTCCGATGCTTTTGCGGCAGCGTTTCCAGTTGGAAAGCCGGGATTTCATAGCGGGATTTGGTCATTAACATAGGTGAATTATTTAAAAAAAAACCGATTAGTTTATTTTATGGTCGCAAGTTGTCCACCATTGCCACCAATTGCCTTGCCATCACTTCAAACGGTTTGACGCTGTGCTGCACCTTGGCCAACAGTATCCCACCTTCCAAGGTGCCGATGAACAGGGTGGCAAATTCTGCCTTGTCCACGTCGGGTCGCACCTCGCCTTTTTCGATGCCTTTTTCCAAGGTCCTTACGATTCGATGTTCCCACCCATTGTATGCTGCTTGAACTTTCAACCGAAGCGCCGGAAGCATGTCATCCGACTCTACAGCGCTGTTTTGGATGGGGCAACCTCCCTCCACTGGTGGGTCTAGAATTCGCTCCCGGTAGAAATAGACAACAGCTTTCAGTTTATCAAGTGTGTTTTCGATAACCCCCGTCCGCTCATTGATTGCGTCATAAACCTGCTGTACTGCATGCTCGAAAGCTGCGAGGGCAATCTCATCTTTCACGCCGTTTTTGTCCACACCCTCCCGCTTGAAGTTGCCGTAAATGCCGCCTTTGGACAAGCCAGTGGCCTCCATGATGTCAGCTAAGCTGGTGCCGTGGTAGCCTTTTCGGTTAAAAATGGCGGCGGATTTTTCGATGATTAACTGCCTTGTTTTTGCTGACTTTGACATGGTGAACTTGAAAGTTGGTGCAAATATAAACCGATTGGTCTTTTTTGCAAAATTTTATAAAAAAAAGCCTCAAACCGTTTCCGACTTGAGGCTTTCTCTCTTTTGCAGGTTTTGACTGTTTTTATCGTTGAATCAAAACCCGGCCAGCAAGAATTTTCCCACCGGACTTTCCCTTCAAAAAGTAAATCCCTGATGATGCCTCGGGCATTGACAAGTTGATTGGCTGGTTGGTAAGCCCATTTTTTTGGAGCACTAAGCGTCCTTGCAAATCAAAAACTGCCACGTCCAAAGCCTCGTCCAGCGTACTTTCTAATAGAACCGTGAAGTCACCAGCGTTGGGGTTGGGGAAAATATGCAAGCCCAATGCTGACTGAATTTCAGTAGCAATCTGTGTAAGCTCGATTATCTGCGTTGAGACTTGGTTCGTAATAATCGGCAGGTTGAAATCGAAATAAATGGACGCTTTGTTTTGAATCAGCTTGCCAACCGTAAGGTCTGTTCTCGGGCGAATGGAAAATTTCACAAACCCATGACTTGCCTGCTCATTGGAAGTGCTGTCCGGTAAATTTATCATATCAAAATCGAATTCCAGCAGGCCGTAACCTCGAATATCAAAAGTGCAAGGATGGCTGCTGGCCAAGAACTGAAAGGTCGAAACATCCAGCAATTGACTCAATTGGTCAACGATGCGCACCCTGTCAGCTTGGTATGTTCCAGTATTTTGAAAGCGAATCGTGTAGGTGAGTGGTGTCCCCGCTGCCAAATCTTCCAGTGTAAGTGACTCACCCGGCTCCACTCGCTTGTCATTCGGGTCGAATGAACCGACCACCGTCACCAACTCAGCGTCTTGATTATTGGTAGGGTTAGCGTCATTGACTATCGGGTAAACTGCGACAGTGGAGGTAAGTTCGGTACCATTTGGCACCGAAGCAGGCACCAGCACATCCACTGTAATGGAGCGGGTTTCCAATAATTGGAGGTTGTCAAAATCCCAAATCAGCTGGGTGCCAATTACTTGGCTGGGTGCAGGATCCGCACTTACAAAATTCATTTGCGCATCCATGGTGAGTTGCACCTGGCCGTTCATTACCGTCGTGCCGACGTTCTTGTAGGAAATGCCATAATGTGAGGTGAACCCTGGTCGAGGTACGCCATAATGCGTCAATTCCACGCTTAAATCTTTGATTCCCGGCGGGAAATAAATCCCGAAATCTTTGCCCGTTTCGGATTGCGTGACGGCATAACTTGATGGGTTAGCCACCGTATAAGGATTCGGTGGCACGACCGAAAGCACGTCTGGTTGAAGAAAAGAAGAGAAAATTTCAAAACTCCCATCGTTTCGTGAAACCGATTTGCCTGAAGTGTTTTCCAATTGGAGCAGTGTGCCTGGCAAAGGAAGCTCCCCATTATCTTGAATGCCATTGTTGTTTTCGTCCAGAAAAACCTTTCCAGTGACGGACTCCAAATTCAAATCGGCGAGACTGCGCCTCCAAACGCCCTGACCATTCGTAGCGGCATATAAATAGGAGCCGTCGGCCACTAATTTTCCTGCATTGTAATCTGGCAGTCCATCGTTGAAAGGCAACCAAGTTTGAGCACTATCGAGAGAAATAAATACGACATCTGTATAGCCAAATGTTGAAGCCACCAAAGCGCCACCAACACCAATCAGATGCCCGACGCCACCATAGGAACCTTGAAAGGTGATGTCATTTTCTGCCAATTGCCACTGGTCTCCCCCATTGTAGGAAATAAAAAGGTGACTAAAGTCTGTATCACTTATGGATGCAAAAACAAAATTGTTTGCGACTAGTAAAGAATCCACCTGCAAAGCAGGTGGCTTTGAAAAGCCACCATAGGGGGCCTGCCCTCAATACGTGTTCCTAACGGCCCTCATGACTTGAAAACGTGCTATTTTTAAGGCAAAGCCGAAAGAACATAACCACCTGCAAAGCAGGTGGATTTCTAATTTGCATTAAATAATGGCAGTCAATTTACAACATAAATTTCATTGATAATGCCAATGGTGGACATAACTCCTCAAACCTCGCTCGGCGTCACCCCAAAATAATCCTTGAAGCATTTTGCAAAATAAGCGGGAGAGTTAAAGCCTGTCATGTACGCCACCTCAGAGGCGTTGCCAGCCTTTTGTTCGAGGAGTTGCTTGGCCCGTTCGAGGCGCATGTTGCGGATGACTTCGTTCGGTGAGAAGCCGGTGAGCGCCGATAGCTTGCGGTGCAGTTGGCTGCGGCTCATGCCCACTTGAGCGCCCAATTCCACCACACTGAAGTTTTCATCGTCCAAATTAGCCTCCACAGCCTCCCTGACTTTGTTCAAAAATACGGCGTCGAGGCTCTCGGATTTTACTTCTTTGGGTGCAAAAGCATTTAGCTTTTTGCGGTAATGTTCCTGCAGTTTTTGCCGTCCGGCAATCAGGTTGGCCACCCGTACTTGCAGCTCCCGGGCATCGAAGGGCTTAACGAGGTAGTCGTCGGCACCCGTTTCCAACCCCTTGAGTTTGTCGCCTTGCTCGGCAAGTGCGGTGAGCATCACGACGGGAATATGACTTGTTTTTTCATTGATTTTCAACAGTTTACAAAATTCCGTGCCGTCCATTTCCGGCATCATGATGTCGCTGATAATGAGGTCGGGCGTGTTTTCCAACGCCTTTTTGAGGCCGAGCCTGCCGTTCTCTGCTTCCAGTATTTGGTATTGCCCCTTGAACTGGTCAACGATGTACGAGCGCACATCGGCATTGTCTTCTGCTATCAAAAGAACGGGCTTGTCGGTTGCTGACAGGGCTTCCATGATAGCTGACGGGCGAGTTGGTGTGTCCGTTTTTGAAGGCGGAGCCTGCGTTGTAGGCATTGCTGCTGAGGTCTGTTCAGGGGCCGCCACAATCTCGTCAGGTTTAAAAAATGCCTTGTCAATTGGCAATGTAACCGTGAAGGTCGAGCCGGTTCCTTCGGTGCTTTCCACTTCAATTTTCCCGCCGTGCAGTTCGACGAGTTCCTTGGTGAGCGCCAGGCCGATGCCGCTGCCGGGCTGCACCTCCGAGGTGGTGGTCTTTGAAAACCGCTCGAAAATATGGGGCAGTTGGTCTGCTGCGATGCCGATGCCAGTGTCGTGAATTACGATTGACGATTGACGATTGACGATTGACGAGCTGTCAGCGGACAATCGTATTTCGACTTTTCCGCCCTCGCTCGTGAACTTGAAAGCATTGGAAATCAGGTTGCTCAAAATCTTCTCCAATTTATCGGAATCGAAATAGCCGACCAGCGGCGATTTTGGCACAACCACCTGCAAATCAACATGTTGCCTGTCCGCCAAACTCTCAAAGGAAAAGGCGATGGCGGAAACGAACTTGCCCAAATCCCCTTCGGAAACCTGCAGTTTCAGCTTCCCGCTTTCCAATCGGGAAAGGTCGAGCAACTGGTTCACGAGGTCGAGCAGCCGCTTGCCGTTGCGGTGCATGATGCGGTAGTATTTTTGAAAATCACCCTGAAAGCTGCCGTTCATCATCTGCTCTAACGGACTGACGATGAGTGTCAGGGGCGTTCGGAACTCGTGGCTGATATTTGCGAAGAAGGTGCTTTTCACGTCGTTCATCTCCCGGAGCTTGTCGGCTTCAGCGTGTTCGAGCTGAGCGGCGAGTTCGGTTTCTTTTTGCTTTATTCTCTGTTTGTTTCTAAAATATTGGAACCCACCGCCCAATGCCAGCATGGCCGCAATTGCACTGATAAGAATGGTGCGTTTTTGGCCCGACTGGCGCTCAAGTTCCAATTGCTGTTTCACAAGTTGGGCTTCCTTTTTCTCCGTTTCAAATTTTGTTTCTATCTCCGCGATGGCGGAAATTTTTTCTTTGTTGAACAGCGAATCGTCGAGCACCATGAATTTTTTCAACCAAAAAAACGCCTGTTTGTGGTCGCCGAGCGCCTCGTAGGCGTTTGCGAAATTTTCATAGTAAACCGCAAGTGGCTCGCCCAGTTTCAGTTCCTCCATGATGGCGTAGCCCTGCTGGTTGGCAGCCAGTGCCCGGGCTGGGTCACCCTTTTTAAGCCATGCCATCGACAGCACGGTGTAGGGGTAAACGATATTGGCCTTCCGGTTCAGTTCAGCCAGGGTTTTCACCGACGATTGGGCCAAACTGATGGCTTTGTCGACCTCGCCTTTCTTCAACAAAAGTTCGCTAATGTTGCCGGCCAACACGGCTGCCAAGAATTTGTTGCCGGAACTTTCGGCCAGTTCGAGCCCTTTCTGGGCATATTCAATGGCCTTGTCAGTGTCGCCCTTGCCGCCGTACGCCACCGAGAGGTTGTTGTAGGTAAAAATGGCACTGCGCTCGCCGTCTGGAAGGCCAAGTCGGATTTTCAAGGCTTTTTCAAGGTACTCGATGGCCTTGCCTGAAGCTTTTTCATCGCTGAAAACATTGCCGATGTTGGCGTAAGCGGAGGCGATATCTTTTTGATTGCCAACTTGCTCCTTAGCTTTCACCGATTGCAGCAGGTAAACGATGGCGCTGTCGTTGCGGCCCATGCTGTGGAATACGTTGCCAAGGGAATTGAGGGCTTTGCCATGCAGTTCGAGGTCATTTGTTTGCATGGCAAATTGTAGTTCTCTGCGGTGGTGAGGCAAGGCTTCCGGGAATTTTCCCTCCAGAGAGAAAGCGTAGCCCCGCAGGTATTCAGCTCTCGAAAGGTTTTTTTCGCTGTTGGTCTTTTCGGCCAATTGTTCCAATGTGTCGGCGGTGGCGTGACCAGTTTCCGGTTTTTCTAGGAGGATGAGATAGGCCCACTCATAGTAGAAGTCTGCTTTTTTCAGAAAGTCTTTTTCCGACAGGTAGGCTTGGCGCAGACTGTCTGCTGGGGATGATTGGCCATAGCACCAACAAATTGGCAGGAATATGTACAGGGCAATAAGTAAAAAAGACCTCCGCATGGCAGCATGTTTTTTGTCAAAATTTGCCCACAAGGTAAAAACAAAAAAGGCATCCCAGCCTACTGCCAGGATGCCATTTCGATGAAGTTTGTTAGTTCTATTTGACCTTACCATAAACCCAGCCTACAACCCCGCCTGCAATGGCTGCTATCGCCACATTGGCGATGACGTCATAAGGCAGCCAACTCCAAGGGTAAGCCTTATAGGTGGAAGCACTGGCGATGCCGTACCACAACGCGATGAAGAACATAACCCAAGCTCCAGCAATGGCCCCTCCCTTGAAGGTGCTGACACCAAAACGGTGCAACAAAATAGCAAAGAAAAGCGAAAAGACCAGCCCGCTGACAAACCACCAGACCATGTTCATTTCGTTCAGGCAGTCCTTGTACTGCGCCATCCACTCCTCGGCCATACTGCCGAAGAGGCCCATGAAAACTGCCATGGATGCAAGCATGCCGACGACCCAAGCGGCAAGGGTTCCAAATAGGATTTTCTTTTCCATAAATCAAGTTGTTTAAGTTGGTGAAAAAATGTGATAAATGTTGACTCTTTGTGGTTGAAAACGGAGCGGGTTGGATGTGTGCTGGAAGAACTCAAAGTTGGTGAAAACCAGCAAGCTTGACAAATACTTCGCTACATTTTTTTTCCTTTTTATGCCTTCATAAGAAAGTTGGGCTTTACTTCCATCTGCACATACTTCTTTACGAGTTTTTCCCACTGACGGGGTGGGGCAAACAGCCTGAAACACCCCATTATCAAGCTCATGAAAGCTTTCATGCCATCCTTCATGGTGCTGAACTCCCGGTAACCTAGTTGGTCGCAGATGTACATCGCCCGGAACAAGGCGCCCATGTCCTCGAAGCCCTCGCCTTTCAGGAAAATAAGCACTTGGAAAAACTTCGATTGGTCGGCAGCTGGCGTGAAGCTCACCCGGCATTGCACGGGCTGTTTGCTACGGTTGTGCAGGCTGTGCGGCGTCATGCTTGCCACGGTCATGATTTCACCAGCCTTTTTTAAGAAGGTTTGGCCAGCGATGTTAAAGGTCAACTCCCCCTCCAATATTTCAAAAATTTCGTTGGAGGCTTGGTGATAGTGTTCAGGAACTGCACCGCCCGGCTGCATGGTCCAGTTAAATTCGCAAGTGCTTTCCGTGAGTGCGAGGGGCAAAAAGGTCTCCTTGCCCCACCGGATGGTCGGATAGGTTGTTGTATTCATTGATGAAAGATTTTAAAAGTGGAAATTGGTTCAGGCCAGTCAAGAACCTTGAAACCAGCCTTTAATTAGTTGAGGTCAAACTAATGGCGCTGGTGCTCCCTCGAACTTCCGTTGCTTCCCCGACAATTTACCGAAAAACAACGCTACCGGGAAAATCACCTTTTTCACGAAGCCTGGAATATCAAGCATGTCGAACTCCGAGCGGTATCGGTCGAGGAGATAGGCTGCGTCGAAAGCACCGGGCTGCTTGCCGCCGTTGGCTTTCATACTATCGTAGATGCCCGTCAAGAAGTACTCGAAATTATGGGCAGGGCGCACATAGCCCTTGCAGCGCAACGGCTCGTCGCCAACGCACCAGAACTTGTGCGGCACACCCGCTTTGAAAATGGCCGATTCTCCAGCTTCGTAAAACCTGGGGGCCTCGCCCAAAACCTGAGCGCCCATTTTCCCCGAAACAACGGTCAAGCCTTCTTCTTGCTTGAAATGGACGTGCATGGGTGGGCCGCAATTCGGTGCCACTTCATTCTCCCAGTCGAGCCACTCGCCTGTTTCGTCTTTGACGAGGCGCTTGTAAATGAGTCGTTCGCCGGCCCCGTTTTCGATGGTATGTGGATGTTGGTAAGTCATTTAAAAGGATTGAATATTATTGGTGTTTACCCTGACTGCAAAGCACGCAATTCAGGCCGTTCCCGATTTTTTCGTCAAAACCCAACCTAACCAACCTGCCCACACAGGAGCCAGAAACAGATAGGTGTTAAGCCCCAAGCCAGACAATGCCTCGATGTTGAGGATATAGCCCACCACATCGAGCACACTGGCTATACCGAGCAATGTGGTGAACCATCCCAGCCAACGGCGTTCCGGGCGAAGCAACCAACCCATGCCAAGGAACCAAACCGCCGCCAGTGTCATGGTGAAAATATTCCACACGCCACTGAGCACTTCGTTGTTGAGGTTGGCGTAAATATGCGTGACGGTTGCCTTGTGAACCTCATCGCCAGCCTGATAGGCTCCGAAGAGGGGCATTGTGCCCCCGCTAACATAGCGGCTCCAGTAGCTCCAATTAGGATATAGCCCAAACCACTGACCGCAAATAACTGGCTGTACAAGGGTGCATTTGCCGATTGCCAATGGTGTAGTGCCAGCAATAAAGGCAACACTGGCAGGTAGTAGCCGAAAATATCCAGTATCCAGCCCCAACGCAACATGGCAGAGGGGTCGGGTTGGTAAGCGATGGCTTTCGCCGGGTTGAAAGCCGTTTCAAAATCCCAATTGAATGCCTGGAAAATGAGCCCGATGCTTATCAGTGCCAATGGGCAAGATAACAGTGCGAAAATGCCCGCCATTTTATAAAATGAAGTTTCGTTTTTCATATCAAGTCTGTTTCAGAAATTTGAATTGAATCACTTTCCTGCTGTCGCAATGGTTGTCTCCATGGAGGACACCGTTTGCAAGTAGGCCCAAATGGCGTCGATTTCCTCCTCATCTTGCAAGACGAAGCGGGGCATGGCTGTGCTCAGAGCAGTCCCATCTGGGCGGATACCCGACCTGACAGAAGCTACAAACTGTTCTTTTGTCCATTTGCCGATACCTTGTTCCGGGTGCGGTGTGATGTTGCGGGAAGGAACGTGGTTGAAGTCATGGTCGGCAATCGGGTTGCCACCAGCTAAGTAACCGGGCGATTTTTCAGGTTCCATAATATTGTTGGTTTCAAAACTGGCCGAGTGGCAACCCGCACAGTCGTATCTCGTAGTGGCCAAATAGCGGCCAAAGGCAACTTGGTCTGTTGTTGGAGGTGCCAAAAGGGGCTTGCCTTCATAATCCAATGGTTGGAACGCACCGAACTTAATCAGGGCTTTTGCCAAAAATGAATACCTGCTTGAGCGTACATCATCCGCTGGCTGTACCTCAGGCGCATCCGACCGAAGAAAAGCGATGACATCGGCCATGTCCTCATCAGATAAGTTTGGGAAGAACATGAACGGCCCTGCCAGTTTGCCATCCCGTTTGATACCCGTGCGGAGCAGGTAAGCGATTTCACCGTCTTTGTACTTGCCCAATCCTGCCGTTGGGTGGTTGGTCAGGTTGCCTGACCATATTTCGCCGAAGCCTTCACTTTCTGGTGAAAACAGCTTGCCGTCGAGCTTGCCGCTCTCCCCTTGATGGCAGTAGGCACAGACGGTTCGGGCGATTTTTGCGCCATTGACCAGTGACAGGCTATCGGTGGGAAGCTGGATTTCCAAACTCTTTGTTTCGTAAGTTGGCGTGTCCGTAAGTCCGACCCAGGCTGCGGTGGCTGCGATGGCCAAAACTAAAAGGCCGAACACGATACCAAGGATTTTCAATAATTTCTTCATGATTGTTTTGATTTTATTTGATGAAAGATTTTGTTCAAAAAGCATGGTGCAAAGGTGGTGGGGAGGGAAAGGGATGGGTTATCAAAAGCGTCGCAAAGGCTTTCAAATTTGTCGCAAGTGCGTGTAAAAGGCAGAAAATACTGGGGTTCTGGGCTGTTTGGGAAAATTGGCGAAGCCTTTTGGCTAAAAATTGTATTTTTGTAAACACAAGTTTTTAAAGTAAAATATTCAACCGTATGATTGCAGAAGCAGCCGAAGCAGCCCGCCCGTTCAAGTCCAATAAAAAACGTCTCACCTATGACGACTATGTCCGACTGACCCCACCGGACAGTGGCAACTATGAACTACACGACGGACAAATCATACAAATGGCATCACCTACTCCCTTGCATCAAGACATCGCTGGCGAACTTTATTCCTTACTGAAGGATTTTGAGAAGGCAAATAGCCTCGGCAAAGTTTATATCGCCCCACTCGATACGCTATTCGACAAGTTCAACACCTTTCAGCCCGATGTGCTGTTCATCTCCAAAGAGCGGATGGGAATCATCGGCGAAAAGAAAATAGAAGCCGCCCCAGATTTGGTAGTGGAAGTGCTTTCCGGCAGCAACACAAACAAGGAAATGCTTCACAAAAAGCACACTTACGAAGCCTTCGGGGTGCGGGAATACTGGCTTATCAACCTCAAAAAAGAAACCGTGACACAGTATATTTTGGTGGAGGAAGAATTTGAATCAAAGCGCTATACTTTCGATGACACCATTGACGCTGTTGCCCTTCCGGGTTTCCAGTTCTGCTTGCGCAATGTGCTTGCCTAATTTTCCAAAGTTAAATCCACTTTTAAGGAATCGGGGCCTGATGGACTGCATCCAATCCGGTACGTCACGGGGCACTCTCCTACTGTCGAATGACTGCCAACCGGAAACTCTTTTTACATTTGCCACATCATGTCAAAACAAAGCAAAACCCACTTACTCCTTGGTGCCAATCTCGGTGACCGGGCAGCCACCATTGCCAAGGCGAAAGGATTGATTGCCCAAAAAATTGGTGAGGTGATAAAAACCTCTAGCTTTTATGAAACCCAACCCTGGGGCAACCCCAACCAGCCAGCCTTCCTGAACCAAGCCCTGGAAGTGGCGACTGGGTTGCCACCCGTCGCTGTCTTGAAGGCGATTCTAGAAATCGAGCAGGCACTCGGTCGCACCCGCCAAGAGAAATGGGATGCCCGCACCATTGATATTGACCTACTTTTTTACGATGCCAATGTGCTGAAAACCAAAGACTTGACCATTCCCCACCCCCATCTGCACGAGCGCAATTTTGCGCTGGTGCCCATGCTGGAAATCGCACCAAACAAACAGCATCCGATTCTGAAGAAAACCATTGAAGAACTCTACGAAGCCAGCGACGATGACCTCGATGTGGTCATGCTGGACGAACTTGAAACCGTTTAACCTGAATTTGATACGGCCATGAAGGATGAAATGAGTACGGCTTATTACCGTGAACCCTCCGACATAAACCCTTTCCCACACAGTTTCATCGCTGTGGAGGGGAATATTGGTGCTGGCAAAACGACCTTGTGCAAGATGATGGAAGGGGAATTCGACTGCCGCCTTATTCTGGAGCAGTTCACCGACAATCCTTTTTTGCCTGAATTTTACAAAAACCCGGAGCGGTATGCTTTCCCGGTGGAGCTGTTTTTCATGACCGAGCGCCATAAACAGTTGCAGGAGGTGCTGTCGCAACGGGAGCTTTTCCCACAGCTGATGTTGGCTGATTATTATTTCATCAAAACCCTGTTGTTTGCTAAAAACAACTTGAACGACGAGGAGTACCGCCTTTTCAAGCGCCTTTTTGATACACTGAATACCGCTTTTCGCAAGCCCGACCTGTTGGTGTACCTGCACCGTTCGGTGCCCGACCTCGTCAGCAATATCCATAAACGGGGGCGAGAAATCGAAAAGGATATCCGACCCGATTACCTGCAATCCTTGCAGGAAGCCTACTTCGGATTTTTTAGATCGGAAAAAGACCTTCCAATTCTCATCATTGATGTGACCGAGATAGATTTCGGTGCCGAGCAGTCTGCATTTGAAAAAATCATGGGATTGATGAAGCGCTCCTACTCGAAGGGAATTCACCGGGCGGCGATCACTTGATTTTGAAAGGCTGCATCTTTTAACCAGCATGCACCGCCGCAGCCATTTCCATCACCAGGTTCGGGTCTTTTTCAATGGCATTGCCCACCACAATCACATCGGCACCTGCCCGAACATTGGCTGCCGCCAACTCCGGCGTCCGAATACCGCCACCCACTATCAGCGGAATGCTGATGGCCCCACTCACCGACTCGATGATATGTTCCGGCACGGGCGTTTGCGCGCCACTTCCAGCGTCCATGAAAAGCAGTCGAAGACCGAGCATTTCGCCAGCCATAGCTGTGCAAACGGCAATATCATCCTTGTGCGTCGGGATTGGGCGGGTGTTGCTCATGTACAATACGGAGGTCGGGGCGCCACCGTCCATGAGCATGTAGCCAGTGGGCATGATTTCGAGCGGACTGAGCTTGAGGTATGGCGCCGCAATAACATGGTTGCCAATGAGCAGGTCGGGGTTACGCCCCGAAATGAGGGATAGGAACAGGATGGCATCGGCCTTCCAACTGAGCTGGAGCGAGCTTCCTGGAAAGAGCACCATGGGGATATGGCAGCGTTCCTTGATGGCCAGCAGGCATTGGTCGAGGGCATTGTTGACGATGAGGCTGCCACCGATGAAGAAGTAGTCCACCTTGGCCTCCACGGCGAGTTCGAGTACCTGATCCATGTTGCCGAGACGCACTTTGTCGGGGTCAATGAGGACGACGAATTTCTTTTGGCCGTCGGACTTGGATTGTTGAAGGGAGGCGAGGATGTTGGGCATTGTATGTGATTCAATTTGGGCAAAGATAGCCGATGGTTTCAATTTTTGACCTTGGTTTAAGCACCTTGGTTCCGCCATAATTCTTCCAGCAATTTGTACCGCAGCCGAACCATGGCCGCTTCCCGCTTGCAAATCAACCACCCTATCCGACCATCGAGGAACCCTCTTTTGATAAAAAAACCACGTACAAACCTCGCTGCTGGTGCAAACCAACGCTTCACAAAAGTCACTTTTTTGCCTTTGGCAAATTGCTCGGCTGCCCCCAGCCGGGCATATTTTACCAATCGGAGAAGGTGGTCTTCTGTATTTTTAAACGAGTAATGAAACAACTTTCCCTGCAACCTAACCACCTGATAGTCAGCAGGAATATGCAAGGTTTCATGCACAAAATCGCCCTGCCATTCCACGCTGTGCCTGTCAAACAGCCGCACCTTCCACTCCGGGTACCAGCCACTGTGGCGTACCCATTTTCCTTCGTACTCAGTGATGCGGTCGAGGGCGTACACCTTTCCTGTTTCGGGTTGGAGGTTTTTCAATGACTCAATCAATTCTTCCGACAACACTTCGTCCGAGTCAATGGAAAGAATCCAATCATTGCTGGCCATTTCATTGCCCACATTTTTGGTTTGGGAATAGCCGAGCCACTCCTGCTGCAACACCTTTGCCCCCAGTTTTTCACAAATCTCAATCGTCCCGTCAGTGCTGGCGCTGTCCAACACCAGCACTTCGTCGCAAACTTTGCGAAGCGCCGCCACACATTGTCCAATGGTACGGGCCTCATTCTGGCTGATGACCACGGCTGTGATGGAGGTATGAGGGTTGAGGTATGAAGTATGGTGAGCCATGCAGGAAAATTATTGGCAAAAATGCGTGGGATTTCTGGGTATTTGTAATTTGAGCGCTCAAAACGTGGTGATGATGGGACCCAGATTGAACAGATTGAACAGATTATCACTGATTTTCCTAAGAAAATTAATCTGCGAAAATCCATCTAATCAGTTAAATCTGTGTCCTATCAAGCCTCGGAAGCAAAACAATCAAATCTATGGCAAATATCGCAATGCTCGGTACCGGCTTCATCGCCGATTTTTACATCTCCGCCCTCCACGGCCAGCGCAGCCGTGACCGGGTCATAATGGCATACTCCACCACCCCGGAGCGGGCCAAGCCATTTGCTGCAAAACACAACATCCCGCACTGGACGAACGACCTACACGAGGCCGTCAACCACCCGGACGTGGACATCGTCTGCATCGGCTTGCGCAATTACCAGCACCTCGAAGCTGCCGAAGCCGCCGCCGCTGCCGGCAAGGCCGTGATGTGCACCAAGCCCCTCGCCCGCACGGGCGAAGAAGCCTGGAAAATGGTGCAAGCCATCGAGAAAGCCGGCGTGTTCGGGGGCTACCTCGAAGACCTTGTTTACACCCCCAAAAACCTGAAAGCCGCTCAAAGTGTGAGGGACGGCGCCATCGGGCGGGTGCTTTGGGCCAAGTCACGGGAGACCCACCCTGGCCCGCACAGTCCATGGTTCTGGGACATGGAACTCGCTGGCGGCGGCGCACTGGTTGACCTCGGCTGCCACTGCATCGAGATTGCAAGGAATTTTATTGGAAAAAACGTGCGCCCAGTCGAGGTCATGTGCTGGGCCGACACGCAGGTGAAACCCATTGATGCCGAGGACCACGCCATCGGCTTGGTGAAATACGCCAACGGCGCCATCGGGCAGTTCGAGGTGAGCTGGGCCTTCCGGGGCGGCATGGACTTGCGGGACGAGGTGATGGGAACGGAAGGCACCATCTGGCTGAACAACTTCCTCCGCACCGGTTTTGAAATGTTCACCGCTCCCGGCCAGACGGGCTATGTGGCCGAGAAGGCCGAATCGGCCAGCGGCTGGCTCTTCCCGGTCGGCGACGAGACGAACGACCTTGGATACAACCACATGTTCACCGACATGCTCAACTCCATGGAGCAGGGCAAACAGCCGATGGAGTCCTTTTACGATGGCTACGTCGTGAACGAAATCATGGATGCCGCCTATCGCTCTGCCAAGTCGAAACAATGGGAACCCATCCACCTCAACGAATGGCGTGGCCTGCCGGATGAAGCCGTTCAGGTGCAAAAGGAAGTGGAATACGACGCCAACCACTGGCTACTGAAAGAAGAGATTTTGCCGGACGGCAACCGGAAATTGTTGCTGAAAGAAAAGGCGACGGGGAAGCTGGTGCAGACGGAGTCGAAATGAGTTTGCAGTTCGACAGTGGGCAGTTGGCAGTCAGTTCGACAGTTGTTTAGTCAGTGCCGTGGTAAACGGATTAAGACTTTTGGACTGCAAGACTGCACCCTGACTGCCAACTGCCCACTGTCGAACTGCAAACTTCAAATCACAACTGCTTTGAGCGTTATCTCGCCAATTCCTTCGGCTCGAATCCTCACCAGATAGATTCCAGAAGCGATGGTTTTGCCATTTTCATTTCTCAAATCCCATATCAAGTCAGGGTAAATCTGCTGCTCCGCAATGCCCGACCCAAACGGCGGTGCTGGCTGTTCGTTTCGGTCAAAACGCCTGACCACTTTCCCATCCAAGGTAAAAATTGTCACCTCGCACCGGGCGGGTAGGTTGGTGATTTTGATAACGCCGTTCCCCTCGGAATCGGCGTAAGCCGAAAAATTGTAGAAGGGATTGGGCACGATTTGAACCTTGTCAAGCCCACCTTGCGCTGGCCTCGGCAAGACGGTGTAAGACTCAAAACCATCCGGCCCAGTGTTTCTGTGACCAATGAGGTACATCGTTTTTTGCCCCATGCCGTTGTTAGGATTGAATGGTGCAAAATTGTTGGTGGCATAAGCCAAAGCGAGGTAGTAATAGTTTCGGTGGTTGATCAAACGGCGGTCATTGCCCTTGGCAAACAGGTCTTCCGTTATCGTGAACTCGTGCTGGAGACCCTCATTTTTGCCATCAATGGACAACGCTGGCCAGTAAATGAATTGCTCAATACCTGGGGCAAGTTGGTAGTTTGGATTGCGTTCTGCTTTCCAATTTGTAGCGGTTGCCACGCCATTTTCAATATCAGTTTGAAAGACAAGCCTTGCCTTGGTAGTGTCGTTGACATCGTAAGACCCAAATGTCGGCCCGGCCATTTGGTAAAGCAAGTATCCCTCAAATTTATAGGTTGAATCGGCCACGCCCAATGGACGGCCAAACACAAACGACCAATAATCCTCATTGGCATTGTTCGACCAACTAGGGTTTGTCAAAATCCCCGTAATCTCACGGTCACCCGCTATCCAATCCACATCCGGTGCATCTGGCCCAGTTTGAAATAAATCGCAATTGTCGAACCAAGCCTGTACATAATCATCCGCTGCGAACAATCGGGAGAGGTCAGGACATGGGTAGTCAATATTCGGAGCGAAAATGACCCCGAAAATCAGCTCGTTCACAGCACCGGGCTGGAGGATGAATGGGCCGCAGGATTGGACGGTGCGCAAATCTGGACCAAATGCACCATTGGGAAATTCTGGGCCGGGATGGCACATAGACCAGCCCAATACATCATTTGGGGCAGAAGGATATACATGATTGGTGAAATCAAGACTAGTTGGTTCGTACCCATCTCCACCATACGTTATTCGAACCCCGTTTCTCCATGACCCACTTAAAAATCTATAGAACTCAAGTTCTGTAGAAGGAGCGTAGCCCCCTGAATGGCCTGTAGTAATCGAATTGTAGTGATAGATAAATGAAGACATCCCCAACTCATTCCCATTCTCATCAAGTGGCCCACGAAAAATGTCAATGCCAACAGCTGGTATATTATATCCATAGGTATTTACACCATCACAAGTAATTCCAGGTTGTCCATCTTCATCATCTACATTATAATAATAGGCAAGCCCCCTACTGGGGTCACATCCAATATAATCATCCAGATGGCAGCCCAAATCCGTGTCTGTCCAAAGGCCAATGTAAAAAGAGTCAATATCCTCTTTCGCCCGGTTGATGAACTTGTGCCGCTGGAAGGTCACGTCGTTCAGAACGTCGTCTGTGGCGTAAGCAAAGGCAGTGGCCTGTATTTCCATGTGGATGGGGATGCCATGTGATTGACCGTGAGATGCTCCACCGCCTTCATCGTTGTAAATCCAAAAAATCATTTGGTCAGGGAATTGGATTGGAAATTCATTACAACCTCGGGTTTCAATGGTTGGAAAATCCCCATCTAATGGCTCGTAGTTTCCATCGCCGTCCTGGTCATAAAATTCGGCAAGGCCCTGGTCGGTGGTGGGCAGGTTGAAGCCGTGGATTTCGGTAAAATAAGGGTTGCCCCTGCCCGGCCAGCCTTTCACACTTAGTGGTATTTCTGATTCTAAATAGGGTTGCTTCCTCTCCAAGTCTTGTTGGTACTTGATTAAATGCTGCGCAATTTCAACACCTTTCACTTCAAAATGCCGGTCCCAGTCATTGCAAGTTTCAGAATCGGTCGTACCGTCATTTTTAGAGAGTGGCCCCGGCCAATAATCGTTGCGACCATTTGCATTGCCATAGGTCTGACAAGCCGTTTTCAAGTTACCGCCGTTGTCATATCCGCCCATCCAGATGCCTGCGGCGTAAATAGCCGAAACACCTTGTTGACCCGGCAATGGTTTCGGCACAATGTAGCCGCCATCGTGCCTGTCCCACCACATATCGCCGCCCGTGAGCAGGCGAGCCCGCACGTTGTTGATGTCCATGTCAATTTGGGCAATTGCAGGGACACAAGCTGCGACAAAATTGGTCGTTCGTTTTTTGGTTTCACCAATGTCCTTTGCTGCAAGCGGCAAACCAGCTAGCATCAGTAAGAAAAGAATTTTGTGCTTTGGGTAGTTTTTCATTTTGGAAATATTTTGGACGGTGCGTTAAATGTAAGGCTGAACAATTTTTGTAGAATGAATGTCGGCGTCCCGATAGCTATCGGATTGGCGTCAGGTTTAGCAAAAGGTAATAAGTAGTTCTTTGAAATACAGGCATTAAAAAGCCGATATGTTTTTTGTGAATTATGAAAACAACCAATTAATTCACTAAAACATATCGTCATGGTAAAGATAATAAAACGAATAGACGTTGACCACCGGGCCGCCCAACTTTCATTGGCCGCCGAAACACTGGAATTTTGAAAAGAACGCATGGGATAGCGAGTTCTATAAAAGGAATGCAAAAAAAATCACTGCTGCCGCTCTTTTTATGAGTTTCTGGATGATGCAACAAGTGGGTAAAATACCCTCCGGAATTGGGCCGTCAAGATTGGAGGACTAATAATGAAAACAATCACTAAGCAATCCTTGAACGAACGGCTGGATGAACCAGCAGTCAAGATGGGAAAGATGGCCCTGGAAAAAGCCCTGAGCCTAAAAGTGGACAAGAAGCAAATCAAAAAACTGAAAAAGAATTTTGCGCACTTGCTTTTACCATTTAACCGGATTTTGATTCGCTACAGCACCACCCAACAGTTGCCCGGCCATTTAATCGGTGTATTTCCCGGCAGCCATTCCCATTGCAAGCCCACCGCCAGTATGCGTATTCAGGCATAGTTCAATTTCGTACCTTTGGCCAAGGGTCAGTTGTTCATACTTGTTCATCTTTCAACTTTTGGTAGAAGCGAAAGGTACAGTATTTCTGCTGGCCTTACTTTTTACCTAAAAGTTGCACTTCAAACTTGAATCTAAGCCTGATACCAATCGGGACGCCGACATTTGACCAGACCTTCCGTCCCCATTTTTCATTCTCCATTTTCAATTCCCATCCCTATCTTGGCCACATGAAAATCCTCCACACCTCCGACTGGCACCTCGGCCAAAAGTTCATCTCCCGTGACCGGGAGGAGGAGCATCGGCTGGCATTGGATTGGCTGGTGCAAGTCATTGAAAACGAGGACGTTGAGTTGCTCATCGTCGCCGGGGATGTATTTGACATCGGCAATCCGCCAAACTATGCGAGGGCGCTGTACTATGGTTTTTTGAAAAAAATCATCCGCACCAAGTGCCGCCACGTCGTCATCACAGGCGGCAACCACGACTCCCCGCAGATGCTGGATGCTCCCCGTGAGTTGCTCCAACTCCTTGATGTCCATGTGGTCGGTGCCGCCACGGAAGAACCCAATTCGCAAATCATCGTACTAAACGACGACAAAGGCGAACCGGAGGCTGTGGTCGCTGCCGTGCCGTTCCTGCGTGACCAAGACCTGCGCCGTGCCGCTACCAGCGATGGCGGGCAAGACCGGGTGGAACGCATCAAGGAGGGGATTTTGGCGCATTACGAGGCCGTGGGCAAGGCCGCCGAGCCATTTGCACAGCTGAAAATTCCGATGCTAGTGACCGCTCACCTCTGCGTCACCGGCTCGGAGGCCAGCGACAAACAGGACAATATCTACCTCGGCAATACGGAGAATATCCGTGCCGACCAGTTCCCCGATGTGTTCGGTTATGTGGCGTTGGGACATATCCATCGGCCACAGGCCATTGGCGGCATGAAGCAGGTACGGTACTGTGGCTCACTGATTCCGCTGAGTTTTAGTGAAACGAAAGACGAGAAGTCGGTGACGCTGGTGGAGTTCAAAAAAGACAAACTGGGCAAAATCAGCCTGCAAACCGTGCCTGTCGGTCGCCGCTTGAAGACCATCGAGGGCAGTTTCGAGGAAGTGCAGGAGAAACTGGAATCGCTGAACGAGCGATACAAGGACGAGCTTGCCCCCTGGGTGGAGGTGCTGGTGGACACCGACCGCCTCATCCCCAACCTGAACGGCCTGCTCCACGATTTCACCAAGGACATGCACCTCGAAATCCTGAAACTAAAGGTAAAAAATCAGCACCTCCCGCTGGACAAGCAATTGGAAAACGAGCAGTTGGAGGACTTGCGCCCCATTGATGTTTTCCGAAAAAAACTGGAAAGCACTGGCAGGCCACCAGAGGATATGGAGGGGCTGGTAGAGACGTTTCGGGAATTGGAGGCGTGGATGAACGAGCGAGTGAGAGAGTGAGAGATGTGAGAGATGAGAGAGAGTGAGAGAAAGAGTGCGTCACGGTTTTCGTTTTGGTCGTTTAGGAACACGCCGCTTTTGGCATGGCCGAAGGCCGCCTGCGGCGTCAAAGTGTGTTGTCACGGTTCTCGATTGGAACACGCCGCTTTTGGCATGGCCGAAGGCCACCTGCGGCGTCAAGTGTGTTGTCACGGTTCTCGATTGGAACACGCCGCTTTTGGCATGGCCGAAGGCCACCTGCGGCGTCAAGTGTGTTGTCACGCATGACGTCATTGTTTGCCTAACGGCAATGCCAAAATTACTTACACTCAAACGTGT
>JAIPBL010000097.1 GCA_021739645.1 Saprospiraceae bacterium | reverse complement strand
AATTTCAAGATTGCGGATTGCGGGTTTGGGATTGCGGATTGCGGATTGCCCCGGCCCCCAATCCGCAATCCGCAATCCCAAATCCGCAATCGCAAACCCCAGCAGCGCAAACAACATCAGCGGCGTATAAACCAGCCACCCTTTGCGGTAGCTGAAAAACACGTCCACGAAGTGCGGGTGCAGGAAACTGAACCCCTGCTCGCCGTAGCTATATACAAACCAGTGACCGCTCACGTATTTCCAGTAGGCCAATTGAACGAAGCCGATGGCCGCCGTGAACGCTCCCGCAGCGAGCAAGTGCAAGTAGTTTTCTTTGAAAAAAATGAGTCGCTGGCGCAATGCAGGCAAACTACCGACGCCCCAGAGCAGCGGTACGATGGCGTACAAAATCTCCGTTGGGCGGACGAGCGCCGCCAGTCCGATGCAGGTTCCGATGCCAACTGCACCCCACAGCGTAGGCCGCTCGTGCCAGCGGATGCTGAGGTGCGTGAGCAGTGCCAGTAGCATGAAAAGCCAGCCGTGTGCGTTGGCGGCGTCGAAGGTGGCGTAATTGAGGAAATTGGTGCCGAGGGCAATGAGCAGCAGCGTCCAGCCCACGGTCAGGTCGGGGAAGTAGCGGAGCAGTGTTTTCCGAAGGAACCAAAGTCCCAAGATGGCCATGAGCACGCTGCCAAGTTGGATGGCCGCTTGGTACGGCAGGCTGAACCCGTCGGCGGGGTAGCTGGTCAGCTTCGCAACGGCGTGGCCGATGGCAAAAAACGGCAGGTAAAGCACGGCCATGCCCGCCGAGTATTTCATCACTTGATTGCCGTTTTCGATGGGGAAGGCTTGGTCGGGTGTGAAGCTAGGCTGGTATTTTTCGATGATTTTTGGCAAAAAACTGACCTGCTTCAGGTCGTGGTAAATGAACGTGGCGGGTAGGTAGAGGTAGTAGCCGCTCACGTCCCAAGCCAGTGTCGCCTCGGTGCCGGGGCGGGTATAGCGGGGGAAGGCCAGCGTGACCACGAGCAACATAGCGGCGCAAAAGCGGAATATGGAGATGGAGAAGTTCATTGAAATTGCGAAATTGCGAAAATTCCTGGCATTATGCCTGTTGGTTTTTTGATAATAATTTGGACAGCTATGCAACCGTTTTTCAAATTCCGCCACCTAACCTACTATAACTCGGGAAAAACTTTGGATGACTGAACTCGAACAAAATATCCTGGCCCGCTGCAAAAACGGCGAGCGAATAGCACAGCAGCAGCTTTATGAGCACTTCAAAGGAAAGATGTTCGCCGTGTGCCTGCGTTATTCCAACTGTCGGCCCGATGCGGAGGACAGTTTGCAAGAAGGCTTCGTGAAAGTTTTTCGAGACCTGCACCAGTTCCGGGGCGAAGGCAGCTTTGAGGGCTGGATTCGCAGGGTCATCGTGAATGTGGCGCTGCAAAATTTGCGCAAGCAAAAAGGCGGCCTCCAGTTTGCGGAACTTGAAAATGTGGAATTCAAACTCAGTGATGCCGACGACTCGGTTTTTGACGAAAACGAAAAGGGGGCAGCACTCATCAAGCTGATGCAAAAAATGCCGACTGGCTTCCGTACCGTTCTCAACTTGTACGTTTTGGAGGAGTACTCCCACCAACAGATTTCCGACGAACTGGGCATCTCCGTGGGCACCTCCAAGTCGCAACTGAACCGGGCGAAGGCATTTTTGAAAAACCTGCTGGAGAAGAACCTGGCGGGATGAATTTTAGTGATGAGTTTTGAGTTTCGAGTGGGAAACTCAAAACTCAAAACCTGAAACTCGAAACTTAGAAAAGATGAAAGATAAATTACCTAACGACCGCCTGGAGGAGTTTCTGCGGAAAAGCCTCGAAGGGCACAGCGAAGACCCGCCGGGTGACCTCTGGTCGAAAATTGAGGCGAACATAGAGGCGCCCGTTGTCGTGCAGCCTCAGTTGACACCCGTGCGGGGCTGGTGGGCAGTGGCCGCTGCGGCTGCCGTGGTGATGGGGTTGTTGGTGGCGCAGCACCTTTATTTTAGCAGCAAGCTAAACCAGATGAGCCGGAGGTTGGAGCAGAGCGAACAGGAAATGAAACGGCTGGAGACGAAAAAAACGACTGGAGTGGAGTCCCAAAAGCTGGAAACCATGAAGGATGTCAAAGCTGGAAACTCGGTTGCTTCACAAAATGAAGGGCAAAATATTGATAAATCCACCGTGGTGGAAAAAAGCACTGCTCCCCGGTTTTCTCAGGATAAATCATCGTCGGCAAATGCTGGGGTGGGTTTAACGAAGGAAAATAGCAAACTCAATTCATCTAAAAATAGCGAACAACAAGTAGTACCAATCGAAGCGTTGGATAAAAAATCTGGTTCAGAAGGCTTGGCCGAAGAAAGCCAATCCACTGGTGCAGTCCTGATTCCAGTCAATGAAATGGCAGAAAATGCGGAATTACACCCGATAAGGTCAAAAACTTTGGTGCTGCTGGACCTGCTCGAAACGAATACACCATCGGTGACGGCTGCCATCATCCCGGTTTCTAAATTGAATGGTTCAAACTACTCGGTCGGTACGAATGCCATGCTGATGACCTCGAAGAATACCATTAAATCTGTCAGGCCGCTTAGCCCAAATATGGGTGGGATGAGCGACAAGAAATCCTTTAGGGTGAATAGTGAGAAGTCGGAGCAGTCCTGGATGGCGGGCGTTGCATTGGAAGCTAGGATTTCTCCAAACCTTCGGGTAGGGACGGGGCTTAACTACCGGACAATCGACTACAACACTACCCACTTGTTCAACTTCGATTTCAAAGACCGGAGACACGATGGAGGCCCAATGAATGACCACGAGCACGAGTTTCAATACGACCTGAATACAGCAGCAGGCAATATCGAAATGGACGTTCGGGCAGTCTCCACGGAGGCGGCCTCCGACATTCCTGACAACGCAAAAGTGCTGGCCGAAATCAATACCAGCCAGCATTTCACCTACCTCAGCCTACCAGTTTATGCCAATTACACCATGGGCAGTGGACGGCTCAGGGCACTTGTAAAGGGCGGCATCTTGTTCAATTTCCTGAAAGACAGCGAATTCACCATTGGCTCCATCCGATCGCTGACCAACAGGTTTGAGTTTAAAAAGCAGGAGCCACAGTCTGGTACACCCGCCAACCTTCAATCCGTGACGGTGGACTACCTCGCAGGGGTGGGGTTGGAGTACAACCTGTCGAAGGCACTCAGCCTGCGCCTGGAGCCAACCGTCATTGGCTCGATAACCAGCAGGCACAATAACCCCCGAATTGAATCCTCCGAATTTTCGGCGGGGATAAATGCTGGGTTGATGTATAATTTTTAAAAAAAAGACTGGTTGCGGTGCAACCATCTGGAAGTGTTTTTAACCTAATAAACTAAAGCAGCAATACTAGCTGCCAGCACTAAAACAACTAATTATCGAATAGATTTCAACTCGACCGTGTTGGTGAAAATATTTTCTGCCAACCCAGTTTTTCACATCTTGTTTTTAACCAAAAAAATTTTTAAAACATGAAAAATCTGATTTACGGACTACTCGCAATGGGTATCGTGGCACTGGCTTTTGCCTGCCAAAAAGAAACTACTACGGACAATGTCTATGACTTGATGAATCAAATTGCCACTTCTAGCGACAAACAGCAGGTGGCAGTTGCAGAACTACCGATTGAATTACGAGATTACGTGGCGCTATCGTTCACACCGATTGAAATCGAAGCAGCTTGGCGAGTACGAGGCAAAGGCTTTGAGATTGAACTTGAAGACGGACAAAACCTCTACTTCCGGGAGAACGGTCGTTGCATGGGCGCTGGCATGGGTGGTGGTGGCGGTATTTTCCGCTGCATGAGAGGTGACACCGTGGAATTGAGCGAATTACCACAGGCTGCCATTGAATACATAGCTTCCCATTCTGATGCTACCATCCAGACCGTGGTTTACAAACAGCATGGCGACCGTGTAGGATATGCTGTGGAACTTTCTGATGGCGTCATCCTGCTCTTCAACGGCGCTGGCGAGTTCTTCCACAGATGCGGAGAATTTGACGGCGGGCCTGGCGGGCCTGGTGGACATCATGGCGATGGCCCAAATGGCCCAGATGGCGGCTGTATGGCCGGCGATGATGTGGGAGTGGATAACTTACCAAGCGTTGTTACTGAATTCATCACCGCAACTTATGGAGACCAAACAATTGCTTCCGTGGTAGTCAAGCCAAGCGGCAAATTTGCCGTTGAGCTTTCTGCTGGCACCGTGCTGCTGTTCACTGCCGACGGGGTTTTCATCAAGGAGTGTGACGGACGGCCAACTGACGGCCCCCATCACCACCATTGCAACACGCCAGTCACTTCGTTCACTGATTTGCCATCCGCAGCACAGGATTATATCGCCGCAAACTATGCTGATGCGACGTTGGAGCGTGGCTGCGTGAAGTTCAACGGCAACTACATCGTAGTGCTATCGAACGACGTGAAAATCCTTTTTGCCGCCGATGGCACGGTGATTTTCGATAGTGGAAATTGAGTTTTAGGTGACAACTTGTATAACTTTATAATATTTTGACAAGGTAGGCGGTAACTTTACTGCCTACCTTTTTTTACTAAAGCAAAAATTAGTCATGAATAAAATTGCAACGCCCGTTTGCCTACTCTTCTTTTTCTTACTTGCCTTCGGCAAAATATCGGCACAGAACTTCCCTGATGAAATGCACTTTTCGCCTGATGGCAAACGGCTTATCACGGGTGGCAACGTGGCCAGCGGATTTCATGACGAGTCCAGCATCCACACCATCGAGCTGATTTTTGACGAACCGAATTATTGGACAATCTTGACCAACAACTACATCTCCAGCACTGACCTCGGCGCGGTGATGGTGCTGAACGGCGACACGCTGGCCAGTGAGGTGGGGGTTCGTTTCAAAGGCCAGACCTCGTATTCGCAGACTCCAAACACCCAGAAAAAATCTTTCAACATCACCCTCGACTGGGCCGACCCTGACCAAGATATTGAGGGCTACGAGACCCTCAACCTCAACAATTGCTTCCAAGATCCCTCCTTTATCCGGGAGGTACTTTACCTGCACCAAAGTCGCAAGCACACCCAGTCGCTCAAGGCGAACTACGTTCAACTTTATATCAATGGGGAATACTGGGGGCCATACCCAAATGTACAGGCGCTCGACGGGAAGTTCACCAAAGAATGGTTCCTCAGCAGTGATGGTACCCGCTGGCGGGCGCTCAAAACCATCGGTGGCGGTGGGCCAGGCGGCGGCGGCACGGGTGGGCCATTTGGCACAGGCTACTGCTCCCTCAACTGGCTCGGCACCACCGACTCCAGCGAGTACAAAAAATACTATACCCTCAAAAAGACGCACAAGGCCAACCCTTGGGAAGACCTCATTTCGACCTGCGACAAATTGAACAACACGCCGCTCATTTCCCTTGAAGACACCATCAAAAACTATATGGACCTCGACCGGACACTCTGGTTCTTGGCCACCGAAAACGCTTTTGCCGACGATGACGGCTACATCTTCAAGGGAGGAATGGACTACTACCTGTACTGGGAACCGGAGACCAACCGCATCGTGCCGATTGAGTACGATGGCAATAGCATCCTGGAAGCGCAAGCCGCCACTTGGGGGCCGTTTTACAACCAACAAGACGTGCGCTATCCGCTGCTGAACCGTCTGCTGGCCGTGCCATCAATCCGCCAGCGCTACTTGGCCCACCTGCGCACCATCATCGCCGACGAACTCGGGCAGGCGGATATTGACGGCCAAATCGAGGAGTATTTTCAAATGATTGATGCCTTGGTGGCAGCTGACACGAAGAAGATTTACACGTACCAAGAATTTGTGAACGAAAAAAACACGCTCAAAAACTTGTTTCAAACCCGGCGGAACACGCTGCTAGGCAATATCGAAGTGAACGTGCAAGGACTGGTGGTGAACAGCGCCGTCATGTCCTCCGCCAATGGCACCTGGACCAGCCCCGACGCTGGCCAACCTGCAACCATCATGGCGCAAATAAACGGCGGAGTGCTCGGCATTAGCCAAGTGGTGCTGCACTACGGGAGCGGCTTAGTGGGCAAGTTTGAAAAAACCATGATGTTCGACGATGGTGCCCACAACGACGGGGCAGCGGGTGATGGGCTTTTTGGGGCAAATATTCCGGGCTTTGGCAATGGTTCCTACGTCCGTTTTTACGTCGAAGCCATCGCCAACAACACGGCCAAAACCGCCACTTTTTTTCCGAAGGGAGCTGAGTACGATGTGTTTATTTACCAAGTCGGCGTGACAGAATACTTTGATGGCCCAGTGGTGGTGAACGAAATCATGGCCAGCAACCAAACCGCTGTGGCCGACCAGGACGGCGAGTTTGAGGACTGGATTGAACTGTACAACAACGACGCTGACCCCATTGACCTCAGCGGCTGGCACCTCACCGACAACTACACGGACCTGTCGAAATGGACTTTTCCAGAGGGCACGAGCATCCCCGGCGACGGCTACCTCATCGTCTGGGCGGACGAGGATGGCAGCCAAGCGGGTCTCCACGCAAATTTCAAACTCTCAGCCAGCGGTGAATCGCTCTACCTCCTCGACCCTGACCTCCGTATCGGGCAGGAGCTGGTTTTTGGCAGCCAAACGACCGACATGGGTTATGCAAGAGTCCCGAATGGCACGGGTGATTTTGTGATTCAGGCGCATACTTTCAACGCCAACAATGAAAACGGGGTGAATGCCACCTCGGACATTGCGCAGCAAAGCACGTTCAAAATTTTCCCAAACCCAGCCAGTGATGAGGTGACGATACTCAGCTTGTCAAGGCAGCTGGAGCAGTTGCAAATTTTCAATGTTTGGGGACAAATCAAATTGGAAACAGCCTGGCAGAGCAATGCTAAAATTGACGTAAGTAGCTGGCAGTCAGGAATTTATTTTGTAAAATCCGGGGGAGCTGTGGTGAAGCTGGTGATTCAGTAGCCAACGTATCGCCGAACTCCTGTTCGGCGTGTATCCCTACGCCGAACTGGAGTTCGGCGATACGCAAAAAGCCCGGCGGGAACATCCCACCGGGCTTTTGCTTTGTTCTGATTTGGAATAACCCAATAACTCAATAACCCAATATCAAGCCTTCATCGCCCCCACGTTCGCATCGTTGTACCGCTTGGTTACTTCCTGCCAGTTGATGACGTTGAAAAAGGCGGAGATGTAGTCTGGGCGGCGGTTCTGGTAGTTCAGGTAGTAGGCGTGTTCCCACACGTCGAGGCCGAGGACGGGTGTGCCTTTTTTGTCGGCAACGTCCATCAGCGGGTTGTCCTGGTTGGGCGTACTGGTGACGAACAACTTGTCGTTGTCGTCGGTGCAGAGCCAAGCCCAGCCAGAGCCGAAGCGAGTCGCTGCCGCAGTCGAGAACTGCTTTTTGAACTCCTCGAACGAGCCGAAGTCACGGTCAATGGATTTGGTGATGTTCATCTGGGCAGAAGGCTCGCCGCCACCGTTCGGCGACATGACTTCCCAGAAAAGGTTGTGGTTGTAAAAGCCGCCGCCGTTGTTGCGGATGGCCACGGAATGCTTGCTCACATGGGCCAAAATTTCTTCGATGCTTTGGCCTTCGAGCGCCGTGCCAGCGATGGCGGCGTTGAGGTTGTTGGTGTAGCCAGCGTGGTGCTTGTCGTGGTGGATTTCCATGGTGCGGGCGTCAATGTTCGGTTCGAGTGCGTCGAATGCATAGGGGAGGTCGGGAAGTTGAAAAGCCATAATTCGTTGAGTTTTTTATGTGAATGCCGTTGGTGAAACGCTTTCGAAAAAATGCTCCGCCGACTGGCGAATTGGCTGCCAAGATAGGCAGTCTGGATGTCATTGGAATAACGTGGGAGGTACTTTTTTGTTTAAACGACTAAGCGGTGTTTTCTTTCAATCTGCAAATCCAATTTTGTTCAGCTTGACACAGGTTTAGGAATTGATGTGCGCCCTAAAGTTATGACCCCAAAATTACTAGGCTAAAAGAAGACGAAAAGACCTATCCCAATCTAATGGATTGCTAGGCACCTTCCCAGCGTAATACTTAACTGAAAGGCTATATTGACCAAGCCAAAATTAATGTAACCCATATTTATCTAGCCCAATTGATTAAGGAAGGATTTGTTGATTATGTACTTACAGTGAATTTTGACAATTTGATGCTTCGAGCACTTGCGCTGTACAATATTCACCCACCTACTTATTGCATGGCCATCCTAAAAGATTTAACTACTACCACTTTCAAGCAAAAATCAGTGGTGCATCTTCATGGTCAGCATCACGGTCTTTGGTTGCTCAATACGCCAGAAGAATTAGATAAAGTCCGAGAGGTAATTCCGCCAATTATCAATTATCAACTTCCTCCACCCGCTGCTTCTCATACTGTTCCCAGTAATACCCCCGATTTTGCAGCAGTTCCAAATGCGTCCCCTCCTCAAGGATTCGCCCGTCGCCTAGCACGATGATTTTGTCAAATTCCAACAGCGAATAAATGCGGTGGGTGATGATGATGGCCGTTTTGTCGGCAATATCGCCACCGAGATAGCTGAGAATTTGCTTTTCCGTGTTGGTGTCCACGGCGCTGAGGCAGTCGTCGAGGAGCACGATGTCTGGCTGCTTGACGAGTGCACGGGCGATACTGACCCGCTGCTTTTGGCCACCGCTGAGGGTGACGCCCCGCTCGCCCACCACCGTCTCAAAGCCCTCCGGCAGTTCAGCGATTTCGTCGTAAATAGCGGCATGTTTGGTGAAAGTTTCCACCATTTCCTGAGAAGCATCCGGCCTGCCGAAGCGCACATTGTTGCTCACGCTGTCCGAAAACAGGAACACATCCTGCGGAACGTAGCCGATTCGCTGGCGCAAACGGCTGAGGTCGTGCTGTCGAATGTCCACGCCCTCCACCAAGATTGCCCCTTCGGTAACGTCGTAAAGCCGCACCAAAAGGTCGGCGATGGTTGACTTGCCGCTGCCCGTTCGCCCGATAATGGCGAGTTTTTGTCCCGGCTGCAACTCGAAACTGATGTTGCGAAGCGCCACAATACCCGTGTCGGGGTAGGTGAAGGAGACGTTGTCAAATACGATGGCGGAGGAGGTATGAGGTATGAGGTATGAGGTATGATGAGGGCTGCTGACCAACTGGGCGCTGGACTTGTTGACTGTCGAACTTGACTGCCCACTGCCAACTGGACTAACAATCTCCGGTTTTATTTCCAAGAACTCATTGATGCGTTTTTGCGAAGCAGCCGCTTGTTGTATCAACGAGCTAATCCAACCCAAGGAAGTGACCGGCCAAGTGAGCATGTTGACGTAGATGATGAACTCGGCGATGTTGCCTGTGGTGATATTGCCCTTGGACACCTGCACCCCGCCGACATACACCGTGATGATGGTGCTCAGGCCGATAAGCACCAACATGGTTGGCTGAAAAAGGGCATCCACCCGGGCAAGTTTGAGCGATTTGTCCATGTAACGTTGGCTTTCGTTGTGAAAAAAACGGCCCATTGGCGCCTCCTGCACATAAGATTTCACCACTCGAATGCCGCTGTAAACCTCCTGCGAAATGCTGGTCAGCTTGGAAAGTTGGCGCTGGATTTTTTCGCTGTTCTTGCTGATGAGGCTACTCACATAATAAATGGAGATGGACAAAATGGGCAGTGGAAGCAGCGACCAAAGCGTGAGCGTGACGTTCACTCGCAGCATCGAAATAATGACGAGCGTGAACAGCGACACCAGGTTGATGCCGTATAAAATAGCCGGGCCGAGGTACATCCGCACCTTCGACACGTCCTCCATCACCCGTGCCATGAGGTCGCCGGTGCTGTTTTTTTTGTAAAAAGCGAGGTGCAGGTCTTCGTAGTGCTGGAAGATTTCTGTTCTCAAATCAAATTCAACCAGCCTCGACATGACGATGATGGTTTGGCGAACGAGAAAGAGAAAACTGCCCATCAACAATGCCAAAATAAATACCACCACACCAAAGTAGAGCAAGGTTTTGCCGAGATGGTTGAACACATCGGTCTGCAATTCGAAGCCGTCGTACATGTGGTACATGGCGATGTTCTCCACCACGAGGTCAAGTGCCTGACGAATCATTTGGGGCTGCAGCGACTGGAAAAAGTTGGAAACGAAAATGAACAGAATGCCCAACAGCAGCCGCTTTCGGTACTTGAAGAAGTATTTATTTAGGTAAAAAAGATGCTGCATTCCTAAAGTTCGACAGTTCGACAGTTGGCAGTTGGCAGTCAGCCAGCAGTTGTTTAGTCTTATTATGCAAACCCGACCCTGACTAATCAACTGTCGAACTGACTGCCAACTGCCAACTGTCGAACTGCAAACTAAAAAACTGCAAACTGCCTAACTGCAAACTAAATTTTGGTGGGCAAACTTAGGTAAATATCTTTGCCCCGACTGATTTGGCAGCGACCAACTCGAAACTCACAACTCGAAACTCATAACTTTAATAAAATGCATCGGGAAATTCACCAATGGCACAGCCCATCACTGAACAAGAACATGGAAATCGGTATGTGGGGGAACTACGGTTTTGCCCTGCTTTTGCTGCCAACCGCAGCAGCCGATTTCTTGGAATACGAGCGCTTCCTGATGATGGACGTGCTTGAAAACCAAATCAATTCGGGCAAATGCAAAGTATTTTCCATCAACAGCATCAACTCGGAAAGCTGGCTGAACAATAAGATGCACCCACGCCACAAGGCTATTCGCCACACCCAGTTCAATAGCTATGTGTACAACGAGGTCGTGCCTTTTATCAAAAGTAAAACCAGCCCGGATACGCCGATTTACGTAACCGGTGCCTCATTGGGTGCACTGCATTCCGCCAACTTGTACTTCAAGCGCCCAGACCTACTCGATGGTGTCATCGCCATGAGCGGCTTGTACGAACTGCAGGAGTACACCAACGGCTACTATGACGACGACGTGTATTTCAACTCGCCAGTGTCCTATTTGCCAAACCTGAACGACGAGCATTTTTTGCCCATTTTGCGCAGCAAAAAACATTGTCACATCGTGACCGGCTCTGGTGCTTATGAGAATCCAGAAGGTTCGAAAACCCTCTCCGGCATCCTCTCCAGCAGGGGGATCCCGCACGAGTTGGACATCTGGGGCCCCGACATGCGCCACGACTGGCCGACTTGGCGGGCGATGTTGCCGTATTATATTGACTCAAGATTTTAGAGCGTGAAAATGGTGAGAGCGTGAGAAAGGTGAGAATTGGGACTAGCTTTGGCAGGTCACTTCTCACCTTTCTCACGGTCTCACCTCTCTCACCCTCTGATTAGCCTAACCAAATTATTATGCAGAATAGAATCGTAACCCTCGACGAATTCATCATTCGTCGGCAGCAGGAGCACAACTTCGCCACGGGCGAACTCACCGGGCTGCTCCGTGACATTGGCGTAGCCGCCAAAATCGTAAACCGGGAAGTCAACAAGGCTGGCCTGCTCAATATTTTGGGTGCCGTCGGCAATGAGAACGTGCATGGCGAAAACGTGCAGAAGCTCGATATTTATGCCAACGACAAGTTCATTGAGTGCTTGAGCAATAGTGGCGAATGTGCTGGCATCGCATCGGAAGAGAACGAAGAGTTCATCCCCTTGCCGCCACTGCACGATAAACCGAGCAAGTACGTGGTGGTGATGGACCCCCTCGACGGCTCTTCGAACATTGACGTGAACGTGTCAGTGGGCACCATTTTCGGCATCTACAAGCGGGTGAGCGACACCAGCGGGCCTGTGACTCAGGAAGATTTCATGCAAAACGGCACGGAACTCGTGGCGGCTGGCTACGTGCTCTACGGCACTTCCACCATCCTCGTTTACACCACCGGCCGAGGCGTCAACGGCTTCACCCTCGACCCGACCATCGGCGAGTTTTGCCTCTCCCACCAAAACATCCAGATACCCAAGCGCAGCAATTACTACTCGCTGAACCAGGGATACTACCTCAAATTCGACGTGGAAATGCGCCGCTACATTGACCATTGCTCGGACAACAACATGCAGCTCCGCTACATCGGCTCGATGGTCAGCGACATCCACCGCATCTTGTTCCAGGGCGGCATCTTCCTTTATCCGAACACCCGCAAGTACCCACAGGGCAAATTGCGCTTGCTTTACGAGTGCAACCCCATCGGCTTCGTGGTGGAACAGGCGGGCGGCAAGGCCATCACCTGCCAACTGGAGCGGGTGCTAGAACTCCAGCCACATGGCCTGCATGAGCGGGTAACGGTGGCGATGGGCAGCCCGGAGATGGTGGATGAGATGAAGGCGTTCGTGGAGAAGTACTCGGCGTGAGTTTGGCAGTTCGCAAAGTTTTAGTGACAGCATGATTCAAAGTCATGCTGTCACAATAAAGATTCCCATACCATTTCAAAATGTATCAAAAATGGGCGTAAATATTGCCGTTAGAACAGATAAAAGTGAAGAATTCTATGAAGATTATTACGCAAATCGGGCCTATTTCAAAAGACATAGGCTAAGTAGAACGTTTTGCAATTTCATATCTCGAAGAAATGTTGCTAATGGAGAGCCAGAACTTGACCAGATAGGCAAAATAACTGGAATAGACATAACACCTCTATACAACATGGAGAATTACATTGAAAGTGAGGACCTGGTTGAATATATATTGTCATCCGCTAAAAACGAGAAAGAGAGAGAGGAAAAACTTTACAGTATTAAGACGGAAAACGAAAAACTTAATGGGAATATTGATACTGTACTGCAAACAGTTAACTTTTTAATCAAAAGTCTTTCGACTATTGATAATCTGAATCAAATTTTAGATAATTATGGAGAAGACACATTGGGTTACGACAATTATTTTATTGATTTTAATAGTGACAAGCATGAAGAATATGTTGAAAATAATTTTGGCCAAGACCTGAGAAATTTAAAGAGCTTTTTGGAATATGCGAAAGATAAAGGAGCAACTACAGTTTGGTTCGATTATTCATAAAATTAATTTCAGTTTAAACTGATTAACTTGCACTTATTCACCTAAACACATCCTCCACCCTCAAAGTAATCCCCGTCACCGGGTCAGTAAATTCTCCCTCGGTATAGCCCACCCGCTGGCGGTCTGCCGTGATGATGTAAAAAGATAGTAGTGGATAGACACAGTTGAAGCTACTGCTACCTGCATTTTTCCTCTGAACAACTTATCTTTGCCCAAAACTACCGTCATGCCAAATTGGAAAGACTATATTGTATCAGACCCTGAAGTTTTGCGAGGAAAGCCAACAATCAAGGGTACAAGGCTCTCTGTGGAATTCCTCTTGGAGCGCCTTTCGGATGGGTGGACGGAGGAATTGCTCTTGCAAAATTTTCCGAGGCTCACCAAGGAACACCTTACCGCAGTTTATTCCTTTCTTTCTGATTGCCTGAAAGATGGGCTAATTTTCCTGCCCAACCCAGCAAAGGCTGCCTGATGAAATTTCTCGCCAACGAAAATTTCTGCATGGCCAGCGTTTATCTTTTGCGAAGCCAAGGGGTTGAGGTGATTTCGGTCAATGAAGATGCCCAATCTTCTTCTGACAAAACAGTAATTGGGCGAGCCATCCAAAACCAACTCACGATACTTACGCATGACCGTGATTATGGAGAATTGATTTTCAAGGATGGTTACAGGCCAATAGCTGGGGTCATTTACTTTCGGATGAAAAATTATACCCCAGAAGTTCCAGCTAAAACCTTGCTTGACTTGCTAAGTAATCCTGCTTTTGAGTACAAAGGATTTTTCACGGTTATTGACAACGACCTTTCCATAAGACAACGCAAAATTTAAGGTACTGTCTGGAATCCTCCGCACTGACTGAAAGTTTGTTTTAAAAAACCTGCCCACCGCTGTCTGCCAACTGCCAACTGAAACCTACCTTTGCCGCCATGAGCAACGGACGAGTCATACTAACCAACGAGCGCTTTGCGCTGACCATTGACCGCCTGTGCCATCAATTGATTGAAAACCACGACGACTTCCAGAATACCTGCCTCATCGGCATACAGCAGGGCGGCGTGCCGCTCGTCAACCGCATCCACCAGCGACTGCTCGAAATCACGGGCGTTCCCCGCATCGAAAACGGCAAAATAGACATCACTTTTTACCGGGACGACTTCCGTCGGCGGGACAAGCCCATCCGTGCCAGCGTCACCCAGATGGACTTTTTGGTGGAGGGTAAAAACGTGGTGCTGATGGACGATGTGCTTTATACGGGCCGCTCCGTGCAGGCCGCCATGTCGGCACTCGGCGACTTCGGCAGGCCGCACAAAGTGGAGTTGCTCGCACTCGTTGACCGCCGCTTCAACCGGGATTTGCCCATCAAGGCCGACTACACCGGTATCCGGGTAGATTCGTTGGATGATGCTTACGTTCGGGTGGAATGGAGGGAAGTAGAAGGCGAAGACCAGGTTTTGATATTTCCGCAAAAAAAGGATTGAAGGACTGAGGGATTGAAGGATTGAAGACGGCGCTGAGCTTCAATCCTTCAATCCCTCAGTCCTTCAATCCTTCAGATAAAAATGCAAGCACAACTCAGCACGAAACATTTATTGGGCATAAAATACCTGACCGAAGATGACATCCAAATCATCTTCGAAACGGCTGACGAATTCAAGGAAGTCATCAATCGCCCCATCAAGAAAGTACCATCGCTGCGGGACATCACGGTGGCCAACATGTTTTTTGAAAACAGCACCCGCACCCGTATTTCGTTTGAGTTGGCCGAAAAGCGCCTCTCCGCCGACATCGTGAACTTCTCCGCAAGCGCCTCCTCCGTCACCAAAGGCGAGACCCTGCTCGATACCGTGAACAACGTCCTCTCCATGAAAGTGGACATGATAGTGATGCGCCACCCAGCGCCCGGTGCGCCGCAATTTTTGGCAAGAAACATCAAAGCCAACATCATCAACGCCGGGGACGGCACCCACGAACACCCCACGCAGGCACTGCTCGATGCCTTCAGCATCCGGGAGCAACTCGGCGACCTGGCCGGCAAGAAAATCGCCATCTTCGGCGACATCACCCACTCACGAGTGGCCCTCAGCAATATTTTTTGTTTGCAAAAACTCGGTGCCGAAGTCAAAGTCTGTGGCCCTCCAACACTCATTCCCAAGCACCTGCCACAGCTCGGCGTCGGCGTGGAGCACGACGTCCGCAAGACGCTCGAATGGTGCGACGTGGCCAACGTGCTACGCATCCAATTGGAGCGCCAGGACATCAAGTATTTCCCCTCCCTTCGGGAATATTCGCTTTACTTCGGCATTAACCGGGAACTGCTGGACAGCATCGGCAAGAAAATCATCATCATGCACCCCGGCCCCATCAACCGGGGCGTGGAAATCACCAGCGACGTGGCGGATTCGGAACATTCCATCATCTTGCAGCAGGTGGAAAACGGCGTGGCGATTCGGATGGCGGTGCTGTATTTGTTGGCGGCGAGGGGGTGATGAGAAAAATTATGGCACAAGGTTAATTCGCTAATAATCCATCAGGAGGAGGGTAAAGTCCAGCATTGGCAAGCATTTGTCGCTCCATCAATCGGTCAACTTGATTGAATTGAAAAATCTTCACCGTTGCTTCTCCGATTTCAGTTTTTGGCAAATTCAAAGCATCTGAAACTTCGAAATGCAACGCCCAGTCCTCTGTTCTTGGGTTGAAAAATCGTATTATTTTTTGAGAAGGTAAAAGCATAGTGCCGATATCCGTCCCTTTATTTAAGCTGCATATTGCACAAGCCCATGCAAGATTTTCAAGGCTATTTTCACCACCATGTTTTAATGAAATAATATGGTCAATTTCATAACCGATAAAAGAGAACAATTCAGGCACTTTGCAGTATTCACAGGTTTGGGCCGCCCGTTCTTTTACAAAATTTCGGTTTTTGGCAGAAATGTATCGGCTCATGAATGAAGCATTTGATATGCCTTTATTTTGGCAAGCCGCATGAGGTGTTCCAAGGTGAGATAATGGTCGAGTTCTGCTTGTTCTTGTTCGTTTAAAGCAAGTGCCTTGGACTTTTCAATCAAATCAAAAACTCGCTTATGCGTTGCTTCCGAAGCTTTGAAAGCAAGCACCCGTGCTGGGTTTTCCGCAGCTATAAAGTTAACAATTTCGTCTAAGGCAGTAGTTGTCAACATTTTAGAACTGTTTTTTTTTGCTAAAACTTACGTTGACAAAAATAGCGTAAAAAAGGGATTTGGGAAACATGCAATTTGGGAAAGGGCAATTTTGAAAACCACTTTGCAGATTACCTCCTCAACAATTCCAGCATTTGCTTAGTATTTCTATCGAAAACGGAAAAGCCCAACTTCTCCAGCAACCACCCAGCCGCTTCCGTCACCTCTACATCCGGGTAGTAGTTTTCCCTCGCAAAATGCACGTATTTCATCACCAAAAACGCATCGAACCAGCGCCAAAACCGCTTCTGGAATGACTCGGCATTGCTCGTGTTCAATTGGATTTCTGACAGCTTTTTTTCAAAACCATTCAGCCGTAAAAAGATGCCGATGCTTTCCGGCAAACGAGCGTAAAACGCCTCCAAGTCGCACAATTCGTGCAGCCCGTTTAATTCTTGGCTCAAAAACACTTGCAAATCCTCGAAACTTTGAGGCGAGTAGGTCAAATATTGTCCTCCATTTTTCAACAACTCCCCTACCGCCCGTCCCGTCCCGAACGGCACCCGGTGCGATGGCCGAGGAGAAGGGATGACCTTCGTAGATGTTATCTCCCCGAAACCGCCCAGCGGGATGAACTTGTGCAAAAAATAAAAGTCCTCACCCGCCTGCCGACGGTTCATACCGCCCTGCTGTTGGTAGGCGTCGCAGCGCACGGCCATGCTGCTCCCGATGGTCTGCCAGGCGTGTGGGATGCCCGCCCAACGCTGCGCCAGCACGTAGTAGCGCAGGTGAAGTTCGTACAGCGTGATGGCATGGTAAACCTCGTCGGGAAAGTCGGGGCCAGAGAGCGGGTGCTCAAAGTGGATTCCGCAGGCTTGCGCCTTTGGGTTTTCGGTAAAATGGGCATGAATGGCCTGCAAATAGTTGCGCTCGCAGCGGCTGTCCGCATCGAAGCAGGCGATGACGCCGGGTTGGTTGCCCGCCTTTGCGAAGCGGTAGCAAGCCTCGTCCATCCCGATTTTGCGGGCCAGACCGACCCCGGCGTGTTTCTTCGGCAGTGGGTCGAGGTGCAGAATATGGAAACGCAGCCAGCCGAGGTTATCGGCCTGCGCCCAGCGCTGCGCCTGCTCGGCAGTCGTCCGGTTTTTCTCCCGGATGGCTTCGGGGTCGTTCTCACTTTCGTTCACCACCACGATGACTTCCACGTCGGATTTTGGCCGCTCGCACTTTCGGAGCGACATGAGACTCAGCAGCAGGAAATCCTCGTCGTGGCAAGGGATGACTACCACGATGCCCAGCATTGGCGAGGGTTTCGCATCAATTTGGGGTGGGTAAAGGCCACGTTCGGTGAGGTAGGGTGTCATGGGGCGAAGGTAGCAATTGAACTTTGCAGGTTACCAACTGAAAGTGATTGAATCAATTTACTATTACCAATTTTACTATCTGCCTTCTGCCCAAATAAGCTAAACGGCAATAATACACGCCAGACGAAACCCCTTCCAGTTCGATGGTTACTGACTGTATTCCAGAAATATCTTCCATGCGTTGGGCATGGATTATTTGTCCCAGTGAATTAACAATGGCCAATTCAATGGTTGAAGCTGGAGGCCAATTATTGGGTGAAAGGATGAAAGTGTTGTTGGTTATGAGCGTAGGTTTTAACTCCAGGAAAGGCTTTGTCACACCACAGTTTGACAGTTCCATAAACTTATTGAGCGGCATTTCATAAATGCCTTGCTGAATGAAGCCAACAACCTTCCCATTTTCGATTTTGAGGTATTCGGTGCCACACCAATAATTATAGAATTGTGGTTCGGAAAGCGGTTGTATCAAGTGAAAAATATATTCCTCGTCTTCGATAAATCCTTCAAAATCAAAAACATCTCCTTTATTGAACAGGAAACTTTTTCCATTGGCATAATCGCCAGAAAGCGTTTCCTTAATCTTGAATTTAAGTTGGTCATTCGTTTTTTTGGTCAAAACAGCGTGAACCACCCAATATCCATTAGTGCCATTTGAACCGTAGTTGGTAATGGTTTCACAAAAACTCTCTGTGCGCAAGCAATCGCAGGCTAAGGTTGAATTTTTCAGAAAAAACAAAAGAATGCCAAGGAGTAACAACTTCTTCATACGGCTTTATTTTTCAAGACAGTCAAAGCTACATTATTGGTTGGCAAAGACAGTCTAAACTTAAATTTTCTCCCGTCCTTTACCCCAAAAATCATTCGATGCGACTTCTCCTTATCTTTCTCCTATTTACATTCGCCCTAAAATCCACCGCCCAAACCGCCCGTGCCGCTGGCTTCCACCTCGGCATCCCCATCATCAACGAGACGCTGAAGGAGGGGCGCAAATACAAGCCCTACCAACTGCTGTTCTACTACAACTTCACCAACCTGCTGAAAGGCAAACAGAACGACCTTTTCATCTATCTGGAGCCGCAACTGGTCTGGGTGCATTTCTCCCCGAAGGACAAATACGAGTGGGAATTCGGCTCGAACCTCGGGCTGGAGTACCGCTGGAATGTGTCCGATAAAACCGCCATCACCGCTGCCATCGGTTCGGGGCCGCATTTTATTACGGTGGAGACGAAACAGCAGCATCGGGGCTTTATCTTTTCTGATAACTTCACGGCAGGCATTCATCAAAAACTCAGCGACAGCGGGCTAAATTTCGACCTAAAATGGCGCTTCCGCCACATTTCCAACGCCAATTTGGCGAAGCCGAACATCGGGATTGATTCGTGGTTTGTGATTGCGGGGGTAACGAAGGATATGTGAGTTAGCTGCCACTTTTGCACTGACCACATCTCGGTTGTCGCCCCGCTGTGTGTCATAGTTGTCGCCGCTTTTGGCATCGCCGCAGGCGACCTGCTAAGAAAAAATGGCAAACATTGTACAAAGCAAAGCGGGGACAATCCCAACCTTTGGTCGGGATGCCAAAAGCGACGAGTACCGACTAAACAACTGTCGAACCGACTGCCAACTGCCCACTCTCGAACTGCAAACTTTATATCTTCACCTTCTTCCACGTTCCCCTTTTAAACAGCACAATCAAAATCACCGCCATGATGCTCTCGGCGATGAACACGGCCCAACAGACTCCTGCCAGCCCCCAGTCGAGGTGGGTAGCTAGCCACCAGCCGAGCGGGATTTCTATCAGCCAGAAGCAGACAAAATTGACGAGGGTCGGAGTCATCGTATCGCCCGCTCCATTGAAGGCAGAGGAAATGACCATGCCGTAGGCGAAGAAAACATAGCCTACCGAAAAGATGCGCAATGCCAATACCCCTGACTCAATCACCAACGGATTCGGGTCGAAGAGGCCGACGATGGGCCTTGCGAAAGCAAAATACAGAATGGAAACGCCAAGCATGAAAAACATATCTATCCGAGCGGTGCGCCAGACGCTCAACTCGGCCCGCTCCGGGTGCCCGGCGCCGAGGTTTTGACCAACCAGCGTGGCGGCGGCATTGGCCATGCCCCAAGCGGGCATGATGGTGAAAATCAGGATGCGGATGGCGATGGTGTAACCGGCCACCGCTTCGTTGCCCGACTTGGCGATGATTGCCATGAGGAAAATCCAGGAGGAACTGGCAATCACATACTGCAAAGTACCCGTGGACGCCACCCGAAGCATGGCGAGAATGGTTTGCACATTCACTACGATGTGCCGCCGAGCGATTCTGATGATGTTGGTGCCCCGAAACAAAAAGTACAGCTGGATGCATACCCCAACGCCCCGCCCAATAGAAGTGGCAACGGCAGCCCCTTGTACCCCCATTTCCGGGAAAGGCCCGATACCAAAGATAAAGAGCGGGTCCAGCACCATGTTGATGCCGTTGGAAACAATGAGCACCCACATGGCGATACTGGCATTGCCTGCCCCACGGAAAACGGCATTGAGCAAAAAGATGAAAATGATGACCAAGTTGCTGCCAAAAATGACTTTGGTATAGCCTACGGTGGAACTGATTTGAGTGGGTGTGCCACCCATCATCCGCAGGATGTCTTCGGCATAAATGACCCCGAACACACTGATAAACAAGGAGATAACAAACCCGATGAGGATGGCCTGCACGGCTGCTTTGGCAGCGCCGTCGGGGTCGTGCTCGCCGATTCGCCTGGAAACCATGGCCGTTGCGGCAGCACTCAAACCAATGGCCAGCGAATACACCAGTGTGATGACGCTCTCCGTCATACCCACTGTGGCCGTGGCGTCCGTGCTCACTTTCGACACAAAATAAATGTCCACCAAGGCGAACAAACCCTCCATCATCATCTCCAACACCATGGGGATGCTCAACAGGAATATCGCCCGATTGATGCTGCCGGTGGTGAATTCCTGTTCAGAACCGGAAAGGGATTCTTTTAGTGCGTCGAAGATTTTGGACATAAGTGCTACTGACGAATTACGTGCCCCTGTGGGGCGATTGGCGATTTACAAAAAGCAACTCGCCGAATTTTTAAGGTGCGAAGGTAGGATTTTGGGCGTTCGTGTGGCGATTAACCTTCGGCAAGGACAGGAAAGTTCCTTGGGGGTTGATTTTGTGGATTACTTTTGCGCCCGTAGCGTCGCCTTTAGGCGGCGGCGTAAAACAATCTTTAGATTGTTTCCATCTCCAACAACCGCCTAAAGGCGATTGAACGGACGCCGCCTA
>JAIPBL010000096.1 GCA_021739645.1 Saprospiraceae bacterium | reverse complement strand
ATCGCCCAATTTATTGGGCTGACCGTAGGAGATTTCACTCGGTCAGCCCAATAAATTGGGCGATCACAACTGGATTGAACAAACACTCCCGCTTTGACCTACCTCCAGATTTTAGGCGATTTAAAGCAAAAAAAATTCAAGCCCATCTACTTCCTGCACGGGAGCGAGCCTTATTTCATTGATGCCATTTCCGATTTTATCGAAGAAAATGCACTGACGGAAAGCGAACGCTCCTTCAACCAGGTAGTATTGTATGGGCGTGATGTGGATCACTTGGCTGTCGTTGACAATGCCCGCCGCTACCCGATGATGGCACAGCATTCGGTGGTCATCGTGAAGGAAGCGCAGGACATGAAAGACCTGAAGGACCTCGAAAAATACGTGTCCAACCCATTGGCTTCCACGATTTTGGTGATTTGCCACAAGCACAAATCCTTCAATACCAGTACCAAGTTTGGCAAGCTGCTGCAAGAAAAAGGCATCGTTTTCGACAGCAAAAAGCTCTACGACAACCAAGTGCCCGATTGGATTCACGACTACCTCCAGCACCAGAAGCTGAAAATAACGCCGGGTGCTGCTGACCTCATGGCGGAGTACCTTGGAACCGACCTCTCGCTCATTGCGCACGAACTGGACAAGCTGGCGCTCCACCTCCAAGCTGGCACCGAAATTACCGCCAACCATGTGGAGGAATACGTGGGCATCAGCAGGGAGTACAATATCTTTGAATTGCAAAAAGCCTTGAGCAACAAGGACCTGCCAAAAATAGCCCGCATCACCCACAATTTTGTGGAGAACCCGAAACGCAATCCGCTCATCATGGTCGTAGCCTCATTGGCCAGTTTTTTCACTAAAGTATATATGCTGCATTTCTTGAAAAATGCCCCGGATAGTGAAGTGCAAAAAAAACTGGGCCTACGCTCTACTTACGCCTTGAAGGAATACCGCTCAGCACTTCGCCATTTTCCGCTTGCCAAAACGGAGCAAATCATTGCAGACTTAAAGACTTATGACCTGATGGGTAAAGGCGTGGACTTTATCACCACAGGGAAAGAGGATGGGGAGTTGTTGAAAGAGCTGGTTTGGAAGGTGGTGAATTAAGGAAGTGGATAGTAATACCCAGTCACCAAATTCAGAGACAAAACTGACGCTCTTCAACTTTAGATGGCAGCATTTTGTATATTTGCTTAAAATCAAAACATGGTAATTTACAAAAACATTATCACGATAGAGCCGGGCAAACGTTCAGGTAAGCCATGCATTCGCAACATGCGCATCACTGTGGAAGACATCCTTCGTTACCTCGCTTCGGGGATGACCATTGAAGCAATTTTGGAAGATTTTCCTGAACTAACTAGAGAGGACATTCTCATAGCACTTGAATTTACCGCCAACCGCCTGCAAAGAATTGCCACTGCTGCTTAATGCAAATTTCCACCGTTCATGAAAATCTTGGTTGATCAAAATATTTCCTTTCGACTAGTCCCTCGCATCCAATCGGCTTTCCCACAAACAATGCATGTGAAGGATTATGGATTGATTGACTATAACGACTTTAGAATCTTTCAATTTGCCCGTCAAAATCAGATAGATGCTATACTCACCCTTGATGAAGACTTTTACAACATACAATTAGAACATGGCATTCCGCCAAAGGTAATCTGGATGCGAACTGGCAATTGCTCAACTGCCAATCTTGCCGCCACTATTCTCAACAACACTGAAATTATCCAAAACTTCTTTAAAGATGACCAGCTTGATTGTTTGGAGTTGTTTTAAGTTATTTCAGTTTTTTTCAGTTTCACTCTCCATGCACCTTCAAATATTGCATGTGCAAATTGAGCAAATGTCAACTTATTCAAGTTAGTCTTTAGGGTGAACAACTCGAACACCACACCCAAGCTTTTCAAGAGCCACTAAATCTACGATAGACTTTTCTCCTCTCACCGTTGCTTCAATTACATCTTCACTTGTTAATTTGTAAAATGGCTTTGTTTGCATGCCTGGGACATACATCGAACGTGTTGGGAAATAACCTATGCAATACATTGAATCGAATTCCCAGAAACCTTTAGAATTCAAGAAATACTTTTTATAGAAAATAACTCCATCAAATTCTTCTGTGATAAGACCAATACTTCTATCAGAAAATATCAGATGGTCTAATATTTTCTGTCCTTGAAAAATGGGAGTAGTATCTATCGCTTCAATTATCCCATTGGCAACCTTATTTGAAGGACTGCCGTTTTCTGTCGGAATTACTAATTCATTTTGAGCAAGCAAAATGGAATACTGAACCCAAATCAACAATGTCGTTAATGTCCACTTCATAACTGTAATCTTTACACCCGTTTGTCTTTTTATCCATTTTAAATCCCCTCCAACCACTCCCCAAAAACCTCACAGCAAGGATGCCCCGGCATACACCAGCTCGCCGAGTCGAGGTGCATCCCGTTTTCCAGCGTCTCGAATTGGAGGTGCTGTGTGCCCAAGTTTCGCAATTTTTCTTCAAAAACAACGGTGTTTTGGTACTCGGATATCCCGTCTTTGTCCCCATGAATGAGCAGCGTCGGGATTTTAACTTCAGATTCGAGGTAGTGTATCGGGTTGGCAAGGTCGAAGATTGCTGGTTTTTTCATGCGAGTGAGCATCAGCAGCGGCGGGGAAGACCACATGACCCGCAAGTCGAGCGGAGCAGCGAACAGCGCCAGTGCCGAGAAAATATTGGGCGAAAGCCCTACCTCCGCCAATAGCCGCTGGTCGAACATGGCGAGAGCAGCGAGGTTGCCGCCCGCCGAATTGCCACAGAGCAAGATTTTTTTGTGGGCAAGTCCTTTTTCTGAGCATGTTTCTATTACCTTTTTGATGGCCAAGCCGGTATCCACTCTCAGCTCCCGAATATCGCATTGCGGGATGCGCCGATGGGAGAGGAAAAAGGCATTGTAGCCCTGCCCAGTTAGCCATTGGGCATTGGCCTTGAACATTTCTGGCCGGCCGTGCTGCCAGCCGCTGCCGTGGATGTAAATGATGATGTGATGCTTATCCGGTGCATCTTCAAGGGGCTGAAAATGGAGCAGGTATTGACGGAAGTGGTTGCCGTACTTGATTTTCAGGGGAGCAGGCTTCGGCTTTTCCATCCTCCGCAATTTCAATAGCCAAAAAGGCAACCGTATGCCTTCATAAATGAAATTGCCTTGCGGAACAAGCAAGTACAGCGCCAGATAGCTGACTGCTATTCCCAATAATATTTTCATCAAAAGAATCATAACCTGGTTGTGGATTAAGGTTTGGCAAATGCGAACGTGCTGTGCTTCCAGTTTGCGTTTATTCGCTGATTGCACCTATCTTCGGGCGCTGAATTCAATACATTTTTAGCAAATTTCCATGTCAAACAAAGGTATTCATATTCTGTTCAGACAAAGTTCAATTCGGCTAAAATGCCTTTCACTGGTGGCAGCCACAGCCGTTTTCCTGCTTTTTCAGGGCTGCCTGATTCGTGGCAACGGCTACTCCTTTCAAGGCATCAGCATCCCCCCGGATGTGAACACCTATTACGTTGAGCAATTTGAAAACCAAGCGCCAAGCTCAACGCCTACCCTACCCCGTGACCTATCGGAACGGCTAAAGGACAAAATCCAAACAGAATCAAGGCTGAAGTACAATGACGAAGAACCGGATATCGAGTTCACCGGTGCAATCACCGACTTTCGGGTAAGCGCAGAGGCCCCCAAAGCGGGCGAGCAAATTGGCTTCAACAAACTTACTATTTCGGTTCAGGTCAACTTTGTCAACAACAAGGACGAGAAGGCCAATTGGAAACAGCAGTTCTCCTTTGAGGACTTTTTTGGGGCAAATGACAACCTGCTCGACGTACAGGAAACCCTCATCGAAAACATCAACAAAGAACTGGTGGACAGAATCTACAACCGGGCTTTTACGAATTGGTAGCGGGTGAGAGAGTGAGCGGGTGAGAGGGTGAGAGAATCACTGGTTTGAGGGTCTGATAGGGATGCAGTACATTTGGCGTTATTCTGAGATTTTTCATCAAAACTTGAAACAAAACGATGGATTTAATCACCAACCTTTTTCGAGGTGTACTCGGCTGTGCCATTATGTTGGGCATTCTCTATTTGATGAGCAACAACAAGAAAAACATCAACTGGCGAATAGTCGGTGGGGGCATTTTACTCCAATTTACACTGGGCATTTTACTCCAATTTACACTGGGCATTTTAGTACTGAAAGTTGAATTTGTCACCTTAATTTTTGATTGGGTGGCCAGTTTTTTTGTCAATGTATTGGCCTACACCAATGCCGGTATCGAGTTCCTTTTGACGCCATTCGGGATGAAAGAAGTAGATGGAGCCTTGAATAATTTTGTCTTTAAAGTCCTGCCAACTATTGTTTTTTTCTCGGCGCTTTCCTCCATGTTTTACTACCTGGGCATCTTGCAAATCATCACAAAAGGCATTGCTTGGGTGATGAGCAAAACCATGAAGCTCACGGGTGCTGAAAGCCTTGCAGCCGCTGCCAACGTCTTCATTGGTCAAACTGAAGCTCCGCTTGTCATTCGCCCATACCTCGCTGGCATGTCCCGCTCCGAAATGATGTGCCTGATGGTAGGCGGTTTTTCCACCATTGCAGGTAGTGTGTTTGCAGCTTACGTTGGCTTTCTTGGGGGTGATGACCCAGTCGCCCAACAGTTGTTCGCCCGGCACCTGCTCACTGCCTCTATCATGTCAGCGCCAGCCGCCATTGTGGCTGCAAAAATGATCATGCCGGAAACCAAAGAAATTACTTTAGCAGACCAAAAGCTGGACGTTCCGAAAGAACAATCCGGCTCAAACATCCTTGATGCGATTACGCTCGGCGCAACGGACGGGTTCAAGTTGGCCGTTAATGTAGGTATCATGTTGCTCGTTTTCACTGCCTTGATTGCAATGGTAAATTCCATGTTGATTGGGATTGGTGGATTCACCCATCTGAATCCATTAATCACTGAAGCTACCGATGGCAGGTTTTCTAGCCTTTCCTTGGAATATCTTTTAGGATTGATTTTCGCTCCAGTGGCTTGGATTATGGGCGTTACAACGCAAGATTCCATGCTGGTTGGCCAGCTATTGGGCATGAAGACAGCCATCAACGAATTCTATGCTTTCGCAAAAATGCCTGAATTGAAAGGAATGATGTCGCCAAAATCGGTCATCATTACCACCTATGCACTTTGTGGCTTCGCCAATTTTGCGTCCATCGGCATCCAGATTGGCGGCATCAGCGCCTTGGCTCCAATGCAGCGCAAGAACCTGACGGAACTAGGCATGAAAGCCATGATAGGTGGCACTATTGCCAGCTTTTTGACGGCATGCATCGCTGGTATGTTTTTATGAATTTGGGCAAAATCCCCACTTGGCCTTTTCAAAATAAAATGCCGCAACCAAGTTCTGGTTGCGGCATTTATTTTATCATCCTTTGTTGAATCTGCCTATTGTAAAATTAGACGGGTTACTAATTAATAGGACTTTGGCTTCCTGTCTTTTCTGTCTGATTCAACTTTCATTTCATTTGCAGGTCGAGTTCTGAATTCAACACCTGGTTCATTGTGACTTTCCGCAGCAACATCCACTCGACGGTTAAGCTGGTGGTCGGTTTCTGGACAATATACCTCATCAGAGCATTTGTTGACAGGTTTTGTCTCACCAAACTGCTCGGTCAGAATTCGATTCTTATCAACTTTTTTCTTCTCCACCAAATAGCTCTTGGCAGAATTGACTCGGTTTGTAGCCAAGCGGTCATTATACTTGCTGGGACCTCGTGAGTCTGTATTGCCACCTAATCGTACCACCAACGATGGGTATTGGTTCATAATTTTCGCCAAGTCATCAAGTGTTGGCTGTGCATCCCGTTCTCGGATATTGTATCTATCGAAGTCATAGAAAATAGGTTCCAAAACGACCACTTTGAGCGGAGGAAGTGGTACTTCGTATGGCGGCGGAATGCCATTGTAAGCCTTACAATCCTCTTTTAGGTTCTTCAAAGAAATAGACTTTGTGATGTAAGAGCTCTTACTAGCTGTCACTTCAAATTCATGGTCACAATCTATCTGTGCGATAAACGCATCTCCATTGCTATCACTGGTCAGCGGCACAGTAGTTCCCGTCGTTTTATCTAAAACCTTTATGTTGGCCATTGGAATACGCTCGCCTGAAGGGTCTTCCACTATTCTCAAAGACAATTTACAGTAGCACTTGTCTGGTTCCAGTGCGATTGGATAGAGACAATTATTAGCTGCGATTTCCTCCCCAAGTACCTCACGTTTGTCAGATTTGTAATCGGTCATTGTTGTCACAAGGGAGTATTTCATTCCTTCTCTTACCTCTATCTTAAATTCTCCGTTTTCTTCGGGGGTAAGCATATTTTTAGATGCAGTTAAGCCCGAATATATCTTGTCCAGCATATTTGCGAATTCGGTTGGAACCAATTCAATCGAAGCACCCAACAGACGCTTCTTGGTTACTTTATCTTCCACGGCCAGTATCACCTCTCCGCCACAAGGCTTTTCAGGTGAGTATGTCCAGTAGTAAATATCGTCCCTGCCTTGTGCATCTTTATGGGCACGGTCGCTGGCAAAGTAGCCTTCGGTTCCACCATTCATTGGCGCAAAATTCACATCATCGCCACTTTGGTTAAATGGAGCACCTAGGTTGCCTATCATTTCCCATTGACCACCAGCATTCATGGCTGCTGCCCAAATATCAAGGCTGCCAGCACCTCCGGCCCTATCCGAAGAGAAGAACAGGTTGTTGTTTTCGTCAAGGTATGGGAAAAGTTCGTTGGCACCGGTGTTCACGCCAGTGCCCAAGTTGGTTGGGAGACTCCAAACACCGCCATCCAATTTTGACCAGTACAGGTCCATGCTATTGTCTGTTGAACCTGGTCGGTTGGAGGAGAATATCAGCAGATTACCATCATTGGAAAGTGCTGGGTGACAGGTTGACCATGCACTACTGTCGAACGGCAATTCTGTAACATTTACCCATTTATCACCATCCAAATCGGCGGAGTAAAGTTTTAGGTCAATGACATCATCACTGTTTTTACCGCCAAGGTTGTTACGGGTGAAAACCATTTTATTGCCCGCAGGGTTCATGGCACATGACCCGTCGTTGTATTTTCCGTTCACATTGCCAGTTAGCGAAACTGGCTTTCCAAACGTCCCGTCAGCCTTTTTTTCAGCATATTTCACATCCGTGTAATCACCTGCATTTTGGGCAGGGCACTTCAAGAAACGATTGCTCTTTGAAGAAGTGAAAATCAAACCATTGCCGTACGGAATTGGGCTAAAATCTAGCTCAGTGCCGTTAATTTCCGTGATGTTTTTCAACTCAATTCCCTGCTGTGCCATAAGCTGCGAGCTCAAGGCGAAGGCTAAAAGGAGAAGAAAGGGTTTTATATTTTTCATCTTTTTTCTGTTTTGAAATTGATTTTTGCAGTGAAACCATTTTTACAATTTTAAATGATTGCACTATTTTTAAGCGCATGGCGGCATTTGCGATAGCACCTCCCAGCCAGGGCACTGTGGTTTCTCATTAAAAATAGCGCAAGCTTTTGATTTTGCAATCTTCACATGGGAAGGTATAACCAGCCATCAGCTCGAAGCTGCCTGTGGTCGCTTCTTTCAAGTCTGACGTTGTGAAGTCCATAGCTACGCCAAGGCGGAATCCGTTCTTGAACTGGTAAACCAACAGGGCACTAATCGCATCTTCGTAACGGTACAAAGCTCCCACCATGAATGCATCGTAAAACATGACGTTCAGATTGGCATCAAAATCAAAGGGTGAGTTCGGGTTAAGGCGCACCTGTGCATTTGGCAGCAGCTCAACGTTTTCGCTTAACAGTAGTGTCAAACCACCCTGGATGAACCATGTGTTCACTTTTTGACTGAACTGGTTTTTGTCGCTGTAAAGCGAATTGGCCAGCATACGGGGCAATGACGCTCCGAGGTAGAACTTCTTGTTTTTGAAATAGACGCCAGGCCCCACGTTGAAGGTTGATTTCGACTCCGTTCCACCACTGCCAAATTCATTATCGGTGGGGTCAACGCCCTCATTTAGTTCCCCATAGTCGGAGCGAGCATTTTCGATGCGGGCTCCAAGTCCTAGCGCAAGCACATTGCTGTTATTGAACCGAATTCGGTAAGCATAATCTGCACCCACGGTCAGGACTTTGTCCAAACCAATCTTGTCCGTCAAAATGTTCAGGCCGATGCCGCTGGTGTTCTTCGCAAAAGGCATGTGGCCGTACAGGTTGATGTTCTTGGGCGAACCGTCAACACCCGACCACCATTGATTGCGGTAAATGAGGCCTGCATCCAGCACATCCTTCGAGCCAGCGTAAGCCGGGTTGAAGTTGAGCTGATTGAATAAATTAAAAGTGTAAATCGCCTCACTCTGTGCCCAAGCAGAGGCAGTAATGAATGTAATTAGTAAGGTATATAGAAGCTTTTTCATGTTCGCTAAATTTTTGGTTGGTGATGGATTTTAACTGGTAGCGAGCGGTTATCCTATTTGGACAACCGCTCACCAGCCATTTGTTATCTAGCCACTTTTATGTAACCAGCTTTAGGTTTGTCGCCACTATTCTTGTCTCTTTCAAATAGATAAAAATAGGTCGCAGCTGGCACTTCCTTTTTGTTACTACCATAAGTACCATCCCAGCCCTTTTCGTTCAAATATGGTTCAAATGATGCAATCTCATCGCCCCAACGGTTGAATACCCGCAATCGGGAAGGATTGTTTGGGTCATCAGGAATGCAATCAATGATGAGCACGTCATTTACTCCATCACCATTCGGCGTTAACCCGTTCGGCACTATGCACTCAAGCTGGTAGGTGATGGTTACCGTAGCCGGGTCGCAGGACTCTGGGCAGCTCTCCAAACATATCTCGTATGTAAAGGTGATAGGAGTAACCAATGGTGTGCCCGGTGTATATGTGAAGGTACCATCTTCGTTCATGTTCAATGTGCCACTTGAAGGTGGAGTCAACACAGTCACCGTGACGTTCGTTGCCGGAGTATCGTTATCGGTCACATTGCCAGAAACTTCAGTCGCTGTGCTGCTGGTGTAATTATCATCGTTGGCAATTGGTGGATCCGGAATTGTCACAACAACTGGGTCAGAAGTCGCACTGCAACCATTTATCGTAATGGTTACTGTGTAAGTACCAGCCATTGCTGGCACAACAGGGAACACCGGTTCCGTGGTCTCACCAATTAGTACACCATCTTTGAACCATTGATATGTGGCATTGCCAGGTTGAGTGGTGGTAGTCAGCACCATTTCATCACCTTCGCAAGCAGTTACATTTGAACTGCCGCCACTTGGAACGCCGTTCACGGTGACATCCAAAACTGGAGGGTCAACGACTTGAACATCCGTTTGGATTTCTTTTGGTTCTGCTTCGCAGCCGTCACTTGATTGTGCAGTTATGGTGCAGGAAACGGAACTGGTAACTACCATCGGGAAGGTGATAACGGTAATCGTTGTAACAGTGCCGCTGGTATCAAAACCTGGACAACTAAATGTCCAATCAACGCTGCTAGCGCCATTCGGGTCAATTTCAAAAGAATAAGTGACCGTTTCACCAACACAGAATGTGCCGCCGCCACTGATAATATTGATGATAGGTTTTGGATTGACCTCCACGACCACGCTTTGCGAGTCTTCACAGTCGCCAAGTTTCACAGTAAGTGTGTAAGTGCCAGCACCTAGAATCTCAATATCAGCTACCGTCGCTGGAAATGGTCCTTGGCTTGGCACAGATGGGCCATTGAAAACAAAGCCATTTGGCCCCATCCACATGTAGGTCACGTTGCCAAGACCTGGGGTTCCCGTCCCGTTCAGCATCACATCGACGCCCTCACAGTAGGTACCTCCACCTGTCACCGTCAAGATTTCAGGTGTTGGGTTCACTGTAACTTGTGTACAAGTTGGTGGGAGGTTAATGCATCCGTTAACTGACGTGAGCTTGAGGCAATACTCCCCATCATCGCTGGTCTCTACCTGTCCGAGGTCAAGCGTAATCGTTGTGCCACTTGGCACAGTGCCAGTCTGGCCGGAGATTGGCACATCGTTTTGGCACCAAACATAAGTAATATCAGTATTGTCCGAAATGGTTACTTGTGCAGTCAGGACTACCTCTTCGCCAGCACAGAAAGTACCACCTCCAGTGATTGTGTTGCTAACCACCATTGGTACTGGATTCACAACTACTGTAATGCAAGCAGTATCTGGGCAGTCGCTGTTTAGTGGTGCGATGAGGCAATACACACCAGGACAAGGGTTTGGTACACTAGCAGTGAACGGCCCTCCACAAGGTGCAGTACCCACGAATGTAAATCCGCATGGACCGTTCCAAGCATAAGTTATAGTACCAGTACATGGAAGCGAATTTATGCCACTTAGCATTAGTGTGTCATTTGCACAAACCGGCGTGTTGGCCGTCACGGACAAGTCAGCACTTGGTTCGAATATCACGTCAACGCAGACAAGGCTGGAAACGCATCCGTCAAAGGATTCAATGGAGCAGCATATCGTGCCTGATTGGGTAACCGGAAGGCAGATAGTTCCATTCGTAGTATCTATGCCGGTGGTTTGGGTGCCGTCCGGCAATATGCAAGTGTAGAAGAAGCCAACTACTTCTGGATTTATATTGGTGAAACAAATGTCAGCTGTCTCGCCCTCACAGTAGGTTCCTCCCCCTGAGACAATGGAAATCACTGGGTTCGGATTCAGGCTCACATTGAAAGTATCTAGCTCAGAAGTGCAGCCGTTGGCTGTTATCAACAAGATGTAGGGACCTGCACCATAATCCTGCATTGGCAAAATGATGTCGCAGAATGGGTCATTGCCGCTTGCATCACCAGTAATGGTAGAGTCGGTTGGTGTTGTCCAAACATAACTGAATGAGTTGATGTTTGGCGTCAGCGCCATGCCGCAAATTTCCAAGGTATCTAAGTCGCAAAGGGTCGTGTCATTGTTCAACACCATTACTTCAGGTAGTGGGATAAATTCCACAGTTACCGTTTCGCTATCAGAACAGCCACTTGAGTCTGCTATCACTTCAAGGATATAGGTACCAGGCACATTATCCGTGCTACTTGCTGGAAATGGCCCGCTAGGCGGGGTGTTTCCACTGCCAATAACGGTACCATTCGGGGCAGTCCAAGTGTATTCCACCGAGGTAGCAGAACCTTCACCCGTGCCATTAAGTACGACTGGGGCGTTGAAGCAATACTGCCCACCACCAGTTACGCTCGTTATTCGAACTCCTGCCAGAACCGTAACTTCTACTTGAACATTATTCGAATTACAGCCACTGGAGGATGTTACGTCCAGCGTCCATGTGCCACTGCAATCCAAATTCGCTTCGTCAATGATAGCAATCAATGGGTCAAAGCTGCCGACAGTGAAGGGCCCGAGCACCTTACCATTTGGGCCGTTCCAAGTATAGGTCAAATCGCCAGCGTCCACGGTATTTGTTGCTGAAAGCACCACGGTATTGAATTCACAATAGGTGCTGTCAGGTGTCGGATTGATGATATTTAAGCCAGGCAGTACGTTCAGCGTAGTAGTTGCCATTGCATCGCAACCATTTGAATCAAATGTTTTGAAGATAGTATAGATGCCATTGTCAGCCGCTGTCACGCTTGGGATGGTAACTGTACAAGGCGTATTACTTGCTGTGACTCCTTGACCAAGAATGTTACCGCCTGGGCCAGACCAAATAAAAATAATTGGACTTGGGTCAACAGTACTGTTTGTTGCTGTTAGCACAACATCTTGCCCAATGCACACATCTCCACCTCCCGTGATTGTAATTACTGGCGTTGGATTGATTCCTATCGTGACCGATTGTGGCACTGATTGGCATCCTCCAAGTGTTGTCAAAACCAAGGTGTAAGTACCAGCATCGGCTAATGTCATATTTGGAATTGCTACTGGGAATGGCCCTGCCTCCGGTCCAGTTCCTGAAAACGGGAACAAGGCATTGTTGGGATTGGGTCCAGTCCAAGTGTAGTTCAGTGGACCAGTATCAGTGTTTACATTGATAGCGGTTAATGTTACGGCATCGCCAACACAAAAATCTCCGTTAGGAGCGATACCTTCTATCTCAGGGTTGGAATTGACCACAACGTCAAAAGTCAGCGTGTCTGAACAACTTCCAACTGAGCAAATCAACGTGTAGGTATCTTCGAAAGAGTTGTTCACATTGTTGAGAGTCAATCTAATGGTATCGCCGTTTATTGTACCTGGAGCATTAGAAATATTACCGCCACTCCAGCTACAAACCATACCACTAACGCCAGATGGAGAATTTACGGCTGTCAAGGTGACATCCTCGTCAACACAATAACTCCCACTTCCAGAAACTGCGGTAAGTACTGGAGTTGGATTAACAGTTATGGTTGTTGATGTAGATGCTTGACACCCTTCCAGTGAGCTTACTACTAAGGTATAGCTGCCCTCGGCAGCATCCTGAATATTGGGAATAGTCAAGGATATCACATCCCCTCCTGCTACGGTTCCTGATTCCATGCCTGGTAGTACGCCGGGGCCAGACCAGGTATAGTCAAGCGTTGCAGCGCCAGAGAGCGTTTGAGCTGCCAGCGTTACATCGTTGCCTGCACAGTAACTTCCGCCACCAACAATGGGCATTATCTCGGGTAATGGGTTGACAATAACACTAAAGTTGTGAGTGGCCGAACAAGTATCAGCCGCTCCTGATGTTACTGCAGTTACACTATAGCCAACAACTCCTGATGGGGACACATTTGTAATTGTGACGGTACTGGTTGCTGTTTCATTGATTGTATCTACGTGGATGACGCCGGATGGACCTGTCCATGTGTAGATTAAATCCCCAATGCCTGAAGTAGTATTTGTTGCACTCAGGACAAGGTCATCGCCTTCACAAATCTCACTAGGCCCAGTACCCGTAAGTAAGGGTGCCGATAATGAATCACAACAATCAGTACTAATGGTAATAGTAAAAACGGTATCTACCGTGGTTTTGAGTAAGAACCAGTGATCGAGGTAGAGTTCGTTTCCTGGATAAGGTGCAGAGGGAGAAGAGAAAGGCCAAACCAAATTTGAAGGTATCAGGTTTCCATTAACATCTAACCCACTAACTGCTAAAGGGTTGCTGAAGACATCCCTATGGTCAAAGTAAATTAATGAGTCATTTGCTACATTATTCGGTGCATTCATCCACTTAAACCTCACACCGCCCAACAGGTTTTCTACGTCTGCAAGTGAAACGTGGACTTCACCATATTGAAATGTTGCTTTAACATTTAAGTCTAAGGAATCTTGAGCCTGCACCTGGAATCCAAGTCCATTGAACCCATCCCAGAAAATGGAATCAGTGCCATTTCCCAAAATTTCAGTAATCTGTACGTCAATAGGGTCATTGTAAAGCCCATTACCATTTATATCAAGGCTAAGTGTCGTAGTCCCACCAATATTGGTATTGAAGATAAAATAACCACCTTTACCCGTCAAAAAGTGGCCAGAAGCACAGGGTATCCCTCCTATGTTTGCTGCAACAAGGTTAAATGAATAAAGCTGGAACAAAAAAGAATCCAGCGGTTCATTCAGCCAGGTTGTATAGGGAGCTGGCGAAGGGGTGGGTGGTAAGTTTAGCCCACCAGAAAGGTCTGGAAATACATCCGGGCGATTCGTATAGATATCGGTAACTGTCGCAGAAGGGGGAAGGCTTGGGTCAGGCTCGTTAAAAAATATCTTATTGTTTGTCAATGGAATAACTGGGTTGCCAACAGCTTGCGGCTCGTACAAATAAAGCTGATTTAATGCCCAAGTGCTTGGAGCTGCGCCCGTCCTTGTATAAGATGACTCTGGCTGAGATTTATAGATGGGCGTGTATGCTGTGTCCCCGTTTACCAGCTCCTTTCTTACCAATCCACGAGAATTGGAGGAAATGGGAAATCGGAATGGATCGGCCTGATCAACATTCACTCGATAAACAAAACCTCCATCTGTGAGTACATAAAATTCTGGGGAAGTTGGATTGCCGTTTCCGCTTATGAGTCCATTGAATTGGTTGGTGTAAACCCTGCCAGGTTTTGCTACCCCCCCATTATTACCCGCTCCTCCAGTTGTAATTGTAATGTCCCAAGCCAAAATTGCCCTTTTATGGGCTGGGGCTTGATTGGAGAGCCTGGTCCAGGGAGCATTGTTTAGGATATTAGTAAACTGCGCACCTGAGGTGTAGGCGGCGTCGTAATCAAATACCACCGTCCAGATACCGGCCATGTTAGCCGTAACCACACCTGGCACATAGCCGGTCCCATTGGTAGTGCCACCGCCGGTAGGTCCCGCCAATTCCATTGTTGAATTTTCGATGACGCCATTTTGGTTTGGTGATGCATTCAGCGTGTTGAACTTTATCGCAAGGGTGCCATCTGGTCGAAAAACACTGATGTACCCCGTTCCATCAAAGCCAAGGTGGCTTGCGCCAACGTTGATGTATTCTCCAGCATTGGCATACACTTTAAACTGCTGAGGGTCTCGTGTGTCGAGAAACATTCGATACCCTGGGCGGTTAAAAAAATCTTTTGAGCCTTCGGCCCAAATCAGGTTGGTTACAGCTAGCAACAAGGTCAAAACCATTAGGTATTTGACAAATGATTGCCCGAACTTGCCTGGAAGTTGAGTAGGTGTTTGTTTAAGTAACGAAACTTTCATGTTTCAAAAGTTTGATGAGTAAAACTTGAGTAATGACTATAAAAAATCCCGTCTAAGGCGAGATTCAATTGTTAAATGCCTCAGGTCAAATGAACTGAAAACTGCTCAAAAAGGCAGCTCCAGCCGTACATTTGTTTGCCTGCAAAAAAAAATTCTTTTGTGTAGTATTCTCTTTATCGAATTATTAACGACCCAAAATTGGGATGGATTCCCTCGGTAAGATGACCTGCCAGATTAAAGAGCAGTTAAAATGGCAATTACTTTTTGATACAATAAGTTGGTTAAATCTGTTTTGGCATCTGATTAACGAGAATCGGGTTCCTTTCGGCCAAAAGTATTCAACTTGACTAATATTCTACAATTTTTTCCTGTTTTTTTATCTTCTTCTATTGATTTTCAACCGTTTAGGTTGTATTTGTTGCATTCAACCTTCAATCTCCCTTTTTACCATTTCCAATATAGATAGAGTAAGTGCAATTTCTTCCTCCTCCTTATCCATTTTCGTCAAATATTGGAAAGCCCTTGTGTTCCCTTTCTGATTTCTATCAGGGTTCGACATCGTACCTACTAGCTTATTGTTTACCTTAAGGGGCAGTGTAAGGTTGTCCTGATTTCTTACTATTTGAGCCAGTTGCTTATTCCCTTTCTGGCTGACCAGTGTGCCTGTTTGGTTCAATATACCAACAAAATGTTCCCCAACTACCATTTCTACCTCTCCATTTTTTATACGGTAAATAAATTCTTGGTTACTGGTACGGGCATAAAGTAGCCCGTTTTCCTTCCTGCTCACGTATTTTTTATAGGCCCACGCAATCACGGGCTCATGATAAACCGTGGTAAGTACTCCTTTGGAGGTTTTGACCAGACCGTTTTTAATTGATTTTTTGATTTGGTTGAATGACAATTGTTCCATTTCCTCTGCTGACCAAGGCACCAAATCTGCTACCAATGGAGCTAGCTCTGCCCTTATTTTCTTCAGGTCGGCTTGAATTCTGGCCCTACCAGGCTTATAGTTCTGAAGCGTTTTCATCAGAACGGTGATGCCTATCATCCCCAAAGCCAAAATCAAAAACAACGATAATGCTATTCCTGCCATATTCTTTTTTTGAGCTCAATTCTAAGAATTATTAGGTTTTCAGCCAATCCATTTCGACAGAAATCAAAAAAGCCCTGCCGAAATTAGCAGGGCTTTTTATTTTTTATAGAAATATTTAGCCTAAATAAGATTTCAACGCATTTCGATTGTACGATTTCCTTAAACGGCGAATAGCCCGTTCTTTGATTTGCCGCACTCGTTCTCGAGTCAAGCCGTACATGTCACCTATCTCCTCCAAGGTGAGCGCCTTGTGCCCGTTTAATCCGTAATAAGCCGATAGCACCTCCACCTCTCTTGGTGCAAGGATGGACAAGCCAGCCTGTACCTCATCTTTCAAGCTTTGGTCCATTAATGCGTCGTCTGGGCGCTCGCCGTCATTGTCTGCTATGAGGTCGAGCATCGTTGAGTCGCTGTCCTCACCACCAATTGGGGCATCTACCGAAACATGTCTAATGCTGCCTTTTAGCATATTGGTAACTTCCTTGGTGGAAAGTTCAAGTATCTCGGCAAGTTCTTCATCGGATGGCTCTCGCTCAAACTCTTGCACGAAAGAAATAAATGCTTCGTTCACCTTATTATATGAGCCAACTTTGTTCAAAGGAAGCCTTACAATACGGGAGTATTCAACGATGGCTTGCAAAATTGACTGCCGAATCCACCAAACAGCGTAGGAGATGAATTTGAATCCTTTGGTCTCGTCAAAGCGTCGGGCAGCCTTCATAAGGCCTACATTCCCTTCATTTATCAAGTCGCTCAACGAAAGTCCTTGATTTTGGTATTGCTTCGAAACTGAAACTACGAAGCGTAGGTTAGCTTCGGTCAGCCTTTCAAGTGCTGCTTGGTCGCCAGTTCGAATTCTTCGAGCCAGGTCCGCCTCTTCCTCTGCATTGAGCAAGTCTATCTTGCCAATATCGTTCAGGTACTTGTCAAGGGCAAGACTTTCACGGGTCGTAATTTTATTAGTTATCTTTAATTGGCGCATAACCTGTTGTTTTTTGGTTTGAGGTCAAGAAATGTGTAGTCTATTTTGTGAAACATTTTGAGAGATTCAGTTTAAGTGGATAAAAAGCAATTTGTGATTATGATATTAAAACTTACGCCAAACTAAGCAAAAAAGTTGCCACATCCATCACCCAACGTATTGACTTTTCAAAAAAAAACATTTATCAACACCCTTTATGCCAAACAACCAATTAAATAAGCTAGTTCACCTATTTTAGTATCAATTTTTGAAAATAAGATTTGGTGTTTCTATTTCAAAAATAACAGAATCCCAAAATTTATATTGCTTCAATGCATTCTGTCGCCACGAAGTTCCAAGTTTTTCATGATTTCTGCTTCACGTTCAAGGTATTCCTGCCAGCGGGTTTTGACCTGTTCTTCCTGAAAATAAGTTTTCGCTAGGTCAATAAAAAGCCGATAATGCCCTGCCTCAGATACCATAAACTTGTGGTAAAACTCCTTTAAGTCTTCTTCTTTCAAGTTCAATGAAAGCAGCCTGAAACGTTCGCAGCTACGTGCTTCTATCAGCGCACAAATCAACAACCGCTCCAAAAGACGGTCTTCCCGGCTGCCTCCTTTTTTCTCAAATTTCATCAATTCGTTAACGTATTCATCCTTTCGTTGATAGCCTAATTTCAGGTTTCGACGCTCTAATTCCAGCAGCACTAATCGGAAATGCCCCCACTCTTCCGTAACGATTGGAGCAAGTTCTTTCACCATTTTCTCCTTGTCTGGGTATCCTTGAATCAACGATATGCAAGAAGTTGCTGCCTTTTGTTCGCAATAGGCATGGTCTGTCAGAATTTCCGCCAAATCCATTTCTGCAAGGTTTACCCACCGTGGGTCTGTTGTCAATTTTAATCCAAGCATAGCTTAAAGTCAATTTTCTTTTGATAGCAGGGCATCCAAACACTTGAAATGCTGTATCAAAAAGTCAGTTTCAAAAATCTCGTACTGCTCTTTTACTTTACTCCATCTGACGAGCACCTTATCCACTTCGTTGTTCCTCAAGAGTTTTTCTTCCCGATAGCCCAACGTGTAAATCGAGTTATAAACAAAAGCATCCTGTGAAACCACCCAATCGCCATTGCTGGATTGGTTGTTGAAGAGCCTGACTTTTTCGCCATTTAGTAAGTGAACTTCCAATAACTCATCTTTGGGCATCATGCCGAATATCTGAAGTCCTTTATTCGATGCCACCACAAATTTTAAATTTAGGAACTTAAGCCCACCTTGCTGTGCAGTCAAACGGCCATAACATTCAACAAAATCCCGTTTGACAAATTGCCGTTCGACCGTGGAATCGGTATGTGAAAAAAACTTGGTAGGCGCTGTCTCCCATCGTAACGCTTGAGTCTCAGCGTCAATACTTTCAAACCTACCATCACATGGTCTATCGGGTGGTAAAAGTAAGATGCCATTCACCAAAGCGGTAGTTGCATAACCATCTGTTTTTCCTTGAAATCTAACATTTTGGCCGGAAAAGGTTGAAGTTGGAGGGTGGTCTTGTTCCCATTTTTTCAATTTACGGGCATAGGTTGGCTCTGGCAAATTAGCGATATTTATCAAAAAATCAGTCCGCATTTCTGCGGCTTCAAGTTCAGCCTCCAACTGCTTGATTCGTTGTTCAGTCTGAACCAGTTGCTCCTGCAAGCGATTTTTCGATGTGCCGGCACTATTCAAAAGCGCAACTTGAAGGTCAACCAACTCCACCCTGTCCTTGATTAACTGAAGTGAAAATTCCCTGGCACATTGCTTCGATTCCCAAATCCGATGCTGGTTTTCATCAGCAACATTTTTTGGCAGGTTGAAAACACTTTGGTTAGGATGAGCTTCTGATGTATCGTCGGCTTGAAAATAATGCCATTCCCCATTGAGCTCCACTACAATCTTGCGACCTTCTTCATTGGTAATTACCTCTTGGCCCATGAGCTGAAAAGGCATCCAGACAAAAATAAATGCATATCGCCACACTGACTTTTTCAAGATGAATCTTATTTTTTTCCAAAAATGCTAAATCCTTCGCTCAAAAATAGGACATCTTTACCGGATGAAACCTTCGATTGATAGTATAAAAATTTGCAAACAGGTATGAATTTTCTCTTCGAGATTGGCTTTCTGCCTGTCAGCCTCTGGGATGTGCTGGACGTGGCCATTGTCGGTTACCTAATTTACCGAGTGTACCTGTTACTCCGGGGAAGCATTGCCTTCAACATCTTCATCGGCATCGTAGTAATTTATTTGCTTTGGTGGTTAGTAGGCATGCTGAAAATGGACATGCTTTCCATGATTCTCAGCCAGTTTGTCAATGTTGGGTTCATCATCATCATCATCATCTTCCAACAAGAGGTAAGGCGATTCTTGCTCATGCTCGGAAACACCACTCTTGGCCGCCGTTCAGAAGTAATGCTGCGCTGGTTCACCCGCAACCTCGATAAAAAGATAGTCAACGAAGCCGCCAATTTTGAAATAAAAGAAGCACTTCTTCGCATGTCAAAAGAAAAAACCGGGGCGCTCCTCGTGTTTTCAAACAACTTTGAATTGGAAGGAATCGGCCAATCAGGAGTACAACTCGAAGCCAAAATAAGCAAATCGCTGCTCCTCAGCATTTTTCAAAAAGAAAGCCCTCTCCACGACGGAGCTGTGGTGATTAGCAAGGGGAAAATCCAAGCAGCAAGTTGCATCCTCCCCGTATCCGAAAGCGCTGACCTGCCAAGCCGGATAGGACTCCGCCACCGTGCCGCCCTCGGCATTTCAGAGCGAAGCAATGCTGCGGCTTTTATCGTTTCTGAAGAAACAGGCAACATTAGCTTTGCCGCAAATGGCAAAATCGAATTTAAGTTGAAAGAGAAAAGACTGTCCGAACTGCTGCTTGCTCAGCAAATGTGAATACCAGATTTTTTCTTGGTAAAAAAGCCTACTGCCCTATCTTTGGCCATTAATCAGTTTCAGGGTTCATCAGTTTTGCGTTCGGCAACCCATTTTGAAAATTGAAACAAATTCTCATCGCTAACCAAATCACATTTCATGAAATCCACCCAGGAATACATCAAAAAAAACAAGCAACGATTCCTAGACGAATTGCTAGACTTGCTCCGCATCCCGTCCATCAGTGCCGACCCAAACTACAAGGCGGACGTCCTTCGGACAGCCGATTTTGTAGCCCAAAGCCTTCGTGATGCAGGTTGCGACAACGTTGAAATCTGCCCGACCAGCCACAAAAAAGACGGCAAAACCAAGGAGGGCTACCCCGTTATTTACGGCGAAAAAATCATTGACAAAAAGTTGCCAACCGTTCTGGTTTACGGCCACTACGACGTGCAGCCACCCGACCCGCTCGACCTTTGGACTTCTCCACCTTTCGAGCCAGTCATCAAAAAGACGAAAGTACATCCGGCGGGCGCCATTTTCGCACGAGGTTCTTGCGATGACAAAGGCCAAACCTACATGCACGTCAAGGCTTTTGAAGCCATGGTAAAAACGGACAATCTGCCCTGCAACATTAAGTTTTGCGTGGAAGGGGAGGAAGAAATCGGCTCCCCGAGCTTTAGGCCGTTTGTTGAAAAAAACAAGAAAAAGCTCGCTTGCGATGTCGTGCTCTGCTCCGACACTTCCATCATTGCCAACGATGTACCCAGCGTAACCACCGGAGTGCGTGGACTAGCTTACCTGCAAGTCGAAGTGACCGGCCCTAACCGTGACCTTCATTCCGGCGTTTACGGCGGCGGCGTGGCCAATCCGATCAATGTGTTGGCGAGCATGATTGACAAACTGATTGATAAAAACGGCCATATCACCATCCCCGGATTTTACGATGATGTTTTGAACGAAACCAAAAAGGACAGGGAGGCGATGAACAAAGCACCGTTCAACCTCGACGATTATAAATCCGACCTGGGCATCGGCGATGTGGCAGGCGAAAAAGGCTACACCACGCAGGAGCGGGTAAGCATTCGCCCATCACTCGACTGCAATGGTATCTGGGGCGGATACACCGGCGAAGGCTCGAAGACCGTTTTGCCATCGAAGGCTTATGCCAAAATTTCCATGCGCCTTGTGCCGCACCAGCGTTGCGAAAAAGTATATGACCAGTTTGAGGCATACTTCAAAACCCTGGCGCCAGCAAGTGTTCAGGTGAAAGTTACTCGGATGCACGGCGGTGAGCCAGGCGTTACGCCGACCAACACACCGGAGTATCAAGCTGCCCACCAAGCCATGGCCAAGACCTTCGGGAAAGAACCGATACCCAAGCGGGAAGGCGGCTACATCCCCATCGTTTCCCTATTCAAAGATGTGTTGGACGTGGACAGCGTGCTCATGGGCTTTGGCCTCAACAGTGATGCCATCCACTCGCCAAACGAGCATTACGGGGTTTTCAATTTCTACAAAGGCATCGAAACGATACCTTATTATTACGAATACTACAAAGCGTTGAAAGGCTGATTTGTGGTCGCCCAATTTATTGGGCAGACCGATTAGTAGTTGGTTACGAAAACGGTCTGCCCAATAAATTGGG
>JAIPBL010000095.1 GCA_021739645.1 Saprospiraceae bacterium | reverse complement strand
CCCCGTAGCCGAGCAGGTGCCTCCTCCTTTTCAGGATTTCCAGTGCAAAACCATGTATTGTGCCTATAAATGCCCTTTCGCTGATGCCCGGCACATCGTTCAAACGCTCCTGCATTTCCTCGGCGGCTTTGTTGGTGAAAGTCAGGCAGAGGATGGAAAACTTGCCGGGCTTTTCCGTCAAAAGGTAACGTGCCCGTTCCGTCAGGATGCGGGTTTTGCCACTGCCTGCCGCTGCCATTGCCAACATCGCACCCTCGCCGTCATCATGATATACAATGGCTTCCTGTTCAGGGCTGAGTTTTATTTTCTGGGCTGTCAGCATTTTGATTCTTAATTTTCTTATCAATTTCTTTGAATAGGTCTCTGATTTTTGTGGGGATGTTTCTGGGTTCTGGAAGTTTGATAATTTCGGCAGTATAAATGGGGCTTAGTTTGGTTTTCCAAGCATTCAGATAATTTCGTATTTCTTGGTCACTCCATCCCCGAATTTCTGTGGTCTTTGCTGTTTCATGCTGTGGGCTATGAAAAGGTTTTTGGTGTTCAATTATTGCTGTTTTTAATTGTTCTTGATAACCTCCTGCTACAAGATAATCTTCAAAACTTACGCCCAATAATATCGCATTAGTTACTGCTGATGGAGTTAAATAACCATTACTTTTGAGCGCATTGTTGACATTGATTTGAATATCATTATTGTCATAATCACTAAATAAATACCAGCTAATCCCTAATGAATCAAACACCTGAATAAACGCTTCAAAATTACTTCCTCCACAACCAATAAAATTGATTCCCAACTCAAAAGGTTCTTTCCCCCAAAATTTAGCTGCAAAAAGAGGGAGTGCTTGTTCCTCTGTTTCGCCTTCTGATAAAACTACTGCCTTTGAAAATAGCAACTCTCCTTTTGAGTGCATAACCTCTCGTCTTATTTTTCGAAGGGCGTCACCGGACAACCCGCTCAAATCAAGCCCCCTCACCACCGTCTCGTCCTCATTTTTACAAAAATACCTGAATTCTTCCAAAGCTGCCTGCGCAGCAATATAAGGCGAATGAGTGCTGATAATTTTCTGCCCGGCAGTCGTGGACAATTGGCTGTAAAGGTGTCTTTGGGCATTGGGGTGCAAATGGGCTTCCGGCTCTTCGAGGGCGAGCAGCGGATGGAAGGTGGACTGCTTGCTGTTCTCCCAACCGACAAAGGCTTTGAAGGTCAGCATGGAAGCCCAGCTTCTTGTGCCCATGCCGTGGTATTCCAGCCCGAACACTTCCGAGTTTCCATCCTGAAAATGGATTTTCATGCTCTTGTGCAAGTCCCTGATTTTCTTGGGCAAAGGGGTGATTTCGATGCCTTTTCCGCCTGATTGAAGCGGGGTGTTCAGTTCTTTCAGCAAATCTTTCAGGTGCTTCAATACTTCCGCTTTTTCAACAGCATCTTCGTTAAGCGTTGCCAGGCTACTTTCCAAAGCTTTCAAGGCTTCCGGTTCATATTCGATTTGAGTGGCAAGTTTTCCGAAATAGGAAGTCCGGTTTTTCAGGTCGTCCTGAATGTCCCGTTGGGCATCAATGAAATAAAGGCTGATGCTTTTAAGGGTAGCCGTATTAAGTTTATCGTCCTCTTCGTTGATGTTTGTATTATCCCAATCATTGATTGAAAACCATCCTGCTTTGGCTTCGTCCTTACCTTTTTCAAAAACATATTGGAACCGATAGGCAAAATAGGATTGGTCACCTTCATTTTGAATAAACAGCCCAAATTCGGCTTGCCAGTTTTCATCAAACTCATTTGTACGGTTCCCATTTTCAGAAGGAATAATTTTGACATCCACCGTTATTTTGTCCTGTGGGCTTCCGTTGATTTCCGAGATTGTTTTTCCTGCTTTGTCAATGAATAGGTCATCCCTGTTTACCGCTCTTTTTTCCACGCCCAATGCCAAATTCATTGCTCTCAAGAATGACGTTTTTCCAGCGTTGTTAGCCCCTACCAGCAAGGTCAATTTGGATAATTCTACCTCAACTTTTTTAAGAGAGCGGAAGTTTTCGACTTTGATTTTTTGAATTTGTATACCCATTTTATCTTTTTAAGCGGCTAATTTAGACAAGATTTTTTGGCTTCAACTTCCTACCTGTTCACCCCAACATCTGCCTTTCCCCCATAAACGGCTGGTCATACAACCGCTTGCCCGTCGCCCGGTAGAGCGCATTGGCCAGCGCCGCCATCACGGGCGGGTACAACGGCTCGCCGAGGCCCGTCGGGTCGATGTCGTTTTTCACAAAATGCACCTCGATGGCCTTCGGCGCCTCGCTGTGGCGGATGATGCGGTATTTGTCCAGGTTGCTCCGGTCGGGCACGCCGTCCTTGAAGGTCAGTTCTCCGTACAGGACGTTGCCGATGCCGTCCACCACGCTGCCTTCCGCCAGGTTGACGGCGCCGAGCGGGTTCACGACGATGCCGCAGTCAACGGCGCAATGCACCTTCTGCACGACGGGTTTGCCATCCTCCACGGTCAGGTCCATCACATGCGCCACGTAGGAATTGTGGCAGAAATAAGCGGCCACGCCACGGCTTGCCCCCGATGGGTCGTTTTTGCCCCAGCCCGATTTTTCCTTCACCAGTTCGAGCACGCCTGCGTAGCGGGCTGCATCGTAGTCGTTCTTCTCGCCGACGGGGTTGGTTTTTGCCCGTTCGAGCAGTTCGAGGCGGAAATCGAGCGGGTCTTTTCCGGCCGTTTCCGCCAGTTCATCGAGGAAGGATTGCTCGGCGCTGGCCATGAAATTCGACCGGGGCGCCCGGTACGAACCGATGGTAATGTTGGTATCTATCGTCCAGTCCTCGGCGAGGTAATTGTCCACGGCGCCAGCGGGGAAGCGGTCGGCCGCCAGCGGGCTTTCCGGGATGCCGCCTGCTTTCACGTGGAAAGCCGTCAGGTTGTTGTTTGCATCCAAAGCTGCCCGGAAGGTCGCATGGTAGGCCGGGCGGTAGATACCGGCGGTCATGTCGTCCTCACGGGTGTACATGAGCTTGATGGGCGCATTCATTTTTTGTGAAATGAGCGCCGCCTCCAGCAGCCAGTGGGCGTAAGAGCGGCGGCCATAACCTCCGCCGAGGCGGGTCATTTGAATATCAATCTTTTCCAGCGGAATGCCGAGCCGCTCCGACAGTGCTTTTTCCGTGAACTCCGGCTTCTGCAATGGCCCGGCGAGTTCGGCCTTGTCAGCCGTCACGTGGGCGAAGAAGTTCATCGGTTCCATGCAGTTGTGGGCGAGGAAAGGAGCGGTGTAGCTGCGTTCGAGGACTTTGGCGGCGCTTCTGAAAGCAGCCTCCGGGTCGCCGTCCTTGCGGCGAACAGTGCCCGGTTTGGCGGCCATTTCGGCCATTTTGGATTTATGAACGCTACTGCTTTCCAATCCGGCAGGAATGGTCAGCGTTTGCTTCTCCTGCCCCCAGAAAGTCCGTACTTCGGAGTAGGCTTCAAAAGGTTCCCACTCGGTTTTTAATGCTTTTTTGGCTTGCATCACCTCCCAAGTGGAATCGCCCACAATCGCTACCACTTCCAGAAAGGTGCAGGTGTCAAAATGCTGCCTTTCATAATCATCGTTCAGCACCTTGATGGTGAAAATATCCCGAATGCCCGGCATGGCACGAGCCGCCGAGTCGTCCACGGATTTCAGTTTCAACCCGAAACCAGGCGGGTGCGCAATCATAGCGATGAGCATGCCCTCCCTGTGGGTGTCGATGCCGAACAGCGGCTGCCCGGTCACGATTTTCAAACCGTCCACATTTTTGCGGGGCGTGCCGATGATTTTGAAATCCTTGAGGTCTTTCAATTTCACCTCCTTCGGCACGGAAACCTTGCTGGCGGCGGAGGCCATTTCACCATAACCCGCCGATTTGCCGCTGTTTTTATGAAATAAAACGCCGGCTTCGGTCGTGATTTCGCCCGCCGGAACCTGCCACGCCTGCGCCGCTGCTTCCATGAGCATGTGCCGGGCCGATGCGCCCGCCATGCGCAGCGCCTGCCACCCCTGCCGGATGGCCTGGCTGCCGCCGATGAACTGCCGGGTGAATTTTTCGGTATCGAGCGGCGCTTGTTCCACGATGACTTTTGCCCAGTCCACGTCGAGATCCTCGGCCACAATCATGGGCATGGAGGTTTTTACGTTCTGCCCGCCTTCCGGGTTCGGCGACATGATGGTGACGACGCCGTTTTCCCCGATTTTCAGGAAGCCGTTGATATTGAACCACTCTTTGGGCAGGGTCAGCGCATCCTTACCGGAGGGCTTGCAACCCGCCAGCCAACTGAAGCCAAGCACCATACCGCCACCCGCCAATGCGGTGGCCTTGAGGAAAGAGCGCCTGCCGTATGTCGTTTTTACGAGTGTCATTGGTGGTGAATTTGTGGATTGGTAAATTAGTGAACTGGTGAATTGGGCAATGCTCCCACCTAATTTACCCAGTAGCCGCCGTTTTTATCGCCGCTTTGATGCGAACGTAAGTGCCGCAGCGGCAGATGTTCCCGTTCATGGCCGCTTCGATGGCCTCGTCATTGGGGTTGGGATTGGCTTTCAAAAATGCGGCGGCGTTCATGATTTGCCCGGTCTGGCAGTAGCCGCACTGGGGCACGTCGTGTTCGAGCCATGCTTTTTGCACGGGGTGGTCGCCGCTCTCTGAAAGCCCTTCGATGGTGGTGACTTCCTGGTTGCCGATCTGCGAAACGGGCAGCGTGCAGGAGCGCATGGCCACATCGCCGAGGTGGATGGTGCAAGTACCGCACTGGGCGATGCCACAGCCGTATTTGGTACCGGTGAGGTTGAGGTGGTCACGCAGCACCCAGAGCATGGGGGTGGCGGGGTCAACTTCGACTTGGTGTTTTTTGCCGTTGATGTTTAAGGTGAAGTTTGCCATGATGTTAGAATTGGTGGATATTTCAGAATAGCTTATTGAGATTTGCGTAGCGCAAAATAAGGATTTGTTTTTAAATGGAAGGCAGTAGAAACCAAGTAATTGCGAAAATCAAACAGTGCAACCTACTGTTGAGTGCTGCATTACCTTCTCGTAGTTTAATGCGCAATGCTATGGGTGTCCCGAACACTGCTAAAGGTCAAGTCCAAAAGTTTCCAATGCTTGCCTTTGAGAGTGTTCACTGAACGGTGTCCCAAGTTTGAAATTAATTTAAATACTTGGTAAACTGTTCACCATAAGTGTCTATCAGTTCCCACCGCACAGCGGCCCATGCCCTGATTTTTTTATGCCAACTGCCCTTTTTCCTGTCCTTGTCCATGAAGATGACCGTCATCACCTGCCAGATGGAAGACCCAGCCGCTGTGAAAGCTCACCTCGCCTAGTTCGAACGGCACGACGACATGCTCGAAATCATTGATACTCAATGTCTTCTGAATGTATGCCTCGCTGTCGTCGCTGATTTTCAGGTTGCGGCCCCCGGTATGTGCTGACTACTTGCACTGAACTCCAGCGGCCCCATTTCCATCGGTACGGCTTGCATTGGCACCCAGGCAGTCAGGGTGTTGTTGTTGGCCAGTGGCCAATAATACTGGTCGGCGTGCCAAGGCGTGAAGCCACCGCCCGGCTCTTTGAACAGGGCTTGGTCGTGGTACATGCGCATGCCCCGAGTGCCCATCAGTTCAGAGGCGATGCGGGCCAGCCGTTTGCCGAACACAAAGCGTTTTACCTCCTCGCTTTTCGTCCAGATGTTCATGATTTGCAGGAAAGCTTTGCCGTAGGTATCCCGCTCGGCCATCATTTGCATGAACCCTAAATAAACAAAAATAAACTTTGACAGGAGTTCGGGATATCTTTCCGTTTATCATATTCTCTACCATACACTTTTTCAGTTTCTCAAAAAGTGTGCGGTAGAGAATTTTTGAACGGGAAAGCGGAAGCTGCTCCCAATACCTGCCCATCTTCTACCTTTGCCCCAAAATAACCACGTGATGAAGAAAATTGGCATACTCGCCCTGCTTTGTATCTTATTGAAAACCAGTGCTTTGGCACAATACGAACCCGTGTTTAGTGGGCTTTCAGGCCAAGAGCTGTTGAGCAACCTCGTGAGTGCCTACAAGCCGCCCTTGCTGCTCCAGCCAACGATGGCGAAGGACACTTTGTTTGCCAAAATTTACAACTACCACGACTCGCTCACCTGCGTGTACACCGGCTATAAAATTTACCTCAACCCCTCCCAAGACCCGACCCAAGACGCTTTTGCCAAGGGCATCAACACCGAGCACACCTTTCCGCAGAGCTTCGGTTCCATGAACTACCCAGCCGAAGGCGACATGCACCATCTCTACCCGACCCGGGAGGACGTAAACGGAGACCGGGGCAATTTCCCCTTCGCCGAAATCCCCGACAACCAAACCGAAAAATGGTACTTGAACGGCCAGGAATCGTCGAGTATCCCCACCTCGAACATTGACCTGTACAGCGAACAGAAAGCTGGTTTCTTCGAGCCACGGGAAGCCCACAAGGGCAACGTGGCGAGGGCCATGTTCTACTTCTACACCATGTACAAGGCGCAGGCCGATGCCGCCAATCCGGCCTTTTTCGAGTCGCAGCGTCAGACCCTCTGCGCCTGGCACCTCCTCGACCCCGTGGACGAGCCGGAGTGGAACCGCACCTACCGAATTGCCCAGTACCAGAGCGGCAGGCCCAACCCCTTCGTGCTGGACTGCACCCTGCCGGAGCGCTGCTATTGCACCGAATTTAACCAACCCTGCACCCCTGCCGCTGCCGAGGAAGTAGCTGAAAACCAACCGTTCACGCTGGCGTCCATTGCGCCAAATCCATTTGATGAAACGACCTCGCTGCGCTTCACGTTGCACGAGGCGGGCGGGGTTCGGTTGCAGGTTTTCAGTGCCTTCGGCAATAAACTGGACGAGGCTGACCTCGGCTGGCTACCCGCTGGCGAGCAGCAAACTACGTGGACAAAAAAAGCAGATACCGCCAGCGGTATCTGCTTTTTTATGCTCTATTTTGAAAACGGCAACGGGGTAAATATGGCGGTAGAAAAGGCGCTAATACTGCCCTAACCATACCCCCCCCCATACCTCACTTAAGTTCAAAGTCATCCGACCCAGCGAAGAAACCTTTGTTGTAAATCTCTACTTTGTACTTACCGCTCTGGAACGGTATGTTGGGATTCCAGACAAAGCAAAGCTGCGTCTCGTCGTTGGCGTAGTCGTACTCCTGCACCTGTGTGAAGCGTACTTCCTGGCCGTTTTTGTCCACCGTGGTGCCGCTGCCGAGGTCGTCAATGGCCAGTGTCTCGCCCTTGGGGCTGATGACCCGGATGTAGAACTTTTCCTTACCGGGCTGCACCACGTCATTGGCGATGGTGGTGAAACAGATTTTGAGCTGGTCCACCCGCTTGGCCGATTCCTTTTCGGAGGTTTTACCGCTCTTTCGCACCTTCATCCCCGTCACTTTGATGCCCTTCACCTTGATGACGGAACCTGCCGTTACCGATTTTGTCAGTTCTTCCCGCTCGCTCACGAGTTGGGCTTTGGCGGTGCTAAGTGACTCATTTTCAACGAGTTTGCTATTCAACGTGTAGCTCAGGCTGTCCTTGTCGGCTCTCAACATAAGGTTGTCCTGAGTGAGTTGTTCCTGCTCGGACCTGAGCTGCTCCACTTGGGCGATGTACTCGGCAACCCTAGCCTTGAGCCCGGAAATTTCCCGGCGGGCAGCGTCTAGTTTTTTCTTGTCCCGCAGCAGTAGGCCAATTTGGTTCTTTTGGGCCTCCAACTCCGCTTTTTGCTGGTCAATCAGGGCGTTGATTTGCTCATTATCGCCTTTGAGCGCATCCAACTCGGCAATGGCCTGGTTGTACTGTCCTTCGAGTTCGGCCTTCAGTTTCTCGGCTTCTTCGAGTTCAGCTACTTTTTGCTCCAACTGGCGGGTAGTGCTCATACTTTCGTAGGTGAGCCATGCAGCCACACCAAGCAGCAGCAGCCCTGCCACGATGGCGATGGGCAACCATGGGTTGGGTTTATTCTTCGGTAATGGTTGCGGAGCAACTGGTGGAGTAGGCGGTGTTGTTGGGGTTGGGCCTTGTTGGCCGGGCTGATTTGACGGATTTACGGGTACCATTTTATTTGTTTTTTGTTTGTTCCAAAATCGTTTTTTAGAAAAAACCATCGCAATGATTTCGAGAAGATAAGGTGCTTGCAGAAAAAAATGTTCGTGAATATGGTTTTAACAAGCACTTTCAAATTTAGCCCAAAAAGAGGTGACCATATTGTAAGTAATTGGAAAACAGTGTTTTATGAAAAATAGGCGGTATTTGGTTTAGCATTATTTTTATTTAAAAACAACTGCTCCACCCTCAGCCAGTACCCCTCGTTTAGCTCCAAACTTTCCTTACCTTTGCCGACCCAACAAGCGGGATTTTTAATCGAAAACAAAAGACAACACCATGTTCACCATTCATCCATACCTCAAGTTTGCGCTCATTGCTGTGTTCACCATCGGCGGTATCGTCATGATGGCTACCCTGCCCTGGGGCTACGGCTTGCCGATACTCATCATCGGTCTGGTTTTGCTAGCTACCTATATCTTGTTGGGTACTATCCAGCACACCGCCAAGGTCATGCAGGCCGACCAGAACTACCTCGAAGCTGAGAAATGGCTTAACCTGACGCTCAATCCGAAATGGCTCTACGTCACCAACCGGGCTTATTTTTACATGATGAAGGGCACCATCGCCCAGGGTCTTGGCCGCACCGACGAGGCGGAGACTTGGCTCACCAAAGCGCAGACTGTCAACCTGCCTTCCGACAACGAAAAGGCTGCCGTTCAGCTGCAGCTTGCTGGCATCGCCATCCAGCGCAAAAAGCTCAACATCGCCAAGAATTACATGCGAAACATCAAGGAACTCAACGTCACCGAGCCGACGCTGCGAGACCAAATCAAGCAGTTCGACAAGGCCATGGCCCAGCAAGGGCAGATGAAAATGGCCCAGCAAAGTGGCATGATTCAGAAGGGCGGCGTACCGTTGAACCCTCGCTCAAAGCGCCGGAGGCCGTCGGGGCGGTAAGCTAGTTGGCAGTTCGACAGGTGGCAGTGGGCCGTCGGGGGCTGCCATATTTGCCTTGACTAGCGTTTCCTCGAAATATTCTGGAGCATAGCGTGACGGCTTAATTTTTATGAAAATAGGACTTTTGAGGATTGTAATCCCCAAAAAGCATGACTTTTAGGGATTATATTCCCCTAAAATTAGGTTTTAGAGCTTTTTATCGCATTGCATCATACACCGCCTGCTGCACCCGTGGCCGGATGTTCAGGTCGGAAATGCCCGTGTGTGAGCGGTCGGGATAGACCCGGTTGCTGAAAAAAATCACCAACAAATTATAGGTCGGGTCGGCCCAAAAGAATGTGCCAGTGTACCCCGAATGCCCAAAACTCTCCGGGCTGGCCGATTGCGCCACGTAACTCTTCTGGGCGTCGTATTCAATCAATGGCTTGTCGAAACCAAGACCACGGCGGTTGTCCGCTGGGCAATACTGGCAGCGGGTAAACTCCCGCACTGCCGCTTCGCTAATGAACCGTTCGCCGCCGTACTCTCCACCGTTCAAATACATCTGGACCAGCTTCGCCAAGTCGCCCGCCGTGCCGAAAAGCCCGGCATGGCCCGACACGCCGCCCAGCATCGCTGCCGTCTCGTCGTGTACCGTGCCTTGGATTTGTTTTCTTCGAAAAAAAGTATCCCGCTCCGTCGGTACAATGCGCACAATGGAAAAGCGCCCCAGTGGGTTATAGGTCAGGGTAAATGCCCCGAGCGGGCGGTAAAAAGTCTCCTTCAAGTATGGTTCCAGTGATTCGCCAGTCAGTTTTTCTACCACTTTTGGATAGAGGATGAATGAAAGGTCAGAGTAAACATAACCAGATTTTTGGTTAAGCGGTAGGTCACGTATTCCCTTGTAAATCTGTCGTTTATATTTTTTGAACAAAAACAAACTGTCCGTGATGTGGATGGGGTAACGCCTTGAATAATGGTCACGGAAGCTGCGCCTTTTCCAACTTCCGTCTTCTTTTTTTGCCTGGCTCCAAAAGACGATGCTCGGTTTCAGCCGCCCGTTGTGGGCGAGGAACTGGCGGTAGGTCACGTCGGCCTTGTCCGATTTTTTGAAAAATGGCAGGTACGTTTTTAGCGGAGCGTCCAAATCGAATTTGCCCTCGCCATAGAGCCGCATCAGGGCGGGCAGGGTGCTCGTCACCTTGGTCACGGAGGCAAAGTCGTAGAGGCCGTCGGGGCGGACGGGCTGCAGGCTGTCGTAAGTTTGAAAACCGTAAGTTTGGTGGAAAACGACCATGCCGTCCTTCGCCACCAGCACCTGCGCACCGGGGAACGCCTGTGCCCGGATGCCTTCCTCCACGATTGCCCGTATGCTGTCCGCCATCAACTGCCCGTCAAGGCCGACGAAGGAAGGTGGGGCGTAGCCGAGTCGGATGTGCGAAGTGGATAGCCCATTTGCGGCGCAGCCGCCAAAAATCACCTGCGCTGCGAGCGACTGGCTGAGGCTGTCGGCTGAGGGCACGAAGAGCAAGGCATCGGCGAGGCTGAACATCGGCAAGTCTTTGACAATCAGTGAATTGCCAAAAATCGCCAGCACAAGACTTCCTTTTTCAGCCATAAACTTTGCCCGCTGCTCCAATGCCAGAGGTATTGGGCTGTTGGGTTGCAGACTATCGGCGTTGATGCCCATCACCAAGATGTCTTTTTCGTCGTAAAATTTGCGCTGTGGGGATGCCGGGCGGTACTTGTTCAGGGTTTTTTCAAAAACGTTTTGCTGGCCAAGACCAACGGACCACCAGGAAAAAACATGTTCGTCCAATTTTTTTAAGGGCAAAAGTTCGCCCTCATTGCGGAGCAAAACGATGGACTGCCGTGCCGCTTCCCAAGCATCGGCTTCGGCATTTTGTGAAGATAACACCCGCTGGTCGGGGGCTGGTTGGCTGGCAAGTCTGTCCGTTGCGCAGCAAAAAATCAAAATGCAAAGGAAATATGGTCGTTTCATCGTTACAAAAGTCCTAATTTTGGCAGCCGCTACCAACTTTGTGCGGCACCTTGGCGTCTTATTGTGGATTTTGGCGAACAGTGGCTGGTGTAAAGTTAGGAGAGTTAGGAGGTAACTTCAAGTTACCTCCTAACTTGTAACTTGAACCCAATCAACCCAACTTGAAAATTATGACAATCAAATATTTCAGCCTTCTTTTCTTGAGCCTTCTTTTTTGTGGAACGCTCTCCGCACAGCGAGTGGTACAGGACTCCAACCTTGTGCAGTTCTCCGGCATGGTGCTCGATGGTACGACATCCGATCTGATTCCGGTGCCGTACACCAATATTGCGGTGAAGGGCAAATCTCGGGGCACCTATACCGACTTCAACGGCTTTTTCTCCATCGTGGTGGAAAAGGGCGACGTGATAGAGTTCACCGCTGTGGGCTATAAATCCGTTGAGTACAAAATCCCAACCGACCTCAAGGACAGCCGCTACTCGTTGGTGCAATTGATGTCGCAAGACCTCATCAACCTGCCGGAAACCGTGGTGTTCCCCTGGCCGAGCAAGGAGCATTTCAAGCTGGAGTTCCTCGCCATGGACGTGACTTCCGAAATGGAGGAGCGGGCGCTCCGCAACGTGGCCAATGACGCCATGGAGCGCATGCGTTACACCGTGCCCTCCGTCGGGGCGGAACACGCCAACTACTACCTCCGCCAGCAGGCCCGCAGCTACTACTACATCGGCCAGCAACCCCCGATGAACATCTACAACCCCATTGCCTGGAAGCAGTTTTTTGATGCTTGGAAAAATGGGGATTATAAGAAGAAGGAGAAGAAGTAATTGAGAATTGCTTGCCCCTTTGGGGAAAATGGAGAACTGGGGGTGGCCTGGTTCTCCATTTTTTGTTGAGTTAAAAGCAATATTACTCCCTCCTACTGCCAATACTACCAGCTTTCCCGCATTTGCACCTCCCATCCAATTTTATCACTGTAATCGTCCGTTGGGCGGTGCCTTTCAAGGAAAAAAGCGATAATAAAAATCATTTCAATCGGTGACAATTTGCCCAATGATATTCGGCTAATAGATGAAATTTAGCGGTGAAAAAAAACATACTCCATCTTCTAACTTTAAAATGGAAATATATGGAAACCACCATGAGATTAAAAACAATGGATATCGACACTTTCATGCAAAGTGTCAGAGACCGCAACCCGCACGAACCGGAATTCCATCAGGCCGTCCAGGAATGGGCGGGCAGTGTAATCCCGTTTGTGAATGAAAATCCACAGTATGCAGCCTACAATTTGCTGGAAAGAATGACGGAGCCAGACCGGGCCATTTTATTCAGGGTAAACTGGATGGACGACCAAGGCGTGGTACAGGTCAATAAAGGCTACAGGGTTCAGTTCAACATGGCCATTGGGCCATACAAAGGCGGTCTGCGCTTTCACCCCTCTGTCAATTTGAGCATTTTGAAGTTCCTTGGATTTGAACAGGTTTTCAAAAACAGCCTCACCACCCTTCCAATGGGCGGTGGCAAGGGCGGCTCCGATTTTGACCCAAAGGGCAAGTCAGATGCTGAAATTATGCGCTTCTGCCAGGCTTTCATGATTGAGCTTTATCGACATATCGGCCCCGACAGGGACGTTCCTGCGGGCGACATCGGCGTTGGAGGCCGGGAAGTTGGCTTTCTGTATGGCATGTACAAAAAACTGGAAAACGAGCACACCGGCGTAATTACTGGCAAGGGCCTGGAATATGGCGGAAGCTTGATTCGTCCCGAAGCAACGGGCTATGGAACGGTGTACTTTGTGGAGGAAATGCTAAAAACCAAAGGCGAGACCCTGCAAGACAAGCGGTGTCTGGTATCTGGTTCTGGCAATGTTGCCCAGTTTACCGCCCAGAAGATACTCGAACTCGGTGGCAAAGTCCTCACTCTCTCCGATTCCAATGGAACCGTTTATTGCAGGGAAGGCATAACTACTGAAATGCTGGCGTTTGTGATGGATTTGAAAAACAACAGACGAGGCAGGATTAAAGAGTTCGCAGCGGCGTATGATTTGCTGTATTTCGAAAATGAAAAACCATGGAACATCGCCTGCGACCTTGCTTTCCCATGTGCCACCCAAAACGAAATTGACGGCAAGGATGCCAAAACACTGGTTGGAAACGGTTGCATCGCCGTTGCCGAAGGTGCCAATATGCCGACCAATATCGAAGGCATCGAGGTGTTCCAAAAAGCGGGCATCCTGTATGCGCCGGGCAAAGCTGCCAATGCGGGTGGCGTGGCCACTTCCGGGCTAGAAATGTCGCAGAACAGCCTCCGTTTTTCCTGGACCCGTGAAGAAGTGGACAACCGCCTTCATCGGATCATGCAGGAAGTGCACGCCAAGTGCGTCGAGTACGGCACCGTGGATGGCAAAGTTGATTATGTGAAAGGCGCCAATATTGCCGGTTTTGTAAAAGTGGCCAACGCCATGCTGGCAGAGGGCGTTGTTTGAGGGGGCAACCCTTATGGTACTTGTATCCGTAGCAAGAATGGAGAATTGGGAGCGCCCTAGTTCTCCATTTTTTGTTTTGGCTGCTTTTACGGCACAGGCTTACAGCGATTCGTAGGAAGCATTGGCTTGAGGTGTTTGGTCTATTTACTGAGCTTGAGGCGGTCACGCATTGGCCCACGAGTACCGCAATGCTAACGATGTTCGTAGTTATTCAAGGCTGATTCTATTTCCAGATGGTATTCAAAAGTGGTGAAAATCATAAGTGAAGCAATAGGTTTGCAACTAAACGCTACTTTGGGGCTAGGATTAAGGGCAATCTCAATCAATTACTTCAATTTTCTTATGAATATGAGGTGGGGCATCTTGGTTAGCCCAAGATGGGTATGTTCTAGTGGACAGAGGCGACCAAATGGCTTTGAACTTAGGTTTCCAGTTTTACCTCAATTCGTTTTCAAGGGAAAAGCGAAAATAACCCCTACTTCTTCAAACCAATCTCCCTCAACCTTTCATTCAAATACTCCCCAGCCGTGATCGGCTCATAAGCCAGCAGCTGCTGTTCGGTGACGGTCGAGGGCAAACAACTCAAGTCCATGTCGCTGCGAGGGTGCAGGAAGAACGGGATGCTGAGGCGTGGGTTGTGCCACTCGGCCCTCGGCGGGTTTACGACCCGGTGGGTGGTGGATTTCAGGTAGTTGTTCGTCAGGCGCTGGAGCATATCGCCGACGTTGATGACGATTTCGTCCTGCTCCGGCACCACTTCCAGCCACTCGTTGTCCATCGTGAGCACTTGGAGACCGCCAGCGGAAGCACCTACCAGCAGCGTGATGAGATTGATGTCCTCGTGCTGCTCCGCACGGATTGCCGAGGCTGGCTCCTGCATGATGGGTGGGTAGAAAATCGCCCGCAGGATGCTGTTGCCGAGGTGGATGTGCTTTTCAAAATACGCCTCCCCGATGCCGAGGTGGATGGCGATGGCCCTGAGCAATTGGCCGCCGGATTTTTCAAAACTGCGGTAAAGTTCCTTGCCTAAGCGCAGGAACTCTGGTTTTTCAGCCACTTCCACGTTAGGTGGATAATGCTCGGAAGGCACTTCCTTGGGAGCGGCCTCTTGACCGATTTGGAAAAACTCTTTCAAGTCCGCCACCGTTGACTGTTTGGCGTGCTCTTTTCCGAAGGAAGTATAACCCCGCTGACCAGCCAGGCCGGGTATCTCATATTTGCGCTTGATATCTTCTGGCAGCGCAAAAAACTCGCGGCTGCTGCGGTAAAAATCATCAATCAGCTGCTTCGGAATGCCGTGATTGATGACGCCGACAAAGCCGATTTCATGGAATGCCTTGCCCAGTTCAGCCACAAACGCCTTGCGCTCTTCGGGGGTACCCCCCGTAAATTTGGAGAGGTCAACGAGTGGAATTGCTCTTTTTGCCATGGTATAAATTTGCCCCGTAGCTTGGGTGTTGCGGGTTTACTTTTTGATGAAATGAATAATTAAGACGTTGGCAAAATTAGTGCTTTCCATGAATAATTGGCAGTTCGCTGCTGGTGCAGTTTTTGACTGCCAACTGCCCCCTGCCGAACTGCCGAACTAACCTTACCTTTGCCACATGGAGCAACAACCACAATCCCTGCCTGTCAACTCGTTGGTTTTCCACACCGCCTTCTGGCTGATGTACTGGATTTTTGCGAGCATGCAGGATGTGGTGTTTATCTCCCAATTCAAGGACACATTCAACCTGCCCACCGTGCTCGGCTCCATGGGCGTGGTTTACTTCAACTACTACTATTGGATTCCGAAATACCTCATCAAACAACGAAAAGCGTTGTTGTATATCGTCAGTATTTTCTCCATTATCATCCTGAATTCTTGGCTGGTCAATGTGTTCCTGCGGATGTTCGTCTCTCCGAAAGACTACTACTATTCTTGGGAAGGCACCTTCACGCTATCGGTTGACACGACGGTGCTGGTGGCGTTCACGACGGCTTTCAAGTTCATCCAACAGTGGCACGAGCGCAACAACTACGCCGTGCAGTTGGAGAAAAAAAACCTCGAAAGCGAACTGGAAATGCTCAAGTCGCAAATCAACCCGCACTTCATTTTCAACACCCTCAACACGATATATTTTTTGATGGAGCAAAAAGAGGGCGAGCGGGCCAAAGAGGCACTGCTCAAGTTTTCCGACACACTCAGCCACCAACTATACGACTACAACAAAGACTGGATTGCCCTCGACAAGGAGGTGGACTACCTCCAAAACTACATCGAACTCCAGCGCCTGCGCCACGATGAGGAACTGCTCGACCTCAAATGTGAACTGCCCAAAAACGTAAATGGCTGCGTAATAGCGCCCATGCTCCTGATTCCGTTTGTTGAAAACGCCTTCAAGTACAGCTCCAATTCATCGGGTTATAGAGTGGACATCCGGCTGGAAGTGAAGGACGGCGAACTGGACTTTACCACCGAAAACTCCATCAACCAAAACAGCCGAAACCAAGAGCGGGTGGGCGGCATCGGCCTCAAAAACGTGCAGCGCCGCCTAGCCCTAACTTATCCCGAACGCCACGAACTCACCATTGATGACGATGGTGAAACCTACACTTCACACCTAAAAATAAAGCTGAAATGAAGATAAAATGCTTAGTTGTGGACGATGAACCCGTGGCCCGAAAAGGCATAGCCAGATACGTGGAGCAGACGCCATTCCTTTCATTAGAAGGCACCTGCAAGAGTGCCGTGGAAGCCAATGATATGCTCCACCGGGAGAAAATTGACCTACTATTTCTCGACATCCAAATGCCTGACCTGACAGGCATTGAGTTCATGCGGTCGCTGGAAAACCCACCCACCGTCATTTTTACCACGGCCTACCGGGACTACGCCATCGAGGGCTTCGAGCTGAATGCACTGGACTATTTGGTGAAACCCATCTCCTTTCAGCGGTTTCTAAAAGCAGCGAACAAAGCGCAGTCTTTCTTTGAAATGCAACGGCAAAACCTCAACAAGCCAGCCGAAGCACCCACCACTGGCCCTGAGTATTTTTTCATCAAGAGCGATGGCCAGTTCATCAAAATCAAGCTGGCCGATGTGCTTTATTTCGAAAGTGAAAAAGACTACGTCTTCATCCACACCGAGCAAAAACGCTACCTCACGCTGCTCTCCCTCAAGCAGCTGGAGAAGGAACTCCCCCCCGAAAGATTCCTCCGGGTACACCGCTCCTACCTCGTTTCGCTCGAAAAAGTGGAGCTGGTAGAAGGCAACAACCTCCTAATCAAGGGCAAGCAGATACCAGTGAGCCGCAGCTTGCACGATACGATTTTCAATACGCTCATCGCCGGGCGGCTCTGGAAAAGGGAATTGTGATTTACGATTTCGGGATTTGCGATTTACGATTGGGGGTCTAATCGTAAATCGCAAATCCCGAAATCGTAAATCTTCTTACCTTTGGCCGTCATTGATTTTTATCAGTGAAAATTATTTGTGAACACGATTCATACATTCAGGGTAGAAGGAATTGAGGAGGGGGCGATAGATTTTGCAGCCTTTGCAGGCAAAAAAATCATGGTCGTCAATGTTGCTTCAGAATGTGGCATTTCGCCACTCCCGATAACCCCGACCAAGGTCGGGGGAAGCAACTGCAAGAACTGTACGAGGAGTTTGAAGATAAAATAACGATAGTGGGTTTTCCTGCCACCTCCCGATAGCTATCGGGAGTGGAGCATAGGAGCCGGGGTCGAACCACAAAATTCAGGCACAACACCCGGCGGTATGGCGTCACTTTTCCGCTTTTGGAGAAAATAGACGTGACCACCCATCCAATTTACCGATGGCTGACGCAAAAATCACAAAATAGCGTCCTCGATAGTTAGGTAACTTGGAATTTTCAAATCCCGATAGCTATCGGAAGCCCTTGACGAACAGGGCCGCCTCGTCCACTTCTTCCCACCTTCCACCAGTCCCCTGGATGATGAAGTTCAAGCATGGTTGAGAGAGTGAGTTTTTGATTGACGATTGTTGATTACATGGTTTATAATTGTTGATGGAATGGGAAATTGACCTGTTTTGAAAGGTTGATGTACGTCATCAAACATCAAATATCAACAATCATGTAATTAACAATCGTCAATCAAATTCTACAAATTCGCCAAAAAGCAACTGTCAAAAAGCAATGCAGTTCAGTTCTGTTATCGGCCAATCTCAAGCCAAAGCCCTCTTGCGGCGCATGGCGGACAGCGAGCGCATCCCGCATGCCTTGCTCCTGTTGGGCGCGCCGGGCAGTGGTGATTTGGCGCTGGCAGTGGCTTTTGCACAGTATGTTCTGTGTCAAAACAAGCAGGACGGCGACGCCTGCGGACAGTGCAACCAGTGCAGCAAGGTGGAAAAACTCATCCACCCTGACCTGCATTTCTCGTTCCCGACCGTGGGCACCAACGTTACCAGCGACAGCCACTTGGCAGACTGGCGAACAGCCATGGCCGAGAATCCGTACATGGACGTGAACCAGTGGTTGCAACGCATCGGAGCAGAGAACAAGCAGGGCAACATCAACAAAGAAGAGTGCGTCGGCATCATCCGGAAGTTGAGCCTGAAAGCCTTCGAGGGCAGCAACAAAATTTTGATAATGTGGCTGCCGGAGTACCTCGGCAAGGAGGGAAACCGCCTGCTGAAGCTCATCGAAGAGCCACCCGACGACACAATGATTATCTTGGTGGCCGAAAATCAGGAGTTGATTTTGAACACCATCCTCTCCCGCTGCCAACTCGTGAAGGTCAATCGCCTGAGCGATGAGGAAGTGGAGGAAGGATTAGTAACTTTGAAAAATTTGTCTTCGGAAAAAGCCCGCTCCATCGCCCATTTGGCTGGAGGAGACTTCAACGAAGCCCTGAATATTGCGGCGCAGCCGCTCAAAGACAATTCGACCCTGTTTCTCGACTGGCTTCGCAAATGCTACCAAGGAAACGGCGTGGAAATGGCCACCTTGACCGAAACATTTGCTGGCCTGGGACGTGAAAACCAGAAGCAATTTTTGCAGTACGCCCTGCACTTCATGCGGGAGTACATGCTCCTTAAAACCACCGGCAACGACCAAGTGAGGCTGCTGCCGGAAGAACTCAAAACCGCCCAAAACCTGAGCAAAATCATCGGCTTTGGGCAAATCGAGCGCATCACCAAGCTCTTCAACGATTGTTCGTTCCACATCGAACGGAACGCCAACCAGAAGCTGCTTTTTTTGGATGCCTCTATTCAACTTAACAAGATATTGAGAGCGTGAGAGAAGTGAGAGCGTGAGAGAAGCGAGAGCGTGAGAGCGTGAGAGAAGGGAAATTCAAAAAGCCCCATTTATCACCTTCTCACTCCTCTTACCTTCTCTCACGCTCTCACTCCTCTCACCTTCTCACCTTCTAAAATCCTCTATAAATGGCATGTGCAGGATGTTCAGTAGGTTCTAAAGAAGCCGGCGGCGTACCCACCGGGTGCGGAAGCAAAGGCAGTTGCGCCTCCGGGAGTTGCAACCGCCTCAATACTTTCGACTGGCTCACCACCATGGAAATCGAAGACGTGGACCCGTTCCACGTAGTGGAGGTTAGTTTTAAAAATGGCGCACGCAAGGCTTTTTATTTCAACCAGCCCTATACCCGTACCACCACTGGCGATATGGTCGTGGTGGATACCCAAGCTGGCTGCGATGTTGGCCGCATCTCGCTCTCCGGCGAGTTGGTGCGCCTCCAGATGCGGAAGAAACGGATACCCGCAGACGGGTACTTCCCCAAGGTAGTACGGAAGGCCAACGAGCGTGACCTCGAAAAACTGGACGAGGTGCGCAAGATAGAAATAGAGACAATGATACGTGCCCGGGCCATCGCCCGCACCCTCAACCTCAACATGAAGGTGGGTGACGTGGAGTACCAGGGCGACGGCAAAAAAGCAACATTCTACTACACCGCCGATGGCCGGGTGGACTTTCGGGAACTTATCCGGCAGTTCGCTAGGGATTTTAAAGTGAAAATCGAGATGCGGCAAATCGGTGCCCGGCAGGAAGCCTCCCGGGTAGGCGGTATCGGCCCATGTGGCAGGGAACTTTGCTGCTCCACCTGGCTCACCAGCTATCGTACCGTAGGCACGGCCGCTGCCCGTTACCAGAACCTCGCCATCAACCAAGCCAAGCTTTCCGGCCAATGTGGTCGCCTCAAGTGCTGTCTCAACTACGAGTTGGACACCTACATGGAAGCCCTCTCCAACTTCCCCGACGACGCCGACAGGCTCAAAACCAAAGAGGGCATGGCCGTGTTGGTGAAAACGGATATTTTCAAGGGCCTCATGTACTACGGCCTCGAAAAAGACCATGGCCGTGGCCGACTCTACGCCCTCGACTTGGAGCAGGTGAAACTAGTTAGGGCGAAAAACAAGCGGGGCGAACTCCCCGACGACCTCGCCAACCTCGCCGTCGTTCCAGACACGTCTGGCTTTGACGATGAACCAGAATTCAGCGCTGGCGACCTGACGGGCGTAGTGGAACTGCCGATGGAAGAGCGTCGAAAGAAAAAGAAAAAGAAAAAGCCAAGCGACCGTGGCGATGACCGGCCACGTGACACAAGGCCAGAAAACAGATCCAGCGGAGATGAATCAAGTGGTACGCCTTCGGAAAAAAGTGAAGGCGGCAACCGTGACAGAGGCCGTGGTCGTGACCGAGGTCGAGGCCGTGATCGTCGCCCAAGTGGCGACCCAGCACAGGCGAAGTCGCAGGAACCAAGAGAGCCTAGGCAACCACAGCAACCCGGCCAAGAACCACCTGCTAACCCCAGTGGCGGCGATCGCCCAGAAGGCGGCGGTCGTGGCCGCAACCGTGGCGGCCGTGGCGGCAAAAACCGTCGTGGCGGAAGAGGCGGTGGCGGTCGTGGCGGCAATCCGCCGGGTGGTGGAACCCCACCGAGTGGTGGAGAATAAAAATTAACCAGTTCCGAGTTCTGAGTTTCGAGTTTCGAGTAGCCCCGTGCCAACTCGAAACTCGAAACCTGAAACTCAAAACTATTGAACATGAAATACGACGTTACCGTCATCGGCTCCGGGCCGGGCGGCTATGTAGCCGCCATTCGTTGTGCCCAGTTGGGCCTCAAAACTGCCATCATCGAGCGCTACCCAGTCCTCGGCGGCACCTGCCTCAATGTGGGCTGCATCCCATCCAAGGCACTGCTCGACAGCTCCGAACATTACCACAATGCCAAGCACAAGTTTGAACTGCACGGCATCGGCGTCACCGGCCTCAAGGTCAACATGCCGCAGATGGTCAAGCGCAAAAACGAGGTGGTTGACCAGACCACGAAGGGCATTGAGTTTTTGATGAAAAAAAACAAGATTGATGTCTTCACCGGGCATGGCTCGTTCGTGAGTGCCAATAAAATCAGCATCGCAAAAGCTGACGGCACGAAAGAGGAAATCGAAACCGATAAAACCATCATCGCCACTGGCTCCAAGCCCATTGTGCCGGAAGCATTTAATTATGATAAAAAACGGGTCATCACCAGCACCGAAGCACTGAACATTGACACAGTGCCAAAGCGCATAGTCGTCATCGGCGGCGGTGTCATTGGGTTGGAACTGGGTTCTGTTTACGCCCGTCTCGGTACCGAAGTGGAGGTCGTGGAATACATGGACCGCATCATCCCTACCATGGACAGCGACTGCAGCAAAGAACTCCAGCGGGCGCTGAAAGGACTCGGTTTCAAGTTCCACTTGAAGCACAAAGTGAACGCCGTGAAGGCCACCAAGAAAGGAGTAACGGTAGAGGTGCAGAAACGTGACAGCGAGGAGACTTTTAACCTCGAAGCCGATTATTGCCTCGTGGCCATTGGCCGCAAGCCCTACACCGACAACCTCGGCCTCGAAAACGCTGGCGTGCAAAAAGACGAAAAAGGCCGTATCGCCGTGGATGCCCACCTGCAAACCAACGTGCCCGGCATCTACGCCATCGGTGACGTGGTGAAGGGCGCCATGCTCGCCCACAAGGCCGAAGAGGAGGGCGTCTTCGTGGCAGAAACCATCGCTGGGCAGCAGCCGCATGTGGACTACAACCTCATTCCCGGCGTGGTATATACTTGGCCGGAAGTCGCCGCCGTCGGACAAACGGAGGAGCAACTAAAGGAAGCAGGCGTCCTTTACAAAGTCGGCAAGTTTCCGATGAAGGCCCTTGGCCGTGCCCGTGCCAGCACCGACACGGAGGGCATGGTGAAAATATTGGCCCACAAAGAAACCGACGAAATACTCGGCATGCACATCGTCGGCGCCCGTGCTGCCGACTTGATTGCGGATGCCGTAACGCTGATGGAATTCCGTGCCTCCGCGGAGGACTGCGCCCGCATGAGCCATGCGCACCCGACGTATGCGGAAGCGATAAAAGAGGCGGCACTGGCGGCTACCGGGGATCGGGCGCTGCATATTTAGCAGGAAAAGGGATGATGGGGTAGAACAGTTGATTGTACCGCCGATACCGATAGCTCGGTACTTCGTCACTTTTGAGCTTGCAGCTTGTAGGCACTTAGAGTATGTTTTGAAATCCAAAAGAGGATTTTTGAAAAATTGACAATCGGTTGAAGAATGGGAATTGGCCGAGTAATTTGTGGTTGCAAAATCATCAATTACTATGGTCAAAGTCAAACTCCCTTTCAGGCGTCAG
>JAIPBL010000094.1 GCA_021739645.1 Saprospiraceae bacterium | reverse complement strand
AATGCGATGGAATTTAGAGCCCGTTGAACATATGCTTTTGCTCAGAGGGCTTATTTGCACAACTGGGCGGTGGGAGCAATTCTGGAAACATTTCGATAAAAATGGGCTATAAAAGTACATCAAATTGGAGCCGCACCCAACGAAAAACGAAAGGGATCCCAAAAATTATTCAGGCTGTAATGACGATTGGGTAACTTACTACGGTGGCAACCAGCCAGACAGGGGAGAGGCTATTGACGTGAATGGTGGCAATATCTATGTTTATGGCGAAACAAACACCAAAGTGCTTCCTACCATTACCAATTCATCACTTTTCCCAAATCTTTCTGGCGGAAAGGATGCATTTATAGCCAAGTTTGATAGCGATTATGAACCACTTTGGACTACATATTTTGGGGGGTCAAATACCGAACGGGCATCGGATATCTCTTTTAATTCAACTGGTGATGTATATATAGTTGGCACCACTCAAAGTACAGATATGCCAGTAAATCCTACTGGAATTTCAATCAAAGGCGCATCGGATGCATTTGCTGCCCGCATAGACAAGGGCGGAACCACCCTAAAATGGTCCTCCTATTTGGGTGGCAACACCAATGATTTTGGGCTAGGCATTGCCGTTAACGGAAACGATAATGTATTTATCGTTGGCAATACGGAAAGTAATAGCCAATTCCCAGTACATGACAAGACGGGAGCCTATTATCAAAATAAGCTGAATAATATGAGCAGCGGAGGAGCAAGCGATGCATTCATCTTGGAGTTTGACGAGTCGAATGAACAAGAATGGGGTACATATTTCGGGGGAGAATTTACAGAAGTTTTTGCTGATATTGAGATAGGAAGCAATAATGATATATTCCTGCTGGGTAACACCAACACACCTGGAAATGCTGCACAGTCAACACCATGTGGCGTGCCCACGTTGGATTCTGGCGAATTTCCAGATTGTATTCCAGGAGGGGCTTTTAATCAGGCGTATGCAGGGGCTTTCAATAATAGCCCTGCCAACGAAGGAGACCTAATTATAGTTCAATTTGGTTCGAATGGTGTCCTCAAATGGTCAACCTATTTGGGGGGTAACAGGACTGAACGAGCTTGGAGTGTCATTGGTAATTTAAAAACTGGAAAAATAGTTGTCGACCCTTCCAATCCCAATAGTTTTGCAATTGTCGGGTTGTCCAATAATGTTGCCGTTTTCCCAGACCATGAACAGGACGGTTATTCTCAACAAAATGTAGGTGTGTCCCCTCTTTTAATAAAATTCAATGACAGGCTTATTGGCTGGTCTACCGGTTTTACTTGCGGAGGAGACGAACCTGTTAGCAAATATGGGCTAGTTTTTGGAGAGGGAGGTTCCCTTTATTTTTCCGCAAATACCTTATGCTCTATCCCGCAAAACAACCCTGATTACTACTGCCAAGTTCCGACGAATGGTGCCTTTTTTCCAATTTGTCCACCGGACAATAATGCCTTTTTCCAAGATAACGATGTTCTCGATTGCGATGTAGAAGATGCTGAACACAGGGGAGGTACGGAACTTTACGTCGTATGCTTCAACCCGGATAATGAGTTGATATATTCAACCTATTTCGGCGGGGCAGGTGGAGAGCAAATTGGTGGCCTTGCATTTGCGAGCAAAACTTTGTTTATGACGGGGTTTACCGCTAGTGCAGGTAATTTTCCATTGATTGACCCAGGATATCCGGCCTATTTTCAGGGCGTGATAGGTGCAGGTGCTCAAGACGCATTTATAGCTGGGCTGAATATGGAAAATGTGTTTTCAGTGAATGCTATTGATGAAAAATCGAATACTTTTAATGTTAGTGTAGAGCCGAATCCTACTTCGGGACAGGTTGTCCTAATTCTCAACCATACTAATGTCCAAATAAGCATCAAGATTTACGACACGTCTGGCAGGGTCGTTCATGATTCTTATGAGGCTATTGTTGACAGTCGGCTTCAACTTAACCTTTCAAAATTGAATTCAGGGCTTTATTTTGCTAAAGTGGTTGTTGATGGAAAGGTTTACAACGCCAAGATTGTTCGTCAATAAATCTTTTAAGTGCCAAAGGAGTTAAATCTTCTTTGGCACTATTCTTAATACCAATGATATGAAAATAAATGTTTTGATTTTTTTCTTGACACTATCAATTAATTGCTGTCTTGCACAAGGTATTATTGCGGGCGATGTCATTTTGAGTATGAGTAGTGCTTCAACTGGGAAATATTTGCAGGCTTATGTTACCACTCTTACAAAGGATATACGCCCCACTATTATAATGGAATGGGGAGACGGCACAAGTGATACGATTAGCGGAGAAAATTTGCATGTCGGGCCATTTACTTTTTTGAATTATTACCTCGGATATCATTCATATCAAGATACGGGTTTTTACAGCTTCACCTACTCGGACAGTAGTTGGATTTCGGATATTTTTAACATGGAAGACTCTGACCAACAGCCATTTATACTCAAAGCAGGCATTTTAGGTTCCTACCACCCCAGTTTTTCCGAAAATATTTCTCCTTTTTGGGGCTCGCAACTAGATGATATTCATGTTAACAATGGTGTAATAACTCATAACCTGCTGATAACGGATTTTGATGGTGCCGACAGTATTGTTGAAAAACTCATCCCAGTCCCCGCCACAGGGTACTTTCTACCCGACGCTACAGACTCGTTGGCTTGTTGCTTGACATGGGAAAAGCCCACCGCTCCCGGCAAGTATGCCTTTGGCTTTGAAGCGGAGGAGTGGGGCTATGGCATAAAGAAGGGATATGTGCAGCGGTTCATAACATTTCAGATTGATACTATTTTATCAAATGCCGAAGAAATCACCAACCATGATTCCAAGTTTTTTATATACCCGAACCCGGCAAGTAGCTATTTTAATGTTTTATTTAATGGGTCTTATGTGCTGAATAGCAATTACCAAATGGAAATAAGCGATGTTTATGGGCGGATCTATTTTTCAAAACCCGTTGAGATATTTCAATTTGGGGTTGGCCTGACCATCAACGTGGCAAGTTATCCTTCTGGAATTTACTATGTCATCTTAAAAAGTAAAAGTGGCAAATGCTGGGTAGAAAAACTCCTGATTAAGTAAGCTATAGTGTTTCTAAAAAAATCCATATACCCAACCAAAATACCAGTTCTAGTTGGAACCCCTTGTGCAGGCTTCAGCTCCCCCGGCCTCTATTTCTACGAAGTGAGGGAAGAAGGACGGGTACTGCAAACAGGAAAGCTGGTGAAGGTGGAGTGATTTAAGATTTACGAACTTGATGGCTGCCAATCTTCAATGTTCACCCCACCACCAAATACACCCCATTCACCGCCACCCAAAACATTGGCGAAAACAGCACCCAAGCCTTGCTCCAGTCCATCGGCGCCAGCTTGCCTGCCGCAGTTATTTTCGGCAAATTGGTCACCGCATCATACACGTGATTAAAGCTGGGGTTGTAACGGGACGGAGTGGCAGATACACGAATCATATTTTTACAAAAAAATCGGCCTCGTCCAAGCCCATCAACTGGAACTGTGGATAGGCATCCGTGAATTTTGTCAATTTTTCAGGCTTAAAGCCCTGTTTATTCCATTTTACCTCATAAGCTTTACCCTCTCCGAAACTGGTTTCCACCACAAAATCTATTTCCTGCTGGTCAGTTGTTCGCCAAAATCTCAGTTGGTCTGTTTCGTATTGCTGGCGCAATCGGATGAAAAAATAGTTTTCGAGCAATGCTCCTTTGTCGGCACGGGTTTCCACAAGTTCAAAGCGATTGAGCAAGGCATTGCGCAAGCCGAGGTCGTTGAAATAGACTTTTGGCATTTTGGTCAACTCCTTTTGGAGGTTCCTGAAAAATGGCTTGAGCAGGTGGACATGGTAGCATTTTTCCAGCACGTACAAGTAGTTGTCCACTGTTTTCGTGTCCACTTGAATTGTCTTTGAGAGTTCATGACGGTTCACCAGGTTGCCTGTTTGGTCGGCCAAAAGCTGGAAGAGCAGGAAAAACTTTGCCTCCATGCTCACACCGGATTCTGCGATGTCCCTTTTGACGTAGGCATTTTTTAGTTCATTCAGCAGTTGTTTTTTCTCCGAAAAATTAGGCTCCAATGCCACGGCAGGATACCCGCCAAAAGTCAGGTATTCATAGAAAATGGCCTTCAGTTCCGCCATTCTTGGCGAGATAAAGGAGGGGCGCTCCTGCATGTAAGCTATTTCATCCAACAACCCTTTGTCGTTTCTGAAAGTCAGGTATTCGTCCAGCGAAAGTGGGTAGAGTTGAAAGACTCGTTTGCGTCCAGCCAGAGAGTCGGTGAACTTGCGGTCAATATAAAAAGCACTGCTCCCAGTGGCCACCACCTTCAGGTTGCCCTCATATTTGTCGTACAGGAATTTCAGGAAATGGGTAGGGTCGGCAGCGTACTGTACTTCGTCAATGAGCAGGTAAAGCCGCTGGTCGGCAACGCCGGTTTGGGCGGGCTTGGGCAAAATAGGCACGTGCTCGAAGACCTGGTCAGGGTGCTCATTGATGCTGTGCAGCACTCGGCTGTCTTCAAGCGTCAACTGAAAGACCTGCTGCCCTTCGGATTTCAATTTCTGGTGAATCAGTTTTAGCACAGAGGTCTTGCCCACCTGTCTCGCCCCTGTGATGATGGTGTGGCGTTTGTCCGATAGGTGGTTTTCAATGGCAGGCAGTAAGCTTCTTTGGAACAGCATTTTCGATAATTTTGGATTTTGATTCCAAAATTATCGGATATTTTTGGAATTGCAATCCAATTTTATCTGATTTCTGAAAAAGACATGATAGTGGAGGGCGATAAAACCTGCGCCAAAAAAAAATAAAAAACTCGCCTGCGGCTATTGCAGGCGAGTCGTTCCAGGTGTTCTCAAAAACTATAGTGAATTGACAAACTGATTGAGTTTTTTTCCTCCCGCAGATTTTGCAGATTTACGCAGATTTTTCCTTCGGAAAAATCAAGTACACGTCTGCGTAAATCTGCAAAATCTGCGGGAGGAACTTCGCTGCAAAGCCGCAAAAATCAAAACTCATCCTGTAAATAACGGTACTATAGTATTGTACGATTAGGAGTAGGGAACAGCGAAAATGACCTCTCTGAGGTCAGAAGACACCGTTTCAACTCCTAATTTGCATAAAGCGGGAATTATTCTTCTTGCAAAAAAATCACTGCACCACTACCTTCTCTTGCCAAGTTTCCCCGCCGCATTCTGCCAATAAATAGTAGATACCAGCAGACAGCGGTATTTCATTCGTCATTTTCGACACCTCCTCCTCGGTCGAAAACACCCGGACAACCCGCCCGGCGGAATCCACCAGGCGAGCTGTCAAGGGTGCTTCTTCGGGGTTTTGGATGTTCAGGGTGAATTGCCCGTTGTTGGGGTTGGGAGTGATGGTGAGGCGGAATTGGTCGTTTGGGAATTCGACGCTGACGACCTTGGAGTATTCGTAGCTGCCGTCGAAGTCCACCATTTTCAGGCGGTAGTAAAACCGAAAATAAGGACTATCAGCATTGAACACCCGGACATCTACATAATCATAGCGGAGTTCTTCACTGCTCTGTCCGGCAGCTTCCACCTTACCAACATACTTCCATTTTCCCTCATCCGTGCAGCGTTCGATTTCAAAGTGTGAGGAGTTGATTTCACTGGCAGTCTCCCAGTTGAGCAGGGCATCGGTGGCGTTGAGCGGGCGTGCAGCGAACTGGGTTAGCTCGATGGGGAGCGGGGAGTTGGCAGGCAGCCCGTCCCAGACCTGTCCCCACACGCTGTTCAGGACGACGGGGGAGAGCCCGAAGGGCGGGCCGGGGGGCTGGGTCTCCAATAGAAAGATAGACCCGCTAGTCCAGGTGTTTGGAATGTCGAAGGTGAAGACAGTAATAGTTACCCCTTGCAAAAGGGTTTGTATTGGGTTGTTATTGACGACGAATGCCGTGTATATATTTCCGTCGTCAGTGCCCCCAACTTGGTTCAGGGTAAACGATGTGATGTCGCTCGGGCCCGGGTTGGAAAAGAGGTCGACAAAGTCGAAGGCAGATGGAGCGTCGAAAGCGGTGATGTTGGGGTTTGGACTGCTGGGTGTCATTCCGTTGACGTTCTGCCAGCCCAAGGTGATAGTCTGTCCATTCCACTTGTTGGTTCCGTCGCTGGCCTTGAAGTCACCGTTCAGGGCAGTGTAGTTGACGGAAACCTGTCGCTTGCCGGGGTTTGGGGAAGTGGAAACTATGATGCTCACGCCGATACGCTGCTGCTGTGCCAAGCCAAACACAGCCGTGAATAGAAACGGAAGTATGATGATTATTTTTTTCATGCTGCGATTGTGTTTTATAAAAAAGTGAACTGACTGTAGGCCGGATTTCAACAAGTAGCCCATCGCTCAAGGGTCTATTTGCTCGACTAATCCGTTGAAATTGGTCACGGGGCCGGATCCGAAGAACCCCGTATTGGCGGGGTGTCCGAGGACATTGGAGGAAACGGACTGTCGGTCGGAAGGGACGAGGTTGTCGTACACCTTGCCGTCCATGTTGATGTCCGTTCGTTCGTAAGCGTTGATGAAGCCGTTGAAGTTAGTGACGGGGCCGGAACCGAAGAACCCCGTGTTGCCGGGGTGGCCGAGGACAGCGCCCGATATGGCCTGTGCATCAGAGGGGACGAGGTTGTCGTACACCTTCCCATCACCATTGGCATCACCGGCCCAAAGGCCAAAGGAGCTGTTGCCGAGGTTGACCATGGGATTGGTCCCGAAAGCCTGCGTCATGCCCGTCGTGAAATCAATCGGACAAGAAATCATTGATGCACTCAAAGCATTGGCACTCATCACACCCAAGTGGTTGCGATGCTTGACCGTGATGAAATAATCATCCGGATCCCGCCCCGCAAAAAACACCGGGGAAACACCATCCACATCCACAATGTCTCCATCCCGTTGCACCAGTGCTGACCGGGTATGCAGCACGGTGGCACTGTTGTTTTTGTCCCTGAGTTGCAGGAACACCCAATCCACGAGGGCATTGTTGCCGGTGGTGGTGAACACACTGGAGGCAACCATTTCACCACCTCCACCACCGACATGGGTGAAGCCCAGTCCGGTGTATGGCTCCGTGGTGGGAATGAGACTGGCTGAACGGAGGTTGTCGCTCATCAGGCCAGCATTGTAGGGGCCTTGGAGGAATGCTTTTGGTGAAAGCCGAACGTAGGCGTCTCGCCCGATGAGGTTGCCAGCGCAGCTGATTTTGGATGCGACAAAATCATCAGAACCGGTTCTAAAAAAACCAAGTGTCGTTTCACAGTTGTTATCATTTACCAAAACAAATGCAGCAGAACCCGCATTTGAAACAAGTTTTCCATTCCCCCCCCATAGCAGGCTGCCACTGCTGCTGATTTGTTGGACTCTTAATTCTGAATAATAAGGAAGCCCAACAAAAGCTCCTCCGGCGCCATTGGATACCAAAAATTTGGTGGGACCCCAGCCAGCATAAATTGAATTTTTAACCAGGATACCATTGGAAGGCCATTGGATTTGACCGGAAGCGTTTATCTTTTGAGAGTAAATATCAGTGGTGCCATTACCAGTACGGTAATCAACCCATGCCAGGATTGCTCCACCATTTCCATCGGCAACCAGAGGTTGATAATTGGAAAAGGCTAAAGTCTGACAGATAGGGATTGGGTCAGAAATGGTCCCCCATTGCCTGACTCCGCTTGCATCTACCCGCTGGGCATAGATATGGTCACTACTGCCATTGCCACCATTTCCGCCATTGCGGTGATTGAATGAAACGATGCCACCGCCTGCGCCGTCGGTTACGATTTGAACGTAATCAAGGTTGATGTTATCGCTGAAAAGGAGCGTACTCCAGACCACATCCCCTGTCCCATCGAAGCGGATGGCTTTGACATATTTATCGGGGTCGTTCGTCTGGGTTGTCTGAAATGCAATAATAGCTTCCCCAGACCCATTGGAAACGATATCAATGCCTGAGCCACCTACGCTACAATCGCAGCTCGTATTTGAAAGCAGTACAACCCCATTTTGCGTCCATTGAATATTGCCACCGGCATCAATCCGTTGCCCATATAAACCATAAGCATTTGGTCGTTGATCATTCCACACAATGTAGCACCCGCCGTTTCCGTCTTCAGAAATGACTGGCCCAAGCTGCCCCCCATTTGCCTCACAAACAGGAATCCCATCGGCAGTCCATTGAACAACCCCGGCGCTGTTGATCCGCTGTGCATAAATGTCAATGTACGACCCGTTTGGGATAGGTTCATTCCGGTGGTCTATCCAGGTAATGATGGCGCCATTGCTACCATCATTTGTTAATTTTGGCAACCCTTGGTTTTCAGCTGCCCCGCTGACTAATATACCTGAACATCCCCAAAGTGCATTGCCATTGGCATCAATTCGCTGTGCATAGATATCCTGGGTGCCAGCCCCATTACTGCCTTGCACCCAAACAGCTATCATGCCGCCCATCCCGTCAGATATTGCTTCCATATCGCCCGGTTGACAATCATTGCAGAGGGTATTGTTAAAAGCCGGGTCACTTACCCAGAAGCTGTTCTCATCTGTGTAGCCGTTGCAGTCGTCGTCGAGGCCGTTGAGAATCTCCGTAGCACCGGGGTGGACGTCCGCATTGGTGTCGTCACAGTCCGTGCCGTCTGCAATGTAATTTGTAGGTTGAATGCAAGCTGGAATGCCTGCATTCATATCCCCGAAGCCATCGTTGTCCACATCTGGATACCAGGTAGCTACGCCGGAATAATTCAGGATGAGGCCACTAGCACCCGATACCCAGACATTGTCTGGATCAGCACCGTACACATCATTCAGGGCACTGGAAGTGCCGGAGGTTTGGGTGTTCCAGCTTGTTCCGTTGTATTTTTTGATGGTGCCGCTCCCGCCTACTACCCAGATATTGTTGGCATCCACGCCCCAAAGCCCGGATAAGTATTGGGAGGTACCGGAGGTCTGCGCTGTCCACGCCGAGCCGTTCCATTTGAAAATAAGCCCATCGCTACCCACTGTCCAGACATTGTTTGCATCTGTACCCCAAACACAGGCAAGGTAGGTAGCGGAAAGTGGGGTTTGTGAACTCCACGAGGAGCCATTCCATTTATGAATAATTCCATTGTGCCCGACCGCCCATACATTGTTCGATGCTGGCCCCCATACGTCATAGATATTTGTACTGGTGGGGGAACTCTGCGTGGTCCAGGAAGTGCCGTCCCACATGCGAATCACACCAGACTGGCCCACTGCCCAGACATGGGTGGCATCAATCCCCCACACGTCATAGAACCAGTTCGAAGTGCCGGAAGTCTGGCCGCTCCAGGCCGTGCCGTCCCAATGCCGGATGGTGCCGTTTTGCCCGACGGCCCATACGTCCGTGGCACTGAGCCCCCAGACTCCTGAAAGGTTGTCGCTCGTGCCGGAGGTTTGTGCACTCCAGGCGCTGCCGTCCCAGTACAAAATGGTACCGGCGTCGCCCACGGCCCAGGCGTTGTTGGCATCGGCTACCCAGAGAGTGCTCAGCCCGTTGCTGGTGCCGGAGGCTTGCACTGCCCAGGTATCGGGCGCTTCTTCGTCAATGACACCGTCGCAGTCGTCGTCGAGGCCGTTGCAGGCTTCGCTGGCGCCGGGGTTGATGGTGGCGTTTGCATCGTCGCAGTCGTCCGTTCCGCTGCTACCGGCGGCGAGTTCGGCGAGTATTTTTCCGTTGACAGGCCGCTCGCACTGCCCGATGGCAGAAACCCCGTAATCGTCGTCATCAGCGTCAATGAACCAGGTCTGGCCTGGGAATTCGAGCGGGTCGGCATCGTTGCAATCGTCGGTGCCAGTGCTACCAGCAGCGAGTTCGGCGAGGAGGAAGCCGTTGGTTGGGCGCTCGCACTGCTCGATGGAATAAACCCCGTAATCGTCGTCATCGGCGTCAATGAACCAGGTCTGGCCGGGGAATTCCAACGGGTCGGCATCGTCGCAATCATCGATGCCGTTGGTTAATTCTGCAAGCACAAAAAATCCAGCCGGGCGCTCACATTGAACATTTGGGGCGCCGCCCCATCCATCCACATCCACGTCCGGATACCAGGTCTGGCCGGGGTATTCGTTTGCGTCAGTATCATCGCAGTCGGTGTTGTCGGACACGTATCCGGAGGGGGCGGTACAGGCCTGCATGGTCATGGCAGGGTCGCCGTAGGTGTCGCCGTCGACATCGGCATAGTAAGTAATGGTTACGCCCTCGTCAGTGGTACCATCACAGTCGTCATCGAGGCCGTTGCACACCTCAATGGCGCCGGGATGAATGTCAGCATTGGTGTCATTGCAGTCATCGGTGCCGGTACCGCTCAGTTCAGATAGCAGAAAACCGTTCGTTGGGCGTTCGCATTGAATGATGGAGGAGGCGCCGTAATCGTCGTCATCGGCATCCACATACCAGGTTTGGCCGGGGAATTCGATGGGATCCGTGTCGTCGCAGTCGTCCGTGCCAGTGCTGCCAGCGGCAAGTTCGGCAAACACTTTCCCGTTGGTGGGACGCTCGCATTGCGTAACGGATGAAATACCATAGTCATCGTTATCGGCGTCGATGTACCAGGTCTGGCCTGGGTGTTCGTTTGCATCCGTGTCGTCGCAGTCATCCGTACCGGTGCTGCCAGCGGCAAGTTCGGCGAGTACTTTCCCATTGGTGGGACGCTCGCATTGGGTGAGAGATGAGATACCGTAATCGTCTCCATCGGCGTCGATGTACCAGGTCTGGCCTGGGTGTTCGTTTGCATCAGTGTCGTCGCAGTCATCCGTACCGGTGCTGCCAGCGGCGAGTTCGGCGAGTGTTTTCCCACTCGTGGGCCGTTCGCATTGCGTAATGGATGAAACACCATAGTTATCGTTATCGGCATCGATGAACCATATCTGGCCTGGGTGTTCGATCGGGTCCGTGTCGTCGCAGTCACCGTTGCCGTTATTTAATTCACTCAGGAGAAAATATCCCGTTGGCCGTTCGCATTGTGTGGTAGGCGAACCTCCCCATCCATCCATATCTGAATCTGGATACCAGTTTTGGCCAGGAAACTCATTGGCGTCGTTGTCATCGCAATCATTGTTACCATTTGCCAGTTCACCGATGATAAAATAGCCTATTGGCCGTTCGCATTGGCTGATTAGCGAACCTCCCCATCCATCCATGTCGGCATCAGGATACCATGTTTGGTTGGGGAACTCATTCACATCTGTATCGTCACAATCGTCTGTACCGGTACTGCCGGAAGCGAGTTCAGCAAGAACGTAGCCATTGGCAGGACGTCCGCATTGAACAACAGAAGAGCCGCCATAGTCATCGCCATCGGCATCTATGAACCAGGATTGCCCAGGAAATTCATCAGCGTCAGCATCGTTACAATCGTCCGTGCCATTGCCACTTAACTCTGATAACAAGTAGCCGATGATTGTGGATTTGGCACTTGAAAAAGCAGTATCACCCTTGACTTTTTCCTCATTTCCTCCTGAAAAATTGGTAGTAGTAGGCCTTGAACATTGAACGACCGAGTAAGCTCCATAGTCATCACTGTCTGCGTCAATATACCAGGTTTGGCCTGGGAATTCGTTGGGGTCACTATCATTGCAATCGTCTGTGCCTGTGCTTCCGGCGGCAAGCTCGGCGAGTACTTTGCCATTGGCTGGGCGTTCGCATTGGACAATAACTGAGGCGCCATAGTTGTCGCCATCTGCATCGATGAACCAAGCTTGGACAGGATACTCAAGCGGGTCGGAATCGTCACAATCAGCGTCATTGTCCACGTATCCGGAGGGTTGTGTGCAAGTAGGGGAAATGGCTTGGTCTGGGTCTCCGTAACCATCTGCATCGGCATCTAAATACCAAGTTTGCGCTAAACAACTGCCAGACGTTCTCCAAAGCTCAAAACCGTGTATGCCATCATCAGCATCGAAAAATAAGACTCCATCCATATTTTTCATATAACCAGGACCTGAGTTTCCTCCTGGGTGAATGTCATCTACTAAAGTTGTACCTGATGCAGTGCCGTAACTTTTCCATAGCTCATAGCCATTGATACCATCATTTGCATTAAAATATAGCGTCCCGTTGACATTTGTGAGAAAACCAGGGTTAGAACTGGATGTTCCAGATTGGATGTCTTTGACCATAGTGGTTCCGCTTTCGGTACCATCACTTTTCCATAACTCGTTCCCGTTGGTCTGTTCAAAAGCTCGGAAATATAACTCCCCGTTAATATTGACAAGATATGTAGGATCGGAACCTATTGATCCAGCCTGAATATCTTTTATAAGTATTGTACCCACTGCAAAGCCATTGCTTTTCCACAGCTCAATACCATTGATGCCATCATTTGCAGAAAAATACAATGTTCCATTTACATTAGTAAGATTATCAGGACTGGAATTACCTGAACCAATTAGAATATCCTTGACGATGGCCGTCCCGGCCACTGTTCCGTCACTTCTCCAAAGCTCAATACCGGTGACGCCGTCATTGGCAGTAAAATATAGTAACCCATTGATATTCGTAAGATAGTTAGGGTTAGAATTGTTGATTCCAGGGTAAATGTCTTTAACCATAACGGTTCCTGAACTTGTGCCGTCACTCTTCCATAGCTCCAAGCCATTTATACCATCATTGGCTGTGAAATAAAGAACCCCATTCACGTTTGTAAGATTGGATGGATATGATCCGTTAACTCCTGGGGATATGTCCTTAACCATGACTGTCCCACTCGCAGTCCCATCGCTTTTCCAAAGCTCTCTACTAGAGACGCCGTCATCGGCAACAAAATATAACAAACCATTCATGTTTGTTAAGTATGACGGGGTAGATCCCGATGCTCCTTGCCTAATATCCTTGACCATAACTGTCCCAGCAGCAGTGCCGTCGCTTTTCCATAACTCAGTACCACCAATATCATCATATGCACTGAAATACAGTACCTCATTCATATTTGTTAGATAGTTGGGATTAGCTCCGGCTCCAGCTCCTTGTCGAATGTCTTTGACTAAGACAGTTCCACTAAGGGTACCATCACTTTTCCAAAGTTCTCTTCCCACATTACCGTCATCGGCATTGAAATATAGCTCCCCACCTAATTTAGCATGATACCAAGGTAAGGATGGTTGAGATGTATTTAAAAAATTAAACACTATTTCGGTACCGATATTAGTTCCATTGCTTTTCCATAGCTCAGTGCCATTAATTCCATCATTTGCACTAAAATAAAATTCCCCATTAACGCTGGTAAGATACAAAAGGGAGGAGTTTGTAATTCCAGGATAAATGTCTTTTACCAAGGTCGTACCTGAAATAGTGCCATCGCTTTTCCATAACTCAAATCCAGAGACGCCGTCAGTAGCAGTGAAATATAGTAATCCATTAACGTTAATAAGATAGGTAGGGTTGGAATTGTTGATTCCAGGGTAAATGTCTTTTACCATAGCGGTTCCTGAACTTGTGCCATCGCTCTTCCACAACTCAATACCATTGGTGCCATCAGTAGCACGGAAAAGTAGTACTCCGTTTAAGTTAGTCAGGTTTGAAATGTTTGAGCTGCTGCTGCCTGGGTATATATCTTTAACCATAACTGTACCTGCACTAGTACCATCGCTTTTCCACAGCTCAATGCCATTAGTGCCATTATTAGCACGGCAATACAGCACATTATTCACATCTGTAAAATTGGAAAGACTTGAACTGGATACCCCTGTCCGAATGTCTTTAACCATAACAGTCCCTGCACTGGTTCCGTCGCTTTTCCATAGTTCTGAACCATTTGTTCCGTTATCAGCGCTGAAAAAAAGCATCCCATTTACATTGGTCAGATTATTAATATTGGAATGACCAGACCCAGGATAAATATCTTTGACCATAACAGTCCCTGCACTGGTTCCGTCGCTTTTCCATAGTTCTGAACCATTTGTTCCGTTATCAGCGCTGAAAAAAAGCATCCCATTTACATTGGTTAGATTTGAAGGGTATGCCCCTCCAACTCCAGGGTTAATGTCCTTGACCATAACAGTCCCAGCACTAGTCCCATCACTTTTCCATAGTTCATTTTCAGTACCGACAGCAGGGGCACTGAAAAAAAGCATGCCGCCTACGCTTGAAAAATTGATAGGGGAGGAACTTTGAGAGCCGGGATTAATGTCTATCAAAACCGTCCCAGATGTGGTACCATCGCTTTTCCATAGTTCGTATCCATTAGTAATGGTATAGGCACTGAAAAATAGCACTCCATTAACATTAGTCAAATTAGACGGGTTTGAACTTTCGGCTCCAGGATAGACGTCTTTGACTAGAACTGTACCTGCACTAGTTCCGTTGCTTTTCCATAGTTCACGGCCATTAATTCCGTCATTAGCAGTAAAAAATACTACACCATTTACTTCGGTGATATTTTGAGGATTAATACTGGCTGATGCTCCCAAATTGATGTCTTTCACCAACTCCGTTTGTGCTTTCAGACTTGCAATAGGAAGGAAATACCCCAAACAACAAAGCAGAAACAGACATCTCGAAAACTTCTTTCTGGAAAGTATGGCAATTACAGCGTTGTTTTTATTGGCAGAATCAGATAAGTGAGTTTGATGCTCTTTCTCTATAAGTGCATTCTGAGTGCAGGCTTTATTCCATTCAAAGTGGTTTGTCTTCATGACAATAGAATTTAGGTTCTGACATGGTGGCAGATGATAGCAATCGCAAGCATTCTTCTTTGGGAGAAACTGGTTTCCGACTGGTAAAAACAAGACGGAAATGTCATTCTAAACACCTTATTTTTGGAATACGATTCAAAAGTAGTTTGTGATATTACCCAATATCATTCCCCTCAAACCCACTTTTCAAACGACTGCCCAATAACTTCATAATCATCTTGGAATTCCTCACTACCGAATATTGAACAAATCCATAGCCCATTATGCCGTTATTTCAGAGGCATCCAAAACTCAGTGCGAAAAAATGTCCTTTGGGGTTAAATAATTCAATCTTCATTTGGAGAGAAAGGTCATAGGTATGCTGGCAAAATTATGGTTTCCCTGCCCGGCCATTTCCCCCAATTAGTAAATGACAGTTCTGAGAAGGTGGTTGACTGTTTTGAGTTAGTAACTGACACTTATAGCATCCTGAACCGCTCCAGGAGCGCCTTTCGCCGCTGCTTGCTCACCGGCAGCTCCTCGCCATCCGACATGACGAGGTAGCCGTTCTCGTTTTTAACGAAACTAACCACATGCAGCAGGTTGATGATGTGCGAATGATGCACTCGCAGAAAACCTTCCGGTAGCGACTTTTCCACGTCGCCCAGCTTGCGGGCCAGGGTGAAACGGCGCTTGTCGTGCAGCACCACCCGGCAGTAGCTTCCTTCTGCCAGGATGTAAAGGATTTCGGATTGAGGAACAAAAAGCACCTCTCCGGAAACCTGTATGCCGATGTCGGGCGATTGTATGAGTGCCGTCATGGTAACTTGACCGGTTAATTTCTTGAGTCAAAATTACCCCGCCTGCCAGCCCCCGCCTATACTCACTTGTGAGTAATTTTAACCCACAGGGAAGGGTATTTCCACTATAACCGTCGTCCCCCTTTCCGGCTGACTGTCCACGTGCAACTTGCCTTTGAGCAGTTGGGTGCGGGAGTTTACGGTTTTCAAAAAACCGGCAGTCTGCTGGCCGGGGTCGAAACCGGCGCCGTTGTCTTCCACGAGCAGAGAAAGGGTTTCATCGCCGGGATGCAGGTGGAGGGCGATGCGGGAAGCTCCGGCGTGTTTGGCGGCGTTGTTCATCAGTTCCTGGGCAATGCGAAACAGGGAAGTGGCTATTTCATCCGGTAGGGGCAGGTCATTTTCTGGGAGGTCGAGGTGGACGGGCAAGGTGTATGTCTTTTCAAATTGCTCTGCCCATTCCCTCAAAGCTGGCAGAAGACCGAGCCGGGCAAGTGTCGCTGGCAGTAGGTTTTGACTAATCCGGCGATTTTCGGCAATGGCGTTTTCGAGGATAGGGCGTAGGGCGGCAACTGAATTGGGCGTTTTTGAAAGTTGTAATTGCATGGAATACAGCAGCCCACCTAGGCTGTCGTGCAGCTCGTTGGCGATGCGGCGCCGCTCCTGCTCCTGCCCAATGAACAGTGACTTTACCGCAGCGGATTCTTGTTCTTGCTGCAATTGCTTGAGTTCCTGCTCGTGCCGCACCTGGTTGTGTATGGCTATCAGCTGGGCGAATTTTTTCTTTTGTTGAAAATGGCGAGTGAGCAGTGCTGCTATCAGCAGTGCAATGACCAACAATGCGATGGCCCAACGGCTTTTCAGCAGTTCCCGGGATTTGAGCAGACTCTCGTTTTCCGCAAGGACAAGCTGCTTTTCTTTTTCGGCGGTTTGGTATTTTACTTCCAGTTCGTCGAAGGCATTCATGCGTTGCTCATTGAGCAGGTAATCATCCATTTCTCCTGCCCGGAGGTTGTATTCATAAGCCTTCTGCAGTTGGTTCGTTTGCAGGTAACAATGGTGCAGGCTTTTGTAAATATTGAAGGTGAGGTCGTTCAAGTCCAGCGCCTGGGTAATGGAAAGGGCTTGTTGGAGGAGCGGCATAGCCTGCTCAAATTTTCCCTCTTCCCGCAACAGGTTGGAAGTTCGGTTCAGCACATTGGCTTCCTGCGCTTTGTTGCCAGCCTGCCGGGCATCATCCAGCAACTGCGCTGCTTCCCCGTAAGTCAGTCTTTTTTTTTAACCCGTTCGCCAGCTTTGGCTGATTTGTCGTAAGCCGCCGCGGCTGCCGTTTCATCGCCGAGTTTGGAGTATGCGTTGCCGAGGTTCTGGTAAGTACCTTGCAGCCGGGGCCAGTTTTGCGCCTTCTCCCAAATGGCAATTGCGCTTTCAAAATAGCGAGCAGCATCGCCCGGCTTGTTCATCCGCATGGAGAGGTAGCCGATTTGTTGCAGGGTCATGGCTTTCAGGTCCGGGTTGGCGGGCTGTTTTTCCAGTTCGGCGAGACTTTGCTGGTAGAAATCCAGGGATTTTTCATACACGCCCTGGCGCATGTAAATCTGGGCAATATTGCCGTAGCACATCCCGGCCAGGTCGGGCCGTTTTGCTTTTTCGATGTGCGGTATCCCTTTTTTTAAAAACTCCAGCGCCTCATCAAAGCGGTTCAACCGTTGCAGGATGCCGCCAATGGCCAGGTAGCTGTTGAGCATCGCCTTTTCATCGCCGGTTTTTTCTGCCAGAGCGATGGCTTGTTTTGACAATTCCAGCCCGGCGTTGGCATCCTGGTAGGCGGTGAGGTTGGCCAGCTCCAAGGTCAGGCGTGCTTTGGCGGTATCGGCGGTGGCTTTGTTCAGTTGTGCAGTAAGCTCAGATATGCCTTTTTTGATTTCTTCCGGCGAACGGCCAGGAGGACTGCTTGGTCTCGGCGGTTGCGAAAAAGCAGGTATCGTCAAAAACAAACAAAATATGAAATTGAGGAGGGTTCTTATTTGTATTGAACTTGTCATATGGCTGAGGATTGAAAATTTGAGATCTATTGTTCTAAAATTCCGTTTTCAAAAGCAAACCGCACGAGGTCTGCCGTATGCTCCGCTTTTAACTTCCGTTTGAGGTTACGGCGGTGTGTCTGCACGGTGAATTCGCTGATGAACAGCTTGTCCCCGATTTCCTTGTTGGTATATGATTCCACAATCAATCGCAGAATTTCGGTTTCACGGTCTGTCAGCGAAATTTTTCGCTGAAAATCATCGGAAAACTGGTGCTGTTTCGACTGTAGGCGGTTTTTAAGTTTTTCACTGAAATACTTTTCGCCTGCCATCACACACTCCAAAGCTTCCAACAGCTCTTCTTTGCCATGCTCCTTTAGCAGATACCCGTCTGCCCCCGCTGCTAGTGCTTGCTGTACCAACTCCATCGAATCATACATCGTCAGTACGAGAACTTTCACTTCCGGGAAGCGATTCTTGACTTCACGTAATACCTCCAGCCCATCTTTGCCTGGCATGTTCAAGTCCATGAGTAAGAGGTCTGGCTTTTTTTCATGAACGGCAGTCAATGCTTCTCGTCCCGAAGTGACTGTGCCCACAACAAGGAATTCCTTTGAATGCGCTACAATTTCACATAACCCATCTAATATAATTTGATGGTCATCTGCAAGTATAATTTGGTATTGTGCCATTGTTTGGGCGGCAATTTTTTGAAACGTGGATAAACGCAGGCATAAATCTATGAAATGCATGGCATTTGATTTTAGGATTGAAAAAAATCACCGCATTTTTGGTTGATACCTCAAGGGCAAAGCGTCGCCGTCACCCGAGTGCCAGTGGCCTGGCCGTTTTCGTCTTTCAGGTCTTCGATGTCGAGGGTGGCGGTTTGGAAGTATTGCTTGGAGAGGAGGGCGATTCGCTCCCGGCTGATTTGCATGCCGTAGGATTTGCGCTTTTTGAAAGAAAGGCTTTTTAGTGCTTTGGACTTCTCCCGACCTATGCCGTTGTCTTCGAAGATGCACTGGAAGCCACCAGGTACGGCTTTCAAATGGACCGTGAGCCTGCCGTTGTCGCCCGTTTTGTGGAGCAGCCCGTGCCAGATGGCATTTTCGACGTAGGGCTGCAGAATGAGCGGCGGCAGGCGGAAGAAGTGGGTGTCAATTTTTTTATCTACTTCGATGCGGTATTCGAATTTGTTTTTAAAACGCATTTGCTCGATCCCGAGCATCGGGGCAATGGCTTCCAATCCTTCTTTTGGAGAATTGCAGGCAGCCAGGATTTTTATTTCGGGACAATAGGTTGCCAACTGCCAATTGAGCAAATCAAGGCAATCCCGTTCATCATCTATCAAAATGGCACTGAAAGGCATAACCGCATTTTGAAATCAGTACAAGTATCGGAATTCTTGGGGTTAATTTTTACATCAACTCGGATATGAACTTAATCTACCTGAATCATCGCAGCAACAAATACACCCCATTCACCGCCACCCAAAACATTGGGGAAAACAGCACCCAAGCCTTGTTCCAGTCCATTGGCGCTAGCTTCCCTGCAGCCGTTATTTTCGGCAAATTCGGCACAGCGTCATACACCAGATTAAAACTTGGATTGAAACGGTCGTAGAGAATGCTCTCCGAATCCTCGTCCTCCACCAGCGCCGGGTGCGGCGTGCGGCAGGTGGCATGGAACACTGCCCCGTTGTGCTCGAACCGGAACTCGAAGCGGAACACCGGCAGCACGTGCGACCCGAAACTTTCGACCTGCCCGGTTGGGGTTTTCGCAAACAACTGCCCCCTCGTGAAATCGCCGATTTTCAGCAGCCGGAGCACCCGCCAGTTGCCCCGCAGGGGCACCAGCACCAACACGAACCCCAGCACTGGAAGCAGCAAGAGCAGGTTGATCCACCATGCGTGCTCGCTGCGCCGCAGCCCGATGACGTAGTTCGTCGCAGGGTTTTCGGCGTCGTAACGGATGTAGGCCAACTGCCCAGCGTCGAACTTTTTGCCCACTGAATAGCTCGTGCCACGGTAGCGGTAGCCATCGCCGGGGGCCACCGAGTGCAGGTAGCGCCACACCCGCTGGCCGTCCTCCATCGTTGCCGTCGAGTCGGCCTCCAGGATGACGCCCTGCTTGTCCTGCCAGTGAATGGTTTTGTCCTGAAACCAGTACCTTACCTCCGAGTTGACCGCCGTCGTCCAAAAGAAAACCGAACCGAGGGCCAGCAGCGCCCAGCCCGCTTGACTGACCCGGTCGCCGAGCAACAGCACGGCCTGGGTGTACCAGTCGAGGCGACGTGGTGGCAGTTCCCGAAGGGTGCGTTGATTTTTGGTAGCTGGATTCACAGATGAGGGTGCTATTTTTGCCCAAAGTTAACGCACTGCTTCGACAACAGCCGTTGACTGCAAACTTGTTTTAAAATGAAAAAAAAACTACTGATTTTCCCTTTTGCTTGCATCGCAATGATTTCGCTGGCGCAAACGCCAGGGCAGACGCTGCGTGGTAAAGTGACCGACGCCGACACGGGCGAACCACTGTCTGGCACTTCCATTTCATTGTTGAAATCGGCGCATCCAACCGGGGCAAACTCCTCAGAATCAGGCAGTTATTTTATCGAAAAACTGCCAGTGGGACGCTACCAAGTCCAAGCCTCCCATCTCGGCTACGAGACCCTCACCATCGCCGAAGTGCTGGTGGAGGCTGGTCGGGAGACCGTGCTGAACATCCAACTCCGGGAGCGGACGGACTCCCTGCAAACGGTCGTCGTGAAGGCCGTCGGCACTCGCTCGGGCAACACAATCGGCCTCCACACGCTCTCCATCGAGGAACAATTCCGCTTCCCCGCCACCAATTTCGACCCGGCCCGACTAGCCACAGCCTACCCCGGTGTGGCGGGCGAGAACGACGGCACGAACATCATCTCCGTGCGGGGCAATTCGCCCAACGCCCTCCAGTGGCGGCTCGAAGGCGTCGAAATCGTGAACCCGAACCATACCGCTAATGCTGGCACTTTCGGCGACCGGCCCAGCGGTGCGGCTGGTGGCGTGAACATCCTCAGCGCCCAGTTGCTCGGCACCTCCACCATGTACACGGGGGCATTCCCGGCGCAGTACGGCAACTCGCTCGGCGGCATCATGGACATGTACCTGCGCAAGGGCAACGACCAGCATCACGAACTCATCGCACAGGCCGGGTTCATTGGCATCGAGGCGGCAGCGGAGGGGCCGTTAAGAGGTGGCAGTTCGGCAGTTGGCAGTGGGCAGCCAGGAGCTGCTAGTCGTCAGAATCCTTCATTTTTGATAAATTACAGGTATTCGTTCACAGGACTATTGACGGCGATGGGCGTGGATTTTGGTGACGAGGAGACGGCGTTTCAGGATGTGGCTTTTAATGTGGCTATGCCAACTTTGAAGGCGGGGCAGTTCACGTTGTTTGGTTTGGGGGGCAAAAGCTACAACCGCTACCTGTCTCCCACCGACTCGGCGACGATTGACAAGGAGCGTTTCAACATTGATTTTGAGTCACTGATGGGGGCACTGGGCATGACGCATGTTTTGCCACTCGGCAAAAATAGCGTGCTACGCACCGTGGCTATCGGCTCGGCCTTGGAGCATGACCGTACTGCTGATTTTGTGGAAACTGGGGAGCGTTGGGAGGATGACCATTTGCGACAGCAAAAACTGTCTTTTTCCAGTATTTTTAGTCATAAAATCAATGCTCGGCATCGAGTGCGGGCAGGCGTAGAGGCAGCTTACAATGATGACACCTATCGTTCTTTGTTCAAAAATAATTTTGCCTATTTCAATAATGGTGGCAATGCAACGGGTTGGCTAGTGCAGCCATTTTTTGAATTTCATTTCAATCTGAGTAAAAAATTCGAAATAGTAGCTGGGGTACATGCCAGCATCATTACGACGCTTAGAAAAGAAGTGCTGCCAGAACCACGGCTCAGTATCAACTATAGTTTGGGTCGGGGCAATCTCGTTCTAGCGTATGGGCGTCTCAGTCAATACTTGCCTGTTCAAGTTCTAACATCAAGCTATGCCACAAAATATACTAGTGTGCCAAGGGCGCATCATTTGACTTTGGGTTACCAAATAGCGTTGAAAAATTCAATGGTCTTCAAAGCAGAGGTTTATGACTATGGGATTTTCAATGTGCCAGTGTATGAAGTTGGAGGAACTGCCATTTCCAGCATAAATTTTACCGACTTTTCAAGAAGTTACCTTGGCTCAGTTCAGCCCAACGATGTTATCCGCCTTACAAATTCTGGTGAGGCTCGCAGCTACGGCCTTGATGTCTCGCTCCAAAAATACCTCACCGATCACTCCTTTTTCCTGCTTGCTGGGTCGCTCTATCGCTCGGAATATGAAAACCCTTCGCTTGGACTCCATCGCAATGGATGGCTTCGTACTCGATACGACGGCGGCCACACCCTCAACCTGACAAGTGGCCGTGAATTTGTGAAGCAAAAAAACGGCAAAACCATTCTCAAAGGGTATAGCATCCGAGCGGCTTGGCTCGGTGGCTTTCGAGAGACGCCAATTGATTTGACTGCTTCAAAGGCGGTGGGCTACACGGTATTTCAGCAGCAATTCGCTTTCACAGAAAAGCTGGACGACTATTTTCGGGTTGACCTTCGGATCTATCGTAAATGGAACAAGGCGGGCCGAAACACCATGCTATCGTTGGATATTCAAAACTTGGGCGGGCGCAAAAACGCACAGTACCACTACTATGACTCGGTGCAGGACAAGGTTTTTCTGAAACAACAACTCGGCCTCATTCCAATTCTGACGTGGCGGGGGGAGTTTTGACAATGTGCCGCCGAACTCCAGTTCGGCGGAAGC
>JAIPBL010000093.1 GCA_021739645.1 Saprospiraceae bacterium | reverse complement strand
CCGCTCATCAGCTCGGCAACCAAGGATTCTTCTACCCCTGGTTGGAAAATTGATACTTTTGTTTTCTTCATAAGGTGTTCTTTTGACTGTAAAGGTATTTTGATTTAGACCTTGACACAGTTTATTGAACACCCTCAAAATGAGATTAATTTAAAACTCGCTGGCACAAGGTCTTCCTAAAAAATCAACGCAACTGCTGGTTCAAGTCTCGGAGACTTGAACCGGATTCCCCTCCTAAATTTTCCTAATTTCGCCCAAAACCACCATTCAAATGCAACTCACCAATCCCATCATCTTCTTCGACCTCGAAACCACAGGCGTCAACACCGCCCAGGACCGCATCCTACAAATCGGGGCCGTCAAGCTCACGCTCGATGGTCAGCGGGAAGAAAAAAACGTGCTCCTCAATCCCGGCATCCCCATCCCAGCAGGAGCCACCGCCGTCCACGGCATCTCCGACGAGGATGTGAAGGATGCCCCCGTTTTCCGGCAGATATCCAAAGCCTTCGCCCAGTGGCTCTCCGGCAGCGACCTCGCAGGCTACAATTCCGACAATTTCGATGTGCCCATGCTGGTGGAAGAATTCGCCCGAGTCGGCATTGATTTTCCGGAAGAAGGCACCCGCTTCCTCGATGTCCTCAAAATCGAGCGAAACGTCAACAGCCACCGCCTCGAAGAAACCTACAAGCGCTACACCGGCCAGTCCCTCGATGGTGCCCACGATGCCCTTTCCGACATCCGAGCCACCGTCACCATTTTCGAGAAACAATTGGAGCAAAACCCAACCCTCCCCATCTCGATACCCGACCTCGAAGAGCTGTGTCGTGGCGACACCGTCCGAGTAGATTTTGCAGGAAAGTTGTACGAAAAAGAAGGCTTGGTTTACTGGTCATTCGGCAAGCACAAAGACCAGCTCGTCACCGAAACCAAGGAATATGCCCAGTTGGTGATTGGCTCCGATTTCCCCAGCGAAACGAAAAAGCAGCTGAGGCGGATACTGAATCCAGCGTTGGTTTGAAATACCACCAAGCAAGGATGGCCTTTATCCGTTTTTGAACCGCCTTTGAGCCATTTTTGAACCTCGTTTTTTTCCAAGAATCCAGCATTTACAGGCATTCCAATCCGAAGATTCAAAAAGGTCAAAAAGGTCAAAATGCCTCCTATATACCAGGAAACCGCCCCTCCAAATCCTGCAAATCGTTCACACCCAATTGCCTGATATATTTGTCAACCTCTTCCAGGGAGTGGTGCCTTAATTGAATCTGAAGCTCTTTCAAGCTTGCCCCCGCCCGTACTGCAGATACCGCCCCGGTGTGTTTCCAAGAATAAAGCTGGTATTCGTTCCCAAAGCCCAAAGTCGTCAGTGCTCGGCGGAACTTTCGTAGGAAGTGATTGATGGCCACTGGCTTCGTGCAGTCATCCGTGAAAAAGATAAATTCCCGAGGAGAGCGGAATTTCAGCGATTCCAGGGAGGGCCGGAATGCAATCGGAATCGTTACGTACTGCTCTTTTTTGTTCTTGCTGATATTCGCCCGTACACAGATTTTCCATTCGTCGAAATGGATATCACCCACCTTCACGAGCCGAAGCTCACCCGGTCTGATAAAACAGTAGTAAATAAACTGACAAGTCATCCAGAGTGTAGGGTCCACTTCCAACAAGTGTTTTTTGATTCTTGCGATTTGGTAAGTCTGAAAGTATTTCGCAGGTGTAGAAATCGCCTTTCGAGTCTCCAATCCTTGCATCAATTCGGGCATTTCCAAATACTTGAAAACCCTTTTGATGATGTGCAGGTGCTCATTGTGTGATTTCGCATGGTGAGTATTGGCGAATTCAGCGAAGTAATCCCGCATCAAGGTGGGAGTCGGTTCCCGTCCTTTAAGCCACTCCAAGAAAACGGAAATAATGCTTCGTATCGAGCGATAGGATTTAATCCGCCAAGTGCCTTTGTTCAGCTCCACCCATCCTAGCATTTTATCTGCCACAGACGAAGGCGGCACATATTCCGCTTGCAGCTTTGCGACTAAAATAGCAGCTGCCGCTCGGCGTTCTTCGAGCGTCCGAAATCGGTTAAGCCCTCCTTTGATACGGCGGCGTTTCCCATCTAAATCAGTCCAATGAATGAAAGCTTCCTTGGTAAGGTCTTCAGATATAAATACATTGAAGACAGGCAAAATTTTTTTTTCTGTAAGCATGACGAAGTTTCATGCCGACAGTCAGTGTTAACGGCCTTTGTTACCGTTAAACAAAAAAACCCCTGCTTTTGCAGGGGTTTTCAAATTTAGTGGCGGGGACAGGACTTGAACCTGTGGCCTTCGGGTTATGAGCCCGACGAGCTACCAACTGCTCCACCCCGCGACTTAATTTTGAATCAAACAGCATTTGTTTGAATGTGGGCGCAAAGATACAGGTTCATTTTAAATGGCCAAACAAATTAAAAAATAAAACTTAGCGCAGTTCCCGCATCCGTTGTATGGCCTTCTGGAAACTTGGTTGGATGTTGGCTTCGCCAATAAGTGAAGTTAAACCACCATCGGCCAGTTCCCTTTGCACTTCTGGGTTTACACCGGATAGGATGACTTTGGTTTTTCGCAATTGCAGGAACTTGACGAACTCCCGCAAATGATACAACCCCGTCGCATCAATCATCGGAACTTTCCGCATTCTAAGAATGAGTACCTTGGGATTCACATTTATCTGGCGCATCACTTCCTTGAAATTGTGCGAAGCCCCAAAAAATAACGGGCCGTTAATCTCGTACACCTCCACATCTTTTGGAATCTCGAATTTTGAAATAGCTTCCGGGTCGTCGCTTTCATCCATATCATCCATTTCGATTCGGATGGACTCGATGTTGGACAACTGTGCCATGCGCCGCATGAACAGGAAAGCAGCCAGTACCATGCCCACCTCGATGGCCACCGTCAAATCGAAAATAACCGTGAGGAAAAAGGTTACCAAGAGTATCAGCACGTCGTTTTTTGGCCCCTTCAGCATGGAAACAAAGGACTTCCACTCGCTCATGTTGTATGCCACCACCAGTAGGATTCCAGCCAGGCAGGACATGGGAATGAGCTTCGCCCATTTGCCCACAAACAACATAATGAGGAGCAGGGTGATGGCATGGACAATGCCCGCCACGGGTGTGCGACCTCCGTTTTTGACGTTTGTGACCGTTCGGGCAATGGCACCCGTGGCAGGTATGCCACCAAAAAGTGCCGAGGCGATATTGGCGCTGCCCTGTGCCACTAGCTCCATGTTGGAGCGGTGGTTGGTACCCGTCATGCCATCAGCGACGACGGCGGAAAGCAGGCTTTCAATCGCCCCCAACAGCGCTATGGTCAAGGCTGGCGAGAGCAGTTTTTTGAAGATTTGGAAGTCGATATTGGGCAAATGTGGCGAGGGGAAGGCCGAGGGTATTTCCCCGAATTTGCTGGCAATCGTCTCGACGGGCAATTGGAAGATTTGCACCGCCGCCGTGGCGAGCAGGATGGCCACCAGCGAACCCGGCACCCGGTTGGAGAGCTTGGGCATGAAAAAGGTGAGTGCAGCCGTGCCAGCGGCAATGACCGTTGCCCACCAGTTTATCGAAGAAAAACTTTGGCCGTAGGCTGCCCATTTTTCAATGAAGCCGGGAGGTACCGTGCCCATGTTTAACCCGAAAAAGTCTTTGATTTGCGAAGAAAAAATGACAAGTGCGATGCCGCTCGTAAAACCCACGATGAGCGACCAAGGCATGTACTTGATGACCGACCCCAGTTTTGCGAAGCCCATCAGCATCAGTATGACGCCTGCCATCATCGTGGCAGCTATCAAGCCGTCCACACCGTACTCCTGCACGATGCCGTAAACGATGACGATGAAAGCGCCGGTCGGGCCGCCGATTTGTACCCGGCTGCCGCCGAAGGCCGAGATGAGGAAGCCCGCTACCACTGCTGTTACCAGACCCTGTTGCGGTGTGACGCCACTGGCAATGCCAAAAGCAATGGCCAATGGCAACGCTACCACCCCAACGATTACACCCGCCAACAGGTCAGCGGTGAACTGTTGGCGGGTGTAGCCTTCCTGAATGACGGTCAGCAATTTGGGTTTGAGCATGGTTTCATTGATTCATTGATTCATGGTTTCATTGCATTGAGACCCTTTCCATGGCTTCATGGGGTTCCTGTTTCGTGGCCAAAAGGTTCACAACCATGAAGCCATGCAACCATGAAGCCATGAAATCACTTTTTGGCATTGAGCAGGTCAACCAAGAATTGGGTGATGTCATGTTTTTCGTTGGCGGAAAGCATGGGGCTGACGATTCCGCCGTGGATGAGGACGTAATCGTACCCATTGGCCTGTTGGAGCGAGTCGGCAAAATGCTTGATGTCGCCCACAAAATTTTCGTCAAATTTTTCGGTTTGGTCCTTCAGGTCACGGCTTGCCTTTTCTCCTTGGGTGGCAATGGCATCTTGTTTTTTGCCCAAACTTTCCTCGTATTTCTGCGCCTCGTTGGGGGTGATGGTGCCGGACTGGGCTTTGGCTGCGTATTCTTTGTATTCTTTTTCAAAAGAACTTTGTTTGGCCTTCAAAGATGCTTCCGTTGCAGCATATTGCTTTTCAATCTGCTTTTTCATGGTTTGGTAGGCCGTGCTTTTTTCATGCAGGGTGTCAATGTTGACATACACGATGCTCAGTGGCATAGGCTCCTCCTCACCAGTAGTAGGGTTTTCAATAACGGTAGGCTTCTTTTTTTTCGGCCCAGAAAATTTGTCAACAAATAAATAGGCTACTGCTATTAGCAGCACGATATTGAGGATAAGGGAAAGGTTTTTCATAATGCTGTTTTGTTTGAAAAATTCAATAAAAAAATGTCGAGTATCAAAAGAAGCTAACTAACTCACTGCGAAATCCGTGAACTCACGTTCTTCTTCCGGAATCCATCCAAGGACAATGTCGGTTTTAGGTACGCCCATTTCCTCCAACGCTTTCACAGGGTCGGAGTCTGTCCAGTTAATTTGCAACCAAATTTTGCCATTTTTTATGTCGAAATGAATCGGACAATGGTGGACAAATTCATCGCCATCCCATCCAATGGTTACCAGCTGATAATGATGGTTTTCCTTGTCAGCAATTACTTGTGTTTCAGCATTGGGCAAGTTGGCGTAAGGTGTAGCTGCATAATCATTCAAAATCTTGAGAATGAAGGATTCGTATTTTTTTACTTTATCCATTGTTCTATTCTTTTGAGTTTAATATTGTAAACAACAATTTTAAGGTTGTTACGCTGCGCAATCAACTGGATCCCCGGTTTTTGAAAAAAAATATCATAGACCCTTTTTGGGATGGCGAGGAAAAGAACCCTGTCTGGTTCATGTATTTCCAATCCTACCAGATAGCTATTGAATTACCCAAGTGCTTCGTAAAAATCATGCATGGCCGATGGGCTGAGAAAACTCTTTATTTCGACCGCTATTTTGGTATCGCCTTTTTCAGCACCGATCACTTGCTCTGCACCCAAGTCAATCTTAAATTCAAGTTCACCTGCCTTAAACCTGAATGGGTCATGCGTTATTTTCCACCCGTCTTTTATAAGGGCATCCTTTACAAGGTCGTGGTATTTGTCTTTTGCTGCCATGCACTTAAATAAGCAAAGTAGTTTTAGGTCGTTAGGCAATTGGCAATTAATTCCGTCCCGATTGCCCAGATAAATTCACTTAATGTAAACGCTATCAATGGCAGATTCGGTTTTACAAATGTTGTTTCCATGTGTACCTCCTTTTTATTTTCAGTTAGATTGAAAAATTTTGTTTGTAAAAACTTACAAAATAAGAGGACAACCGGAACAACAATTAATACCAATTTAATGGTGCCTAAGTCCTCTAACGACCTAAAACTTTAGGAGTCAATTTTTTTCCATTTTTTACCTTCCGTGGCACTGCTTGTACTTCTTCCCACTGCCACATGGACAGGGGTCGTTGCGGCCCACTTTTGGTTCTTGGCGCCTGATGGTTTCCTGTTGAACAGGCTGAGAAGCTCCTTCTGCCGCCGCACGGGCACGAGCCTCGGCTTCCGACACTGGGCCGCCTTCTCCTGGACGGCTGATGCGCATTTTGCTCATGTCCACCCGTTGTGGCTCACGGGCCTGCTGCACCTGTTGGTTGGCGGGCATGGCCAGCGTGCCGTGCGAGAGGTAAGATGAAACCTCTTCGTTGATGCGGTAAACGAGGTCTTCAAACAACTTGTAGGCCTCCATTTTGTAAATGATGAGCGGGTCTTTTTGCTCAAAACTTGCGGACTGCACGGACTCTTTCAGTTCGTCCATATTGCGCAGGTGCTCCTTCCATTTTTCATCCAAAATAGCTAGCGTAGCGGCCTTTTCGATGTCCCGCATGATGCTTTTGCCTTTCGATTTTACAGCATCTTCCAGCTCGGCAGCGATGGGGAGTATGCGGCTGCTTCCGTCCGAGTAAGGCACTGCGATGCGGCGGTAGCGCTGTCCTTCCCGCTCGAATACTTGCTGGATGGTCGGTAACAAGTTGCTGATGAGCTGCTGCTCCTTGCGGTGGTAAAAATCGTAGAACTGCTCCAAAAATCGGTCAGTGAGGTCGTCCACCGTGCCAGCGGCGTATTCTTTCTCGGTGAAATTTGGGTCAATGCCCAAGGCGCTGATACAATCCTGCCGGAAGCTTTCGAAGTCTGAGTTTTCTTTATGCGATGAAATAAGGCTTTCAGACATGCCATGGAACATCATGTCGAGGTCCACTTGGAGGCGCTCGCCGCTCAGGGCGTTGTAGCGTTTTTTGTAAATGGCCTCCCGCTGGATGTTCATCACGTCGTCATATTCAAGCAGCCTTTTACGAATGCCGAAGTTGTTCTCTTCCACCTTCTCCTGTGCCCGTTCAATGCTCTTGGTCACCATCGAGTGCTGGATGACGTCGCCGTCTTGGTGGCCCATTTTGTCCATCAGGCCTGCAATGCGCTCGCTCTGGAAAAGCCGCATGAGGTTGTCCTCCAATGACACGTAAAACTGTGAGGAACCCGGGTCACCCTGGCGACCTGCACGACCACGCAACTGGCGGTCAACCCGGCGGCTATCGTGCCGCTCGGTACCTACGATGGCGAGGCCACCCACGGTCTTGGCTTCTGGCTTTAGCTGGAAAGCACCTGCCAGTTCGTGTTTTTCATCAATTACAAATTCCTTGTCTGTGCCACGTTGTTTGAGGGTGTAGGGGTAACCGCCTTTGCCACTGCCCACGTTTATCACATCGAAGAGGGTAGGGGGGGCCAGCTTGATGTCCGTTCCCCGGCCAGCCATGTTGGTGGCAATGGTCACGTTACCGTGGCCATTCTCGTCCTGTTGGCCCGCTTTGGCAACGATGGAAGCCTCTCGCTGGTGCTGTTTGGCGTTCAAAACTTCGTGCTTCACGCCTCGCAAGCTGAGAAAGCGGCTGAGTTTTTCACTGATGTCCACCGAGGTCGTACCGACGAGCACCGGCCTTCCAGCCTTGCTGTACAGTGCGATTTTATCCACGACGGCATTGTATTTTTCACGGGCAGTCTTGTAAACTTCGTCCTCGGAGTCAAGGCGCTGCACGGGCACGTTGGTTGGGATGACAGAGGTATCAAGTTTGTAGATGTCCCAAAGTTCCTTGGCCTCTGTTTCTGCCGTACCCGTCATACCACAAAGTTTGTGGTACATCCGGAAGTAGTTCTGCAGTGTGATGGTGGCGTAGGTTTGGGTGGCTTCGCCAACTTTGACGTTCTCCTTGGCTTCGAGTGCCTGGTGGAGGCCATCGGAGTAGCGGCGGCCTTCCATCATACGGCCCGTCTGTTCGTCCACAATTTTCACCTCGCCATTCATGACGATGTACTCCTCGTCTTTTTCAAAAAGCGTGTATGCTTTCAGCAACTGGTACATGGCGTGGAGGCGGCTCGATTTTACCGCATAATCCTGCGAAAGCTTCACTTTGGCTTCCTCTTTTTCGCTCTTGTCAAGTTCCACATTGTTGTCAATCTCCACCATGCGGGCTGCGATGTCGGGCATAATGAAAAAGTTGGGGTCTTCCTTTCCTTTGGACAGCCATTCTGCACCGTAGTCGGTGAGTTCTACGCCCCTGTTTTTTTCATCAATGGTAAAAAGCAGCGGCTCGTCCACCAGGTGCATGTGCTTCGAGTTCTCTTGCATGTACTGGTTCTCGGCCTTTTGCATCATGACCTTCACGCCTTCTTCGCTGAGGAATTTAATGAGCGGCCTGTATTTTGGCAGTGCACGATGCGCCCGTAACAGGGCCAATCCTGCTTCACCCTCTTCGTTCCCTGTAATGCCTTCGGCGTACAATTTTTTAGCCTCCGCCAAATATTGGCTCGCCAGTTTTTGCTGCGCAGCCAACAGCCTTTCCGTTTCGGGTTTCAGGTTTTTGTACTCCTGCTCCTCATCGCCTTCTCCCACTGGGCCGGAGATGATAAGTGGCGTTCGTGCGTCGTCAATCAATACGGAGTCCACCTCGTCCACCATGGCGAAGTGGTGTTTGCGTTGCACCATCTCGTCGAGGGAACGCACCATGTTGTCCCGCAGGTAGTCGAAGCCGAACTCGTTGTTGGTGCCGTAAACGATATCGCACATGTAAGCCTTTCGGCGTGATTCTGAGTGGGGTTTGTGTTTGTCGATGCAATCAATGGTGAGCAGCAGGAACTCCATGATGGGGCCGATCCACTCGCTGTCCCGTCGGGCGAGGTAGTCGTTTACCGTTACGACGTGCACACCTTGGCCACTGAGGCCGTTGAGGTAGGCAGGGAGCGTTGCCACCAGCGTTTTACCCTCACCAGTAGCCATCTCGGCAATTGTACCTTCGTGCAAAACCGAACCACCGATAAGCTGCACATCGTAGTGCATCATGTTCCAGGTGATTTCGCCACCCGCAGCCATCCAGGAGTTTTTCCAAGTGGCCATGTCGCCCTCAATTTTCACATAGCCCTTCGATTGGTTGGCAGCAATGTCACGGTCGTGCTGTGTGGCCTGCACGACGATGGTTGAGTTCTCTTTGAAACGGCGGGAAGTTTCCTTGACCACTGCAAATGCCTCTCCCATCATGTCCCGTAGGATGTCTTCGAGGTGGGTGTCCCGCTCTTTTCTCAGGGCGTCCAGTTCCTTGAAGAGTTCTTCTTTTTGATGGATGTCTTCGGTTTCCCGGGCCTGAACGAGGATGCTCTCAATGTCTTGGTCAATGCCCGCCAAGTGGTCGGCGATGCGCTGGCGGAATTCGAGGGTCTTGTTGCGGAGCTGGTCGTTGCTGAGGTCTTGAAGTTTTTCAAACTCCTCGTTTACGGTGTCAATGATGGGGGCGTACTTGTCGTAGTCCCGCTCATGTTTTGATTTGAAAAGCGATTTGAATATACCTAACATGATGTGAATTTCGGATTTGCGATTTCAGATTGCCGATTGGGGGAATCGGCTTTTTGGCCGCAATCCGCAATCCGCAATCGGAAAAGGTGTGCAAAGATAGAACAAGCAAAGGTTCTATCGGGTGAGAAAGTTTAGCAGAATTCGTACCGGAAGGAAAAACCGGACGGGCTGTCAGGTTTTTAAAAAGAGGAGAGACTTTTTGACAGTCTTTTTAGTTTGCAGCCTGTCCCTTTGGGGTTCGACAGTGGGCAGTCAGTCTTAGAGTTCGGCAGTTCGGCAGTGGGCAGTCAGTTCGACAGGCTTTGAAGTCCAGATACTCCATAAAATGACAAGAGGAGGTATACTTGAAAAAGTTACCATCTCTCGCTTTTCGGGCTAGTTTCTGGCTAAATACCTGCGAACTGACTGCCAACTGCCCACTGTCGAACTGCAAACTGAACTCATGGCCTATTCACCCGGCGATTGCGCCGCTTATCATAGCCGTGGATGAAAGGGCCTTGCTCCACCATTTTGCCGGGATGGCAGTCCCAAGCATCAGGGGCATATACTTTTGAGAAAAAATAGACGGTCTTTTCGTTGCCGGGGTCCAGCACACTGATGTCGTTGCCGGGGTTGGAGTTCATCGAATTCGGCAAGTGGTTGAAGGGGTCTTCGTTGGTCATCAGGTAGAGCGACTCCGGGCAGTCGGGTGTTTTGTTGGCGAAGGTGAAAAGTAGCGTTTCATCCCCTGCACGGAAATACATTGGCGGGTCGGCGGTTACCAATCCAAAAGAGATGTAATCCATTTCAGGATTTTCCGCTGGCAAGGGCACGTAGGCATTTTGCTCCCAAGTTCCGCTGAACGACTTCAAGCTGCCGAATTGGGAGCCCGGCTCTACCACCAGCGTCACCTGGCCAGAGCCGATGATGAGGTAATCCGATGGTTCAGCCCCTTCGTCCGGTGTGGCGAACACCCCCCAAGCGAGGCTGTCCTGCATCCACTGCAGTTTGAATTTGATTTGTGAAAAAGCAGGTGTGGCAGCAAAAAACAGACAGACCAACACCGCACTGGCAAGTGATTTTGTGGTAACCATGGCTATGCGTTTTTAAAATTTGCGGGGGGAAGGGTAATGAGAAGGAAATTGCGAAGGTGTAAACGCAAGATTAGTGCCAAGGGAGGGGATAGCTGTGGTTAATACTTTCCTAACAGGTTTTTCAGTAGCCCGTCTTGATGATTTCTACCTTGAAAAATCAAAAAAGAAAGCGGTCGGCAATTTCAGGCTGCCGACCGCTTCATGGCTATTGTTTTATTACTTTCTCAGTCCAAATTGGTAATCCATCATCCAGCACCTTCACGAAATAGACGCTGGCTGGCAGGGCTGCCAAGGTGAAAGTGTGTTCCTGCTGGCCCGGTACCAGTGTTTCCATCTGTACCACCCTGCCATAGAGGTCCAGGATTTGCAGCTGACCCGCTTTGGGCGTTGCGCCATTGAACTGGAGGGTCAGGCTGCCGGAGGTGGGGTTGGGGAAGAGGTGGATGGAATGCGCCAGTCTTGTGTCATTTACGGCTGTAGCAGGCGTTCCATCAATACAGAAATTGTCCAATTGACTAAAAGAGTAAGTGTCTTCACCACCTTGGATATTACCAAGCGCATTGGTGACATATACCCTAGGTTTTATCCAAACGCCATTCCCGCCGAAACATGAATCTAGACATTCTTCATAATTCAAGTCAAAAGGTATCAGAATCTCGACCCATTCAGAAGAATCAATAATATTTAATGGAATCCTAGCCCTGAACTTGCATGGCTCATAATGTTCAAAATTAAATACCATGATATCGCATGGTCTATCTCTGCCGCCACTGTCACCACTTTGGGCTTTTGCACGAACACTAATTGTTCCTATGCTTTCTTCCAAACAAATTGATTCCAAACTTGTCAAAACACTGGAAGTATCAAAATTACCCGAAAGTTGGATTGTCCAAGCATCAAAACTTCCCGACGAACCTTCCACTACGATAGGTTCTCCACCGCCAGCTACCCAACCGCTTGACAAGCCACCTGAAAGCATCCCCCCAGAAACTGCACCTTCGATAAATGTTGGATTAGGGAAATCCGAGTCCGTGCAGTCAGCAATAATCAAGCAAGTGATGGTTACGGTTTGAGACTTTGTAAAGACCTCGCAAATACTTCCGTCAGGCTTCAATCTTGTCACAATCATAACGACTGTGTAAGTACCGGAACTTGGGAAAGTATGGCAAACTGCATTGTTCCCAACGCTAGTTCCAATCAATGGCCCATTCGCAGTATTGAGGTGCCATTCAACGGTTTCGCAGTCGCTCAGCGCAACTGGCACGAAGCAGGCCTTGCACGAAGTCGGATATTTTACAACCGCAAACCCTTGGTTCACTGCATTGCCCAATGCCTGCACATCACATGGACAGAGGTTAGGGCAATTCACATTAAATTGGATTACGCAAGGACAAGATTGGTTTCCACATTGTCCGTTGATGGTCAATGTGTAGAGGCCAGGCTGCGTAAAATAAGTTGGCAACATGATGATGCCGAAGTATGGATTTGCGCTTGTAGTCCCTGTGAATGTTCCGCCAGGGCCAGTCAGTGTCCAGTTTGTCGGTGCCTTTTCTGGGCAATCAGAGCCTGCGCATTGGAACAAGCCAGTTAGGTTAAAACTCTGGCCAGGCTGCGGACAATTCAATGTCACTGGCATTCCACCACATGAAACCTGTTGACTAGGCGCACCACGATTTGTGCGTATGAACATATCGGTGAATTCGCCGCAGTAGCACGGGCACTCCGTCGTAAAAATCGTAAACATGCACATTTCACAGACCACTCCATCACAAATTCCAGTAAAGACCAGCTTGTACGATTTCGGGAATACAAAATTGGAAGCTGCTATCGAAATTTGGAACCCAGGCCCATTCGTAGTTCCTGAGGTGACTAAGTTGTTCGTTGCTATCTCACGGAGTTCCCAATTCACTACTGAGGGTGGGCAGTTGTTGCCGATGCAGTCAAATTGACCACCAAAATTCAACATGTAACCTGTTGGCAAACATCCCAGCGTCAATTCATCCCCGCAAGTTATCGGTTGATTTGGCGCACCCTGCGTTGGCCGCCAGTTCATACCCGTGAAATCGCCACAGGCACATGCATTTTCGCAAGCTATATCCACCGTCGTACACATCTCCTTTTGCCAGCATATACTGTCGCCATTCTCTTCGTAAACATCCACGCAAATCGTGTAAACGCCACTTTGGGTGAAATTGAACATCCACATGCCGTCTGTGGCAGTGATGACTTGCGGAACATTCGCACCTTGCAAATGGGGAGGTGTGGTAAACCAATGGCATGAATCGAACTGAGGTGCAGTGACTGTTGCTTTGCAGAGAATTGGGTCAGTTGCTACGGTAAAGCCTTGCGCTACCAGCGCACAGAAGGCATCGAAGTTCTGGCAACAGGAATCCTGTGGGCAAAAACCTTTCGTCAGGCAAACGTCATCAATTGCGATGAAAGTCGCTCCAGATTGGTTGTCCGCTCTGGTAAAGAAAATATGACTGATGCCAGTTGTAGGTAGGGTTGATGCATTGAACTGCAAATTATTGATGAGATTGAATGTGCCATTGCATGAACTTGGTATCTGGTAGCTGCCCAGAAGTGTGACAGGTGTAGAACCGAATATCCCAGAATTAGGTGGGTCACTAATTATGCTACCCGTTCCAAATCCAGTAGTGAAAACACCATAAACCTCTATGGTCGGATAGTTAGGCCCGGAGTTGTCTAAACAAGCAAGTTTGAACTCCAAATTATAGTCACATGACGATTGAGGTATCGTCGAAGATAACTCGTTCATAACCCCTTCTCGGTAAGTCGGATCAGTGGGATGATCGAAGACCCATATTGTCGCAAACCCACCCTGTCCCGCTGGTAGGGGAATCTGGAATGGGGGGGGTGCTAAAGTTTGATTGTAAAAATCCCCTGTGCTAATCCCATCCGACCAGATTGGGCTCCATTTGGTTGCTAACCCAATAGTCTCGTGGTTGCCATTTGGTGTGCCGACAGAAAAATCACCATTTTGAACCAGATTCAACGGGCAGTCAGAATCGGAGCAAGAGAGGAATATCGTGTCATACACCACTTTTTCAAAGCAAATCAAACCAGTTACAGGGTCTTTCTCAATGGCCAGATAGCTGATGACGAACATGCCACTTTGCGAATAGGTGTGCATCACCATCGAATTGGCGGTAAATGGACCAGTTTGGTTGCCAGTGTTGTCACCCCAATTTACCCATTCAAGGGTATCGCATTCCGGCAGGTTTCCGATATTGAGTGTGGCTTTGCAAAGCGCATTGTCAACTGAGATTGAAATATAGTTGTCGAGATTAGCGCAGAACAACTCTTGGTCTTTGCAGCAGTCACCTGGATAGATAAATGTCAGTTCACAAGGTTCGCAGAGATTGTTTCCACAATGCCCAGTTATTGTCAGCGTATAAGTGCCAGCAATGGTAAACGTTGAGGCTATGATTGGAAGACTGTATCCGGGAGTGGCTGGGATGCCATTCATGCTCAATGTCACAAAACCCGGAGGTCCGGTCAGCACATAGTCCACTGTGGGCACGGGTGGATTGCAGACCCCAATACAGGAGAAGCTAGAATTGAACTGGAAGGGTAGCCCGTCCGGTATATACAGTACGTCACCACAATATTTTGGCACCAAAGGACCACGCCCCACGCTGTACCAGAACTCGTATGGGCCACATTTGCACTCATCGGTACAATTGCCAAATTCAATATTGGTGGTTGTGAATGGCACAGGTGTTACTGTAATTGTGCCATTTGGCGGCGTAGAAACGCTCCAGCCACTCTGTTGTACTTCCGAAATCACATAAGGCACATTGGCAGGAAGGCCAGTAAAGCAAACCTGGCCTTGGGCATTTGTGGTGCCAACATAGCTACTCGTAGGTCCGACAAGGTTGAATGTCCAGTTGCTTAGTCCTGGGTCAATGTATGTCCAGTTAGAAGTGTTAAAATCACGGATGGTGTCACAGTCTAGGTCGTGAAACTTGGTGATGCAAATAGTTCCGGTCGCTGGTGCACAGCATTGGTCAGTTTCGAGGTTGAGTCCTGATACGTTGCCAAGCAGGTTCACCCCCATTGCAACGCCGCTAAGGTTCCAATTATGGATGCGAATACAGTACCTCCCTTTGGTTAAAGTCAAAGTTGTGTTCACACTCAACGGAGGATTGTTAAACGCTTGCCCAGCAGGTGGCATGTTGAAATTACTGACCGAATTTAGGTTATTGCAATTGTCGGCCAAGGTGGAGAAAAGCGTGTAGTTGTTGGAGTTTGGCGTCGTTTCCTGCCAGAGTTCCACCTTTCCATTGTTGTCGCTCCAGAAGCCAAAATCAAAGGTGACTGGCCCATCTTCGCAAATACAAAAGCATCGCTGGTAGGTAAATGGCGGGCAGCTGCAATCCTGTGGAGGGACTTGGCAATTATTGACGCCGTAATTGTTAAACGGAAAAGCAGAAAGCCATGTAGAAGCTGGCTGGTCCCAAGCATTGCCGAAGGCACCAATTAACTGCCCAGGCTGAGGCGTGGTTAGACCTGCACTTGCAGGTGCGGCAATTAGTGTCCACATCGGGTCGGCACCACCAGGCAACAAATAACTTCCAAGGTTTGTAGGGTCAGCCCCAGTGCTGATATTTATGGTATTGGTAATGCAACTTGGCGGGCAGGAAACGCACTCTACCGTCACCGTAAACGAACAAGTTGCCACATTCATACAACCATCAACTCCCGTCCAAGTCACTGTCGTCGTGCCCTGCGGATAAGTCCCACTTGCATTTGCGGTATTGTTAAAACTATTCGTCAAAGTCGGCGTCAGGTCGCAGTTGTCTGTCACCGATGGGCTGGTCACCAGCACGTTTGCAGTGCATTGTCCATTTGGTCCAATCGTCCCTGTTACAGTTTGATTTGGTGAGCAGTTTGTAATTGATGGCGGCACGTTGTCAAAAACCGTGATATTCTGCACACAACTTGCCACATTCCCACACTCATCCTCTGCCGTCCAGGTCCGCTGAATAACCCCATCGCAGGGCATAAAACCAGAAACAACATCCACGTGGGTAATGACAGGATTTGGGTCGCAGTTGTCAATCGCCGTTGCGAAGCCACAAATGTTCGGCCCTGTGTTCGCATCGCATGAAACTGTTTTCGAAGGTGGGCAAACAATGTTGGGCGGTATTACTTCAATGGTTTGAACAGAAGTGGAGCAAGTGCTGATGTTCCCGCACCAGTCGGTCACTGTAAGCGTGACCGGGTGGAGACCACAACCCGTTACCACGCTGGGGCTGACGGTCATGGATTGTATCTGGCAATTGTCCGTGGAGCCGCCGTCTATCAGGCCAGGCGTAATGGTGGCCATGCAATTGGCTTCCAAATCAACACCAACGCCACTGCACACTGCTGTGGGTGGGGTAATATCAACGACGGTGTAATTCTGCGTGGCCGTCGCCACCGTCCCATCCGAGCAGGTCACCGACACACAAAATTCAAAAGGTGTACATGATGGAATCTGAGTAGTGATGCACTGCGTACTTTCCCCACTGCACCATTGGTAGGAGTATGGAGCAGGACCAGTAGCGTTGGCACAGACCTGCACAAGGCCACAGTTGTTTTGCGGGGTGACCACAAGGCTAACTTCACAAGGGTCAGTGCAGCTCATGAGCGGAAAATCTGCCAAGCAACCCTCGCCAGGGGGGCAGTCATAATCCCAGAGCATTGTCAGTGTTGGGTTTATACTGGGTGGCAAAGAGAACTCAACTGGTGTGCTGGCACCCAATGGGACAAAGCCGATGGCATTGGTAAGCAGGATTTCAGTAGGACTGACCAGTTCGCCCGTCCAACCATTTGGTGTATCCGCCTCCCAACTGGTGTATTCACCTACATCAATCAAAAGCCTCAGGAAAGGGTAACACTCCGATGTGTTGTCAACATGCAGGCGGAAATGGCATGGTTCATAATGCTCAAAGGAAAAAGTAATGCCACTACATCCGCTTTGAGCGAAACTAAAAATCGGAAGGCAGGCTAGCAAAATGACCAAAGCCACTATGTTTGATTTTACTTGGAAGGATAATTCTTTCATCGCAATAAATTTAGGTTTGTCCAAAAGGAAAAGCGCATTCAGATGCCAACGGAATCAAACCGGGCACCTGATGCTACAAAAGGGTTCAAGATGTTTAGTTGGTGTTGTTTAAGTGGGTATTCCAAAAGTTGCTGGCTTGGAGCAAGCAACGTGGTTTGGAAAAAAAGGAAAGCATCATTTTCATATGGTGTTATTGGGTGAATATTTCTACTCAAAGCTAATTCGCAGAGATGATTGATACACGCCAAATTTGAATTCGGTAGTACGCTGCTTGGATTCGGTTAGTATGGCTTTGGATTCGGCAAAATACAACGGCCGCAGTTTTTTACCTTTGAGTGTTCACTGGTGGAAAAGGGGCCTCACAGCTCGGAAGCCAAGGGCTTTGGATTCCTTTTGGCGTCAGTGTCTGTTTTGGTTTATATGCCTAGAAGTTATCACCTTTTTTCACTGTGCTTCTTTGGGTTGGCATGTTGTCTTCCGTCAATGGCCCAGCAGGAACACCCCAGCTTCACCCGTTTCACCACGGAGCACGGGCTGGCCGACAATTGGGTACACACGGCCCTTCAAGACAGCCGGGGCTTTCTTTGGTTTGGCACAGAGGGCGGTCTTTCCAGATTTGATGGTCAGCATTTTCTCAATTTTTACGAAGATAAAAACAACCCCAATTCCCTCAGCAACAACAAAGTTCGGGACCTCTGCGAAGACCCCGACGGCAGTTTTTGGCTTGCTACTTTGGATGGCGGCCTCAACCATTTCGACCCCGCCACTGGAATTTCCACCGCATGGCGAACGGACAGCACGCCGGCTTGGAAGGATAAGGACAAACCACTCAGTTTCACCAGCATCCTTCAGGATAATGGCCTGCTCTGGCTTGGTTCCTACGACCACGGCCTTGGATGTTTTGACAAAAAACTAAGGAGATACACTGCATGGTACGATTTCCCTTCCGACCATCATTCGGATAATCTATTTCAGTATAATTCCATCAACCATATCATATCCGATAGGCAAAACCCTCGCTACCTCTGGCTCGCTGCTGCCAACAGGGGGCTCTCTCGTTTCGATAAGCAGACACACCAACTCGAAATATGGCCCATACACGATGCCAATGGCAAGGAAGGCGTGGCATCTATGTGGCTCCTACAGGATAAAGCAGGAGTTATTTGGATTGGCACCTGGAGCAATGGAATTGCGAGGTTCGACCCAAACTCCAGCGATAAGAAAATGGTATGGTATCCTTATGATATTCTGTCGTGGAAGCAAGTTAATGTCAATCGAAATGTCGTGCTTTCCATGCTCGAAACAAATGACAGCGTTTTTTGGGTGGCCACTTTGGACAATGGCTTTGGAACTTTTAACAAGGTCAGTGGAGAATTCAAATTTTTAAAAAATAGCCTCAGCGGAGAAAGCCCGGAACTGGACAGGGCTTGCCAGGGCCTCTACCTCGACCGCCAACAACGGCTTTGGGTGCTGGGTCGGCAGCAAGGTGGGGTTCGGGTCTTTGCGCCGCGGCGGCAGGCCATGCGCTACATCAGCTTGGCCGCAGGTGGCGGAAATGCCGAACACGCTGAAGTGTCCGGTTTTGCCTATTGTCCCACCCGTCGAACGGTGTTCGTGGCCACGGAGAACAACGGCTGCTTCGAGTGGTCGGACGAAAATCAGCGCCTCGTGCAACGGGTAAAACCGTTGGCGGGGGGTACTTTCCCAAAATTCAAAACGGTCCATTGCGACTCAAAAGGAACTCTTTGGGCGGGAACGGCCAAAACGCTTGGCGGCGGCGCTTCGCTCTACTGGCTCAAGCCGGGGCAAACCTTTTTTGAACCGGCAGTACTTAAACTCTCGCCTCCGAGGGGCCTGGAGGAAACGGTCAATGATTTGATGGAGGACTCGAAAGGCTACCTTTGGATTGCTACAGACTATGATGGTTTTTATAAAGTACAGCTAAGAACGTTGATTACCGAGTATTTTCACGAAACCAAAGACTTTGCCCAAGGCACCCCGAATTTCAACAAATGGTGGGCTTTATTAAATGTCAAGGAAGACAATCAAGGCAAAATATGGTTCGTGCTTAAAAGTGGCGGTGTGATTGAGTTTGACCCCGTGGCTCGTGACTTCAAAGTGTGCAACCAAGAAAATGTATTGCCCTCCAATGACCTCCTCTCCCTCGAAACCACTGGGGATAACCGAATCTACATTGGTACCAAAAACAATGGCCTCCTGATGATGCGGCCGGGCGTTCTTTCGCCGGATTCCTTGCTTATCATTGATGGGAAAAACGGCTTGCCCAGCCAGTTCATATCGGACGTAAAGCGGGATAAACTTGGCAATCTTTGGCTGGCCACCGACAATGGATTGGCCGTTTTTGACCCAGGCTCTGGGCATATTAGGGCTTATGGCATCACGGATGGCATTCGCAGTTTAGCGCTTAAAGACCGCGGGCTGGCCATTGTACCCGGTCTTGGTGTGTTGATAGGCCAGCCGAATGGCTTTTGTTTGCTCCGCAACGAAGAGCCATCCAAGCTGCCCGATGCCACCTCGATGCGGGTGGTGCTGACGGACTTTAAGGTTTTTGAACAGTCCAATTTTTTTGAAAAAAGTATTCTCAATGCCAAAGAAGTAATCTTGCAGCCCTCCGAAAACGTATTCTCGTTTGAGTTCGCAGTACCAAGTTCACTGGATGCAAGCCTCGTCACCTACCAGTTTCGGCTCGATGGTTTTGATGAAAAATGGTACACCGCAACGGGGCAAAACTCCATTACCTATACCCAACTCCCGCCGGGTCCCTACACCTTTCGGGTAAGGGCGCTCCTGACTGGGCAGTCTTCGCCAGAAACCACACTTTCCATCTGCATCCTGCCATATTGGTGGCAGACATCTTGGGCAAAATTTGCTGCGACGATGGCTTTGGGGTTGCTGTTTTTTGCAGTTTACAAGTACCGAACAAGACAGTTGAAGCGGGAGAACGAACTGCTTCGGCAAATGAACGAGCTGGAACGCTCGGCCCTGCAAGCACAGATGAACCCTCATTTCATTTTCAACTGTCTTGGTGCCATCCAGAATTTTATTCTCCACAACGAAAAAGAACAGGCAATGAATTACCTCGGCGATTTCGCACAACTTGTGCGGGGTGTGCTGAATGCATCCGTGATGGGAAAAGTTAGCCTGCAAGAAGAACTCAACCTATTGGAAAACTACCTCTCGCTGGAGCAATTGCGTTTTGACCGGCGTTTTGACTTTGAAATAAAAGTGACCGACGGAAATGAGCTCCTCGATATCGCCATTCCACCCCTGCTCATCCAACCTTATGTTGAGAATGCCGTGCTCCATGGCATGGCTGGCAAAAAATGCGGCGGGAAGGTGGAGGTGCTTTTTCGTAAAAAGGAAAACTACCTCGAAGTGACAGTGAGGGACAACGGCCAGGGCCTAGCATCCAGCGGATCGCCCAAAACGCACAAATCGGTGGGTATGAGCGTGACACGTCGGCGACTTGAAATGCTCAACAGCATAAGTAAGACTGGTGCGGTGGAGGTAAATCAACTAAGTGATGAGACTGGCAAAATCAATGGCACCGAGGTGAAAATTTTGATAGAATTTGTCAAACAAGAGAATGTATAAAAACGGGCTTTTATGAAACGAATCGCAATAGTGGACGACGAGGCGCATGCTCGCCAATTCTTGAAGACAATGCTCGCCAAGTTTTGCCCAGAGGTCGAAATCGTTGGAGAAGCTGACGGTGTGGGCACAGCCTTGCAGCTCATCCGTCAAACACGGCCCGATGCCGTTTTGCTCGACATCTCGATGGAGGACGGCTCTGGTTTTGACTTGCTCGACTTTTTCCCACAGCTTGATTTCAAGGTTGTTTTCACCACCGCCCATGACGAGTTTGCGCTCCGTGCCTTCCACTATGCTGCCCTCGATTATTTGCTGAAACCCATCCAGCCCAAAGACCTGATACGTGCGTTGGAGCGGGTGAGGGAAACGCCGATTTTGGACTACACCGAAAAAATCAAAGTGCTCCTCGAAAATGCTCGCCAGCACCGCCCGCTGACGATAACCCTGCACACGCAGGAAGGATTGACGCTACTGAAATTGGAGCAGATCGTTTACTTGTCATCCGACAACGCCTACACCACTTTTCACCTGATGCAGGGTGAACAACTCGTTGTTTCCCGGCCCATCGGCGACTTCGAAGTGCTACTGCCCTCTGATTCCTTTTTTCGGATTCATCAATCCTATTTGGTCAACTTGACGCATGTGCGAAAAATCCTGAAAGATGAAGGCGGCGTTGTGGCAATGAGCAACGGTTCGCAGTTGCCGCTGGCTCGGCGGCGGAAAGATGAATTTATCGAGTCAGTGAAAAGGTTTACAGAGAACTGAATTAGGAACCTGGGTGAAATTAAGGTGTCGTTTTCGGCAAGTGTATTCTTGACGGTGACAAGGCGGCGGAACAGGTTTAACTCGGAGGGAAATGCAAGTTTAGTGCCCAGGGCAATGCTGGTGTGGTTAATGATTTCCAAAGAATTCAAAAATGGCGGTGAAGTAGCTTCAAGCTGCTGCCCACATTTTAATTGTCACACTATTTTTTTCCACCCAAATTAGTACAATATCATTGTTTTTACGATACTGAACCCCATCATCGGGAAAGCTATCGAGAACAAATTTATCTGCTTGCCGCACAACACGATTTTGGATGAAACCCAAAGCATTTTTTGAGGATGTCAAAGCACAGAGAATCTGATTTTCCTTATGCTGACCAATATTGGCAAAACTTCCATAATTTCACACGTTCAATAACTTATGTTCAAACCATGAAAAACTTCAGATTCCTCCCAGCCCTTCTTTTTACTTTATTTTTCTGTTTTCCCAAGGACCTGTCTGCACAGCATGACCTCGTGCAAAACGACTCCTTCTTTACGGTGCACATGAAGGAATACCAGGCGTGGCTCGACTCCAACGGCTTGGGCATCTTCTTTCGCACCGAGCGTCTCTCGGTAGCGCCGGATAAGCTGATGCTCTACCTCACCGCTGCGCCACAAGTCGCTTCCTGCGATTCCCTGCAAGCCACCTGGGAAGAAATCGGAAAAGCCTTCGACAAGGCGCATTTCCACAAACAACTTTTCCATGAAAAACTGCTGGAAACATGGTCGGTGATGACGGAACTGCCTACCGACAGCATGGAAATCATCATTCGTTGCGATGACCCTTCGTACTTCAACGTCCGAATTTATGGAGAACCGGGCGGCCGCATCCTCGCCGACGAGCAGAACATGAAAGCCCTCGGCGGTGGCATTGTCAAAGTGCCTTTCAACCAACTAAATACCATCCACACAGGTGGGCGCTTGGACAGCCTCGGTAGGCTGCGGACTGTGCGAAAAGTGCGACTTGCCATTGGCGATTACCTGCTCAACCATCATTACAAGGACAAGGGCACCCCCATTCTTTACAACGTGCGCATTGACACCTCGGCGAGCTACTACAACGAGTTCACCTGGGAGTTCACCCACCTGAGCAACGAGGTGCTGAAAGACGAAGGCTACTACGAGTACCATCGCATCAAAATCGAGGTGCAGGACCGGAACAACAACCTCGAAGTCACTTGGCAGTTCACGGGCAAATTTGGTAGCGGCATCCTTTTCCCGCCCCGCCGCAACGACTATAAACTGATGGAAACTTATTACCGGGAAGATGAAAAAGAATACGAGGCCGACCTGTTCAAAAAAATCACTGAATACCTGCAAAAAAAGCCTTGAACGTACCGCCGAACCCCAGTTCGGCAGTGATTGCCCACCGCCGAACTGGGGTTCGGCGGTACGTTCAGCAGTACACAAAACAGCAAACATGAGTCAATCTTCCACACCGCCACTTCCCTACCGCCAGCGCATCGGGCGGCAAATCGTGTTCCTCCACACCGGGCTGCTGGTGCTGGCATTGGTCTATTTCTTCCTTAAAGGATTTGACATGGAGGAACTGACTGCCCTGTTCGCTATACTCGCCCCGGTGACGGCGCTGTACGGCGGCATCGCTTTCAAGTCGTTGGGGCAAGCACCCCAAGCCAACGAGGCAGCGCCGGATGAGCCCCCACACGCCCCAACTATCCGTTGGCTCGTGTGGGGGCATTTTGCTGCTATCTTTTTGCTGGTTTCGTTGAAAGCCCTTGCTCCGAATGTGTTGAACTTCAAGGAAATGACCCTGCTGCTCGGCGTGGTGGAGAGTTATTTCGGGGCGCACATGGGGATGCTTTTGCATGAAATTTTTGAAAAATAATGTACCGCC
>JAIPBL010000008.1 GCA_021739645.1 Saprospiraceae bacterium | reverse complement strand
ATGGCGTTGCAGGTCGTTTCACGATGCCAAAAGCGGCGCACAGCGGGGCGGACGCCGGGGCTTCCCGCATGGCGTTGCAGGTCGTTTCACGATGCCAAAAGCGGCGCACAGCGGGGCGGACGCCGGGATGTGAAAGGAACTCAGCAAAAAAAGAAAGGAAATTCAAAAAGGAAGGTGCAGCCATTCAAAACCCTGCGACTGCGAAAGAAAGAAAAAAAGAAGTTCGGGGAAAGAGACTTGAACTCTCACGGCATTGCTGCCACAGGCTTCTGAGACCTGCGTGTCTACCAATTCCACCATCCCCGAATGTTTTACAAGGAAAAAGGAAAAAGTGGAAAGGAAAAAATGTGGTGTCCGTGGTGTTCCCACTTTTTCCTTTTTCCTTTCTACTTTTTCCTTGTTAAAGGGTACCGAAGGTGGGACTCGAACCCACACATAGTTGCCTATACTGGATTTTGAATCCAGCGCGTCTACCATTCCGCCACTTCGGCCTCTAAATAGTTTTCAAACCGCTGATTGTCAATGAATTGAAAGTCAAAAAGTGAAATAGTGGGTCTTCCAATCAGCGGGCTTCCGTTGAAGCGGGTGCAAATTTATTCAAATTTTCTTTTATTCTCCAAAGGTATCTTCTTTTTAAATAAAAATCCCTGACGGGTTCCAGTGTTTCCAAGGGAGTTTCTCCATCCACATACCCATCCATCACTGGCTTCACGGCTTCCAACAGTGCATTTTCCAGCGCATTGGTATCCTGCATGGCCTTGTTGAACATTTCAACATCGAAGTCAAACTCCAATTCCATGATGGCTTCGTTGATGTCCATCATCTCCATCAGGAAATCTTGCGGGATTTCATTTTTGCTGTCCGCCAGCAAACCTTTTAGTTCGAGGATGTATTTCAGCCGTTTGTCAAAATCGGATAATACCCGGTACGCCTCGTTGTTCTGCGAGGATTTCTCCAGCACCTCCAATTGCTTTTCATCGGACGCCAGCGTATGGAAATCAGGATGGAACAGTTTGCTGTTTTTCAAAAACCGCTGCTTCAAGTCCGTGAGGTCAGGCTGGAAGGAAATGGGTATGTCGAAAAATTGGAAATGAGTCATGTTGGGGGGATTGAGGGAATTGGGGAATTGGACGTAATGCTTAATTCCTCAATTCCCCAATTCCTAGCCTCAAAACAACCTCGAAATATCAAGTCCCACGGCAAATACCATCAGGGAAATGAGGATGACGAAACCCACCATGGTGGCAATTTCCATGAACTTGTCGCTCGGTTTTTTGCCAGTAAGTACCTCGAAGAGCAGGAACATCACGTGTCCGCCATCAAGGGCGGGGATGGGCAGCAGGTTAATGAAAGCCAGCACGAGTGAAAGCATGGCGGTCAGGTTCCAGAACGATTGCCAATCCCATTTTGGGGAGAACATGCCGCCGATGGTGATGAAGCTACCGAGGCTCTCCGTCACTTTTAGGTCGCCGGAAAACATCTTGCCGTAGGCTTTCACCTGTGAACCCAAGAAACTACCGACCCGCTTCCAGCCAGCACCGAATGCCCCAAGGAGCGTGTAGTCCTGCCGCTCCAACGTGTAAAATTGGCTCAAATCCCCTGCTATGCTGGCGCCAATCCTACCGTTCTCATCGGTGTGGATAGTAAGGTTCAGGGTATCCCGTTTATCCCGGAGCACTTGCACTTGTATGTCCTTATCCTTTGCGTCCGTCTTCGTCAATGCATCATAAAACTCCTCAAAATAGGTGGTTGGCTGACCGTTAAGTCCGATGATTTGGTCGTCCACTTTCAGGCCTGCTTTTTCAGCGGGTGATTGCTCGCATTTTTTCCAGAACAACATCCCCGTGCAGTACTTGCCATACCCGGCCACCAAGAATGGCCTTGGCAAGTTGAACAAGGCAACTTCCTTGTTCTTGTTCATGGAAAGGAATTCGGCAACCTCTTTGGTGATTTCGAGTTTCACGGGTTGTCCACCTCGCTCTACGGTCAGGTTTCTTGCACCATCTATGACAATGTGGCTTTTGACTTTTCCAGGACTGAAACGGTCAAGTTGATAGGTGTCCACTGCCACAACGATATCGCCGGGCTGGATGCCCACGACGAGGCCCAGGGAATCGGGCAAGACGCCATTGGTGAGGTTCTTCGTCGGAATGTACTCTTCGCCCCAATGCCAAAAAATCATGGAATAGATAAAGAACCCGAGGACAAAATTCACGGTCACGCCACCCAGCATGATGATGAGGCGCTGCCAAGCTGGTTTGGAGCGGAACTCCCAAGGCTGCGGTGGCTCCTTCATCTGCTCGGTATCGAAGCTTTCGTCCACCATGCCGGCTATTTTCACGTAGCCACCGAGCGGCAGCCAGCCAATGCCATATTCCGTTTCGCCAATTTTCTTTTTGAAAAGTTCGAACCAAGGGTCGAAGAAGAGGTAGAATTTCTCCACCTTCGTCTTGAACCATTTGGCGGGCAAGAAGTGGCCCATTTCGTGAAGCACAATCAGGATGGAGAGGCTTAAAACCAATTGCCCAACCTTTATCAATATTTCCATAAATCGAGTCTAAATTTTGGAGAAATGCGGGAGGAAAGTACGCCCCGATTTTCAGTCCTTTTTTTAATGAGGCGCAAAAGTAACGGGAATTCCCCTTTTGGCCGCATTTTTCATCGGTGAGAACAGTATCATTGTCGGAAAGTTGGAGCAAGGAGGGCGGAATTCATTCCACCAGCAACCGAACGGATGGCGAAATTCATCCCCCTAGTGCTTGTATCCCATCATTTCCTTAACTCAAGTTGCGGATAATGTTCCGTAGGAACAAAATCTTTGTAGCTGTCGCAAGTCCCGGGCGCTTCCGTTCCACCGGAACGGCATATCTGGTGGTTAAATACCGTTCCGATGGAACGGAACCCAACACTTATTCAAACCCTACAAAGATTTCGTCCTGATGGGACGATTTCCGCAACTTGGGATACTTCGTCAAAATAACAGGACGGTATGAATTCCGCCCACCTTGCTATTTTTGCGCCATGATAATTTTCTTCTGCAACCAGATTCAAGGTGAGTTTGCCCACTTTTCCGAAGAGGAATCCAAGCATTGCGTCCAAGTGCTTCGGAAAAAACCGGGCGACACCGTACAGTTCATTGACGGTGTGGGGCATTGGTACGAGGGACAAATCTCGGAGGCATCCAAGCGGCAGGTCGTTGTGCAAATCATGTCGAAGCAGCCGGGCACCGACCATACGGGGTTCCACCTGCACATGGCCGTCGCTCCGCTGAAGAGCATGGACCGCTTCGAATGGTTCCTGGAAAAAGCGACGGAAATCGGGGTGGATGAAATCACACCACTGCTCACCGAGCACACCGAGCGCAGCAAATTGCGCTACGACCGGCTTGAAAAAATAATCCTCTCCGCTGCCAAACAATGCCTGCGAACCCGCTTGCCCAAACTGAACGAACTTGTTGATTTTGAGGATTTTATAAAACCATTTGAAACCAACTCGCCCGGCATTCGTTTTATCCCACACTGCCACGAGGCGAATTTACCACACCTTAAAAACAACTGTCCGGCTGGTACCGACGTTACCCTACTCATTGGGCCGGAGGGCGATTTCTCCAAGGCCGAAGTGCAGCAGGTAATTGCACGGGGTTTTGTGGAAGTTGGACTTGGCGCCAACCGGCTCAGGACAGAAACAGCGGCCATTGTGGCTTGCCACACGATTCATCTTGCTAATATTTAACTGAAATATGAAGACCATTTCCTTGTTGTTGCTTTCGCTGCTTGGTTTTTTTCCTTCGGAAAATGCACCGACCAAGTTGGCGCTCCTCAAATATAACGGTGGTGGCGACTGGTACGCCAACCCCACCTCGCTGACCAACCTCGCTCGTTTTTGCAATGAACAGCTAGGCACTGACCTCGACCCCGATTATTCAACCATTGAGGTTGGCAGTGCCGAACTCTTCAACTACCCTTTTGTGCACATGACGGGTCACGGCAATGTGGTCTTTTCGGATGCTGAGGCTGAAAACTTGCGATTTTACTTGATTGGTGGAGGGTTCCTTCATATTGATGACAATTTTGGCATTGACCCCTTTGTGCGGCCTGCCATGAAAAAAGTATTTCCCGAGTTGCAATTCCTAGAATTGCCGTTCACCCACCCTGTTTACCATCAAAAGTTTGAGTTTAAAAATGGACTGCCAAAAATCCACAAGCATGACGGCAAGCCTGCACAAGGATTCGGACTATTTTGGGAAGGTCGATTGGTCTGTTTTTACAGCTACGAATGTGACCTTGGGGACGGTTGGGAAGACCCATCGGTACACAATGACCCGGAAGAAAAGCGACAGCAGGCTTTGAAGATGGGGGCCAATCTGATTGAATTTGTTTTTCAGCAATGATGGTGGTCGTGCTCGTGTTTCTTTGGAACTGGGTCATAACCGCCTTTTGACCAAGGATGACAGCTAACCAATCTTTTCAGCCCTAACCAAATTCCCTTGAAAATCCCCCATTCCTGAATGGAATCAATCATGTATTGTGAGCAAGATGGCTGGTAACAACAAGTAGGTGGGGTAAGTGGCGAAATGAACCGTTGATAAAAACGGACAGGCAGTATAAAGAGGTATTTGATAAATTGAACCATTGCAAAGCATCTCGTTAACACCCGTTTAAGTGTATTCAATGGGCATTAACAGCAGGTTGGTTAAAATAAGGCGAATTTTGCCGGGCAAATGTCCCAGCTTTTAGTGGATATTTTGAAAAAATTAATTGCAAATCACGCCTAATTTTGCCTTGAACAAGAAAAGTGAGTGGAAGGTTGACCAAAGAACGTTGCCACACCACTTTTCATAGCGAATTAACCAGTGGAAAAAACCTTGACACAATATGATGCCGTCGTGAAACGGTGTCAGGACATTTTTCTGAAAAAGACCCACGATTATGGCACGGCCTGGCGCATCCTGCGCCCTTCTTCGCTGACCGACCAACTTTTCATTAAAGCCAAACGCATCCGCAGCATCGACGAGAAAGCTACCCAAATGGTGGACGACTCAATTGACGGCGACTTCATCGGCTTGGTCAACTATGCCTACATGGCGCTCATCCAACTCGAACTAAATGGGGAGGAAGAATTGGAACTTTCGCCGGAAAAGGCGAAAAACCTTTACGAAAAGCAAGTGGAGGCCGTTCGCAATTTGATGATTGCCAAAAACCACGACTACGGGGAGGCTTGGCGGGACATGCGAATCAGTTCCATTACCGATTTGATTTTGATGAAAATACTGCGCATTCGGCAGATTGAGGACAACAAAGGAGAAACATTGATTTCGGAGGGCCTCGACGCCAACTATGCCGACATCGCCAACTATGCTATTTTTGCCCTTATTTTGATAAATGAAAAATGAGGTTGAGAATAAGCTGACAGCACCAATTCTACACCTTTTACAAACTCATACAAATCCAGAAAGACATGACGATTTATACCCTTTTACTTTATGTTGGAATTGCAGCGGCTGTACTTACGGCGCTCACTGGCTTCATTTTCAAAGCTCAGAAGAGTTGGCTGATGACCTATCTGCAACACTTCTGTGGCTCCTTGTTCCTTTTCTCCGGCTACGTAAAAGCCGTTGACCCGTTAGGCACTGCCTTTAAAATGGAGCAATATTTTGCCGAGTTTTTTTACACCTTCGATGAAACCAATGCGAAATTTATCGCCCCCATGTTTCCCTGGCTCTCCAGCCATTCGATTTTGGTTTCCAATGCCATGATAGTCTTTGAAATCGCCTTGGGCATCATGCTTGTCTTGGCGTGGAAGCCCAAGCTGACCAGTTGGCTTTTCTTTTTGTTGGTTGCATTTTTCACCGTGCTTACTGGCTATACTTACTTGACAGGTTACGTACCCTCTGGCGTCAATTTTTTCGAATTCGGCCAATGGGGAGCATACGTCAAAACCAACATGCGGGTAACTGACTGTGGATGTTTCGGCGACTTTTTGAAGTTGAAGCCCAAAGTCAGTTTCATGAAAGATATTTTCTTGCTGGTGCCTTCGCTTTATTTCATTTTCAAGCACAAGAACATGCACGAGTTGTTTACAGCTAAAGTGCGTGGTTGGCTGGTTTTAGTTGTGACCTTGGGATTTAGCGCTTTCTGCTACTACAACACCTATCTGAATGAACCCGTGATTGATTTCCGCCCATTCAGGGCAGGTGTGGATGTTCGGGCACAACGGGAAATTGAAGCTGCTGAAGAGGCAGCGGCATACAAGGTTCTGGCATACAGAATGAAAAGCAAATCGAGCGGGCAGGTTGTTACTGTTCCTTACGAACAATACATGAAGGAATATGAAAAATACCCCTCAGAGGAATGGGAAATGGAGCAAATAAAGGTAAATGCCGATTACGAGCACTCCAAAGTGAGTGAGTTTGAAATCACTGCCCCTGACGGCAGCAACATGACGGATGCACTGCTGCAAGATACCGGCTACTTCCTGATGGTCGTGGCCTATAAATTGATGGAATCGGGAAGTGAGACAAAAACGACAATGGTCAATGACACAATTTTTGTCACTGATACCGTGCGGGTTGTGGGTGGTGATTCTGACCAATTGGTGAAACGAGTTGATTCTGTCACACCAAGGGAAGTAAAGCAAACTTTTGTAAACTTCGACCCTGCATACATGGAGCGTTTTACAAACGTTGTCAACCCGGTTATCAATGCAGCAAAGGGGACGGGTGTCAAGTTTTTTGCCGCCACCGCCCCTAACGACCCGGCAGTCATTTCCAGGTTTAAGGAACTCACAGCAAGCAACTACCCATTCTTTACTGCCGACGACCTTTTGCTAAAAACAATTCAGCGTTCAAACCCTGGAATCGTGCTTTGGAAAGATGGTAAAATTCTTGCTAAGTGGCACTACAAGGACATGGCAAGTTTTGAGCAAATGAAAGAAAAGTACATTAAACTAACACCAAGTAAATAGCAGGAATGAAGCTGGGTATTGAATGTTTAGCAAGCATTTGGCAAACATTTCATACCCAGCCAACATTCTAAACCTAGAAATCGGAAAAAACCGTTTTCTTTGCAGCCATTAATCGCAAAACCGGAAATTACCTCTCTTACTTTAGGTTTGAAAATTGGGAAAGCGTTTGGGTGATAAGATTCCCCGAAAAGCTGTGGTAAGTGAGGATTGAAATGAAATTATGCTGAGCAGAAGAAACATCCGCATCAAAGTAATGCAGGTGCTATATGCCATGAGCCGTGACAAGGAATTGACGTTCCGACAGGCCATGCTCCTTTATAACAACAGTATTCGCCAGTCCTTTGAAATGTACCTTTTCAGTGTGCTGCAACTCGTGCGAGTAGCAGAATACGCAAAGATTGATTACACTTCCAAGCTCGCCAAACACCGTCCGACCGACGAAGACAAGGCCTTTCGGCCCAAGCTTTACGATAATGAAATAGTTCAGTCTATTGTGGACAACAAGGGTTTCAAATCCCAGATTGCTGCCCGCAAAATAGCTGAAAAGTTATCCGATGACGACACTCGCTACCTCTACAACGAGTTTGCAAAAACGGAGGACTATGTTGCGTTTTTAACCAATAAGGACGATTCCGCTGACACTTACCGCCAAGTCGTTCTGAACCTCTTCAAGCACTTCAACGGCAGTGAGCATTTTAACGAAATGGTGGAGGATCGCTACTTCTCCTGGTACGACGACAAGTCCCTAATTGTGGGAGCGATGAAAAAAACGCTCAAAGCCCTACCCGCTGAAGGTGATTTTTACCATGAATACGAACCTACCGACGAAACGGTAAAGGAGTTTGGCGAGATACTGCTTGAAAAAGTTAACACGGACACAACGGAATTACTCTATATCATTGAGCCTGCCCTCAAAAATTGGGATGCAGAGCGTGTGGCTGTCATGGACATGATTTTGTTGAAAATGGCGCTTTGCGAGCTGATGACTTTTCCTTCCATCCCAACAAAAGTCACCCTCAACGAATACGTTGAAATTTCAAAACAGTACAGCACTGACAAAAGCAAGGATTTTATCAATGGCATCCTCGATAGGTTGATGAAAAAACTGGAAAAAGAAGGTAAAATCGTAAAGGAAGGCCGTGGGTTGATTGAAGAATAATTTTCCTTCGGCAAATGCCTTTCCTTTGTTGTTAGTTACATCTCTACTATTATTACGTCCCAATTTGGCTTCGATTCAATCGTCAGTCCGTGCTGATGAGTCTGAATACCTCACCTTTAACTAACTATAAATCTAATTGAGATGAAAAAGGCTTTATTCATTTCCAGTTTATTTTTGCTTTTGGCAGCCAGCCAATCAAATGCTCAAAGTGAAAGTTCGCCCAATGCACTGGCTTTCCGATGGACTGGCAACAATTTCCAATTTCCAATCACTCAAAAATTTGACCGGTACGACTACACGAGCGGTGTAGAGCTAAAGTACATTCGGCACCTCGGCAAGTTCCTTAACCTGGGAATTCCGCTCAAGGTCGGAAAGGCATTCTTGCCACTTGACGACCAAGGCAATGTGAGAAATGCTGAACTGATTGGCAGCCTCGATGCACTGCTCCACCTGAAATTCACCAAACCTGAGTCAAAAGTTTATCCCTATCTCCTAGCTGGAGCTGGCGTAATGTCTGAAATAGACAATGGATGGGAAATGAACCCAGAATTTCCGGTTGGCGCAGGCTTAAATTTTAGGGTGTCCCCTAATTTATACCTAAGCTTTGAAACCCAATATCGTTTTGACCTCAACGACAACCGCAACCAGCTCCAACATGCACTCGGTATTTGGATGGTTTTGGGGGGCAAAACAGAAGAAAAAATCACTGACAGCGACAAAGACGGCGTACAAGACATTGACGACAAATGCCCCGACGAGCCTGGCCCTGCTGAACTCATGGGATGCCCGGATACCGATGGCGACGGCATTGCTGACGAGTTCGATGCGTGCCCAGACGAGGCTGGCAACCCAAGCCTTGCTGGTTGTCCTGACCGTGATGGGGATGGCATTGCTGACCACCTTGACCTTTGCCCAGATGAAGCTGGTAAAAAAGAACTTTCAGGTTGCCCCGACCAAGATGGCGATGGCGTAGCTGACAAAGATGACCAATGCCCAACGATTGCTGGATTGCCATCCGATATGGGTTGCCCAGATACCGATGGAGATGGGGTAATCGACCCAATCGACAGGTGTCCAGAGACGGCTGGCCCAGCCTCCAATAAAGGTTGTCCAGAACTAAAACCTGAAGAAAAAGAAGTGCTGGAGTTTGCGATGAAAGCAGTTCAATTTGAGACGGGCAGCGCCAAGTTGTTGGCCTCCTCGAACAAGACTTTGGACGAAATCGCCCAAATCATGAAGAACAATCTAGGGCAGAAACTCCGCATCAGTGGCCATACAGACAGCATTGGCGAAGCCGATGAAAACCTTAAGCTGTCGGAGAGAAGGGCCAAAACTTGCTTTGATTACTTGATTGCAAACGGAGTAGATGCAAAAAGGATGAGCCATGCTGGTTATGGAGAGTCCAAGCCTATTGGTGACAATATGTTCTCTCCTGGCAGAGAGCAAAACCGTCGGGTTGAGTTTGAAATGTACATTGACTAAAAAGCCTTCTATTCAGGCGTCAACTCGAAGCGTTGACGCCTGAATTTTTCCTATGCCAAGGTTCCAAAAAGCTCAACCAACCGCTTTCTGCGGTAATCAAAAATATTTATCAGCATTTCCCCCACCATTATTTTTTGAAGAAGCACACCGATTGGCCCCAGTGGCAGGCGGTAATCAACAATATCAATCATCTCTACCCCACCCTTCACGGCCTTGAAATGATGTTGGTGGTGCCAAATACGGTATGGCCCAAGCCGCTGTTCATCCACAAAATAGGCTTGTTCCCGCACTTGCGTTATTTCAGTAACCCAAGTCATTGGGATGCCCAGTAGTGGCTTTACTTTGTAGGTGATAAACAACCCCGGGTAAGTTTCGCTCGGCAATGGTGAAGTGGGGATTAAGTTCATTTCTGGGGGCGTAATTTTCGCCAGATTTTGCGGGTTTGAAAAGAAATCCCAAGCCGATTCAAGACTGATTGGAAGGGTTTGGACGACAGATAGACGATGCATCATTAAGGATTTGCGAAGATTCTAAATTCGCAGTCCGTAACAAAGGAAAGTGAGGAAGGTTTAGGCAGCCAGCCTCATAGGGAAGCCATCAAAACGGTTTTGTATTCTTCTCACAAGGTCTCAGCCATTCCCGCACTTGAAGGTGCTCAACGATCGGAAGTTCATTGCCCCAAGAGGTGTGTACATAGTTGATGATATTGGTGATTTCAAACTCTGTCAGTCGCTCTATCCCCACCATTTCCGTATTGTAAATCCTCCCGTTTACGCTCAATTCACCTTTGATTCCATTGCGAATAATGCACGGCACTTTTTCACCATTAATGGCTAAATAATCGGCGCCAGCCAAAGGAGGAATAACTCCCACCAGCCCTGTGCCATCTACCATGTGGCAATTTTCACAAAAATTGGTGTAGAGTATTTTGCCTTGTTGGTAAGGGTAGGTTTCGCAGCTTCCGAAAAATAAAAGCGCAAAAAAGCAGATAAAATACTGGCTATTCTTCATGCAATAATTTTTCGATGTCATTCATAAAACGGTCTACATCCTCAGGGTCAGTTCCGTTGCAAAAGGAGCGGATATGGCGTTTTTTGTCCACCAAAATCAAATAACCAGAGTGGTTGATACCACCCGGTGCATCTGAGTCCTCCAAAGCTACATTCATGTATTCTGGTGCCATTTTATAGATGGCAGCTTGGTTGCCTGTAACAAAATGATACTTGTCAGAGCTGACTCCAAGGTTTTTTGCGTAACGATTCAACGCTGCAACCGTATCATATTTCGGAGCCAAGGTGTGCCCCAATAACAACAAGTTCGGCTCGTCTTTAAAGCGGTCGTTGATGCGCAGCATCTGTTTTGCAGTTTTCGGGCAAATGGTCGGGCAAGCAATGAAGAAAAAGTCGGTCACGTATGCTTTTCCCTCAAAAGTTTCATTGTTCACCACCTGACTGTCTTGGTCGATAAAACTGAAATCTGGAATCCTGTGCGGGATAGAATCGCCATTCGGGCCTATCTCGGGTGGACCAAGCACTGGCAAAACATCAGGAGAAAGCGAAGATTGGCAACCTATGAAAATGGAAAAACTGGCAAACAAAACGAACAAATATTTCATGCTGGAAATTTTTGGCAAAAATAGGAAACTTACGCCCTTGAAAAAGTTGGTTCTTTGACAAATTCCGTGGCAGAAAGAGCGTAGCTCTGACCCCGTTTGTAGTAGAGATGTTTTCGAAATAGTCGTGGAGGGGCGTAGCCCCGGCCCGGAAAAAGCTGTGAAATCAATCGTGCCGGGGCTACGCCCCTCCAAAAATGACGCAAATTATTTTCTACAAACAGATTCAGGGCTACGCCCTTTATTTTTCTATTCCACGGAATTTGTCAAAGAACCAAAAAGTTTACAGCAGAACAGATGATTGATCAGAAAGTTACCTGATTAAGTAAACTTGTCAAGAGACGGCTTCCTTTCCTACTTTTGCGCCCTTGAAAAATACTTTTATCTAAAAGACAAGCAATTAATTTATCAACATGAGACATTTTTTAGCAGTTATGGTGTTTCTATTTGCATTGGTTTGTACATCAAATGCGCAAGTGGACAACACTACAATTAAAGTTGACGACAAATCCATGGAAACGCTAACTGGTCAAGTGAAAGCAAAAAAGCCTCAACTTAGGAGCTTCTCCAACTCAGAACTTGAAAAATTTCCAGTTTTTAGCGGCAGCTACCTTGGACTAAAATACAAGTCCTCAAAATCTATCTTCAAGATTTGGTCGCCTCCAGCGGCAGAGGTTCTGTTGTTTTTTTATGACCAACCACTTGAGTCAGCTCCTACTGCCCAATACAACATGAAAAAAAGCAAAAATGGCACCTGGAAACTAAAGCTCAAGGGTGACCACGCTGGCAAATACTACGATTTTCAAGTCCGGGTAGATTCTGTTTGGTTGAAAAACACGGCAGACCCATACGCCAAAGCCGTTGGCACCAATGGTGAGCGTGCCATGGTGGTGGATTTGGAAAAAACGAATCCATCTGGTTGGGAGGCCGACAAACGCCCACCGCTGAAAAGTTTTGCTGACATTATTTTGTACGAATTGCAGCTAAGGGACATTTCCGTTTCACCAAATTCTGGCATTATGAACAAGGGGAAATTCCTTGGCCTAACCGAGACTGGCACCAAATCGCCGGACGGTCTATCAACGGGACTAGACCACATCAAGGAGCTGGGCGTTACGCATGTCCACATCATGCCTGCCTTCGATTTTCATTCAATTGATGAACGGCCAGAAAGCCTGCCAGCCTACAATTGGGGGTACGACCCTCAAAATTACAACGCACCAGAGGGAAGTTTTTCTACCGACCCAGCCGATGGGGCCAAACGGATTCTGGAGTTTAAAACAATGGTAAAAACACTCCACGACAACGGCCTGAGGGTTGTAATGGACGTAGTATATAACCATACAGGAAGCACGGAGAAGTCCGTTTTTACTCAAACTGCACCATTTTACTACTACCGAAGATACCCTAACGGATATTATTCGGACGCATCCGCTTGCGGCAACGAATTTGCATCCGAACGTCCGATGGCTCGTAAGTTCATGGTTGAATCCATGCTGTACTGGGCAAAGGAGTATCATATAGATGGCTTCCGGGTTGACCTGATGGGCATTCATGATATTGAGACCATGAACCAGCTTGCTTCGGAGCTTCGCAAAATAGACCCGACCATTTTCATTTACGGTGAAGGCTGGACGGCATCAAATAGCCCATTCCCCGAAGAAAAGCGAGCGATAAAAGCGAATGTTCCTCAGCTCGATGGTATTGCCGCATTTTCTGATGAATTTCGGGATGGAGTGAAAGGCCATGTTTTTACTCCAATAGCTAAAGGTTTTATCAACGGGGAAGACAAGTTGTATGAAAGCGTAAAATTTGGCATCGTTGGAGGCACGGCGCACCCACAAGTTGACTTGACAAAGGTGAACTACACCCAAAAAGCTTGGGCGAAAACCCCGCAGCAATGCATCAACTACGTCTCTTGCCACGATAACCACACGCTTTGGGACCGCCTCAGCCTCTCTTGTCCAACCAATACGGAAACGGAAAAATTGAACATGGACAAATTGGCGCAGACCATCGTTTTCACTTCGCAAGGTGTCCCATTTCTCCATGCAGGCGAAGAGTTTGTTCGAACCAAAAATATGGTCGAAAACAGCTTCAACTCGCCGGATGAAATCAACCAAATCAATTGGGAGAACAAGGCTAAGTACAACGACCTTTTTCAATACTACCAAAACTTGATTCAGCTTCGCAAAGCGCACCCCGCTTTCCGAATGACCAGTCAAGCGCAAATTGCGGAGCACCTTAAATTCATAGACCTCAAGTTTGAGCACACCATCGGTTATATTCTCGGGAACCATGCCAACGGTGACTCGTGGAATCGGATTCTCGTCATTTTCAACGGCAATCCAAATGGCAAGCAAATTCCGATACCTGAAGGTAAGTGGCAAATCATTTGTACCAATAATCGCCTCGACATGAACGGGATGGGTATGAATAACACGGGCTTCGTCATGGTAGGCCCTTATTCCGCCTATATTTTGGTGGAAGAGTAACGAATTCTTGGATTTTGAACCACGAGTTTTAACCAGTTAAGGTCATGAAAATAGACATCCTTGCAATCGGTGTACATCCGGACGACGTAGAACTGAGCGCCTGTGGAACCTTGCTCCGGCATATTTCACAGGGAAAAACAGTCGGACTGCTCGACCTAACCCGTGGTGAGTTGGGCAGCCGAGGCTCTGCCGAGCTCCGGGACTTGGAGGCTGCCGAATCTGCAAGAAAAATGGGGGCTACCTTTCGTCGGAACCTTGGCATGGCTGACGGATTTTTTCAGTACAGCCAAGAGAATTTGCTCCGCATCATCGAAATCATACGCTGGTGCCAGCCTGAAATTGTGCTGGCCAACTCAATTGACGACCGCCACCCCGACCACGGTCGTGCCGCAAAACTCGTTGCAGATGCCTGTTTCTATTCGGGTTTGTTAAAAATTGAGACCAGTTTTGAGGGGCAACCTCAGCAGCAGTGGCGGCCCAAAGCTGTGTACCACTATATACAGGACAAAGATTTGACGCCAGATTTCGTGGTGGACATTTCACCGTTCATGGAAAAAAAGTTGGAACTGATACTCACCTTCCGGTCTCAATTCTACCAAACTGGTGAAAGTGAATTTGATAAGGAACCTAAAACGCCAATTTCAGGTAAGGACTTTTTTGAATTTGTGAAATCAAAAAATCGGGCTTTTGGCAGACCTCTCGGCGTCGGATTTGCAGAGGGGTTTATCGCTCACCGCACCCCAGGCGTCAACGATTTGTTTTCATTGAAATGATAATTAGGCGACGTTCTTTCATTCTGATTGTCATAATCCAAGCCTCCATTACCTACCTTTGGCCGAAACAAAACAAACTTATCATGAAAAAATACTTACTTCCATTTTTTGCGCTACTCCTTTTCAACCAACTCAATGCTCAAAAAGAATTTTGGTTTGAGCTAGGAGCAAAAGGCAGTGTTGGCCTTTCATTTTTGACCAACAAAAATATTATTGACGACGATAAATACACCTACAAGCTGACCATGATGAACAGTTTTGGGGGGAAATTTGCGGCGAATTTTGGCCATACACACAGCATTGTAGTGGAAGGCATGTTTGCCAACCTTGGTCAAGATTTTGATTATCGCCTAGTTTCTGGTGGACCTGAAGCAACGGATGAAATTGATTTCAAAAGTCTCAATCTCGGCTTATTATACCGGGTCAACATGCAGCGCAATTTTATCGAATTAGGCCCTGTTTACTCAAAAGTAAACTCCGTGAAACACACGTCTGAGAGTGATGCTACCAAATTTTACGAAGACAATTACCTCTCCGGTGTCCTCGGTTTTGGTGCATACCTCACAGGTGCAGAAACTTTTTCCCTAGGCATGGGACTGCGCTTTCATTATACTTTCGCTGACCTCGTCAACGATAATGGACAAAAAACTGGCTACCCTACCCCAAGCAGGGTGCCACCCTACCCTGACGAGGCTACCTCGCATTTTGCCTATGCTGAATTGATGTTAGAGTTCAATTTTGGCGTTGGCCATTTTGCTAAAACTTCTTGCTCTGATCGCTTTCGCAAAATGAGAAGGCGATAAATGCTCGTTCCGATTGCGCTTTAAACCATTTTGTTTTCAAATTAAAACAAAATTGTATCTTACGGTGAAAATCTAAAACACACCGCCATGAACGAGCTTTCCGTTTGCTTGCTTTTCTTAACCCTTGGACTCCTAATTGGAGCATTGGTTAGTTGGCTTTTTGCAAAGCTAAAATACAGTAGCATTGGTATCGACCCGGAGACCATTCAACGGGATTTCGTTTCCAGACAGCAGCACGACGCAGCCATTTCCCAGCAGTCATTTTTGCATAATGAACTGAAAGCCAAGCAAGAAGATATTGTTTTTCTAGAAAAAACACTTTCCTCAAAAGAACGTGACTTACTTTATTTGGAAGAAAAGCTGACCGCATGGAAAAAGGATTACGAAGAACTACAACAGCGTGCTCACCTGGAATTTGAGAGCGTGGCCAGTCGGCTACTGGAGGAAAAGTCCAAAAAATTCACTGATCAAAACGAAAAGCAATTAAACGATTTGTTGCATCCACTTCGGGAGAAAATCCGAGAATTTGGTCAGGATGTGGAAAGGCGTTTTACCGATGAGGCTAAAGACAAAGTTTCTTTGAAAAAAGAAATCGAACTGCTGCATGGCCTCAACCAACAACTCAGTTTGGATGCCAAAAACCTTACCTCCGCCCTCAAGGGTGACTCCAAAGTGCAGGGCGATTGGGGAGAAATGCAATTGGAAATGCTGCTAGAAAAGTCCGGTCTGGTTCGGGGAACTCATTTTGAAGCACAAAACTCTTTCAAGGATGTAAACGGACATGAAAAGCGCCCCGATTTCGTCATTTACCTTCCAGACGAAAAACACCTAATAGTTGATTCTAAAGTTTCCCTCAAAGCCTACGAAAAATTCTACAACGCTGAAAATGAGGAACTTAGGACACGCCACTTAAAAGAGCATGTTGACTCCATACGGCAACACCTCAAGGATTTGAATGGGAAAAATTACCCCCAACTACATCAACTCAATTCACCTGACTACTTGCTGATGTTTGTGCCAATTGAGCCTGCCTTCGCCGTTGCCTTGCAACACGACAATCGACTTTTCCTGGATGCATTGGAGAAGAACATCGTCATTGTTACCACCTCTACCCTACTCGCAACCATGCGAACGGTTTCCTATATCTGGCGACAAGAACGCCAGAAACGAAATGTATTGGAAATTGCCCGACAAAGTGGGATGCTCTATGATAAGTTCGTTGGATTCGTGGAGGATTTACGTGAAGTGGGAACTCGCCTTGACCATGCTCAAACTGCCCTGAACGGCGCCATGAACAAGTTGTCAACATCTAAAAAATTTGGTGATACGCTGATTGGGCGGGCGCAAAAAATCAAGGAACTGGGAGCAAAGGCGACCAAGACGCTCCCGGCTGACTTATTTACAGATGATGCCCCTGTGGATGAAGAAGATTTGATAGAAATGCCAGATGAAAAACTACAATAATTCAAGGCATTCCCGCAGGCTTTGCTGCCAGTGAGCTATTTGAATCCCGAAATTATTCTTGATTTTTGCCTTGTTAAGTACGCTATAGGGCGGCCTTTTTGCAGGCGTTGGATAGTCTCTCGTTTCTATTGGATGAACCTTTACGGGCATTTTTTTGATGTCAAAAATTGCCACAGCGAAATCGTACCAGCTCGTTACTCCTTCGTTGCTAAAGTGGTAAACGCCAGTAAAGAATTTTTTGTCAACTTCCTGATTTTCAATTTTTTTCACAATTCCCAGTAACACTTGAGCAAGGTCTCGGGCGTATGTTGGAGTCCCAATTTGGTCATAAATTACCGAAAGCTCTTCCTTTTCAGCGCCCAAACGAAGCATCGTTTTCACGAAGTTGTTGCCGAAGGAGGAATAAATCCAAGAAGTGCGCAGGACCAATGCTCTACCAGGGTGATTTTTCAAAACCGCCTCATCCCCATTAAGTTTCGTCCGGGCGTAAGTGCCTTGTGGGTTGGTAAAGTCCGTCTCGATATAAGGCTTGGTTTGCTGTGTGTGGTAAACATAATCAGTGGAAATATGCAGCAATAATGAATTGTTTGCGGCACATGCTACAGATAGGTTTTCGGGACCGATTGTATTCACTTTCCAAGCAAGATTGGTCTCAGTTTCTGCAGTATCCACAGCGGTGTAAGCAGCACAGTTAATGCAATAATCCACCGAATTTTTCTTGAAGAAAGAATTTACCGCAGCCGGGTTGGTAATGTCCAACTCGTCAATATCTACAAAAATATAGTCGAAATCAGGAAAATGGTTTGCTAGTGTTTGAAGCTCCATCCCCACTTGCCCTTTGCTTCCAGTCACTAAAATTGTTGGTCGCCTCTTTTTCATTTTTTACTTGGTTCTTTCTTTTGAGTTGGCCTTCATTGAAGGATTGTTTTGAGCAATACCCTCCAAAAAGTTAACTAATAATCTTAACGAAGCCATATTCTGAGTCCATTCCTAGAATCTTAAATGGTCGCCCAAAGATGGGAAATTTTTATCCCGTTCAGCAACAATTAAATATTGTTGTTCGATTTCCCAGTCTATGTTGAGTTTTGGACAGTCATACCGTATCCCGCCCTCCTTATTTTTAGCGTAAAAATTATCACACTTATAAAAAAACTCAGCCGTTTCACTCAACACCACATAGCCATGTGCAAACCCTCTCGGCACAAACAATTGGTGTTTATTCTCAGCACTGAGCCTGCACTTATAGTACTGTCCAGATGTTGGAGAATCTTCACGGAGGTCAACCACGACATCAAGAACCTCGCCTTGCAGTACCCGCACCAACTTAGCTTGCGCAGCGTTACCAGTTTGATAGTGAAGCCCCCTAAGCACGCCTCGGCCTGAAAAAGCTTGGTTGTCTTGCACAAAATTGACGGAAAACCCTGCAGCTTCCTCCCAAGTCTTGGCATTAAAGCTTTCAAAAAAATATCCCCGGTCATCCCCAAAGACTTTTGGTTCTATGAGGAGCAAGTCCGGTATTGTTGTTTTGTGAAAAGTCATGTTTTCTAAATGATAAATGATGAATTGTAGAATGATGAATTATGGTAGTGGCTACATTCATCATTCCACCATTTATCATTCATCATTATTTATTTCTCCCTAAAGAAAATGGTGATTGGCACACCCGTGAATTGGAATTTCTCCCGCATCCGGTTTTCTAAGAATTGCTTGTAGCTGTCCTTCACGTGCTTGGGGTTGCTGCAGTAAAATACGAAGGCAGGGTAAGGCGTTGGTAGCTGGTTCATGAATTTGATGCTCACGGTTCTGCCACGGTGCATGGGCGGAGAATAGCGTTCAATCTCCGGTTGCATTTGGTCGTTCAAGAAAGAAGTTTTCAGCTTCCTCGAACGGTTTTCGTACACCTGCAACGCTTCCTCCACCGCTTTGAAAATCCGTTGTTTCTCATGCACGGAGATGAATATGATGGGCACATCGCTGAACGGCGCAATCTTCCTTTTCATCTCCGCTTCATAGTCACGGACCGAATTGGTTTCTTTGTTCTCCACCAGGTCCCATTTGTTTACCAGCAGCACCATGCCCTTGTTGCGTTTTTGAGCCAACCGGAAGATGCTCATGTCCTGCGCTTCGATGCCTGTTTGGGCGTCGATCATCAAGATGCAAACGTCCGATTCTTCAATGGCCTGAATGGCCCGCATGACGGAATAGAATTCCAAATTCTCGTGGACCTTTGCCTTTTTCCGAATTCCAGCAGTGTCCAGCAGTATAAATTCCTTGCCAAACTTTGAGTACTTGGAGTGAATCGTGTCCCGTGTAGTGCCTGCAATATCGGTTACGATATTGCGGTCTTCACCGAGCAGTGCATTTACCAAAGACGACTTTCCAACGTTTGGTTGTCCAACAATGGCAAACTTCGGCAAGTCGGTTTCTATCACCGCATCTTCTGAAATGTGCTCCGTTACTGCATCCAGCAATTCGCCAGTGCCGCTACCTGTCAGTGACGAAACAAAGAAAAGCTGCTCAAAACCTAGGCTGTAAAACTCATTGGCAAGCAAGTAACGCTCGTGGTTGTCCACTTTATTGACGCACAAAAGCACGGGGATTTTGGAACGTCGGAGCAACTTGGTCACATCCTCATCCAAATCCGTGATGCCGGTGGTCACGTCCACCATGAAGATGATGATGGAGGCTTCTTCGATGGCGATTTTGACCTGCGAACGAACTTCCATTTCAAAAATATCATCGGAATGCTCCACGAAACCGCCCGTGTCAACTACGTTGAATATCTTGCCGTTCCACTCACAAGTGCCGTATTGCCGGTCCCTTGTGACGCCAGAAGTGTCATCCACGATAGCTTGTCTGCCACCAATTAGGCGGTTAAAAATGGTGGATTTGCCCACGTTCGGGCGGCCTACTATTGCTACTATATTTCCCATTCATTAAATGATGAATGATGAATGATGAATGATGAATGATGACCAGTCGTGCCGATTCATCATTTTACCATTCATCATTCATCATTAATTCTCGTATCCAAAATGCTTCAACATCCGCTCGTCGTTTCGCCAATTGTCCCGAACCTTCACGTGCAGGTCGAGAAAAACCTTGCTTTCCAGCCAGGTTTCAATGGACTTTCGAGCTTCTGTACCTAGTTGTTTGATGGAAATTCCATTTTTTCCCAAAATTATCATTTTCTGCGTCTCCCGTGACACATAAATGATAGCATTCACCTCCACGAGGTCTTCCCCTTTGGTGGTTTTAGTTTCCTTAAAACGCTCGACTACCACTTCCGTTGAGTACGGGATTTCCTGTTTGTACTGTTCCAGAATTTTTTCCCGAATGATTTCACTCACGAAAAAGCGTTCGGGGCGGTCGGTCAACTGGTCCTTCGGGTAGTATTCCGGGCCTTCTGGCAAAGCCACTTTAATTTGTTCCAACATCAGCTCTGTGTTGGTTTTTTTCAAAGCAGATATTGGTATCACAGCCTTGAAATCTACCCGTTCTGACCACCATTTCAGGTGTGCTTCGATGTCACTTTCCTTGGCCTGGTCTATTTTGTTGAGTATAAAAAACTTGGTGACTTCGCTGTCTTTTAGTTGTTGCACCACGGGGTCGTTGTCCTCATATTTTTCATAAATATCCGTGATGAACAAGAGCAAATCCGCATCTTCAAAAGCGGAAGCAGCAAATCGGTTCATCGCTTCCTGCATCTTGTATGCTGGGTTGCTGATGATGCCGGGTGTATCCGAAAAAACCATTTGGAAATCATCGCCACTCACGATGCCGATGATGCGGTGGCGGGTCGTCTGTGGCTTGGAGGTGATGATGGACATCTTCTCCCCCACGAGGGTGTTCATCAGCGTACTCTTGCCGACGTTGGGGCGGCCTATGATGTTGACGAAGCCGGAACGGTGAACTGGATTGCCTTCTTTCACTTTTCTTTTTTTGCTTTAGTTTTCTGCAGCGCAAAAACCACTACCGCTAACGGTGGTACTTTTACTTCCAAACTGAATTTCCGCCCATGCTTCTCCTCCTTCTTCGACTTGATGGGTTTATCGTTCAGGATGCCTTTGCCGCCATACTTCTCCTCATCGCTGTTCAGCACTTCCACCCAAGTTCCACTTTGGGGGCAACCAAAACTGTATTGCTCACGAGCCACAGGCGTGAAATTACAAACAACCAAGACGGTGTCCTCTGCTTTGACACCACGGCGCATGTAAGTGATGATGCTGTTTTGCCAGTCGGCATGTTCTATCCACTCGAAACCGTGCTCCTTGAATTGCTGCTCGTACAGCGCTTTGGAGTTGGTGTAAAAATGGTTCAAATCCCGAACCCAGGCTTGGACGCCTTTGTGGTTGTCGTATTTGAGCAGCGACCAAACCAAGCCACGCTCAATGTTCCATTCACTGGTTTGTCCAAATTCCCCGCCCATAAAAAGCAGGTGCGCCCCAGGGTGCGTCCACATGTACCCGAACATCGCCCGCAGGCCAGCAAAGCGCATCCATTCGTCGCCAGGCATTTTGTCGATGAGTGGGCCTTTTCCATGCACCACCTCGTCGTGCGAAAGTGGGAGCATGAAGTTTTCCGAAAAGGCATAAATTAAACTGAAGGTCAACTCGTGGTGGTGGTCTTTGCGGTAAAGCGGGTCGAGCTGCACATATTTCAAGGTGTCGTGCATCCAGCCCATCATCCATTTCTGGTCGAAGCCGAGTCCACCTTCGCTGACCGGATGGCTCACGCTTGGCCAAGCCGTGCTTTCTTCGGCGATGGTAATCACGTCCGGATGGTCACGGTGTGCCATCTCGTTGAATTCTTTGAGGAAGGAAACCGCCTCCAAATTCTCACGGCCACCGTATTGGTTAGGAATCCACTCGCCCTCCTTGCGGGAGTAGTCGAGGTAAAGCATGGAAGCTACGGCGTCCACCCGAAGGCCGTCGATATGGAACTGCTCCAACCAGAACAGTGCATTTGAAATCAGGAAACTGCGAACCTCCCAACGGCCATAATTGAACACAGCGCTTTTCCAGTCGGGATGAAAACCCTTGCGAGGGTCGGCGTGGTCGTAAAGGTGCGTGCCATCGAAATCGGCGAGGCCGTGGGCATCGTAGGGGAAATGCGAAGGCACCCAATCGAGGATGACACCGATGCCCGCCTGGTGGAACGCATCCACCAACGCCATGAAATCTTCGGGGAAGCCAAACCGGCTGGAAGTGGCAAAATATCCTGTAATCTGATACCCCCAAGATGGGAAGTACGGATGCTCCATGACGGGCAAAAACTCTACGTGCGTAAAGCCCATGTCCTTGACATACGGCACCATTTCATCAATCAACTCCAAATAACTGAACGAATGGATGCCGTCCTTCTTTTTGCGCCAGCTACCCAAATGCACTTCGTACACCGAGTACGGCTGTGGCTTGCCTGCCATTTCAGCCCGTTTCTTCAACCACTTTTCGTCTTTCCATTCATAAAATGGGTCCCAAACAATAGATGCCGTATTGGGTGGCACCTCCCAATAACGGGCAAAGGGGTCGCCCTTGGACAGGCGGCGCTTATCGGCGCTCTTGATGCTGTATTTGTACAAAGTACCCTTGCCAATACCAGGTACCCAACCCTCCCATATCCCTGTGCCATCGGGGCGAAGGAAAAGTTTATGCGTTTTTTCACTCCAAAAATTGAAATTGCCAACGACAGAAACCTCCAAAGCACTCGGCGCCCAAACGGCGAAGAAGGTGCCCCATTCCCCCTCCAACTGCATGGGGTGGCTGCCCAGCTTGTTGTACAGCCTAAAATGCTTCCCGGCTCGAATCAGTTCGATGTCGAAATCGGTGAGCAGGGTGTGCGGCTTGACGTTTTGCATCTCCAATAGATTGTGATATTGTTGTATTGTTGTATCGTTGGGGTGCATAGCAATGCTTTCGAGCAATTCAACAATACAACAATACAAGGGGCAAAGGTAGGAAAATAGGCCAACTGCACTCCAACTTTCACAACTTGGCCGTTGGGTTACTTTCGTCACAAAACCAACTAATCTTTTCCAAGGTTGAGGTTGTTTCCAAGTCCATTCAATACTTTTGCACCCCGAATCACTCAATATCTCAATCACACAATAACTCAATTAAATGTCCGACATCAAAATCCACAAGTGCATCATCATCGGTTCCGGCCCCGCTGGCTATTCTGCCGCTATCTACGCAGCCCGAGCAAATATGAGCCCTGTCCTGTTCACCGGCCCTGAGCCTGGCGGCCAGTTGACCACCACCACTGAAGTCGAAAACTACGCTGGCTACCCCAACGGCATCAGCGGCCCCGATATGATGGAGGAGTTCCAGGCGCAAGCCGAGCGTTTTGGCACCGATGTGCGCTGGGAACTGATTTCAAAAGTGGACTTCAAGTCTGGCGAAGCATACCACAAAATCTGGACGGAGAGCGGCGAGGAACTCCATGCCTACACCATCATCATCGCTACGGGAGCCAGCGCCAAATACCTTGGCCTCGACTCCGAAAAGCGCCTGTTGAACAACGGCGTGAGCGCCTGTGCGGTCTGCGACGGTTTCTTCTACAAAGGAAAAGAAGTGGCAGTAGTGGGCGGCGGCGACACAGCGGCGGAGGAAGCGACTTACCTCGCCAAGCTTTGCCCTAAAGTCCACCTGCTCGTCAGGCGTGATGAACTTCGTGCTTCGCAAATCATGCAGAAACGGGTGTTCAATACCCCGAACCTCGAAGTGCATTGGGACACGGAAACGGAAGAAGTCCTCGGTGACGAAAAAGTGACGGGCATCCGCATCGTCAACCGTAAAACGGGCGAAAAGAAAGAGCTCCCCGTAGAAGGCTTTTTCGTTGCCATTGGCCACAAACCAAATACGGATATCTTCAAGGACTTTCTTACGATGGACGAAACCGGCTACCTTATCACCCAAGCTGGCTCAACCAGAACCAATATCCCCGGTGTATTTGCCAGCGGCGATGCGCAGGACAAGGTTTACCGACAAGCCATCACCGCTGCGGGAACTGGCTGCATGGCAGCGCTTGATGCGGAAAGGTATTTGGTGGAAGAGGAGTTGGGGTAAACATCCACAATTCGGCAGCATAGGGCTTTGGTCTATGCTGCCGTTTTTGCTTTTTTAAGGTCTATTCCCCTAATTTGAATAGCAATTGATTTACGATGCAGCCCGATTCCCATATAGTTCAAATCATTGATTACCAGCCCAATCACTTCCAACGTTGGAAGGAAATAAACGAGGCGTGGATTACCCATGCCTATTTCATGGAGGAGATTGACCACCTCCATTGTAGCCAACCCGAGGAGTCTATTTTGGCGCCAGGCGGTTTTATTTTGCTGGCGCAAATGTGCGGGGAAATAGCCGGAACGGCTGGGCTACTCAAAGACGACGAACATACTTACGAACTCATCAAAATGGCCGTTGACGAACGTTTCCGTGGTCATGGAATTGGTATAAAACTTTGCGAAGCAGCCATCGAAAAAGCGAGGGAAGCTGGCGCAAAGCTGCTTTATCTTTTCTCCAACACCAAAGGTTCGGCAACCGCTATCCAGATATACCGGGACCTCGGGTTTGTCGAAGTTCCGCTCGACCGACAGGACTTTGCCCGTGCCGATATTCGCATGGAAATGCGGTTTTGACCCTCAACCCCTAATCGGGAGGAACCTAACACATTTGAAGGGCTTTCTCATAAAAACTAAACCTTTTTGTTAAATTTTTATGAGAAAGCCCTCAACACATTTGTTCACGGCTAATTTTTCAAAAATGGAACATCTGAAATATCCAATCGGCAAGTTCAACGCCCCTGAAAGCGTAACCGCCGAAATGCGACAGGGTTGGATAGATACCATCGCTACCCTACCCCAGCGGCTGGAAGCAGCTTTGGAAGGTATCACTGAAGCACAGCTCGACACACCTTATCGCCCAGATGGCTGGACGGTGCGGCAAGTTGTCCACCACGTGGCGGATAGCCATATCAATGCCTACGTCCGCTTGCATTTGTCATTGACTGAGGATGCGCCAACCATCAAAGCATACAATGAAGCTGATTGGGCCAAACTGCCTGACTCAAGTTTGCCAATTTGCCATTCGCTGGAAATATTACGGGGCTTGCATTTTAGGTGGGTGCACCTGCTTCGCAATATGAGCGAGGCTGAATTTCAACGGACTTACGTGCATCCGCAATACGGTAAGATTTTCAGCATGGATACCATGACGGCGCTGTATGCCTGGCATGGGGAACACCATTTGGGGCATGTTAAGATTGTCAAATGAATAAAAATGGAGAATTGAGTCAGTGCTCAATTCTCCATTTTCAATTCTCCATTAATCCTCATCGTCTTTCTCATCCACCTGTTTTCCCCAAACGTTATTGTCCCTATCCCAGTCCAACAACCGTTGCGAAGCGTCAATTTCAATGCCCTTAATGTTCTTGAACTTTTCATCCAAGTTAAATTCATACGTAGGGTGCGTCCAACGCCAATCAGGTAGCACGCTGTACTTATCGCCGGTGAATTCGGTGCCTTTTTTTGCGCCCCGCATGATGTCAAGTGGGAGATTGAATACCCTTCTTGAGCCATCTTTGTAGGTCACTGTTATGTCCAGCGGCATGGGCGTTTGCCCCTTGTTTTCCAAGATGACACGGGTTTCTTTTCGACTTGCTTTCTCCACCGTCTTGATACCGTAATCAATGGTTTTAGTGGTGTAAACGAAATATTCCTTGAACCAGTCCAATTCCAATCCTGACTCCTTTTCCATCACCCGGATGAAATCATTGGGGTTTGGGTGCTTGAATTTCCAGGTATTGAAATAGGTAAGCATCGCCTTTTCAAACACGGGTTTCCCCATGATGTATTGCAGTTGGTGAAGGATTACCTCCCCTTTCACATAAGCCCCTACGCTGTAGGCTGAGTTGGTCGGATAATGGTCAGAATGAATGGAGAGCGGCTCTTCCCTTCCTGATTTATTGAATCGAATCAGGGATTGATTGGCGCCCAAATGGGGGTTGTCCTGCGGTTTTCCTTTTAGTAAGCCCTCCTGTTTTAAATAGTTCTCCGTCTCCGCTGTAGCATATTCCGTAAACCCCTCGTCCATCCATCCGTACAGGCTCTCATTGCTGCCCAGCAGACCGTAGTACCAAGCGTGCAATGACTCATGGATAAAAGTGCCAAGGCCAGCCCCGCCAGCCAAAAAGGTTGCCATCGGATACTCCATTCCGCCGTCGCCACCTTCCAGAAAGGAATAAGCCTTGTAGGGGAATTGGCCAAAATGTTCGTTGATAAAATCAAATGCCTTGTCCATTTGGGCAGGCGCTGCTTCCCAGGTCTTGCGGGTTTCTTCTTTGTCTTGGTAAAGGAAATGGAAAACCAGTCCATCTTTCCGATTCAAAACCACGTGCTTGTAGTCCGGGTCGGCGGTCCAGGCGAAGTCGTGGACGTTCTCTGCTTTCCAATGCCAGGTGAATTTGTCGCCCTTTTCCGGCCGAACGGCAGTGCCTGCTGGCTCATAGCCGTAGCCGATGTTGCCGCCATTTTGAAGGACGCCACTTGCTCCGAGGATATATTTTCGGTCAATGGTTATGTTAACATCGAAGTCACCCCAAACGCCATAAAATTCACGTGCTACATAAGGATTTGCATGCCAACCCTGGTAGTCGTACTCACAGATTTTCGGATACCATTGCGACATGGAAAAGTCAATGCCATCGGCACTGTTCCAACCGGAGCGGCGGATTTGTAGCGGTACTTGCGAAGCAAAATCCATCTCAAACTCCACCGTGGAATTGGGCTTGATTGCCTTCGGCAATTCCACTTCCAGAATCGTCTCGTTCACTTCGAATTTGCAGTTTTTGCCGTCCATTTTAAGCGAGTTGATTTTGTGCCATCCGTACTCATCGGGCTTGAGTTTGCCGATGCGGTCCCTCACCCGTGGGTCGGGGTCAGGAAGATTCATGCTGCGCACATCCATGTTGCTGCCGGGTTGAAAGGCGTTGAAGTAAAGGTGGAAAAATACCCGGTCGAGTTCGTCGGGAGAGTTGTTGGTGTATTTGAGTGTTTGCTTGCCTTTGAACTGGTGCTTCGCAACGTCCATGTCAATGTCCATGCGATAGTCCACCCGCTGTTGCCAACGGTCTGGTTGGGCGAGTAGCGATGTTTTTAGGAAAAAAATCAGGGAAAAAATCAGGAATGTTTTGTGGTACATGCGGTGTATTTAATTAAAAAGTCAGCAAAGGTAAAGGATTCCGAAAGGTTGGCTGGGGTTGCACGGCAAAGATAAATGGGAAATAATGGCGGCGAATTTAGATTTCTTTATGTTTACAACCATATTTGAGCGACCCAAGATTTCAGGAAAATTCAATGAAGCATGCATACAACATCAGATGACAACAGCGACCGCCTGCGCCAGCTAGAGCTCGAAAACCTGCGATTGAAGGCCGAGCTCGAAGCTCGTAAAGCTGCTCAGACCACCGGGGAAAAAGTAGGCAAAATCGTTAGTGGAACCACTACCCGGCTCCTCGTGGGCAAGGGACTAAAAATCAGCTTCCGAAAGCTGCTCGATGAGCTACCCGGCGGCAAGGTGTCCAAGGATACCATTGCAGAGCTATTGACCCATTTCATCTGGCGAGTAACGAGAATCGGCACATTTGCCGTCATCATTGGCTTCGCTCCCATGCTTATCCTGATTGTTCAGACCTGGATTCTCAGCCGTCAAAACAAAGAACTGGACACACAAAACCAACTCCTTGGCAGGCAAAACGAACGGCTTGACCAACAAATAAACCTAGAAGAAGGTAACCGCCGCAGCTCGCTCATTTTGTTCATGAGCAACATCATGGACAAAATGGACATTGAATTGCAGAGCAATCAAAGCCGAACGCTGAGTGAAGCGTTGATCGGGCGAATCGTATCCCTGAGCCAATCAATGCGCCCATACCGGTACCTAGAAAATGACTCCCTCACTGCCCGACAACTCAGTCCAGAACGTGGCCAATTGCTTTTTTCGCTGATAAACAGCAATCTCGATAATACTACTTACGACAAGATTTTCGCTCGTGCCAACTTCAATTACGCCGACCTCCGGGAAGCAAACTTTTCGGAAGCCTACCTCCGAGGTGCACAATTATCGCATTCCTCCTTTTCCAATGCCAATTTCAATTACGCAGACCTTAGCAATGCCAATTTGACCGGCGCATGGCTCGAACAGGCTACTTTCCGTAACACTATTTTAAATGGAATAAACCTCTCTGGCGCCAATCTTCGTGAAAGCCGAATGGAGAAAATCGTCATGCATGACGGTGACCTGAGTCATGCGGATATGCGCCAGATTCATCTTGATGGTGATTTCTCTGGCACCAACCTCCAAAACATAAAGTTGCAAAAGGCATCATTGGTGGATGTTGACCTTGAAGGATGCTACTTTCTTTCTATCGGCTGGATTGACAGCCTGCAGCACTTGGAAGTGAAAGGCCTGCGTTTTTTGCGTGACATTTATGAACCTAGCCTTGAAATTCGCAATAAAGGATTTGTCATGGATTCCGTGTATGTCCTTCGACTTGACACCAATTCTTCGTTGGCGAAAATGAGAAGCTGCAATGCCGCAATCGAGGCTTTGGTAGAAAGTTGCCCGAAAGTAAAGGCACTACAATTACAAGCCAGGCAGCAGGGCATATCCCTTTCGCTTTACCCGTCAAAGAATCCTTTTGGAATGGAAGACCTTGGAATCGCCTTGGACACAATCTGGCTATATCGACTTGGTACCGACCAATTAAATATTGCCAATACAACCATGTGGATACAATACAATCCCATTCAACAGATGCTTTGGGAAGTCCGACCGAATGGTTCCGAAATGATAGAGGAATTAGCGTTTAATCGACAATTATTGGCTGGCTTGAAGGGTGATTGCAAATGACTGGATTAAATACTATTGGCGTTTGGCGAAATATACCTGACTGAGTAAAACTTATTTTTGCCTATAAAGCTCCATATCACTCATTCTTAGCTTGGTCTTTAGCCAACTGCCCAGTTTCATTGAAGTTATTGAATCTAACTCATTCACGCTGTCATATATCATAACAGCAACCACTTTTGAAGAATCCGTACTTTCATTAAATGTGTGCTTCGCCAATGACAGATTTCTAATTTCTGGAAATAGTATTTTGCATTCATTTAAGACCTGAGCGTTTTCGAACTTATTGCTTAGCAATTCTTGTTGGAGCTTTTTTATGATTACATCCTTCTCGTTTAGGACAATTTGGTTGCGCCCGATTTCATTTAGAATATCGTTTTTTAAGTCAGTAGTATCTTGTCGTATCATCAATTTTGTATTCTCAATATCGTAGTATTTAAGTTTTTCATTTAGCATCACCACTTCTTCCTCCCTAAATTTTTCCAAACAGGCCAGCTCAATCTTTTTCGGGTCTGCATCGAAAGTTGTCTTTTTATAGATTACGGTATAGCCCTTGGCCACAAGTTCTTCATTAATGTAACGTTCTATTCTTTGGTCAAACCCTTTTTCAATATAAAGATTATAGGCCAAATAAAAGCTGGGTATAATCATCAATAATATCAAGGATGAAATACCGTATTTTATCCGACTTTCATGAACTGGGTCAATATGCTTCTTCACCGGATACTTTAAATATTTAACCAGAATAAAAGTAGCGATACAGATAAAAAAACAATTGATGGTATAGAGGTAAATAGCGCCAAAAAAGTAGGGCCAATTACCGATGGCGATGCCATAGCCAGCCGTGCAAAGTGGGGGCATCAAAGCCGTAGCAATGGCCACGCCTGGAATTGGGTTGCCCTTTTCTACCCTTGTAATGGCAATTACCCCTACCAATCCGCCAAAAAACGCAATTAGTACATCGTAAATGGTCGGGGAAGTTCTTGAAAGCAATTCGGATTGCGTCTCTTTGAAAGGGCTAATCAAGAAATACAAACTTGCTACAACAAGGCTTACTGTGGTCGCTATAAAGAGATTTATCAATGACTTTTTAAGTAGGGTAAAATCATAAGTCCCCAGCGCAAAGCCAGCGCCAACAATTGGGCCCATCAGTGGAGAGATAAGCATCGCACCAATTACCACTGCTGTGGAGTTTAGGTTCAGCCCGATAGATGCGATAACTATGGCACAGGCGAGAATCCACAGGTTTGCGCCCCTAAAAGTTACATTAGAGACTACATCTAGCAATACTTCCTTTTTATTTTCCTCGCCCCGATGAAGGTCAAAATATTTTAGCAATTTGTTCATGCCGTGAATTTATAGCCAGTTTGCGTAGGAACGGTTATACGGTTGCAAATTTATCAAAGCAAGGTGCCAAGTTGGGGATAAATGAGAATTGTCATGCTGACATGGGCAGTTAATTCATCCCCAGTTTCCTTACTTCGTAAATATCGGTTCGCCTATCTTTCAAATTCTTCACGGCGCCATAGTTGTGCAGCTCTTTCAGTAAGTCAATGTCAACATCAGAAATCAGGACCATTTCGGTATTGGGTGTGGCCTTGGATACAATTCCATCAGGAGGGAACGAGAAATCGCAAGGACTAAAAACCATAGACTCCGCATACTGCATGTCCATGTTGTGCACTTTTGGCAGGTTGCCAACACTGCCTGCAATGGCCACATAACATTCGTTTTCGATTGCCCGAGCTTGGGCACAATGCCTTACCCTCGAATAACCATGCTGGGTATCCGTGAGGAATGGCACAAACAAAATACTAATACCTTCCAAGGCCAAAAGCCTACTCAACTCTGGAAACTCGACATCATAGCATATCAGGATTCCAATCTTGCCGCAATCTGTGTCAAATGTCTTAATTTTATTGCCACCCTTCATCCCCCAGATTCTTTCTTCATCAGGTGTGACGTGCAGCTTTTCAAATCGCTCAATGGTTCCATTTCTTTTGCATAAATAACCAACATTGTATAGCACATTGTCAATCAATTCAGGCATGCTTCCGGTGATAATATTGATATTGTAGGAGATAGAAAGCTTAGAAAACTCTTCCAATATTGGCTGGGTATATTCTGACAACTTTCGAATGGCTTCTGCCTCTCCAAGGTCATTGTATGCTGCCATCAAAGGCGCATTGAAAAATTCAGGGAATAATGCAAAATCACTTTTATATGCACTCAGCGCATCAATAAAATATTCCGCCTGCTCCATGAGTTCTTTGAGACTGTTGTATGGCCTCATTTGCCACTGAATCAGTCCAAGCCGAACAATTGTTTTTGAAACATTGATATTTTTGGTTGGCTTCTCATAATAGATATTGTTCCATTTCAACAATACAGCATATTCCTGTGAAGCCTTATCTCCCTCCAAATAGCCTTTGAGGACTTTAATCGCATGGAAGTCGTTGGACAATTGAAAATTAAGCACCGGGTCATGGATCTCCCGAAGTTTAACCTTCTCAATGTACTGCTTGGGGCTCAAAGTGTCAGCATGTTTATGGTAGCTGGGAATTCTGCCACCAAAAACAATACCTTCCAAATTTAGCTTTTCACATAATTCCTTGCGGTACTCATATAATCGCCTACCAAGCCTATTTCCCCGGTATTTGGGTCTGATGAAGACATCAATTCCATAGAGTATGTCCCCATTATTTGTATGTGTATCGAAAGTATAATTCCCCGTTATTTCCTTGTAGGTATGAGAATCTTTAAAGTCGTCCATATTGACAATAATCGCAAGCGCACAACCAGCGATTTGGCCATTAACTTTTAGCGCAACTTGCCCTTCAGGAAATTTTTCAATCAAAGCACTAATATGGTGTTCCTTCCAAAACGAATCGGGCATAGTATGATACGCTTCAATCATTGTCTCTTTTACCTCTTGATAGTCTTCTTTTTTAATAAGTTCTAATTCTATTTTCTGTATCAAGTTCTTTATTTTTAAAGTGTAGCTAAATGCATTTTAGTGCTTTGCAAGTGGCTGCAAATATATGGAAAAGGCAAACAAATCATCTATTTTTTCTTTTCAACCCTCCTTCCAGAACTTGCTGTTTTCCTTTTTCCTTAAAACTGTGGAATCACATTCTATGAATAGATTTGCTCTTTTTTCAAAACCTATTTTCATCTCCATTGTTAGACAGCCAATTTTTTTTCCATGCAAAAGGTAAATATTTTCTGGGTTCGTCGAGACCTGCGATTGCAGGACAATGCCGGACTGTTTCACGCCCTGAAGGCTGGTCTTCCCATTCTCCCCATCTTCATTTTCGACAAAGACATTTTGGACGACTTAGAAAACCAGACCGACCCAAGGGTCACGTTCATTCATCAAGAAGTAACAAAATTATATCAAGAACTGGCCGAGCATGGCAGCACCATTCTGGTGAAATATGGCAAACCACTCGAAGTTTGGGAACAAATCGCCCAGACCTATCAGATAGAAAAGGTATTCATCAACCATGATTTAGAGCCTTATGCTATTCAACGTGACGAGGGCGTGAAAGCGCTGCTAGCCGTAAAAGGAATTTCTTTTCAAAGCTTTAAAGACCATGTGATTTTTGAAAAAAATGAAGTTTTGAAAGACGACGGACTACCCTATACAGTATTCACACCATACCATCGAAAATGGCTGGCAAAGCTAGATTCCAGAATTACGAAATGGAAAAACAACGATGGCGAAAATGTCAAGGCTTCTTATTACTTAAAGCCCTATCCCACCCTGAAATACGCCGATAACTTCCTGAAAATCAATCCGTTGCCATTGCCAAAACTATCGGAAATGGGTTTTGAGCTTGCCCACCTTTCATTTCCTCCTTCAAACATACCTCAAGGCATCATTCGGCAATACAACGAGACTCGGGACTACCCGGCCAAGGATGGCACTTCTAAGCTTGGGGTTCATTTCCGGTTTGGAACCATCAGTATCCGAGAGAAGGCCTTGGGGGCGTTTTCCCTCAACAAAACCTTCTTAAACGAGCTCATTTGGCGGGACTTTTATGCCATGATTTTAGCCCATTTCCCCCATGTTGTAGGGCAACCCTTTAGGCAAGAGTACGATGCGATTTGCTGGCGCAATAATGAACTTGAATTTCAAGCTTGGTGCGAGGGCAAAACGGGCTACCCAATTGTGGATGCTGGGATGCGTGAACTCAACAACTCGGGTTACATGCACAACCGGGTTCGCATGGTAACAGCAAGTTTTCTCACCAAACATTTGCTAGTTGACTGGCGTTGGGGAGAGGCTTATTTTGCAAAAAAACTGCTGGACTACGACCTTGCCAGCAACAATGGCGGCTGGCAATGGGCGGCTGGATGCGGTACGGATGCGGCGCCTTATTTCAGGATTTTCAACCCAACAACACAACAAGAGAAATTTGACAAAGACCTAAAATATGTCAAGAAATGGGTGCCTGAATATGGTACTTCTGAATACCCTGAACCCATAGTGGAGCACAAAATGGCCAGGGTCCGTTGTTTGGAAGTTTACAAAGCTGGTTTGAGAAAATAGCTGTTTTTTCGGGACTTACTTTTTCTCAAATTTCAAAGCTGCCGAGTTCATGCAATACCTCATTCCAGTAGGCTTTGGGCCATCATCAAAAACATGACCGAGGTGGCTATCACAGACGGCACAACGGATTTCGCCTCGAACCATCCCTAGCGAATTGTCAGTTACTTCTAACACCGCTGCATCAAAGATTGGTTTGTAGAAACTGGGCCAGCCAGTTCCCGATTCAAATTTTGTTGCAGCGTCAAAAAGTAGTGAGCTGCATGCCCTGCAATGGTAGAGACCATTTTCATGGTTGTCCCAATATTCGCCTGTAAATGCCCGCTCTGTGCCTGCTTGCCTAAGCACATTGTATTGAAGGGGAGTAAGTTCTGCTTTCCATGCTTCTTCTGTCTTAATTATTTTTTGAATGGTATCGCCTGCTGGGGTAAGAATAAATGTTTGGTCAGAAGCACCTTGTCGCTTCATGGTCTGAGCTTGATTACAGGAAGCAGACAGCATTAATGCTGAGGTAAGAAATAAAGCTACTAAGATTTTCATGCGCATAATGTTTAAGTGAATCAGTTAAACATACGCAAAGGAATCCAGTTTTAGTTTTGGCTGTTAAGAATATTCTAAGAAAACTTCCCAAATCAATGACTTGCAAGCACCATTGTCCAATAAGGTCCCGCCGTTCCTACACCAATTTCGTTGATTTTTGTGTCCATCAAATTTTCACAATGCGCTGCACTTTCTTGCCAAGCCTTGATTGCTTCTTCTTCTGTAGCGCCACCTTTCAACAAGTTTTCAGCATAAAAACTGTAAACGTAGCCAGATGCTGTGATTCGGTCATCAACAAAAGAGCCATCGGAGCCAGTGTGGTTGAGCTTGTTGTTGGCATTCATGTCCTCAGAATGCTTTCTGGCAACCGTCGCCAATGTATCGTTCCATGTCACAGGCACAGTAGCCGAAAAACTACTCCCTCCACAAGTCTCGCCTTTTAACCTGAAAGCATTCACCAGATTCACAAGCTTAACCTTGTCAGGTGTAGCAGGCGCATCCGGGAAAAAGGAAGTGTCATCACCTTTGTCGCTGCAAGCAGCGAGGATAAATCCGATTAGCAAGAGTGCAGAGGTGAATTTATTTGCCATTGTTGAAGTGCTTATTTTTAAGTTGTTATAAATTTTGATGCAAAAATAAAGCGAAAATCCTTTGATGGTTAGTCGGCAAATTGCCTAAATGCAAGTTGCCTATTTCGCCAGTTTAACCACCACGTCCACTTTTCGGTTTTGCCAATTAGGGCGGCCGTCATTGCTTTCGCCTCTACCTTCGATATAAACCTTGTCCACTTGAATGCCCTTGTTTTTTAATACTAAACCAATTGCCTTGGCTCTTTTTTCGGATAAAGCTAGGTTGTAAGCATCTGTGCCAATATCGTCAGCATACCCAACGATTTCAACACTTTCTATGGTTTTACCGTTGAAGGTATTTTTGAAAAATGCTTCCAATTTGTCAACGTCCGAAGGTTTTAGTTCTGCTTTGTCAAAATCAAAAAGGATTTCCTGGTGAACATTGTTAGTTGAATTTTTCACAGGAAGCGATACGCCCTTTTCAACCAGTAAGTCCTCCGTGTAGGCTGGCAATCGGAACAGCGGGTCGAGCAGTAGATTTATATGATAGGAAGTGCGATTTTCCCATTTTGGCACCTCGAATTGGTTCTTGTAGGCATGGTAATCATCTGCCCGGATTTCTACCTGCAAAGTGTCGTTTGCCGGAAGGCAAAGAAAAAATCGGCCATCGTCGCCAGTTTTGATTGGTAAATGCCCTTTTGCCATCACGGTACATGCAATTGGCACTTGCGTAATGGAATCCCTGACATATCCTTCCAGGTAGGTTATTGCGTCGCTGGCCAATTGGTTGGGGAGTTTGAAATTGTAAATGTCCATGCCACCGTGCCCGCCTTTGCGGTTAGAGGCAAAATATCCTGACTTGCCATCGGCGGTCAGGAAAATCCCCAGCTCTCGGTAAGCCGAATTGACGGGCATGCCAAGGTTGCGGGCGAAGCTCCATGTGCCATCCACTTGCAGCCTCGTCACGAAAATATCCTGCTCCCCCAGTCCAAGATGCCCTGTCGAGGAGAAGTAAAGAACCTTGCTGTCATTGGTAATAAATGGCGCTTCTTCATCGCCTGCTGTGTTGATGCTTGGCCCAAGGTTTTTGGGGTCACTCCATCGTCCATCAGGATTACGCTGGCTCATCCAAATATCTGTGCCGCCCAATCCACCTTCCCTGCTACTTGCGAAGTAAAGCGTGTTGCCGTCGCAACTGATACTGGCCTGTGATTCCCAAGCATCACTGTTTGCATACCCCAGAACTGGGCTAGCCTGGGTAATTTGCCGACCATCGGTCACTGCCTCCCAAATATCGCATGTGCCTTGGACCTCAGGGCGTTGACAAGCCGTGAAAAACAAGCGGCGACCATCCCGAACCATTGTCACCATGCCTTCATTGGCGCTGGTGTTGAAATCGCTGACTGGCTCGGATGATTTCCAGTTACCTCTTGGGCGGGTAGCCATGTATAGGTTTTCGTCCGCATCATCGTTTTTTCGGCTAGTGAAATAGATGGTGTTGCCATCGTTGGTGAGGAATGGAAAGTACTCATCCCCCCTGCTATTGATAGCTGACCCCAAGTTCTCGACAGCCGTTATGCCAAGAAACTGAAGCGAATCGGTAGCGGAACGACAGGAACGCAGGTTGTTTTCCAACTGTGCGTAGTAGCTTTCCTCGACCTTTCCCTCTTCAAGGCCGTTGTAGGCAAACATGGTGGGAGGCATACTTTTCAAACTATCAAATTGCTCGAAATACTTCAAAGCTTGCTCGTACTTTCCGCATTGGTAGTAGATCTTGCCGCATTCAAAATATAATGCCCTTGAGAAATTGGGGCTATTTTCTAAAGCTTTTACATAGCAAAAAGATGCCTCCTCCAACTCCCCGATCAACTCGTAACAAGCCCCAGAACTCCGCAAAGCAGGTGAAAAATCAGGGAATTTTTTCAGCACTTTCTTAAAATAAGACAGTGCTTCCTTGTATTTCAAATTGAGTAAGGCAACTTCACCTTGGTGATGGATCTTGGCGTATTCGTCAGGAATGATTTGGATAGTAGCTGGTTCCTGCTGCGCAAACAAAGGCAACAGTAAAAATAGGCTAGAAAATGTGAGCAGAAGTTTGGACATCTATTTGGGTGCTGAGTTACGAGGGGATTACGCTGGCAAAATACGGTGAAAAGGCTACGCTGTTCCATTTTTTTACAACGAGTATTGGAGGGATACCCTGCTTTTTTTCAAAAAACGTACCGTTTGGCAAACTGCAAAGCGAGTGTTTCAACTAAAAAGAAAGGCCGGCACCCCAATCAGGGAGGCCGGCCTTGGCTTGTTCAATAAATTTCAATTAGAACTTTATGCTCAAGTTGCCATTAATCATGGTGCCCAATTGGCTGAATTGTGAGCCATTGTAGCCAAGGACATCGTAACGGCCGCTGAAGCCCAAGAAACCACGAAGCAAACTCTTGTCTGCTTCATTCTTCAGGTAGTCCTTACCTGTTTGGTCAATACCGACGAGGTCCCATTTTGGGAGCACGTTGAGGATATTGTTTATGCCAAGGGTGAAGGTCGCCTTTTTGGTGATGTCGTAGCTTACCACCAAATCAGTTACTACTGCTGGGTCAAACTCAGCTTTGATATGGTTCATGATGGAACCGCCGTTGTCTAGGTCCTGGAACTTTGTAGGGCCGAACAAAGTATTGTACAACCCAACAGTCAGCTTGCCCATGTTGTAATCAAAACCAAGGATGGCTTTGTAAAGCGGGCGGCCTTCTTCCATCAAGGAGACAATTTGGTTGTTCAAGATGGTGCCACCTGCGTCCTTGATTGGCTTTGGGTCGGCAGGTGTTCCTACGATTTCATTCTTTATGGTATAGTTGCCGGAAAGGCTTATGCCCATCTTCCCTGGGCCTACCCCGATGTTCCGATAGTTGGCCACGAAGTCAAGTCCATCGGTCTGCGTTTCAACGCCATTGATGAAGAACTGGACAGATTCAAGGTCGCCAGCCTTTAGTATCTGATACAAATTCGAAGTGCTGTCACCTTCAGCTGTTCTAATGGATGAGCTGTAAACGATACGGTCTTTAATATTGATGTTGTAGTAATCCAACGAAACATTGAAGTTCTTGGCTGGGTTCAAGCCGACACCGACCGAGATGTTGGTGGACTTCTCAGGCGTCAACTTTGGTATTTCCAATTGTCTTGCTGCAGCGGAAAGGTTGTTGAAAAGACCGGACAATACGATGGTGCCACCTGCAAAAGATGCCTGTGTTGACTGAGCATAAATCTGGTGCAAACTTGGCGCACGGAAACCCGTAGAAACAGAACCACGTAAGATGATTTTATCTTCCAACATCTTGTAGCGGGAGGAAAGTTTCCACACAGTTGCATTACCAAAGTCTGAGTAATTCTCTGAGCGGACAGTACCATTAATCAAGAAGTTTGGTGAAACGTCGAACCTCGCATCAAAATAGAGACCAAGGTTGAAACGAGAGTTCGTAGTTGCGTTTTCTTCTCGGATACCCGGGAATGAGTTGGCGCCTTCACCGATATATGAAGCTTCGTTACCAGCAAAAATCTGATAAGTCTCTGAACGTGCTTCTGCACCAAAGGCAATGCCGAATGCATCCGTGATGTCTTTGCTGACATCAAGGTTGCTCACGATGTGGTTGAAGCTGTACCCGCCTGGCTTGAAGGAAATTGGGCTGCTGATGCCAAGGCCCCTGTTCACGGTGTTGTTGACGGAGTACAACTGTTTGTTGCCACCAATCGTAAGGCTGACATCGTGCTTCCAGCCATTGTGTTCGTCTTCTACGCCAACCGTTGCAGTGTAATCGGTGAGGTCGCCCTCAAACGTTGGGACATAGCCAAGGTAGCCAGCATAAATGGCAGGGTCGTCTTCAGGGAAAGCCAAAGTTGCCTCAGTGATATAGTTTTTGCCACCATTATCAGTTCTTGAGTGGAGTAAGCCACGGTCTTGCCTCCAGTAAGGGGTGCGGAAGTTGGCAAAGCTTTCCACTTTTTTGGTTACCACGGCCAAGTTGCCATAGACATCGCCCAAGTTGCCTGCAGAAAATCCAGCGTTCAGCAAAAATTTGCCAGCAGTGATTTCACCTGTTCCATTGACGTTGTTGCCAGTAGGATGGTCGTTCAGGTAGCTGGTAATAAACTGGTCCTGCTCTGGGAATCCGCCAAACGTCGCAATTTCAGTAGGCACGTCAATGATGCCCGAACGAACGGCGCTGTTCTGCTGGCTCAAGTCAATAGTGTAATTGATATAGCCCTTTTGGCCGAAATTGCTTCCACTGTTGAGCGATACACCGTAGGTATCACCACGACCGTTGCCCGGCCTTTTTACAAAATCTTCACCGCCAGAGGTGGTGGTACCAGCCCTAAAAGTCAAGGTAGAATAGTCATACCTATCCTTCAAGATGACGTTGATTACACCTGCAATGGCATCGGAGCCATATTGAGCGGAAGCACCGTCCCGCAGGATTTCTACCCGTTTGATGGCGTCCACCGGGATGGCGGAAAGGTCGGCGCCAGTCTCACCACGACCGGGGGAGAACTGAACATAGAGCAGTGCGCTAGTGTTCTTGCGCTTTCCGTTCACGAGGATGAGAGTACGGCTAGGGCCGAGGTTCCTGATTTCGTAAGGGTCGAGCAGGGTGGTTGCATCGTTAACGGGTGTATTCACCGTGTTGAAGGATGGAACCCGGTACTGTAACGCCTTGTCGAAACTGTTCTGAGTAGTGGATTTCAAATCGCTTTGCCCAAAAACATCGATCGGCACAGCCGAGTCGGTGATGGTGCGCTGGGAAGTCCGACTACCTACCGAAACCACAACTTCGGTAAGGTCAGTTGCGCCGGATTCCAATGCAACATTCAATGTAGTCGTGCCTGAGCCAACTGTCACTGACCGGGTTGTAGTTTCATACCCGATGAACGAAAACTCAAGTGTGTAGGTGCCGACACTAAGTCCCAGCTCATACATTCCGTCGGCGTCAGTAACAGTACCGTTGGAAGTTCCCTGAACCTGCACGGCAGCGCCAATAAGCCCTTCGCCAGAATTGTCGGTGATCTGGCCAGCCACTTTGCTCCGTTGAGCCATTGAAAGCAGGCCAACGAGCAACAACGCAGCAGTTAGTAAGTGTTTGATACACAGTTTCATACTCAATCTTTTTTTTGTGAGAAAATAAATAAAAGGACACTGTAAAATTAAACACGCAATTGATTCCTCCTAATTTTAATTTCGTAAAGCATCAAAATTTTCTTTTGAGGATTGTAGGTGTATGCAAAAGGTGAATGCTGGGTTTTTAACCAATGGCCTTTTATTGTTTGCCTGGTTGCAGTTTCAATTTAACCTAAAAAAAGGCAAAAAATAGAATACCGCTAGAATCACCAAATGGACACATGTGCTATTAGTCAGAAATGAGACTTGAATGGTTGACCATTCAAAATGAAACCGTGAACGAGTTTGAATAGTATGGAGAAAAAAATTTCCTTTGCGGGTAAAGACGTGCAGCCTTAGGATTTGGTAGCTGTCAAAACATCCAAGAATAAAACATCTAGCAAATGAAACCTAGCTTTTCAACCATAACCATCTTTGTTTTGGCGCTCCATGTAGGCTGTCAATTAGATTCAAACAACCAATCAAAGCGAACAACTGAACCCGTGAAGGTTAATATCTCAAAAACAGCATGGGGCGTACTTCCTGACGGAACTAACGTTGACCTTTTTACTTTGACAAATAATAATGGCCTAGAAGCTAAAATCTCAAATTACGGAGGCATTGTAGTTTCACTTTTTACCCCGGACAAGAATGGCAAAATGGAAGACGTTGTGCTTGGCTTCGATTCGCTGGAAGAATACGTGAAGGATAACCCATACTTCGGTAGCATCGTCGGCAGATATGGGAATCGAATAGCAAAGGGCCAGTTTGAACTGAAAGGGAAAACCTACAATTTGGCGAAAAACGATGGCGAAAACCACTTGCACGGTGGCCTAAAAGGCTTTGACAAAGTGGTTTGGGAGGCAGTGCCAGACACAAGTTCTGGCGAGGCTAGTTTGAACCTCACCTATGTGAGCCCCGATGGCGAAGAAGGTTACCCAGGCAACCTTGAAGTACGAGTGGTTTACACGCTCACTAACAAAGACGAACTGAAAATAACTTACTTCGCCACCACGGACAAGCAAACCCCTGTCAACCTCACTCATCACGGTTATTTCAACCTGACAGGCGGCGCAAAACGGGATATTTTGGCGCATGAGTTGAGCATAAACGCAAGTGGATTTCTGCCTGTTGACAGTGGTCTGATTCCAACCGGGGAACTTCGTGCCCTCAATGGAACGCCATTTAATTTTAAGACGCCCAAGCCCATTGGCGATGACATAAACTTTGACGACATCCAGCTTAAACTAGGACAAGGTTATGACCACAACTGGGTACTCTCCAATCACAAACCAATTGGTGAAGTTGGTTTAGCCGCTACCCTACTCGACCCTGAAAGCGGCAGGTACATGGAAGTCTGGACCACTGAGCCGGGCATCCAATTCTATTCTGGCAATTTCCTGCATGGGAAGTACAAAGGAAAAGGGGGCGTGGTTTATCAGGACCGATGGGGACTTTGCCTTGAAACGCAGCACTTCCCTGACTCGCCCAATCGGTTGATATTCCCCTCGACTATTTTGATGCCAGGCGACCATTATTCATCAACGACAGTTTATAGATTTTCGGTAAAAAAGAAGGTTTGACGCTGTTGCTTTCTCAATTTTTTGGTCAATAAGAATTTTGTTAAAATTTGGAAGACCTATCTTTGCGGATAAGTTTTCAGCATTTAATTTCTAAACTTGATTTACATGAAAAATATAACTGTAATCGGCGCAGGCACAATGGGCAACGGTATTGCCCATGTTTTTGCCATGAATGGCCACAAAGTCAACTTGGTGGATGTGTCCCAAGATGCACTTGACCGTGCCATCACCACCATTTCCAAAAACCTAGACCGGATGGTGTCAAAAGGCATATTGGATGAATCACAAAAGGCTGACACCTTGGCCAACCTCGCAACTTTCACCGACCTGAACCCGGCCGTCACCAAAGCGGAAATAGTGATAGAAGCCGCGACCGAGAATGTGGAGCTGAAGCTCAAAATCTTCCGGCAAATGGATGAACTGGCGCCTTCAAAAGCAATCCTGGCGACCAACACTTCCTCCATTTCCATCACAAAAATTGCCGCAGTAACCAGCCGGCCCACACAGGTCATTGGGATGCACTTCATGAATCCGGTGCCTGTCATGAAATTGGTGGAGGTGATACGTGGTTATGCCACTTCGAATGAAGTGACCCGGAACGTCATGGAAATGAGCCGTGCATTAGGCAAAGTACCTGTGGAGGTGAATGACTATCCTGGGTTTGTAGCTAATCGGATACTCATGCCAATGATAAATGAAGCAATTTACTCGCTCTTTGAGGGTGTGGCTGGTGTCGAAGAAATTGACACGGTAATGCGCTTGGGAATGGCCCATCCGATGGGGCCGCTTCAGTTGGCTGATTTTATTGGTCTCGACGTTTGCTTGGCCATACTCCGGGTGCTGCACGAGGGTTTTGGTAACCCAAAATATGCGCCTTGTCCTTTGCTGGTAAATATGGTCGCCGCCGGACGCCTCGGCATCAAATCTGGGGAAGGTTTTTATCTTTATAAACCAGGCACCAAAGAAGTAGAAGTATCAGGAAACTTCAAGCAATTGAACTAAGTGAAAAAGCAGCAGCGAAGTTTTGCTGCTGCTTTTTTCAATTTATCGTTGTTTGAGCAACTTAATCGGTTTGCCCATCTCGCCGTTGTTCACAATTTGGGCAAAATAAATGCCTCCTTCCAAATTGCTTCCGATAACGATTTTCCCATCTCGACTCTCCAAATCGTGTGTTTCTACCATTTGACCCAAAGCATTGTAAACCAACAAGTTGGCCTCATTCCGAAAGTTGTCAATCTTGAAACTTAGGGTAAAAGTTGTGCTGGATGGGTTGGGTGATGCAGTGATGGAAATACCATTCTCCACTAAATTATCAATACCACTCGGTGGGTCATCGTCGTAGGCTTGGAAGAAATCAACGCCTGCTTCGACTGCATCCGTAAAGTTGGGGTCAATATCGCCCACCTCAAAAATCACTTGCATCGCATTGGTAATTGGCAAAAGGGTGGAGATGTCCATATCCGTTGACTCCCAAGTTGGAGGGACAAACAAGCTGGTGAAAGAAAATTCCTTGATTATGATGGTTTGGTCGCCATTTGCAAGTTTTACGGTCAATTTGTCATTTCCGACAGCGGCCCCATTCGTCGCAAAACTAAAAAACCAGGTCTTGAAATTTAGATGTGGTGCGTTCATCCCGGTCAAGTCCATGACTGGGGAAATCAATCGGGTTGTTCCTGAAAGTTGAAGTCCACCAACCAGGTCTGATACATTTCCTGTTACATAGCAAGCGTTGCCTGGGTCATCGGCAGAATCACTGCCAGATTGGATTGGGTAAGGTATCTGTGCCGGGGCAACTTCGATGGGCGCTCCTCGCTCCCAAATACCCTGCGGGGCATCGCCATTGACAATCCAACCGAGGTCTAGTGAGAAAATATCTTCATAGCCTTTTGAGATTTCAATGGTCAGGTTGCCGGTTGTCCCGTCAATTTGCGCAGCGGTAAGTGCTGTGGTTTTGAAACCCCATTTGCCAGCAAAAACGTCATAGTCGCCATTGAAAAACTGTTGCACACTGAACTTGCCATCAACGCCAGTAGTCAGGTTGAATTCAAAATCAGCATTGATGAGCTGCACTTTGGCACCAGATACGGGAAGGCCAGTACCTACTTCCACAACCGTGCCGCCCAGCAGAAAGGATGGAAGTGGCTGAAGTGCCACGTTCAAGTTGGTTAGCACCCCATTTTCCAAATTGACGCTAACTGTCTTTGATTCATAGCCTGCTTTTTTTACTAAAACATCGAAAACTCCAGCCGTAGCCAAACCAGTTTTGTAATCACCGATTAGGTTACTGAATGTGTTCGCTAATTGGCCCACTATCTCAATTGTTGCGCCGTTTAGCCCAGCGGAAGTCACGGCATCTGTTACATTTCCTTCGAGGTAGCAGGCTCGGACGTAGTTTGGTTCCAAGATATACAGCCCATTCCCAATGTCTGAAACCAGCACCAGCCCACTCGGCAAAAATGGGTATGCCCCCCAGGCGCCATCGAAGCCAGTGTTTGCTGGGATGTAGGTATCAAAGTTGCCCACTTCAATCAAGTTGTCTGGACGTGCGGCATCCACGATGATGCATCCGTCTGTGTAATAGGAAATGATGATGTAATCATCCCAAACATGCACGTTGTGTGGAATGACGCCCTCCCCCAATGTTTCAATTGGGCGAAATTGGTCAAGCGTCAAAATGTTTGAAGGGTCCGAAACATCGTATGAACCTACTGGTCCGTTGCCAGTTTCATCAGTGGTAAAAAGAATTTGACCATTATCTGAAAGCCAAGTATTGTGAGCAGTAGATGCTCCGGTTTGTTGACTTCCCAGCGCAACTGGATTGGATTTGTCGGTGACATCGTATATCGTGAAAACCCCAGTGTTTATCTCAGCACTGTACGCCAAATTGTTCCGAACATAAACATCGTGTGAATAAGCTGGTGCGCATTTACCGGCATAAGCCGGGTTCCAAGGGTCGGTGAATACATCTACAAACACCAAACCTCCGCCATTAAGGGTAGAACCTGATAAATAGATATAACCAAACTCGTCAATCCATAGGTTGTGGATAGAGCTTAAAGTCCCTAACCCAGGGATATTAGGTGCCCAAAAATGGGAAGTAACCGTACCTGGCAAATTGGACAGGTCGATGACCAATACGCCTCCACCCGTTTCATTGGTCACATAAGCATAATGATCCCAAGTCTTAATATCTCGCCAGATGGAATTTGGGCCGGGAATGAAATCAGCTTCGACAGGGTTGGCTGGGTCAGAAAGATTTACTATTGAAACGCCATTGTACACACCAACAAGGGCATATTCAGTTCCATCTGGTGCAGCATAGCCCCAGATATCGCTGAGGTCTTCATCGTATTGGTAAGAGCCAACGTAGCTCATATTCAGCTGGGCAAAAGACCCAATGCTGCTAATTAGCAAAAGTAAAAGTGGTAGAATCTTCTTTTTCATAAATGGATGATTTGATTAAAAAGGTAAAAATTGGTCAGAATGGATTGAACAAGCTTTAGACTGGTGAAAGCATTAGCTTATTTACAATAAAACTTTCGCAAACCTATACCATGATGCCAATGACTTTGAAAAACCTCTACTAGGGACGAGGTTTATTAGATAAAAGTCAAAAAAAATCCCGCATCCAAGTGAATGCAGGATCTATGATGAAGAGAATAAAGGTTAGTTCACGGCATTTAGGGAAATTACAGGTACAGGATTTCCCGGATGTCCTGTTCGGTTTTGATTTCCTTTTCCACGGACTCCAGCACAAATTCAAATTTAGATTTGTCAGCGTCAATGGACTTGAATTGTTCCGGCCTAAAAACCGCAATCTTATTGTCGTCGGTCATCAGCCAAAGCAGGTTCTCTGAACTCTTGTTGAACCGAAGTTCGGTATTGTTGTCTGCAAGGAACTGATAAACCGTGTTGCGGCTTTTGTCCACTAAATAGGCGGTCCGATTGGTAAACTGCTTCCCATTTTTATCCTTGAAACTGGCTGCAAGTCGAAGCATTTCAGGTGGTACCGGACGGTCGCAATTCCATATCCCAAACTCAGAAGCAGTGAAGCGATTCACCACTTTTTTCTTTATGATTTCGTTGTTTGCTGCGTAGTCAAGCCCTTGGCTCCGAAGTTGATTCACTCGCTCCTCAAATTTCAGTGTGGCCAAGCGCTTTTCTTCTTCAAAACGTTTGGCAATGGCCGCTTTTTCTGTGGCTAATTTGGCTTCTCTTTCAGATGCCAGTTGCTTCCATGCCTCAAAATCACGGTTGAACTCCACCAATGCTTTATCGTAATCCGAACCAGTAAGCACTGGGTTGACTGGTACTTTTATGGATTGCCCTTCCTTTTCCAATTCCAACTCGTAATCTCGTTCGTTTAGTTTTTTGATTTTCAAGCCGCTAACCGAACTGAACTCTTTCTGCAATCGGTCATGTGTGATGGTAGCATTTGGGCTAAGCTGCCAAAGCATTTTTGCATATTTTTTATAAAGCTGGCGCAGTTCCATTTCATCTTCACTTGATGCGGAAGTTCCCGCTGAAACTGGTGGCAAAATATCGTTCAGGTCAAGGTTGAAGACATAGTTGGAATTGTTGGCACGCTCCGGCTTGATGGGTTCATTTTGCTTCGCAATGGTTTTCTCCAATTTTGCGGCCTCAGCCGCCTCGCTCACTTGAAGTGAGAGCATCCGCTCCGCAAGTGCTTTTTGAGCAGGGTAAAATGGGCTTTTTTCATCCAAGCTTTCCCCTGAAATTGCATCGCCTATTACCTCCATTCGGTCAATGTCTTGATATACCCAATTGCGTTTGGTTACGTCGAGTTTGTAAATATTGTAGCCAGGTGGGATGTCAAGGGATGGCGAAGTATTGACGTTTGAAACCAATTCTACATCGATGGTTTTGCCTGGCGCCATCTTAACCCGTTTACCGTTTTGCTCTGCAAAAATCTCAATCATTCCTGCACTTTCCAGGTTATAGCTCACCCCAGCCGAATCATAGGTCATTGGGATGCCTGAGACAAAAAAATCAACAAAATCGTGCATTTCACGATAATGGAGCACCACTTCCCCATTAAGTTCTTGCCCACTTTCATCAATGAAGGCAGCTGCTGGCACGATTAATTGTGAGCCACTCGGGTATTTGTAAATACCACCTTCGTTGGGGTTTACCTTGTAGCTTGCAAATGTTGGCTTCACCTGCTCCAATGGCTGATTAATGAAATGCTTTGTATTGAAATATGCTTGCTGCTTTAGTTGAAAATCTTCCTTCCCAATCAATTGGTAGAAAAGGAAGATGCCCACCATTGAAGCAGCAATCGCACTGCCCGCCCAAACCAACCTGCGGACGATCGGCCGCTGTTTGGGAACCGTTTGGTATTGTTCTAAAAGAAGGTCAAAGTCCTTATGGCTGGCAATTTGTGCCTTTGAGAGGGTTTTGGGGTTTAGCCGTATGTCGTAATTTTTTTTCATGCTTTACAATTTATGGCAGCACGCCGTATTCAAAATCGCTTTCAGTGGCTATCGTTTATTTGGTTCAAAATGATTTTTTTGAGTCTTTCCAACACTCGGTAAGTACGCACCTTAGCATTGCTTTCCGTGATGTTCAAGACTTCTGCAATTTCTTTAAAAGGCCGCTGCTCGAAAAAACGCATTTCCACGATTTCCAAATCAGCTTCCTTTAGTTCTTCGAGTGCCGGAATAAGCAATGGCCGGAATTTTTCCAAGTCATCCTCCAAAACTTCCTCGAACATGCTGAACAGGTTGGAGTCTTCTATGCTTACTACCCTTACTTTCTTGGTTTGCCGATACCACTGAGCCACTTCGTTGCTGGCAATGCGGTACAGCCAAGCTGAAAACGGAACGCCACGAAAGGTGTAGTCCTTTATGCGCTGCATGGCTTTCAGAAATACTTGAGAGCAGATATCGGCGCTCAGTTCTTCGTTTTGTGTGCGATTGTAAATAAATTGGAAGATTGCCTCAAAGTAGCGGTCGTACAATATCCTGAAGGCCGCAGGGTTTGCCTGCGCAGCTTGAATGGAATGCCACTCTTCCTGGATATCATCGTTGGAAACAGTCCTTCGGAAGGAATTCATCAGCCCTTCATTTTTTACAAGGGTACGATTTATTTGGAAATCCTGAAGCATTTATTGCACAGCTTGATGCTAATGATAAAAGAGGTTGCCTCTGCTTTTTTTGCTTTTTTTTCAAAACTAAAATTGGCTCAACCAGGAGTGCGAATATTTCTTCAACAAAAAATTTTTACAAATAAAAGCAAAGGGCAACCTCTTCTACCGTTTTCCAGCTTAGGGAAGCTGTGCTCCCCATACTGTTTCTTGTCCATAATGCCTAGTTATTCAAAGGATACAGCAGTATTGCAAGTTTTTCTTCACTTCACAAAAAAAAATTGGGCGGAATGTCAATTGACACCCGCCCTTGCTTTGCGTTTACTCGTGGAATTTTAGATGGAGTTCTTATTTATCCATCAGTATCATCATTTTTGTAGCTGTATATTCTGTGGTTTCCAACCTATAGTAAATTACTCCCGAAGCATCCAAATCACGCCGCTTCAAAGAGACTTTGTTATGGCCTTCTGTAAAATTGCCCTCAATTGTTTTCAAAATCTTGCCGGAAATATCCATTAGGGTGATGGTACAGTAGGAATCACTAGCTAAATTGAAAGCAATTTCAGTTTGGTTGGCAAATGGATTTGGTGAATTTTGGTAAAGTTCAAACCCTGCCTTAGCTATTTGACTTTCAAATCGGATTGAAACTCCAGACCTTTCCTTTATGCTAGTGTATGCCTCAGCAGCGGTAAAGCGGGAATCAATTGAGAGCATACTACTTAAGCTCCCGCTTTGCTTGACTTTAAAAGTTAGTTCAAAAACCTCACCTTCAAATCGAAAGCTTGAGCCATCAGGCTGGTTCCAGCTTACTGTTATTGCTCCTTCGCCAAGAAGGGAAAGTCCGAAGTTTTCGCTGGCAATAGCTCCGCCTTTTAAGTTTTCAAACGCCAAGTTTTCTTGGTCAAAATTTAGCGTGAACTGGAAACCCAATGCTTCAATATTTTCAACTGTAAACGGCACAGTGACTTCTTGTCCCTTTTCCACCAATACATCCTTGGTTTGGAAGATAAGGTCAGTACCGTTGGTGCGCTCGCCAGTTTGTCCGGTTAGGTTGTTGGTTTGGGCACTACCGTTTACATCGCCAATTTTGATACCAATAAAATCTACGTTCAATTGGTCGTCGTTCAAGTCATTGACGTTGTAAAACTCAGGAAACGGTGTTTGCCACGGGTTGGATGGATTTGGGAAGCTGAAGTTTTTATCCACGAATCTCCATGAGGTGTTGTTCGGGAAGGAATCATTGATGAATAGAATGAGTTTTCTAATTTCAACCATGTCAAAAGTGGACACATTGCCTGATTTATTGGCATCTGCCGCTATGATTTTGAAAGGTGAATCCAGTAGTGTCACACCCAATACGTGCTTTGAAATGAGCACCAAGTCAAATGTTGTAACGCCATTTAGCGGGTTGTCATCTTTTTGTGGAACTAAAGTGTAGTCACCGCCAGGCGCTTGAATATCAAAATTAAACATGCCACTTGAATTGGTCATCGCCATGCCGGAAGTTGTGCCTCCGAGGTGCATTTCAACGTCTTCTAAGCTTTCGTTTTCTTCATTCGTCACCAAGCCACCTAGATTAATAAGCGGGTCGCCGCAGACATCTGCGTTGTCTTGGACAGTTATGAAAGTTGAGCAGAAATCTTGGTTTCCACACTCATCCGTTACCCAAACATCCACGAAGGTTGTCGTATTCTGGTTGTTGCAGAAAAAAATGATGCTAGTATCGGTAGTATCTGGCGAAAAGGAGAAATTCAGGTCCGTTGAGCAATTGTCGAAGCTGTTATCGTCCAAGTCACTCGCCCAAACCTCAATCATGGGCGGTATCGAGTTCATTAATGCTACAATGATCCCGTTTTTGCAATAAGGTGTTGGCTTTTTACAATCCTTCACCTTTACGGTTGTGCTGCAGACTGATTGGTTGTTGCAATTGTCCATTGCATTGTACGACACTTCGTAAGTACCTGGTGGTACATCTGCCAACGTCAATGGAGCAAGGCCAGAAAACCATACACCGCCAATTTTGATTTTAGTAGTGATGGTCAAGTTGCTGCTGCAATCCATAACATCAGGAATGGGCAATAGCAAATCGACATCGCAAGTGTTGTCATTGATACAAACCATCGGAATGTCGCAACCATTGGTGAACACCGGGTCAACGCTGTCAGTCACTTTGATGACCTGTTGGTAGGTAATATAACCGTCCCATGGGTCAGAATCTAAATCCGTATCCGGGCCAGTGCTGCGGTTAGCATCCAAGACTGTTGGGCGGTTAAGGTTGGCGGGCTGACCGCTCCTCCAAGAATCGCGAAATGTGCGGCCATCGCAGTCGCCGTCGCTATCAACGTCGCACTGTGGGAAAGGTAGGCCGAGTTGGTTTTCGGGTTGTTCAATGACCTCTTGGTCAACTATGCCAGGGTTCGTCCCCACTACGCACCAGTTGATGACAGTCCATGTCCGAACGATTTTGTAGCAGGCACTGTCCACCACATTGAACAGTTCATCATCGTGGGAAATAGCTACCAATTCGCAGGTTTCATAAAATATTTGTGGCTCCCCAAAATCTGGCGGGTTAGTACCGCAAGAAATGGAGATGTCGGCAGGAAATTCAACTGCCCAATCAGACACATGGTCAATGAAAATGGTTTGCGTACAAGCTTGTACACCTGTGTTGCCCGCAGGGTCAGTGGCTGTAAAGCTGCGAATCATGGAGCCTTCCAAGCATTGATCGATATTGCTGACATAGTTGCGATTTATGGTTAATTCGCAATTATCGTAAAATGTTGGTGTGCCAAAAACTGGGTCAAGCAATAGGCTTTTCTCAGCGGGAGAGGACAAACTTGATATTTGCGTTTCAAGATTGTCGGCATACCAATCACAGGAAATACGCTGATTTTGAGGACAAGAAACCAAAACTGGAACGAGTTTGTCATTGACTTTCACCTGAACCATGCAATCGTTGTAATTGCCCCAGCAGTCGAATGCACGGAATACCACAGTCTTCGTTTTACCCGCATCTTCACAACAAAAATGAACAGATGGCCCAAATTCAAAATCATTGATTCCATCGTCGCAAGCATCATCATCCATGCGCCGAACCTCAAAATGGTCAAGGCAGCAATTGTCATGGGAGGCTTGGTCAAAGGCATCCGCCAAGATTTCGGCATACCCGCTTGTTTCGAGGTCAACTTCCGTAAAGCTGATGCAGATTGGAGTCGGCGCAATACCATCAATCACCGTGAGTACGATGTCTTTTGTGGAGACGTTGCCACATTTATCAAAAGCTTGAATCGTGACAATATGGTTGCCAATTGGCAAGCCGGGTGCAGGGATTTGACCATTTACAATTTGACCAACCTGCGTATTAATCACGATGTGATCTACTCCTGAGCAAATATCCAAAACACCTGGTGACGGGAAAGTGCCTGTTGAGCGGCACGGCTGAGGATGAACGCCGGGGATATTGGCGCTAACTGTCAAGTTGGTTGCACTGATTACTGGTGGCACGTTATCCATCACTTTTAGTAACTGAATATTGTCCTCACCTCCTACGCCAGTTATTATGATATCTCCTGTACACCAGTCGATTACTGTCCAAGTCCGAACGATTTCAAATACGCTCGTCACTCCGCTGCATGTATAAATTTTTTCATCTGAGTAGGTGAAATTGTACTTGCAGTACTCTCCCACGATATTCGCAGGTCTGCCAGACGATGGAGGGAATAGCTGGCTATTTGAATATTGCCCACATTGAAAAATTTTGTCAGAAGGAAAATCTACCACTGTTGGCCTTTCAATCGTAATGGTTTCAAAGCACGGTTCCGAGGTGTTGCCATATTTATCTTTGGCATACCAAGTACGCAGAAATCGAACTGCGTTGTCGTCGCAAGCATCAAGTTCTATGGGCGAAGTACCACCCAAAATAAGTGTGGGATGTGCGTCGCAATTATCAGTTAAGGAAGGTTTAGCCACTGAATTAAGTGACTGTGTGCAAGGTATCGTCCAATCTTTACAGCTAATTACTGGAGGGTTTTTGTCTTCGAGAATGATATGCCCCCAACAGGAGTTTCCATTGTCGGGGTCAGTCACTTGAACTACCAGGTCTTGACCGATTTCATCGCAGGATAACCAATTTACAAAAACAAAACCCGTGTCATTGGCAATCGTTACTTCAAAATCGTCATAGCAACCGTAAGGGCCTCCCTCCAAGATATCGTCAGCGCCCACAAACGCAGTACCGTCTTGCAAGAGCGTAAATTGAACCAGGTCATTACAAACCAACCACTGATATGGGAAAGGGTATTCGAGTATTACCACGTCAAAAGTACAGGTACTAGTATTGCCAAGGTCATCCTTCGCTTGCATGGTGACCGGGTTGTTCCCTATCGGAAAATATTGGCCGAAAGGAATTCCGCCGATTTGGGTGATTTCTACATCAAGGTCGCAATTGTCTGTTGCTGAAACCCCACTCAATTGAACTGCAGCTTCGCAAAGCCCGCCCTGCAGTGTCACAGTAATAGCAGAAGGACACACGAGCGTAGGCGGTTCGGTGTCATTTATGGTAATCAAAACCATGTGGAAATCATTTGGGCAAACGCCACCTTGATTCCCAGCGTAAGTATTTATTGGGAATGGATTTGCTGCAGTCCCGTTGGTTGTTTCATTGTCGAGCGCATTTATTCCACTGAAAACCCAATTGTTTAATTGGAAAAAAGATGCATCTGGCCCGGTGTTGCTAACCCGATACGCCCATCCATCCAAATAGTCCCAAGGTTGGCCGGAGCCACTCATGTTTATGTCGCCAAAAACGTCAATCACCATTCCGTTGCAGAACAGTTCAATTGCATCATCACCATTTATGCTTGGAGCTAGGCCATTAGTATAAGTTGGGGAGAACCCAAAAAATGCGGTAAATGCTGTGGCTTCTGTGGCTACCCAAATATGCGTGCCGGCAGGAACGGCATCAGCAGGGAAAGTGAATTCTTGTCCGTCTGAGCCGCCGCCATTGTTGGCAGAGCCAAAGCCATAGGCACTCAAGTCAGGAATATCGGTCAATGCATAAAATTCAACAGCTTTGGGAATCCCGCCGGTAAGTGGGCCATCGACAACGCCACTGATTACCAAACTGCCGCAACCACTGACCCCATTCGTTACCTGATAGGTTCCTGTGTTAGAAGCACCAATATTTATTTCACCCGTGGCAGGGTTCAGGTCAAGCAATGGCCCGCCATTGACAACACTGTAGGTATAGCGACCATCTGTACCTGTGATATGAGTCGGCAATGGGTTGGTCAACCCATTCGGGCAAACAAGCGAAAGCGGATAAGTAAACTCAGCATCTGCTTCATCCAGGATTGTGATGGCCATCTCGTCAAATGCATTAGCACAAACACCACCCATTCCAGGCACCGTCCAGGTCAATATTACGGAAGTTCCAATCTCGATTGCAGCTGGGGTATAGGTTGAAACAGGGCTGTTGGCATTGCTAAAAAAACCAACTCCACCGGACCAGCTTCCATTGCCTACCGCCGCTAATGTCACTATTTCATTTTCACAAACCATTTGGTTTGGCCCCGCATCCGCCAATGGGGGTGCGACTATCTCAACTTGTCTTGTACAACTCACGGTTGCCGCCAACATGTTTTGATGAGTTCCTATTGGCCACGGGTTCATCGCATCCGCATTCGTCATCGTGTTGTCCAGTGCGTTGATTCCACTAAATATCCAATTAGCCTGTGGGAAGGTAGCACCATCAGGCCCAGTATTGTTAACACGATAGGCCCAACCATCTAGGTAATCCCAGAAAGTACCTGTGCCATCTATGCCCACTTCACCAAATTGGTCGATTACGGTTGCGCCCTGAAACAAACGATAGGCATCGTCGCCATTGTGGTTGGTTACGGAACTGGTGAAGGTTGGCGCAAACCCAAAATAGGTTGTGAAATTGGGGGCTTCGGTGGCTATCCAAATACGAGTCCCAGCAGCTGCGGGAATATTTGGAAAATTGTAGGTTGTGTTAGGATTGGTGTTACCATTGGCAAACAAGGACAAGCTAAAGGCGCTCAATGAAGGAATATTTTCCAACACGTACAATTCCATCGCTTTGGGCGTTCCTCCCGTCAGTGGCCCATCTACAACACCAACAATTACCATTGGCCCGTTGCTCATTGTATTTACGCTGTTGGTGACATCGTAAATACCGGGGTCACTGGCGCTCAAGTCAATCGTTCCAGTCGTAGCACTGAGACTCAAATTGGGACCACCTGAAACAGCACTAAAAGTGTAGGTGCCATTGACACCAGTAACATGGTTAGGCACAGGGTCTGGAGCGTTTTGACAGTAGGACGGGCTGTTGTAGGAAAATTCCGCAGCGGGGTCGCATGGGATTTGAGAAATGGCAGGAAACGCAATTGAGAGCATCAATGCCCCAAAAAGAAGTTGTTTACCCCAATAGTAAAAGAGGCGTTGTGTAAGATTCGTTACTTTCATTGGATTATAATTTGTCAACCAGCACCCCTTACAAATTGGCTAAAGTTTGGTTTCTACCTGAAATAAACATTCAAGAAAAAGGATGTCAATCTTAACTGCGGTAATTGGGAAAACAACGTACTGGTTGGAAAGTCTTTTCAAAGGCCAAAGATAGCGCCAATATCCTTGATTAAGCGTTTTTTTTATGGTTAATTTTCGGATAATTTATTTATTTTTAATTCTGTACGAACCTTGCATCGGTACAAAATTTCATTTTGACTTTCTTGGTAAAATTCCTCTAAAATTCCATACAAGCAACATAATCCGTTGATTTTCAGGCGTGAAAAAATAGACTTTAAAATTAAGGTTTGAAAAAATAACAAAATATGCTTTTTATTAAAATACATCTATTACCTTTGCAACAACAGTTTTCAACTTCCGTAAGATAAATGGCTCGCTGAGTGAAGGACTCTATTTCTCGTTCAGCACACTATTATCACCACCTTGCTTTTAGAAAGTGGTGATTGGCGCACCTAAGACACTATTACAGAGATTGTTGAAATCGACTTTGACGTACACGTGAAACACTTGTAAGACAAAATTTTACTGAACTATTAGACACCATTACCCACACCTCCGTGTGGCAGCTTGCCTCTGGCAACAGAGCTTAACCGAACCTTAGCATTTGGCTTTCGTACCCTGAGCACAATTATTTTACGAAAAGCATCAGGGTTTTCTAAAACGGCAGGCAGGTTATAATCCACCCATTGGTCAACAAAACAAGTTTGGAACTACCGCAACATGAAGGCTTGTGCTTTAATGACAAGATGTCATTTTGCTCATCCCTGTTGCAATATTAATTTGTCTGTCCGACATAGCGGAAGCCTATTGCGCTTTACGATGAGCGTTATTGATGGCAAAATTAGTAATCCCTTTTTTTCAGAATTAAAACCCATGAGCGATGACAAGTGAAACTACTCCTCACACTTTTCAGCAGGAACACTATTCAATGAAGAGCAAACTGGAAGGAAATTTCTTTCCAGCAATGATGATTGCCGTTGGTTTAGCCGGCATTTACATTATGCTCAGCAACATGATTTAAGAAAATTTTTTTACGCTTCACTAAAAAGCCTCCGGTATGACACCGGAGGCTTTTGTTTTTTACCACCAACAGACCCCCGTACACCATTTTTGACATAAACTGACTACATTAGCTCTCACAAAAATTTAAACAGAAACATGGAACTAGTAAACTTAAAAAGGAAAGTTGAGCTGTACAAAGATGTGCTGTCGAATACAGAAAGCTATCGAAAAATCTGGCAGACGGAACTTAAAACTATGATAGTCAATCTTTTGCAGAAGATAGCAGAAGAAGTAGAATTGGCTGTAAAAGTGGAAGAACGGGTACCGATGGAAAACCTTGAAGCCATCGTCCTATCGTTAGGGACCGTAAAAAGTGGCATGTATCAAAAAATTGAACATGGAATTGAAGTCCCCTTGGTAAAGCAGAGCGGTTCATTGATTTACCAACAGCTTTTCAACGGAAAAATCATTGTGCTCATCCAATACCCTTTTATCGAAAACTACGGACAACCACGGCCTCCAAAAACCATTGCCATTTACCGACCAGAAGAATTGAAAGAGCCGTACATCGTTAGGCATTTTGAAGAGTTTGTTCACGAAATCACATCTTGGGAAGATTATGACGATGACGAGCCAAGCAAAAAAATTGGCTTTGAAATGAATTTTGGACACTTAAAACCTGAGGCATAGTCGAGTCAGTGATTTCGGGCTTCATGACGCAATTGCTCAGATACCTCATGCCCCAAATACCAGTCAATGATATTGTGCACGAGGTAAATCACAGGCGTCAATAAAATGGCGACGACGAATTTATAGCAGTAATTCACGGTGCTGACGGCCAAAAAAAGGTTGATTGACCAATCTTCACCGGGGTTAAGCACAAAAGCGATGTAGATAACCACATAACTATCGATGAACTGTGAAATTAAGGTAGAACCGGTAGCACGTAACCACAGCTTGGATTCGCCCGTGATTTTGCGGAGCTTGTGAAACACCCCAGCGTCCACCACCTGCCCGATGAGAAACGCCACGAGCGACCCACCAATAATCCACAGCCCTTGACCAAAAATATTGCTGAAAGCAACTTGTCGGTCAGCCACTCCCCGGTTTTGGGCAGACACCATCCACCAATCGGCTGGTACTAGTTTGATGGCTCCGAAAACCATCAGGAAGGCATATCCAATAAGCGCAGCAGTTAGCCAGGAGAGTATTTTAATAGACTTTTTCCCAAAATATTCATTGATTAAGTCGGTCATGATAAAAACAACTGGCCAGAGCAAAACGCCAGCCGTGAGGTTGAGCGACCCCGTTTGACCAAATAATTTCCACGACAACTGTTTTATACCGATGGTATCTTCCAATGCAAAGATTTTTACTCCAATAAATTCCGCCACGATGGCATTGGTGACAAAGAATCCTGCTAGCACTACAAAGAGCAAGACGGGCTTTTGTGAGAGGAAATTTTTCATAGAGGCGCAAGAAATAACATTTTGAGAAAACTTAGGCTTTCTACTGCGGTAGTTTTTTATGGAAAAACGACTTGCAATCAATCCTTCCACTTTATCTTCGCTTTCACACACCTAAGGCCGCCCAAGGCAAAAGCTGGCAGTTCGTGAAACCGCTACGACGAACCGCTATTTCATCACACAAAAAAAACTGATTATGCACACCATTCGACTACATGCTACCCTGTTTTCTTTAGTTGTCCTTTTCGTTTCGCAATTCCTGTTTTCCACAAAAACAGCCGCCCAAGTCGGTTGCCCAGGCTGCAACGTCAGCTTGCCAGTTTTGCCAGCTGATACTATTTATATCGGTTCCGCTCCAGACGGAGAAGCAGGCGAGCCATACAACAGCGACATCAGTTTTAGAATGCCGAAAACCACCACTCCGGTAAATGCGACGGACCCTAGCACACCACCCGGCCTTAACATTAGCCAAATCGACATCGTAGCCGTGGTGAATGTGCCACCTGGCCTTAGTTGGCAGCCTAGCCAGTTCAGCTTTAACCCCTCCAACCAAACTGATGGTTGTGTGAAATTCTGTGGTACGCCACTTCAGCCTGGGCTTTACAACGTGGAGGTGTTCGTCACTGCAACCGTACTTACCTTGAACCAATCCACCTCATTTGCTTTCCCAATTTACATAGCCCCTGCCAGTAGCACCAGTACAGGTTTTAGTATGCAAAACAATGCTGGCTGCGGCGAGGTGACGGTTTCTTTTGAAAACAACCTGCCGTCGAATGGCACTACTGGGTATTCGTACTTCTGGGACTTTGGGAATGGTTCGACATCAACCCTTGAAAACCCACCGCCTGTCACCTATTCAGCTGCTGGAGATTATGAAGTGAACTATACGGCCAACATTGACACTTTCGGATACCAAGTGAGCACGGTCAGGGTATTGGATGCTGGCTGCAATGATATTCTTCTCAATACCCAACCGGACCTTTATGTAAAAATCAAAGACCCTCAAGGAAATTTCGTGGTAATAACCGGGGTGCAGGACAATGCATCTTTCCCTGCCATTTTCAATATCAATTTGCCCCTTGAAAACGGCACCTACGAGCTGGAAGTAAGAGACGAAGACACTTTCGGCTCTGAAAGTTGCGGTTACGTTTATTTTACGAAAACCAATACTGGCATACTCACAAGCGGTGAACTGGAAGTTCAGGTGGACATCATCCACCCTGTCCAAACCATTCAGTCAACCGGAATGGTGACGGTGTACCAACAACCCACGCCGCCAGTCATCACACCATCCGGTGTCATCAATTTATGTGATGGAGAAGAAGTGGAACTGGTCGCCGATTACGACCAGGACATTCAGTGGCATCAGGACACAACCGTGCTTTTCGGTGAAATATATGACCAACTGCATGTTTCCACAGCGGGGCTTTATTGGTTGGAATACACCAGTCCGGTGGGCTGCAAGGCGCAATCAGAAGTTGTGGAGGTCAATTTGGTGCCACTGCCCAACCCGCCAGTTTTTGAAGTGACCGGCAACGAATTTTCACTTTCCGCCAGCGTGCCGTTGCCAGCCAACTACTCGCTGCAATGGTACATGGACGGCAATGTTTTGGCCGATGAAACGGGTCCAAATTATTGCTTGATGGAGCCTGGTGTCTTTTTGATGACCTTGGAAATTACGGATGACCTGACAGGCTGCACCAACGAGTTCAGCCTTGGCGTCTCATTTAATCTTGCGTACACCTGCGCCTCTTCCGCAAATGAAATGGCGGCAACTTCTTCAACCCTTGTGCTTTCTCCTAACCCCACTAGTGGGAGCCTTTGGGCTGATTTTTTGATAAATAAACCGGGGCAGGTTTCCCTGCAAATTTTTGATGCATTTGGGAAATTGGTAAGAAAAGAAACCATCCAAGCAGCAACTACCACCGTTCGGCAAGAACTCGACCTAAACGGGTTTTCTGAGGGTATTTATCTTCTAAAAATACAAACAGAAGCTGGTTGGATGACCGGCCGAATTTTGAAGCAATGATAGAATTTCACCAGCGGTACGATTGCAGCAAGCATTCGTATCGCTGGATTTTCCAACCTTATACCTCCATCAATTCAGCTCGCATCTTGAGCAATTTCTCCTCTGTCGCATCATCGATAACAGCTGCTCGTTGGCAATCCTTCCACCGGACATCCAGGTCGTGGTAGGCCACGGCGAAGTATCCCAAGATTGGCATTGCTACAACGAGGCCAATCAGCCACAATTTCCCGATTACCAACGCCAATGTCAAACAGATGAGCCAGTAAATAAAGTAAAAAACCATCGAAACGAAAATGGCCACGGATGCCCTGAATTCTATGTTTTTAGTTTTTTTCTTCGCAAACAGGTTGCCTAAATAAATTGGCAGGAAATTCAGCAGATAACCAATCATGTATGGAATCCATCCAAGGCCAAGCACCAAGGCACTGCCAAGCGAGTAAGAAGTGTGGTCCATCAATCCTCGGTCTGAAGTGCCTGCCTTCCGAAGCAAGTTCAAATAATTGCCGATCTTTTCTTTCCAACTTTGACGTTCAACCTCGGATAAGTGGTTGAGCCTGTCAGCCAACTTTTTTTCTTCAAAAAGGGGCGTAGGGTCTTTTGTATAGGAAGGGAAAAGTCTTGCGGATGGGCCGTTGCGATGCATCTCAAGCAATGGCTCCGTCCACTCGTCGTCTTCTGGGTGAGCGAGGTGAATCACCCGTTCGGACAGTCGTTTTTTGAGCGCCTGTGTGAGTGCGGCAACACCTTTTGCAGGGTTTTCAAAATATATTGCAGCGTAGTCCTGCACCCTGATTGGCTCGCCATAATCAATGCTGACATCGGAGCGGAACTGGTCAGGATTCGTAAAATTGACGCCGACAGGCACCACCTGGATGTCCAAATCTGGGTATTTCTCTAGCGTGCCAAATACGATACGAGCGGTGCCCTTCATTAATGGGCGCAAGCGTTTCTCATGCTTTGTGCGGCCTTCGGCCAATATCATCACCTGCTTGTTTTGGTTCAGCACCTCAAAGCATTTTCCGAAGGACTCATAATTGCTTTTGAGGCCGCCGTAGCCCATATCGTCCAGCCTGAACACAGGCACGATATGAAACCAATCGTAAAGCTTGCGAACAAATGGTTTTTTCACGTAGAGGTCGCCACGTGCGAGGAAATGCAAAGGTTCAGACTGCCAACAACCCAAAATGCAAGGTTCGATGAAGGCAGTTGGATGGTTTGCCGCTAATATGACAGGCTTGCCCTGAGGTATCCGCTCCTGGTGCGAGATGTTCATTTTACGAAAATAAATTGACAGGGCTATCTTTGCGCAGGGCCTGACTATGCTGTAAACCATTTTTGAATTGTAATTTTTTTTGCAAACAAAGCTAATCGTCGCTTCAATCAAGTGCCAAAAGTACAACCAGCCCGTCCATTTTCATGAAAATGAATCGTCAAAAACATCTAATCGTTATCGGAGGGGCTACTGCAACGGGCAAAACTACTGCCGCCATTCAGGTTGCCCAGCATTTTCAGACGGAGATACTTTCAGCAGATAGCCGCCAATTTTACCGGGAAATGAGCATCGGAACTGCCAAGCCGACAGCGGATGAACTTGCACGGGTGCCCCATCACTTCATCAACTCACATTCAGTTCAAACAAATTATTCAGTTGGAGACTTTGAGGCAGATGCCCTCATTTTGCTCGAAAAATTGTTCATAAAGCACGATGTTGTGGTACTGGTTGGTGGCTCTGGACTGTTTATTCGGGCATGTTGCGAAGGGCTGGATGAGTTCCCGGAAGTGCCTCCTACCATTATTGCAGAACTAGAATCGAAATTGAAGACGGAAGGAATCGCTGCTTTGCAAGCCGAGTTGGAACTGGTTGACCCCATCTATTTTGAACAAGTTGACCTAAACAACCCGCACCGATTGATTCGTGCCCTGTCGGTTTGCCGAGCAAGTGGAGTGCCTTTTTCAAGTTTCCGGACGAAGGAGAAAAAACAGCGTTTTTTCAAATCCATCTATCTACTGATGGAGTTGGAGCGCCCTGTTTTGTATGAAAAAATAAATAGCCGGGTTGACGAAATGATAGCACAGGGATTGCTCGAAGAGGCTAGCAGCCTGCATCCGTTAAAGAATTTGAATGCGCTTCAAACCGTTGGTTATCAAGAACTTTTCGACTTTTTTGAGGAGAAATGCACCCTGGAGGAGGCCATAGATAAAATAAAACAGAACAGCCGTAGATACGCAAAGCGGCAATCAACTTGGTTTCGAAAAGACCCGCATTGGCAATCGTTTTCCCCGACCAATATTGGCGGAATGATTAGCTACATTGAGGCAGAAATCGAAGCTGGCGATTAAAATATCCTGTCCTTGTTCACCAATTTCCCCAAGTCATCATAAGAAATGGTGAAATCAGTTGGGCCAAGTGCGTAAGCTGCTACTTCGAAGGGATTGTACCAAAAATAGATACCGTCTTGTTGCAGTTCAAAATTGGCAGGCAGCTCAAATTTTTCACCCCAAAAAAAACCTTCTTCCGTCAAACTGGCGTTTTTAGGCAAATCCCTCGCCTTCCTGAATTCTTTTTCCACCATCTTCTCAAAGGCTACTTGGTCAGTTATGAAACCTGACCAAGTAAGTGATTTTCCTGTTTTTAGGTCGAAATTCAATACTGAAACAAATGAATTTGGATGAGCACCACCAGCATAGGAATATGCGCCCATGGTTATGGAAACCACCTTTGGGGTGTGCAAGCCAACTTCTCCGGTGACACTGACTTCCCAGCCAGAATTTGAGGCGTTGTCTGGTTCGGCAAGGTTGGCTTCTTGCCATTCGTTCAAAAACGAGTGTGCAGCAGCATCAAGGTTATTTTCAGACAATTGACCTTGGAATCCCTCAAACAACAAACACTGAATCAGGAAATTGTAGATGGAGTCATTAATGGCTTGTTTTACCAGGGGTACACCTGCCTCTACGATAGGATAAACCATGTCCACCTGTGCACATTCACCGTCGGCTTTGTCACAATCTCCCAATTTCATTTGAAAATTCTTGATTTCAAAACGGACTTTAAGCCCCTTTTCGCTCTCCAATTTGCGCTTTTTTGAGCCGTTGCACCCAACGGAAACCAGGACTGGGATTATCAAAAAAAGGAAATATCTCACGGCAATTATTCTATTTTAAACAGCTTCAATTTTAGAATGCTGAAATCTTGGGCAAAATTATAGCAACTGTCTGACAAACAACAGCAATATTTTTATTAGCTTTCGAGATAAAACATGAATTTGCACGAACTTTCATTTGGTTTTCCTCAAACTCATTCGTCATGAAATACCTAGTTGTAATTGCATTCTCAATAATCTGCTCCCCAATATTTTCACAGGAGGAAATTCTCCCTCGTGGGTTCACGCCAGAAGAGCGGGCACTTTTGGAATGGAACAATTTCACGCAAATCCCCTCCGCAGTAGGAATTGAGACACCACCACCCTACCCTGTTCGGCACATGGCGGAGTGGGAGGAGCTACAAGCGCTGGCCATAGCTTGGCGGGCGTACCCAACTATTTTGACGCAAATTGTGGTTGCTGCATCACAGGAAGTCAAAGTTTTGATTTTTTGCGATACAGAAACCATCAAAAATTCGGCAGATACATTATTGCAGGTTGCTGGCGCAAACTTGACCAATGTTGAGCTTATTGTTGTACCAAACAATTCAGTCTGGATTAGAGATTATGGCCCTAATTGCGTTTATGCCAATGATGTGGAAGACCTTAATTTCATTGACTGGGTTTATAACCGCCCATCCCGACCAAAAGATGATGCCCTGCCAACCGAGGCAGGCGCTTACCTCAATATCCCAGTTTATTCGACAACACTTAACCCAGAAAGAATGGCCAACACAGGTGGGAACTTTATGTCTGACGGCATGGGTAAGGCCTTTGCATCGAAGCTGATTTTGAATGAAAACGGTCCCGGCAATCCTTTTAATGCTGGGCCCCATACCGAACAGGACATTGATAATATCATGGAGGATTACATGGGAATTAACCAGTTTATCAAAATGGAGACCTTGCCTTACGACGACATCCATCACATTGACATGCACATGCGCCTGTTGGATGAGGAAACAATGCTCGTTGGAGAGTACCCGAGTGGCATTGCCGATGGGCCACAAATTGAAGCCAACCTCCAATACGTACTAGATAATTTCAATTCTGGTTTTGGCACGCCTTACAAAGTCGTTAGAGTGTTGCAACCACCCGCAGCCAACGGCGCCTATCCTCCATTAGGTGACTATCGAACCTACACAAATGCGGTATTTGTGAACAAAACCATCTTGGTGCCAATCTATGAACCGCAATATGACTCCATTGCTTTGGGAATTTATCGGGAATACTACCCAGGTTACAAAGTTGTTGGTATCAATTGTAACAGCATGATAAGTGCCAAAGGAGCACTCCACTGCATTACGAAGGAAATAGGCTCAACCGATCCACTTTGGATTGTCCACAAAAGGCTTCCAGATGTAGAAAACAACAACGACTTGGGCGATTATCAAGTTGCTGCGCAAATAAAGCACAGGAGTGGCATTGCTAGTGCGCAAGTTTACTACACCATCGACACAACCCAAGCCTATGAATCAATTGCTATGCAGAGCGCAGGGGTCGGTGATGATTGGGTGGCCTCGATTCCTCACCAAGTCAATGGGAGCCAAGTTTTTTACTACATTTCAGCCACTGCTAACTCCTCCAAGACGCAAGTTAGACCGCTGGCCGCTCCAATGGGGTATTATGAATTCACAGTAAACGACGTGATTTCGGCTGTTGCTGAAACAAATGAATTGAAGATGGAAGCAATTTATCCTAACCCAGCAATTGCTACCACGGTGGTCCCAATATTCGCAGGTAATACTATGGATGCGACATTGGAGTTGCATGACGTTTTTGGGAGGAACATCAAAACGATATTTGACGGAAGGCTTCAGGCAGGCATGTCAAGACATTATTTCAACGCAAGCAACCTGCCTCCGGGAACTTACCTTGTCAGCTTAAAAACTGCGACGGAAATAAGCTCCCGGAAGGTGATTGTGCACTGATAAAAAAGTGTGTGAGACAAGCATGGGCATTCCCCATGAAAAAAGGCAAGCTGCTATCCTCAACAGCTTACCCGAAAACAGTCTATGAGAAAACGTAAATCTTAAGTTTGAAAAAGTGGCTCCTCATTTTTCAAGCTATTTCATATTCTACAATCTTTGGATTGGTCATCTTTTTTGAGGCAGAAAGTATTTCAATCCCAACTACATTGCCATCCTTGTCGTAGTCAAGAATTACACCTTCTTTATCTTCATCACTTTCGACAATAGGCTTTTCACTGAAGACTATTCGAATAATATCTAAATGACTGTCGTACTTTACTTTCATTTTTTGTATTTCTCAATTTTTGTAGTCCTAAATGCTGTGACCACTATACTTGGGTCAACTTTCGTATTTACATAAATTCTTACCAAATAGTTTTTACCACCATGGAATGTTTTTATTCCTTGAAAAATTGTAAGTCCATCATGGCTTTCGATAACTTCATCTGGCTTTGATATGATTTCATTTGCAACCTCAATTGGTATTTGTCGCTCATCAAGCCTTTCTAGTGAATGCTTTGAAAAAATATAATCCATATTTTAAGTGAAACGCTGGAGTCAATCAGATGGAGCCAATTCCGATTGATTCCAGCGCATTTGGTTTACTATCCGCACTTGGAGTGGCCGCAGCTCTTGCAAATCAGGCAACCTTCCTTGTAAATCAAGCCATCCTTGTCACCGCATTGCGGGCAGCTTTCTTTGATGGCGTAGGTTCCATCTGGCACGAATTTCTTTAACGCCCTAACAACACCGGTTTTCCAAGTATTGATATGCTCCTGTTCCACATTCAAGCCAGCCACCATGTTGATGACATAAGGCAATGGCATTCCATGTCGCAATGCGCCAGATATCAACTTAGCGTAATTCCAGTATTCTTTGTCAAAGGAGCGGGAAAGACCTTCCATCGTTACCTTATACCCATCCTTATCGGCAAACTGGAAATCGTAACGGTTGTTTCCTTCATCATCTTTTTCCTTGATAACCCAGCCGCTTGTGACCCAAGGTGGCAGCATGAAAATATCTTCTGCCCGGCCCGTGAAAATCTCGTAAGGTTGGCCATCAAGCAAACCAACAAAGGCCATCCATTTTTCGTGATTATTCTGAAAGCGAACTATTTCAGTTTCCAATCGCTTCGGCCGCTTAGGCGCTGAAGTCGTTGGTATTTGAGTGCCATCATCTTCTGTTTGTTTATCTTCCTGCTTCTTACCAGTGTCGTCATTTGAGACCAATACACCAGAACGAGACCCATCACGATAGATGGTACAACCTTTACACCCAGTCTCCCAAGCAGTTTGGTAAATTTGTTTTACCATATCCGCTGAAGTTTCAAAAGGAACATTGACCGTCACACTGATGCTGTGGTCCACCCATTTTTGAATGGCGCCCTGCATCTTTACTTTCTGAACCCAATCGACATCATTGGCCGTGGCTTTGTAGTAAGGTGATTTTGCCACCAACTTATTCAAATCCTCTGATGACATGTGCTTGATGTCCGTGATGTCATGGCCATTTGCAGTGAGCCAATCAAGGAATTTGTGGTGAAAAACATTGTATTCCTCCCAGTGGTCTCCTACTTCATCCACAAAAGATACGGTCACCTCCTTGTCATTTGGGTTCACCTTCCGCCGTCTTTTGTAGGTAATCAAAAACGCTGGTTCAATCCCCGATGTAGTTTGGGACATTAGACTGGTGGTTCCGGTAGGAGCAATGGTCAGCAAAGCAATGTTGCGACGACCATATTTCACCATGTCCTCATACATTTTGGGGTCAGCTTCCTTCAAGCGGTTGATGAATGGATTTTTTGCTTCCCGAGCTGCGTGATAGATTGCAAAAGCACCACGTTCCTTTGCCATAGTGACAGAAGAGCCATAGGCATTAACGGCCAGAGTTTTGTGTACTTCAACGGAGCAATCAAGCGCCTCATCGGTCCCGTATTTTAACCCCAAGGCTGCGAGCATATCTCCTTCGGCAGTAATACCCACACCAGTTCTGCGTCCCTCAACGCAGGTACGGCGAATTTTTTGCCAAAGGCGAAGCTCAGTGGCTTTGATGTCTTCAGCTTCTGGGTCGTTTTCTATTTTCTCAATGATTTTTTCAATTTTTTCAATTTCCAAATCAATGATGTCATCCATCATTCTTTGGGCCATTTGCACATGGTCGGCAAATTTTTCAAAGTTGAATTTGGCTTTCGTTGTAAATGGATTGTCTACATAACCAAATAAGTTGATGGCCAACAGACGACAGCTATCGTATGGGCAAAGTGGGATTTCTCCGCAAGGGTTTGTGGATACCGTCCGATAGCCAAGGTCGGCGTAACAGTCTGGAACTGATTCACGAATGATGGTGTCCCAGAACAATACGCCTGGCTCTGCTGATTTCCAAGCGTTGTGAATGATTTTATCCCAAAGTTTTGATGCGTCTATTGACTTTTGATAGGTTGGCTCGTTCGAATTAATTGGGAATTTCTGGATGTATTCGCTGCCGGCAATTGCAGCTTTCATGAAGTCGTCATCCAATCGCACGGATACATTAGCGCCAGTCACTTTGCCAGATTCCATTTTTGCGTCTATGAAATCCTCAGCATCTGGGTGTTTGATAGAAACGGAAAGCATCAAAGCCCCACGGCGACCATCTTGTGCGACCTCACGAGTACTGTTTGAGTACCGTTCCATGAATGGCACAAGTCCAGTTGAGGACAAAGCGCTGTTGAGAACAGGACTGCCCTTGGGCCGGATATGCGATAGGTCATGCCCTACTCCACCCCTCCGTTTCATCAATTGCACCTGTTCTTCGTCAGCCCGAATGATGCCGCCGTAGGAGTCGGCTCCACTGCCGATAACGAAGCAGTTTGATAAAGATGACACTTGATAATTGTTGCCAATTCCAGACATTGGGCTACCCTGCGGAATGATGTATTTGAAATTGCGCAGCAGCTCAAAAAGTCTTTCTTCAGAAACCGGGTTAGGATATTTTGCCTCTACCCTGTGAAGTTCGGAGGCAATTCGACGGTGCATGTCGTCTGGCGTTTGCTCGTAAATATTCCCCGAAGAGTCTTTCAGTGCATATTTGTTTACCCATACATTGGCTGCGAGTTCATCTCCGTTGAAGTATTCCGTAGATGCTTTCAAAGCCTCCTTGAATGTGTAAGTTTTCGGCTCGGCCTTTACCCCATTTTTTACAGGGGCCTTTCTTTTTAGTTCTAAGGTCTGCATAATTCAATGAAAATTATAGTGTTACACGCTGGATTATTACAGCCTTACCTCAACTAGAAGTCCTTTTTGAAAGACAATGGTTTGCACCTGTTCGATACGAAACAGGTGCAAAGCCAATTACCTATAATCCGGGTCTAGTATCAGTAAGAGATAGTATAAACAAACAAGGATGGAATGCCTTCTTACGTCGGCAAATTGCCCCCCATCTTAACCGCTAATGATTGGACGATAGTGGTTATCTCATGTATGCGTTTTAACAGCACGAAAGTAGTTTCCCCACTGCTAATTTCGTGCTTGAGTTTTCCACACAATGTGGACAAACTACGCAAGTTATTGATTATCAACGAAATGATTTTTTTCAACATCACCCACTAATGTTGATAACATTACAAAAGGTGGAAAACGCAATTTAATCAAATTGATGACAAAATAATTATCATCGCACATTTAAGCTCTTGACAATCAATGGGAAAGGTGGAAGATTGGGTCAGTTTTATCACAAAAAGTTGCAACGCCTCCCTAAAACAGTTTCTTGCGCTGAAAATACCAGGAAAGGATAAGGCTGAAGGCAAGTGAAATGAACAGGATGATAAAAAATGCATAGTTTGATTGCTCGGCAAAAGGCAATGCTACGTTCATTCCCATGAAAGATGCAACAAGTGTGGGCACCATCAATACAATTGTGATGACAGTGAGGCGCTTAATGGTAAGGTTCAAATTATTGGAGATGATGGAGCCGTAGGCATCCATTGTGCCGTTCAGGATGTTGGTGTACATGTTTGCCATTTGCTGTGCCTGGCTGTTGTCAATAATTATGTCTTCGAATAATTCCAATTTTTCTTCATCCTTACCGACTCCGAGAAAGTCAATACGTTTCATTTTCATCTTAAGCAGCTCATTGTCACTTAGGGAAGAAACGAAATAAACCAAGCTCTTTTCAATACTCAGCAAATTCTTTAGCTCTTGATTCCGGCTGCTGTGGTAGAGCTCTTTCTCTATCAGGTTCCGCTTTTGGTTTAGCTGCTTCAAACAGTTCAGAAACCTGTACACGGTTTGCTCAAGTATTTGGAGTACAAATAACTGCTCATCTTCAGGGTCGAAGTTTTTCACCTTAGTGTCTAAAAAGAGACCAAGTACCGGGCTTTGCTGGGAGGTAATAGTGATGACATGGTCTGGAGTAATGATAATCCCCAAGGGCACCGTAATGAAAATGGCATCAATGTCCTCTTCAAATGGATTCACTATCGGGCTGCTCAGAATTATCAGCCGCTTATCTTCATCCCTTTCATAGCGTGGCCGCTCATCAATGTCCAAGGGGTCGGTGAGAAAGTCAAACGGGATGTCGAACTGTTGGGCGATTTCTTCTAGTTCTTCGGGGGTGAACGGTGGTGAAATATTTACCCAACAAGCATGCTCTGGTGCGTCAAGCACACGGAGTTGTCCTCCCTCCTTGCTGTAATATTTTACCATAAACTAAAAGTATCTTAAAAATGATTTGCTCAAATACCTGACAATCAAGCAATTATTCATTTTGCAACAGTTCAAAACGTTTAAGGCCACAAACATAAGGCATCCCAGTATTTACCCAGCCAATTGAGAAAAATGATTTTGAGTTACTAGCTAGTTAAGTGGAGATTTGGCACATAAAATACTCGTAAACTGGCAAATCAACCTTCGCTGCATTGCCCCACGTTGGTTTCAGCCCCTCACGTAAACAGAAATAATCACTGATAATCTCCGCTTGTTGTTCAAGGTTGAAGTCTGTAATTTTTCCATTTCCTTCCATACTAGTCCTCAATGCCTCCAGTCCACCGTAATCGTAGCCCGCTTGGCTTCGCTGTGCCCTGAGTGCCCTGGAGATATAAGCTCCACCTAAATGCTGGTATTGCCAGATGTGCACAAGTTCATGTACCAGTGTCTCCGGACGCAATCGACCCCACGAATTGATGGTGAAATAGCTCACGTAGGCAATATTCCTTTTTTGGCAGCCGATTTTGGCTCGTTCGTCAATTCGAATAGCATTGAGATTTAGCGAATTCCCAAAGACGGAAGTAGCCATCTCTTTTTCTAGTGGTGAAAGTGGCCTGGTATTCCATTTTGCAAAATCTAACGTGGTCTCTGCCAATTCTGGAATACCAACAATGTCAAGCAATAAAAAAGCAAAATCCTGCCACCAATGCAAGATTTTAGGTTCCTTTTGTGAAAATAAAATTACTCCCCCAACTGAAATATGCCTTGAAATCCGATAGCAGCGTTTGGGTAGCCAAACTGCTATTCGGTAGAACCTGGCACCTACTGTGTTCATTTTTATGCATAACCTTTTTAAATTAGTCAATATCATTTTAAAATAGCTTGCCAAATTAGCCCGGCCTTTCTACTTTTGCCGCACAAAAAAACTCAATAGTACAACAATGAATACTGAAAAAACATCGTCCGCAACTTCCTGGCTACTTTTTATCGTGTCAACCGTAGTGCTTTTAGCCATGTTGATTTGGGTGCCACAATGGTTCTGGCTTGCCATCCCTTTCCCACTCACTTTCTTCGTACAGGCAATGCGACTGATGTGATTTCAGCTTGGCTTACGCCAATTTGATGCAAGTAATGATGAATAAAGGCCAGGCTTTCCAAGTGACTGGCCTTTATTCGTTGATTCGTTTTTTATCCAAATGCTCGAATGAAGTCCTTCCTTACCTTAAATATTTTGCTTTTTGGGTTTGTTCTTCAAGCTCAACAACTCTTTTTTGAAGGCTTCGGAAGTCTCAACCGAACCAAATACTCCGCTTCAACCATTTCTCCTGACATCAGTCTTGCCACCAAAACCGACTATTTAGGGTATGGCGGCAGGATAGGATTTGGAGCCGATCATTTTCAAATTGGCGGCGAGTACCGCTCCAACCTAACCAGTCCATCCTTCAAAAACAACACGGATAGCTACTCATTTGATGAAACTTACTACGGCGGTTTTGTCAGAACCAAAATTTCACGCTATCCGGCAATGCGGTTCGGGCTTGTCCTACGGCTAGGCGCTGGGGTTTATGAAACATCGGCCATTCTTGAAAAAAACGGCACAAGTTTTAATCAAAATTACGACCCAATTTTCGGCTTAAACGGTGGCTTCGGATTTTCTATTCCGCTACTTAATCATACCATGTTAGAGCTAGGTTACGCCTATAATTACCTGAAACGTCCAGATGGTGTTTTCATAATCCCCGCACATCATGCCACCTATCATTTGATTTCGGCAGGTTTGAGCCTCAATTTTGTTTTTGGTAAAAGAGTCAAGGAATACCAGCGTGTCAAAGAAAACTGGAAGTTCCAAAATGGTTGGAGGGGCTGACCAATGTATTTATTTTTTTTTACTAAGAAAAACATTCAGTTTCTCCAAACTGTAAAAAATTCCACTAATTTTACGCCTGAAAAAAGGACTACATCACATCTACCAACCTTACGTTAAGGACATCTCGCAACATCATCTATCCTACCCTTCGCTTCTAATGGACATCTATGCTGTAAACTGACCTAACTGTCAGTTTGAGACCAATTTCTTTTCGGCAGAATTGACAATTCCCCCTGCTAACCAGATGGGTAACTGTTAATTCAATATCCTATTTTTCTATCAAAAATTCAAACTAATCCTTTGTAAATCAAGCTTTTACAACAAATCATCAAACCGATAAACTTACGCTCAACACATTTTTTCACAAATTAAAGTCCAATCCATGAAAAAAAAATTACCGAAAACTGGCCGCTTTTTCAATATCCTATCAAAAGCAGTACAGCACAGAATCTTGCTTCCAATTTTTATCTCAATCCTATTTTCAGCCACTGTTTCTGCTCAACTTAACGTTACACTTCAACCCACCAATCCCCTTTGTGGAGGCTTCTCTACGGGGAGCATCACTGCAAATGTTAGCGGTGGCCCAGCACCTTACAGCTATCTGTGGAGCAATGGCATGAACACAAATCCTGTCAATTTCCTACCTGTCGGCACATACACGGTGACAGTGACAGCCGCTAACGGAACCACTGGCACGGCGACTGCAACCTTGACTTCGCCACCAATCCTCGTGGTTGTCCTGACCGTCAACACTTGTGCGGTTCCCGGCTCGATGACTGCCAATGTAAGTGGAGGTATTCCGCCCTACATGTACATGTGGAGCAATGGCGGCTCCACCCCAACCATCAACAATCTTGCTCCTGGCGAGTACTGTATCACAATCATGGACGCCAACAACTGCGGCTACGTCACTTGCGAATGGATAGGCACACCTATCACCGTGCAAGTCACCACCACGCCCCATGTTTGCGGTGGAACGGCGGGTGGAACGGCAACGGCTGTCGTATCGGGTGGTGCAGCACCGTTTAACTACCTCTGGAGTAGCGGCGAAACCACCGCCACTATTGACACTTTGCCACCGGGTACCTACACGGTAACAGTTACAGCCACCAACGGCTGCACCGCTACTGCCTCCGGTACGGTTAGCATTGCCAATGGAAATTTCGATGTGAACATATCGGTTTCCCAGCCAACCTGTTTCGGCAGCAACACCGGCTTTGCGACAGCACAACCCGTTGGTGGCATGGCACCATTTACTTATGCTTGGAGCAATGGTGGCACTACACAGACCATTCAAAACCTTGCCGCTGGCACTTACACCGTCACAGTGACAGATGCTTTTGGTTGCTCCGCAACAAAAAACACCACCCTGGTTTACCAAAGCAATCTCGCAATAAACCTCACACCTACCAACCCGACGTGCAACAACAGCAACAACGGCTCAATTACATCATCCGTAACTGGTGGCGTTGCGCCAATAAGCTATGCTTGGAGCAATGGTGCGAACACACCCAATATTCAAAACATACCTGCAGGTTCGTATTCACTTACGGTCACTGATGGCCTGGGTTGCACCAAAATGGCTTCCATCACACTCACTGCTCCACCAGCTTTCAATGTGACGACTTCAATTACCAACGCCACCCATTGCGGAGCAAACAATGGTGCAGTGACTGCAACACCTACCGGTGCCGGACCATTTACCTATGCATGGAGCAATGGCGGAACTACTCAAACTATCAACAACCTCACCGCAGGCAGTTACACGGTCACCGTGACTAATGCTGCAGGCTGCACGGCCACAGCTGCATCTGCTGTAACCCAACCGATGACGCTTGATATTAGTATCACTGGCAGTAACCTTATTTGTGGCACTGACAACAATGGCACATTGACGGCAAACGTCACCTACGGTACAGCACCATTTACTTTTATTTGGTCAAATGGCGGCACAACACAAACACTGACTGGCCTTCCAGCAGGCACCTACACGGTCACCGTGACCAGCTCCGAAGGCTGCACGGGCACTGCAACAAAAACCATAACGGGTAGTCCCACCATGAACCTGAACTTGGCAGTGCAACACGTAGTTTGTAACGGAGGAAACACTGGAGGCATAACCTCAGGAGTCACAGGAGGAACGGCACCTTTTAGCTATTTGTGGAGCAATGGTGCAACAACCCCGTCTATCAACAACCTGACTGCTGGCAACTATTCTCTGACAGTAACCGACAACCTTGGTTGTACAAAATCTCAGGATGTGACGGTGAACCAGCCAACCCCACTGGCATTGACCTTCAGCAATTCACCCGGTAGTTGCGGAGCAAATGGAACCAGCATGGCAAACGTAACGGGCGGCACCGCACCTTACACTTATCTTTGGAGCACAGGGGCTACCACGCCCAACATCTCCAACCTTGCCCCCGGCTCCTACGCCGTCACCGTGACGGATGCCAACAATTGCACCCTCACAGGGAATACGGTCATCATCGCCTATCCGCTAATGAGCTTGACTGTGACCTCAACCAACACCACTTGCAACGGCACCATGAATGGCACAGCGACAGCCAACGTAACCAACGGCTCTGCACCACTCAGTTATTTATGGTCAAATGGAGGTACAACGGCAACAGTTTCGAATTTGCCGCCTGGCACTTACACTGTCACCGTAACAGATGGCAACGGTTGCACGGCTTCCGGTTCAGCAACCGTACAACTCGGTGCTGGCTTATCGGTTAGCATTATGGCTCCGGGGTTCGTCTGCACCGGTTCCACCGCTTCGGCCACTGCTAATGCCACGGGTGGAAATGGCAATTTTTCCTACCTATGGTCAAATGGCCAAACTACCCAAACGGCGACTGGCCTGACGGCTGGCACTTACTCGGTGACGGTGACCGATAGCCAAGGCTGCTTTGGTTCCGCTAACGTGACCTTGCAACAAGGCGGGTTTTTCACAATAAATGGTACCGTACAGCACGTGTCTTGCTTCAATGGAAACAACGGCAGCGTAACACTGAACGTAACTGGTGGAACGACACCATATAGTTATGTTTGGAGCAACGGCTCGACCAACGCTAACATTGGCAGCCTGGTGACAGGCAACTACACTGTGACGGTGAGCGATGCAACGGGTTGTTCCAAAACACAGACGTTTACCATCAATCAACCCAACCAGTTGGTGGCCAACGTGACCGTGACAAACGGAACTTGTGGCAGCCAAGGCGCTGCATCCGCTAGTGTAATAGGTGGCACGTCGCCGTACACCTACCTCTGGAGCAACGGGCAAACTACACAGACTATCACCAACTTGCCTGGCGGCAACTATTCGCTGACAGTGACGGATGCGCACAATTGCACGGCTGTCAAGTCATTTCAAGTGACGGTTACACCACCACCAACATGCACCATCGTTTTGACACAACCCATCACTACCCTGAATGGAAGCGATGGCAAACTAACGGTGAACGCTACGGCTGGCACCCCGCCCTACACCTATCTTTGGTCAAATGGACAAACGACGCAAACAGCCGTCAACCTTGGGCCTGGTCTTTACTCGGTGACAGTGACGGATGCCAGCAACTGCACCACGTCGTGCAATTTTACACTTTTTGCTCCCGCAAAATTGGGCGATTTCACCTGGATTGACACAGACGAGGACGGCATTCAGGATGGTGGGGAAATTGGCATTGGCGGTGTACCCGTGACCGTGACTGGCACGACCATTTATGGAAACAACTACACAGCAAGCACGGCCACCGACCCAACAGGCATGTACATGTTTTTGGTACAACCCGGCTCGTACAAGCTGACTTTTAGTATTCCAAACGGTTATTTGCTAAGCCCTCAGAACCAAGGCGGCAACGATGCCCTTGACAGCGATGTCAACCCCTTGACAAATATGACCGTTTTCTACACGCTTGCTTCCGGCGAAATTAACCCAACGATTGATGCAGGGTTCCACCTTGGCCCACCCTGCGATAACGTGACTTATCCCGGCACAATTTGTTGTGACCAGACCCTGTGTGGCCCGGGCAACATCCCAGCTCCGCTGACTGGCGTGAACCCGCCGACAGGTGGCACTGGTGCATTGGAGTATATTTGGATGTTTCACAATCAACCTGGCCCATTCAACAGCAACTGGACTGCCATTCCGAGTGCCACCGGGCCAAACTATGCGCCAGGGCCGCTATATGAAACGACCTACTTCGTCCGCTGTGTCCGCCGTGAAAACTGCATTGACTTTTTAGAATCAAACATTGTAACGATTGTTGTGGACGACGACGCCGTGGCCTCAATTGCTGCGCCGAATGTAGCCTGCGTAGCCGACCCGGTCAATTTCACTTCGTTGAACAATGGGCCTGGCGCCACTTATTCATGGAACTTTGGCGACGGCTTACCAGCAACGGCCAATACCCAAAACGTAACGGGCGTCATCTGGAACACCTGGGGCTTAAAAACTGTGACATTGACCGTGACAGCAAATGGCTGCACCTCCACTGCCATTCACCAAATCAGCATCACCAACAGTCCGACTTACTGTGGAAATGCCATCGTAATTGACGCTGGAAGCATGGGGCCGACCAGCGTAATGGTAGATTGGCTATACCCAATGGCACTGTCCCATGAAGCCAGTTTTGAGGTGGAATGGTCTTGGAACGGCAGCCCTTTCGAAGAGATTGGAAGCCCAGAAGAACAGACAGAATTGAGCGGATTCATGCACTACAAAACCATGCACCGTGAAGCAAAGCAGGGAATGAACCAATATCGGGTTCGTTTCGATGGGGCTGACGGGTCATTGGCTTGGTCAAATACGGTGGATGTCCAAGTAACCGGCAACTATCATTTTGCCCTGGTTTGGCCGAACCCATTCACGGAAGCATTGAATGTTGAAATCCTCGACCGATACACGGCAAATCAAATTAGCTGTGAGCTATTCAGCACCGATGGGCGTCGGGTCATGCAAATGATGATGCCTGACAATGAACTGGCGGTGAGCATCCCTACCGAGGGGCTTGTCCAAGGGCCTTATTTTTTGGTGATAAAATTCGATGGAAAAGTACAACGGGCCGAGTCCGTGTTAAAGCGGTAAGCGCTCGTTTTAAAGATTTTTTATAGAGAAAATTTCTTGGCGGCGGTTCAGACGAGAGGCTGAACCGCCTTTTTTTTATTAAAATTTGAGCAACTACTGGCTCCGAAAACAAGGCGCTTATTTCATTTGCCCGATTAAATTATCTTTGCGCCTGTTTTTACATGCATTTTCAATTCTAAATTTTCAACTGCACCATGTTCGATAATTTATCCGAAAAACTTGACCTCGCATTCAAATCCCTAACAGGGGAGCGCAAACTCACCGAACTCAATGTTGCGGAGAGCATCAAAGAAGTCCGCAGGGCGCTTGTAGCAGCCGACGTGAATTATTCCATTGCCAAAGAATTTACGGAGAAAGTCCGCGAGAAAGCGTTGGGCACGGAAAACGTGTTGAAGGCCGTGAACCCCGGCCAGTTGATGGTGAAAATCGTCAGCGACGAGTTGACCTCGCTGATGGGCGGTCAAGCGGCAGGCATCAACCTCAAAGGTTCGCCAGCGGTGATTCTGATAGCTGGCTTGCAAGGTTCTGGCAAAACAACTTTCAGTGGAAAACTTGCGCACCACCTTAAAACCAAACGAGAAAAAAAGCCGCTCCTCGTGGCTTGCGACGTGTACCGTCCTGCAGCCATTGACCAGTTGACCGTAATTGGCGAGCAGATTAAAGTGCCGGTTTACACAGAGATTGAAAACAAAAATCCTGTTGAAATTGCCTTGAAGTCCATTGCCCACGCACAAGCTCACGGCTTCGATGTGGTCATTGTGGATACGGCTGGCCGATTGGCCATCGACGAGGAGATGATGAAGGAAATCACCAACGTCAAAGAGGCCATCTCCCCCAACGAGACGCTTTTTGTGGTGGATTCCATGACGGGCCAAGATGCCGTGAATACCGCCAAGACCTTCAATGACCGCTTGAACTTTGACGGTGTGGTGCTCACGAAAATGGATGGTGATACCCGAGGCGGTGCCGCATTGTCCGTCAAATACACGGTGGGCAAACCCATCAAGTTCATCAGCATGGGTGAGAAAATAGACACCCTCGACGTGTTTCACCCTGAACGGATGGCACAGCGGATACTTGGCATGGGCGACATCGTGTCTTTGGTAGAAAAGGCACAGGAGCAGTTTGACGAAGTGGAGGCCAAGCGGTTGGAGAAGAAAATAATGAAGAACAAGTTTGATTTTGAGGATTTCCTCAGTCAAATCAAACAAATTCGGAAGATGGGCGACATGAAGTCGTTGCTCAACATGATTCCTGGGGTTAGCAAAGCCATCAAAGACGTGGACATTGATGACAAATCCTTGAACCGTGTGGAGGCCATCATTTTCTCCATGACGCCCAAGGAACGCAAAAACCCTGAACTGCTTAATATGAGCCGCAAAAAGCGAATTGCCATTGGTAGCGGCCAAGATTTAAACCAAATCAACATGTTCATCAAGCAGTTTGACCAAATGCGGAAAATGATGCATCAGATGACCAAGATGCCGGGATTTGGCTCAGGGAAAATGCCTGCTGCGCCGAAGGCTGGGTTTAGGCGGTAACTTGTTTTCCTTGCAGAAGAAAATCGTGCATTGCCCTTGTTGGCAATGCACGATTTTTTTTTTGCCATTTTTTTGATTCACCCTCCCAGGACGTTCGATTCATGATTTCATAAATTTTCAGAATAAAAATTTGCGAAGCTATAATTATTTTAACGTAAACACTCTTTAATTCTGCAATGGCTTCAATACTAACCAATTTCACCTCCCCTCCCTCGTCTCCCACAACCGATAATTTTGAAAAATAGGAACAAAGCATAGGGGCAGTGATTCCAAAGCGTGTCTTTCAATATGTAAACTCAAATTAGTTATCACAACAAAGAAAAAATTGAAGGACATGGCATCAGTTTCTACACACAACGACATAGCTTCCATCTCTGATTTTCCACTTTTCGAATGTCTCACATTTGAAGAAAAGGCCAAATTGGAGGCAATGGCTGAGTATCGGGTAAAACCCAAATTCAGCTATATCTACCTACCCGACGAATCATCTGATCAAATGTTTTTCCTGGCCAAAGGAATCATCAAAATTGCCACGCATTCCGATGATGGCAAAGAGATTATCAAATCCTTGTTTCAGCCACTGGCCATGTTTGGCGAACTGGGCATCATCGGAGAAACCCGGCGCCAAGACCTTGCTCAAGCACTTCGTGAAGAAGTACATATTTACGCTTTGAAAGTAGAGGATTTTAAAAAGCTCATGCGCTTGAATTTTGAGCTTTGCGACCGCATTATGGGCCTTTTTGGCAATCGCCTGATGCGTGCAGAAAACAAATTGGAGTCACTTATTTTCAAAGATGCCCGCACACGTATCGTGGAATTCATCAAAGATTCTGTCCACAAAACAGGTCGTCAAGTGGGCTTGGAGATGTTGCTAAAGCACTCACTTACCCACCAAGACATCGCCAATATTACTTGTACTTCCCGGCAAACTGTGACACTGGTCTTGAACGAGTTGCGCAAATCCGACATGATTTATTTCAATCGGGGAAAGATTCTCGTGCGGGACATGACCAAGCTAGCATAATTGCGCTTCAACATATCTAAAAAACAGAAAGGCTGCCTTCGGGCAGCCTTTCTTGTTTGTGCTGACGAATTATTGTGTCAGCGAAAGCGTATTCCCAAACTGGGATTCGGCGATGATTTTAGGTCATTTTCACCTCGCCCACCAGCTTTTGCAACGTATCTTTTGCATCGCCAAAAAGCATTTTGGTCTTAGCATGGAAAAACAGCGGGTTCTCGATGCCAGCATAACCTGCCCTCATGCTCCGTTTCATCACAATGACGTTTTTCGCTTCCCAAACCTGAATGACGGGCATTCCATAAATTGGGCTCCCGGGGTCATTTTCCGCACTCGGGTTCACCACGTCGTTGGCACCAACGATGATTGCAACGTCCGTGCTGTTCATCATGCCGTTGGCGTCCTCCATTTCGATAAGTTTTGGGTAAGGTACGTCCGCCTCCGCCAGAAGAACGTTCATGTGGCCCGGCATCCGACCTGCCACTGGGTGGATTGCATAGTAAACTTCCACGCCTTTTGCTTCCAATTGTTTTTCCAAATCATGGCAAATATGCTGTGCTTGCGCAACGGCCAAGCCATAGCCCGGCACGATGCAAACTTTGCCAGCATAGGAACAAAGGATTGCGGCGTCCGTCAGGTTTACTTCTTTAACTGTCTGGTCACCAGCCGCAGCAGAAGAACTGCCGCCGCCGCCGCCAAATGAACCGATAATCACATTCAGCAATGACCTGTTCATCGCCTTGCACATCAGCACGGTGAGTATTGTGCCCGCAGAGCCAACGAGGATACCACCCGTGAGCATGATTTGATTATCGTATAAAAAGCCGCCAAATGCAGCAGCCATGCCTGTCAGCGAGTTTAGCAAGGAGATGACAACTGGCATATCCGCACCACCGATTGGCATCACGAAGAGGACACCATACAACAAGCTCAAGACCAGTAAAACCCAAAGCACAGATGGGCCAAATGTTTCAGGGGATATTACGGCGACCACCAAAATACCAATGATGACCGCCAGCAAAAGGAGGTTGAAAACGGTCAACCATTTAGCCGAAAAGTCATTTATTTTTTCATCCAATTTGCCGTAGGCAATCATACTTCCACTGAATGATACGCTACCAATGACCAGCCCCAGGAAAACCACCAAGAAATAACCTGCCGCACCTTCGGGGTGCGAATGGTACTCCACCATGGAAATAATAGCTGCACAAGCGCCGCCCATTCCGTTGAAAAAAGAGACCATTTGCGGCATTCCGGTCATTTTCACTTTCATGGCCATCACCCAGCCGATGAGGGTGCCGATGCCCATTGCTGCCACTATCCAGCCGATATTGCCAATGCGCTCGCCACCATGCTCGTGAAAAAGGATGGTGGCCAATATTGCCAAGCCCATGCCCGCCGCTGCAAGTAAGTTGCCCTTTCTTGCAGATTCCGGGTGGCTTAGTTTTTTTAGGCCAATCACAAAGGTGATAGAGCCGAAGAGGTACGAAAGTTCGAGGAGAAAAGAAGACATATAATATGGTGACTGGTAAATTGTGATTGGTGATTGGAGAATGGAAAGTGAATTGGGTTCCCAACCACTATTCATCAATCACCAATCACAATTTCACTTTTTCTTGTTAAACATTTCAAGCATCCGGTTGGTGACCACGAAGCCACCGACCACGTTCAGTGTGCCAAGCACCACTGCCAAGAACCCCAGCGTAAGTGCTAGGTAGTCATCAGCTTTTGCATGTCCCATGACGATGATGGCACCAATGATAACTACGCCGTGGATGGCATTTGCGCCAGACATGAGTGGCGTATGCAGGATAGCAGGTACATGTGAAATGACTTCAATGCCGAGGAAAATGGACAGAATCACGATGTAAATCATGTCCTGGTTTTCGAGAAAAAAATTGAATAAAGCGTCCATAAAAATGATGAATGATGAATGATGAATTAGGAGGTGGCCAACAATGTTTTGAGCCTTGGGCTAATGACCTGGCCTTGATGTGCAATGCAACTTCCTTCGAGGATGTCGTCTTCGAAATTGAGCACCATTTCGCCTTTTGGGGCGAGTATTTTCATGAAATTGAGGATGTTCTTGCTGAACATGGCACTGGCGTCTCGAGGTACTGATGCTGGCAAATAAGAACCTGCAATGATTTTCACGCCGTTCACCACGCTGGTTTTGCCGTTTTCGCAGTACTCGCAATTTCCTCCACTGGAAGCAGCAAGGTCAACAATCACCGAGCCTGGCTTCATGGTGTCCACGGTAGCTTTGCGGAGCAAAATAGGTGCTCTTCTACCCGGAATTTGTGCCGTGCAAATTATCACATCCGCCATGCTTGCATGTTTGTGTACCGCCGCTGCCTGCAGTTGTTTGAACTCATCGGACTGCTCGATGGCGTAGCCACCCGCAGCAGCACTTTCCGCAGCGCCCTCTACGTCCACGAACTTTGCGCCAAGACTCATTACCTCCTCTTTGGCAGCGGCCCGAACATCAAATGCCTCTACCACGGCCCCCAATCGCTTGGCGGTGGCAATGGCCTGAAGGCCAGCTACACCTGCTCCAAGAATCAGGACTTTGGCTGGTTTTATTGTTCCGGCAGCCGTCATGAACATGGGGAAAAACCCGTTGAATTCAGAAGCTGCCAAAAGGACAGCTTTGTAGCCTGAAACGGTGGCCATGGAAGATAGCACGTCCATCGCTTGCGCCCGTGTGCTCCGAGGCAGCATGTCGAGGCTGAATGCAGTAACATTGCCGGCGAGCAGCGGTTGTACAACTTCCTGGTTGGTAAGCGGATTGTATTGCCCAATCAGCATTTGGCCAGCTTTGAGTTGGCCGACTTGGGCTTCCGTCAAGGGGTTGATTTTTGCTACAATATCCGATTTGGAAAAAACGTCTTTTTCGGAAACGACCTGCGCACCTTGGGCTGTGTAACTGCCGTCTCGATAGCCAGCTAATTCTCCGGCACCTGCTTCCAACAAGATTTCTTTGAATCCCATTTTTAGGAGTGCAGCGACTGTGTCGGGAATGATGGAGACTCTGTTGTCAAAACTGTCCTCCTTTAAAATGCCAAGAACCATAATGATTAGGGTAAAATTTGCGAGTAATGGGAAGTAGGTTTTAACCAAGAATCATTTAAGGATTCCCTCATTCTCCTGAATTCCCAGATTAAAAAATATCAATTAATTTCCGGGGCCGAAAATAGCAGTTAAATGTTAAACCAATAGCATTTCGCCGATTTAATGAGAATTGTCACCTTGTCAAGAGCCTTAAAAAAGGCTCAGAAATCAATCACCAGCGAAGCTGACTTTTGACATACTGAGCCTTTTTACGCAAGAATTGGAAGAAGGTTTATTTGCCCTTCACGCCCAGTTCATTCCAAACATAGGCCTCCACTAACTTTCCGTCAGCCTCATTTAGTTTTGCTTTTTCATTAATCATGGCCGTTAATACCTCGTTCCAACGGTCAACCGATTTGGACTTCACATCAAACGCTGGGTGGCATTTGCTGCATTGCTGCTTATAGATTGTCATTCCAGCGGCATCGGCTGATGGTTCAGTAACAACTGTTTTCTGAGCAGATTTTACGCCACATGCATAGAGTGCAGTTATCAGGGTTACGATAAGTAAAATGTTCCTTTTCATAATAATTAAACAGGTTGGTGAAAAAATAAAGCGAAAAAAAAAGAAGAACCAAAAAATTAGCGAGGCTAATTTGAACTGCCCTCCTTCTTATTTTTTTAACGGTGAAAACTTTGGGAAACAAACTTGAAGACTTCTGGCAAGCCGGTTCGCCAGTAAGTCCAGTCATGCACGCCATCCCTCACCCGAAACTCGTGTGGGATGCCCTTTTTCTTCATCTCCATGTGGAGCGCCATGTTACCTTCTATCAGAAAATCATCGTCGCCGCAGTCGATGTAATATTTTACCTTTTTCAGCTCGTCGGCATCGCCGTTTTTCACTATTTCGATGCCGGAATAAGACTTCAAATGCGGGGTGAGTCGGTCAGCTCCCTTCAAGTCGTTTCCATACAGGTGTGCAAAAATATTGATCCAAGTTTCCTCTGGAGTGTTTATCACCGCTTCTTCTGTCCAAAATGCGCCACTCAACGGAGCGCAGGCAGCGAATAAATCGGGGTGCCGAGCTGCCATTAGAAAACTGCCGTGGCCGCCCATCGAAAGGCCAGCCACCGCACGGAACTCACGGGTGGGGCGGGTGCGGAACCCAGCATCAATATGCGGTATCAGCTCTTTCACGAAAAAATCCTCAAACTTTACTTTTCCGTCATAGCTGTTGATGTACCAAGAAACACCAGCATCGGGCATAATAATAATCATCGGTGTTGCATCACCGCTTTCCATCGCCTTGTCGGCAATGTGGTTGACCTCGCCGAACTGCACCCAGCCAGTTTCATCATCCGTGTAGCCGTGCAGCAAGAAAAGCACTGGATAGCGACGATTGGTGGTTTCATACCCTGCGGGCAAGTAAACGCAGTACGCTACATCCTTACCAAGAATGGCGCTTTTGACTTTAAGGCTTTCTTTCAAAACGCCGTTTTGACCAAAAGCAAAAAGAAAAGAAATTGAAAATAGGGAAGACAAGACAAATCTCATTAGCATAGTTTTGATGGCAAATAAACTGTGTTTCTACATGAATTCACCCATGTGTAGATAATTTCTTCAAAACCATACACTTTTAGTATTTTGAAAATATGGCTTTGTAACACTCCGGCTTTGTCGCTTTCGTAAGTCGCTTTTGGCATCGCCGTAGGCGACCGCCACGTATTGTGAGCAAACGTGACGTGAAGCGAGGCGTACCGGGTCGCCTACGGCGATGCCAAAAGCGGCGCACAGCAGAAAGAACACAGCAGCTTTGGGAGGGCGGCGAGAAGGAGCAAAAGCAAAGAAATTTTATTTGCAGTGTACTCAGTTTGCTAGATAAACATTGTGGCTATTTCGATACCACTTTTATTTTTGTAGAAAAAAATACCGCTACTCCATTCGTTTGCCAATCTTTGCCATTCTTCCAATTTTACGTTCAAACAACCTAATCATTCAATCTAACATCATGCAAAATCACGAAATAGACTTCAAACTTTTTGGCGAAGAAATGCAGTTCGTCGAAATCGAACTCGACCCGCAAGAAACCATCGTAGCAGAAAGTGGCAGCTTTATGATGATGGATTCCGACGTGTCCATGCAAACCATCTTCGGAGACGGCTCTGCCCAACAAACTGGCATGTTCGGCAAATTGCTGAGTGCTGGCAAGCGCATCCTCACTGGGGAAAGCCTTTTTATGACGGCCTTCACCAACGTTGGGCAAGGCAAAAAGCGGGTTAGTTTCGCTGCTCCCTACTCGGGCAAAATCATTCCATTGGACCTGCAACGCCTCGATGGCAAGGTTATCTGCCAAAAAGATGCGTTTCTCTGCGCTGCAAAAGGCGTGTCAGTGGGCATCGAGTTCCAGCGAAAAATGGGCACTGGCCTCTTCGGCGGAGAGGGCTTTATCATGCAGAAACTGGAAGGCGATGGCATGGCGTTCGTCCATGCCGGCGGTATGGTCATTGAGCGGGTGCTTGCCCCTGGTGATATTTTGAAGGTGGATACTGGCTGCGTGGTCGCTTATACCAGCAGCGTTGACTTCGACATCGAATTCGTCGGTGGCGTGAAAAACACCATTTTCGGAGGAGAGGGCCTTTTCTTTGCGACCCTGCGTGGGCCAGGCAAGGTTTGGTTGCAGTCTTTGCCAATCAGTCGTTTGGCTGACCGGATACTTCGGTACGGTGGTGGAAAGCGAAAAGAAGAGGGCTCCGTGTTGGGCGGCCTCGGCAATATGCTGGACGGTGATGGGTTTTAGAATTGAATGAAGCCGACCCTACAGCCTAGACTTCAGTGATGGTGACCAGCATTTCCTTCGTGAGCGGCTTGACCAAAAATGCTTTTACATATTTGTTGGCTGCCGCACGTTCCATGTCACGGGCATCCACCGAAGAAGAAAGAATGTAGATTTTTAGGTTGTCTTTTATCTTTTCATCCAATTTATCATAGTATTCCAAGAATTCCCAGCCAGTCATGGAAGGCATATTTATGTCAAGTAGGAGGACCGTTTTAGCGGTTTCATCTTCCTTGTCAATAAATTCAGCTTTTCCGATAAACTCAAGTCCTGATTCTGGCACTTCAAAAGTATTGACTTTTGACTGGCTAGAGGCTTTTCTTATCATCATACTACAAAACATGATGACCAGTTTATCATCATCAACGATGATGAAATTTGTTTTAGATGACATTGATTGTTGTTGTTTGGTTTATTTGCTATTAAATACGATACTAAATTCTGTTCCAATATTTACTCCACTTTTCACCGAAATATTGCCGCCAAGGGCTTCCACTTGTGTTTTTACCATATAAAGCCCCATTCCTTTCCCCTCAGCCACCTCCGTGTGGAATCGTTTGTACATTCCGAATACTTGACCGTTTCTCTTTTTTAGGTCAATACCCAGTCCATTGTCCTTAAATTTCAGCAAGATTTTGCCTTCGGATTTACTGCTTCGGATTTGGATCAATGGTGGGACATCTGGCCTTCTGTACTTGATACTGTTCGATATTAGGTTATAAAAAATGCTGTGCAGATAGCTCTTGAAGGTGTGTAATTCTTCAACCTCATTGAAATCTATCTGGATGATGGCATTTTGTTTTTCAACTAAATCGCCAATACTTATTACAATATCGTGGGTAAGAGAAGACAATTGGACAGGTTCCTTCAAGTCGTTCATTTGTTTTTTTACCTGTAGGATAATGTTCAAGTCGGAGATAACATTGTCCAATCTTTTTATCGAAACATCAAGCCCTTCCAGCACATCCTGTTTTTCACAATCTTCTAATTCCGTGTTAAGCAGCACATCCGAAAAGCCCACGATGTTGGCGACTGGAGCACGCAGGTTGTGAGATACAATGTAGGCGTATTGCTCAAGGTCTTTGTTGCGTTGCACAATTTCTGCGACCATCCTGTCCCTTTCCATTTGAAATTGACGTCGTTGGGTAACTTCTTTTGTGGCAATACAGATTCCAATTATTGATCCATCCTCGTTGCGCACTGGATATCGTCTGACACTAAACCACTTTTCAGTTCCATCAGGGGTGCGGTGGTGCGATTCATGGGCAAGGTGATTTCCTTCCAGCACACTTTCTAAGCTGCGTTTTGCCTCTTCTTTCTTTTCTTCCTCCAAATAGGCAATAATGGATTCTCCTTCTGTAAACTCAGCATTGTAAACAACTTTGGCCCATTCAGTGGCAACGGTATTGAAGGAAAGAATGTGGAAGTCTTTGTCAAGTAATACATAAGCCCGGTCGGCGTGGTCAAAGATGGTGCGAAGGTTGGCTTCCGACTTGAGAAGGGATTCTTCTGCCTTTTTCCGAGAGCTGATATCCTGCATAGCCACGACCATTCGGATAGGTCCGCCTTCCTCCTTGCGAATGGCGTAGCCTTGGTTGAACACAGTGGCATAAGCACCATCTTTCCTTTGATATCGGTATTCTGCTTGCCATGAATTGTAAGATGGGTTATTTATCGCATTTTGAACGATAGACCAAAGCCTTTCCCTATCATCAGGATGCGTTCGGGCTAAACTAGCCTCAACGCTGAGGTCGTCTTTTTCTAATGAGTAGCCAAAAGTTAATTCATAACCATCTGTCCAGTAATGCTCATTGTTCACCAAGTTCCAGTCCCAGATGGCATCATTGGTGGCTTTTGTGGCAAGTTCATAGCGCTCATTGCTTATCCGCAATGACTCTGCCGCCTGCTTCTGAGCTGTTATGTCTTGCATAGCACCTACTACCCGAATTGGCATTCCACCTTCATCGTGCATAATATAGCCTTGATTAAATACGAAGGCATAAGAACCATCCGCTTTCCTGTATCGATAGTTACCCTGCCAGTAGTCTGTTGAGGTATCAAACATTGCTTTCCGTAAGCTTGCCTTCACCCGTTCCGAATCATCAGGATGTATCCTACTGGAGCAAGTATCAAAATTAAGGCCCTCTCTCGAATTAGGGTAACCAAACAGGGTTTCATAACCTTCGGTCCAAGATAGCGCACCAGTATTGATGTTCCAGTCCCAAATAGCATCCTTGGTGGCCATGGTAGCAAGTTCGTACCTTTCGTTGCTGAGGCGCAGTTGTTCCGCTGCATTTTTGCGGGCGCTAATGTCCTGCAAAGCGCCCACCATCCGCACCGGTTTGCCAGTTTCGTCGTACACGATGTAGCCCCGGTTGTACACGTAGGCCACCGTGCCGTCGGCCCTCAGGTAACGGTATTCCTCTTCCCAGGAATGGGCGGTCGGGTCGCTCAACGTTTTCGACCAGGAAGTGCGGATGCGTTCCCTGTCATCGGGGTGTATGCGGCCGATGGTGATCTGGAGGTTGACCCCGCCCCCCTCCCGGGAGTAGCCGAAGATGCTCTCGTAGCCTTCCGACCAGTAGCGTTCGTCGGTAACCAGGTTCCAATCCCAAATGGCATCATTCGTAGCCATGGACACCAGTTCAAAACGCTCATTGCTGCGCCTGAGGGATTCTTCAGCCTGTTTTTGTGCTGTAATATCCCGCATAGCACCCACCATTCGAGTAGGTATGCCTGCTTCATTATAGGTGATATAGCCTTGGTCATAAACATTTGCCACAGAACCATCTACTTTAATATACCGATACTCACCTTGCCAGAAATTAGAAGCTGAGTCATCAATAGCTTGCTGAACGTCCTTCTTAACCCTTTCTGCATCCTCCGGGTGAATTCGGCTATTCCAAATCTTGGCACTATTGTCATCTTTTCCTTTGGGGTAACCAAAAATGCTTTCATAGCCCTCGCTCCAATAAACTTCATCAGTCAAAAGGTTCCAATCCCAGATTGCATCATTGGTAGCTTTTGTGACCAACTCGTAGCGCTCATTGCTTTGCCGCAGGGACTCTTCTATCTGTTTTCGTTCGGTGATGTCAGTGAGCATGGCCAGAGCGCCATTGAATTCCCCATCTTTTCCAAAAATTGGGTTGGCCGAAATATTTGTCCAGACTTGCCTCCCCGTTTTGGTGATTAGCTGTATGTCATAGTTTTCAGTTTTGCCCTGTCGCCGTCTTTCGTTGGCTGATAATGAAATCTGCTTTGTCTCTCCATCCAGGAAATCAAACAATTCTTTGCCAGATACTTCATCCTTGGTGTATTCCAGCATCTCACACATCTTGTCATTTACAAAGGATATCCGGTTTTTTGAGTCTATCATCACGATACCTTCTTGCGAGGTATCCACTATCTGGCGGTATTGTTCCTCACTTTTGAGGAGGTTTGTTTCTGCTTGTTTTCGTTCCTCAATATTTCGGAATGACGCAAGCACACATCTTCGTCCTGCAATGGTTATACTGGATGTAGTTACCTCATCTAAATTTAGCTTGCCAGCCTTGCTTTTGGACAACCATTCAAACACTTCAGTGTCGCCATTGGCTGCTTTCGCAAGATGGGAGAAAGCATCCGTCAAGGTATAACCCGGCGTCCCAGCCATTAGCATCTCCAAATCGCAGTTTACCAATTCCTCAAGTGAATAGCCCGTTCTTTCACATGCCATTAAGTTCGCGTCCACGATAGTGGCCAATTCCGCATCAAAGACATAGATGGCGTCGCTGGCTTTGTTAAATATATCCCGGTAATTCCGCTCTGCCTCAAGTAACTTTTCCTCCGAAGCTTTCCTTTCAGAAATGTCATGGATGGTGCTGACCATTTTGATAGGCTTACCAGTGTCTTGGTTCACAATGATGCGAGCCTCCTCATGAACCCAACGCATTTCACCATTTGGCATGAAAATCCGATGATCAATTGCTGCTACTGAGAAATCTTTAAGCGATTTTTGAATTCCTTCCCGAACAGCGTCACGGTCATCAGGGTGTACTGCGTTATAAAAAAGCGAATGAGATGGTTGGCAACCTTGCGGTTCGTAGCCATAAATCCGATAAACTTCATCTGACCATCGAAGGTCGTTTGCTGGCATGTTTTCTAAATCGAACAAATCAAACTCCCAACAGCCAAAATGCCCACGGCTTTCGGCCTCCGCCATCATCTGTTGGGTTTGCAGGATAAGCCGCTCCGACTTCTTTCTTTCGGTGATATCCCTATAATAGCACGCTGCTCCGATAACCTTTTCGTTTTCCCAGATGGGGTTAAAGAAAATTTTTGCCCAATACTCGGATGGCTCCAACCGGTGTAAAATCTCGGTAAATTTCTCTCCTGACAGCACCCGCTTGTACTGCTTGGTCCAATAATCTTTATAGCCATCAATAGACTTAGCAGAAAAAAGCATATTATCACCGGGATTCAAATCAATGCCAGCTCTATCCTTGATGACTGACAAGAAAGTGTTATTGGCGGTGATAAGACGCATATCGGCATCAATGCTCCATATCAGGTCGTTCGTTCCATTGATCAGTGCCGCCTGATTGCGTCGCTCAAATTCAATTTGGAGTTCAGTAAGTTTTCTGTCGGTAATGTCCATGTGTAACACTACCGCCCCGCCCATGTCTTTTTTATACAGCGGATTGACTATTACCTTGAACCACCTTTTTTGGAGCGGAGAGTGGCAAGTGTACTCCATCGAAAACGTCTTTTTATCACCTTTGAGTACGGCTCGTACTCCCTCCCCAACTTTGTAGGCTGTATCGTCAGCATGGCAGTTGGCGCTTTTTGCTTCTAAAACATAATTATCCCCAATGCCAGTATTGTTACCCACAAACCCGTATTCATCGGCAAATTTCCTCCATTCTGCATTGACTTCAACGATAATACCGTCGCTGTTCAGCATGGCGATGTTGACACCCAGTGAGTTGAGAATGGAGCTTTGCCGCTCATCGGCTTCAATCAATTGATGCACGGTATTCTCCAATTTAAACTCTAATGCTCTCGTTTCGGTGATGTCTTCGTAGTTGGCCACAAATGCCTTGATGGATGGCTCGTGCAGCATATTGGTGTAGTGGCAATGTATCCACCTCCAACTGCCAGGCTTCGATTTCATACGATAATTTATCTGGCTGCTTTTGCCGTACTGCGATGCCAGTTTTTCGGAAAAACTGATGACGATTCCCAAGTCATCGGGGTGGACCAAACTTGGCATCCCTATTTCCAGCATTTCTTCAAAAGTATAGCCGAGAATTCGCCCAACGGAAGGCGAGATGTATTTCAACCTGCCGCCCGCACTAAGCATGGCGATACCATCGTGGCTATTCTCAAGCAGTGTCCGAAAAAGTACCTCTTTTTCGATCAGTTGATTCTTGATGACCCGGCTTTCAGTGACATCTTTGCAGTGACAGGATACTCCGACAATTTTCTTTTCTTGCCAAATCGGTGTGTAACTAGTCTCCCGGTAAATCGCCTCAGTCTCATCTACATACTCCGTGTCAACCTTGAAGGAATCTCCTTTCAAAGCTTTCTCGATGTCAATTTTCCATTGATCAATGATGTCTTGGTTTTTGCCTTGTACAAGGATGGAATCACCTGGCTCAAACGCAATGCCAGTGACAAGCAAGGCTCTTTCCTTAAAGCGCTTGTTGGCTGTGATGAGATGGAACTCCGTATCAACAGAGAAAATAGCATCTGGTATGTTGTCCAGGATAGCGTAAAGGCTCGCTTCTGTTAACCCAATCCTTGCACGTACCTCTGGATCACAAGTCACACAGCTTCTTAAAGGTATATATTGTACAAGTTCTGCCATTACCTATATTTAGGCTTCTAAAACATTTATTTTCCAAAGCAAATTATTTCAAGTTTCAATTGGACTTAGAAACGACAATTGATTTGAAAGTTCAATTATTCATCCAAAGCATGACATGTTCCGTGCCAACAAAAAACGAAACAACGTTTTTGTATTGTTTGATTGTTCGCAGAAGCAATTTTCGCCCATTTAAGCTGAGGAAGAATATTGTTTGTCAGAACAGAGAATATAACCAGTTTTATTTAAGACCTCAAAGTCCTAAAATAGCACTTATTTGGAGCATGCCAAATTGTTGAATCTTTCCAAAGCAAAGCTTCCTATTTTTCTCCTGCCGTTTAATCATAGTAAAAAAAATCTATCTGAACTTGGGCGGGGCGGCACACAGCGAGCAGAACACAGTACCTTTCAAGGATAAAAATGGTGGGGAGGGGGCTGAAGGAAGGCTAAAAAATATACAAACTGTTTATTCGCATAAGTTATGAATCAAAACCAGATTCTGTTTTCATGTTGAAACACCACCAGCGTAGCAAACTGCCCAAATGAGGTATGCAACCCTCATTCCGCCAGTTGTTCCAAAATCCGAATTGCCGCTTCGGCGATCTTGGTTCCCGGACCAAAAACTGCAGTCACACCAGCCGTGTACAAAAACTCATAATCCTGCTGCGGCACTACCCCACCCACTACCACCAAAATATCCGATCGGCCCAGTTTTTCTAGTTCAGCGATGGTCTGTGGCACGAGGGTTCGGTGGCCAGCGGCAAGGCTGCTGATGCCCAGCACGTGTACGTCGTTTTCGGCAGCTTGCCTAGCAGCTTCGGCTGGAGTTTGGAATAGCGGACCAATGTCCACGTCGAAACCGAGGTCGGCGAAACCCGTGGCCACGATTTTGGCACCCCGGTCGTGGCCGTCCTGACCGAGCTTGGCGACAAGGATACGGGGCCGCCTGCCCTCATTTTTAGCGAAGTCATCAGTCAGTTTTCTGGCAGTTGCAAAGCGCTCGTCCATTTTGATTTCTTTTGAATAAACGCCAGATACAGAGCGGGTTGTGGGCACATATCGCCCAAAAGCCCGCTCCATGGCGTAGCTGATTTCACCCAAAGTGGCCCGATGCCGAGCAGCGACCACGGCCAGTTCGAGGAGGTTGGCCTCCCCTAGGTAGATTGCCTCTAGCGCAGCCTGAACAGCCGTCTCATTTCGTTCCGATTTGATTTTATTCAATAGCGCAATTTGACCCTCCCGTACAGCGGTATTGTCCACTTTGAGAATGTCCAATTGCGAATCTTCTTCCACCTGAAATACATTGACACCCACTATATGGTCAATCCCCGCATCAATCCTCGCCTGCTTTTTGGCGGCAGCCTCCTCAATGCGAAGCTTCGGCAGGCCAGCTTCAATGGCTTTGGACATGCCTCCCAACGCTTCCACTTCTTCGATAAGCGACCACGCTTTTTCACAAAGCTGCTCGGTCAAATGCTCCACGTAATAACTGCCCGCCCACGGGTCAACCACCTTAGTGACACTGGTTTCCTTTTGGATAAAAAGCTGTGTGTCACGGGCGATTTTTGCCGAAAAATCAGTGGGCAGGGCAATGGCCTCGTCGAGGGCGTTGGTGTGGAGCGACTGAGTGCCACCCAGCACAGCAGCCATGGCTTCGATGGCCGTGCGAGCTACGTTGTTGAAGGGGTCTTGCTCGGTCAGGCTCCATCCGCTGGTCTGGCAGTGGGTGCGCAGCGCCAGTGATTTTTCGTTCTTCGGGTCAAATTGTTTCACAATTTTTGACCACAACAAACGCCCTGCCCGCAGCTTGGCGATTTCCATGAAATGGTTCATGCCAATGGCCCAAAAAAAGGAAAGACGTGGCGCAAAATCGTCAATGTCCAGCCCAGCAGCGATACCCGTTCTGAGATACTCCAACCCGTCAGCCAGCGTGTAAGCAAGCTCGATGTCAGCAGGGCCGCCCGCCTCGTGGATATGGTAGCCGCTGATGCTGATGCTGTTGAACTTTGGCATCCGGGCGGCGGTGTATTTGAAAATATCGCCCACGATGCGCATGCTGGGAGCAGGTGGGTAAATGTAGGTGTTACGCACCATGAACTCCTTGAGGATGTCGTTCTGGATGGTGCCACTGAGTTGTTCCGGCTGCACACCCTGCTCCTCCGCTGCCACTATATAAAAGGCCAGCACAGGTACCACCGCCCCGTTCATGGTCATGGAGACGGACATTTCATTGAGGGGAATTTGGTCGAAAAGGATTTTCATGTCCTCCACCGAGTCAATCGCAACACCGGCCATGCCCACATCGCCGGGTACACGGGGATGGTCGCTGTCGTAGCCCCGGTGGGTAGCCAAATCAAAGGCAACGGAGAGGCCTTTTTGCCCTTGCGCCAGGTTTCTTCGGTAAAAAGCATTGCTGTCGGCAGCGGTGGAAAAGCCTGCGTATTGCCGTACCGTCCAAGGGCGGGTGAGGTACATGGTGCTGTATGGCCCACCAAGGTAAGGAGGCACTCCCGCTACAAAATGCTGGTGGTCAAGTGTCTGTGGAACAATTGAACTAGGTATCTCAATGCCCTCTGACGATTGACGATTCGGGGCATTCGGTTCAGCCTTGAAATTTTTAGTGTCTAAGTTTGACATGCAGCTTTGTTTGGGGCAAAGTTGGGAAAGTTTGGGGTAAAAACTTGGTTTTTCCTGACTGTAACAGCTAGTAGTGGTGGCTGCCCCGTAGGGGCAAGATGTCGGTAGAAATACAATCCAGCCATTGGCCTCCGTGCCGTAGGTACGGAACACACATCCCGTACCTACGGCACGGAAGCAGAATTTTGGGCGAATACTACCGACATGATGCCCCTACGGGGCAATGAGGCAATTCATTACTGCAATTTCGTCAAGTCAGGATTTTTCGAAGTTGATGCTCAAGGTTTACTGGCGTATCGCCTTGCCTTCTTCCAAGGTTTTAACCATATCCTGGATGTAATTGCGATTCAATTCATCAGGTGCTTGTGCGACGGCTTTCTTCGCATGAACCAGCGCTTTTTTCAAATCGCCATTGGCAGAATAACCCCTCATCAACCCCACATTGACCGGCCATGTTTCCCCAAATTTTTCATGGTTTTTTTCAAAAATGGCAACTGCGTCTTTGAATTTCGTTTGTGCGATTAATTGCCTCCCGTACTGGTGCAATTCGAGAACGGTTGCTTTGTCAAGTGCGGTGTTCATTGCTTCGTCGGCTTCCTTCGTTTTTCCTTGCTTGCGCAATATGGCCGACTTGGTGGACAGCGCAGTGAAAGTCTGTACCCCTCCGAGGTTAGGGTCAGTGGCGCTGTTTATCCAAAACAAGGCATCCTCATAGTTCACGTCATTGTCCACACACCATTTTGCTGCTGCTTGAAGACTTGGCGGGTCGAAGCCCAATCCACCGCTCATTTGGCGTTTTATGGACGCCAGTGTTGTGGCCACAAAATCCACCTCCACTTTGAAGGGAATCCGCCAATGCTCCCATTCGAGTGCCACAGTCACCGAATTATTGGTCGGTTCCGAAAAAGTGTAAGCCAACCACTCTCGGCTTTGTGGAAGGTCTTTTTGTTGACGGACCATCACACGAAGGGCATCTTCCGAAGGATTGTAAAAATACGTGCCCCAGCCAGACGAATTTCTTGAGAAAACAAGCACGCATGAATCCGGGTAAAGCGATATTGCAAACCCGTATTTGCCAGCCGCCAATTTCTTGCCCTCAACGGTTACATCCGTTGAAAAAGTCATGGTGGTATTCTCGTCCGCCCCAGCCCGCCAGGGCGATTCTTTTGCGGTGCCAAAACCGAGGTTGATGAATCCGTAGTTGGCCACATTGGTGCCCCAGATTTTGCCCTCCCTGCCTTTGACGCCAGGAGAATGCCAGTTCACGTCAATGTCGGTGACGCCGATGGTGATACCATTTCTTTGATGCGGATTGGTGGTATTTGGCAGTTGGAAAGGCTGTGAGAAAAGGCTTGTGTTCAATAAAAAAAACAAGGCCAACGCAGAGAGTAGGTTCAATTTTTTCATGACAATTTTCGATTTTACATGGTTGAAGAATATCAGTTAGCTTAGTAAATTGAGGTCTCAAATTTCATTACTGACCGGTCTAATGACAATCTCATTTCGCGGAAGTGGCAGCTTGGTCATTAGGCTAGCCAATTATTGTTGCACTAATTTCAAATTATTTTGGCAATCTAAAAATATAGTTGTGGGTTGCGGGGAGGATGGGACTAAAAATCCAAAGCAGATTTCGTATTTTTGCGGAAATCGGGGGATAGCTGAAAGATGACCTTTCAATCTGCTCGGTTTTTCATTAAAATTTTAAAATGGCAAAATCACGAGAGACGTACAGTAAAAAAGAGAACGAAAAGAAAAAGCACAAAAAAAAGCAAGACAAAGAATACAAGCGAGAACAACGCAAATCGGAAAAAGAAGAGGGCAAATCTTTTGAGGACATGATTATGTATGTAGATGAAGACGGCCACCTCACTTCCGAAAAGCCCGACCTCAGCAAACGTAAAAAAGTCAAAAAGGAAGATATTGAACTCGGCGTACCAAAGCGGGAAAGAGAAGACCCTATCCGCAAGGGCAAGGTCAGCTACTTTGATGACGACAAAGGTTTTGGGTTTATTATTGACCGGGAATCCGATGAGCGCATCTTCGTTCACATCAATGCTTTGGAAGAGCCAATCAAAGTAAATGACAAAGTGACTTTTGAAATAGAAAAGGGTCAGAAAGGACCAGTGGCGGTAAACGTGCAGTTGGTGAAGTTGTAAATAAGCGGAGAAATCATTGGAGGCATCTTCCATTTAATTTTGAACGTTTGCCTCCAATGACTCATGGTGCTAATTCATTTCGGCAAATTCCCGTTCGCAATATTCAATGCCTGCAAAATGGCCGGCGTCACTCGCTCGATGCCAGGTCTATCTGCCAAAAATATCTCAAGCTGGCGCTCTTCTCTTACCACCTTCCCATCCTTGCTCAATTCGACGCCCGGTTTACCATCTTTCACATAAACTTTTAGACCCGGAAACTCGCCCGGTGCATTGTCCGGCACCAAGGCCATGCCACCTTGGGCATTGTTCAGGTTTTTCAGATTTACCTTGGTCTGGTAGGTGCTGCCCTTGAATTTGTTCTCGATGAGCAGCGTGTAGTTGTCGTCCACGAAGATGTTCACTTCGCCGATACCCGGCACTTTGCCATTTGCATTGCGGTATTCCTCCTGTAGCGGTACGAAGGATTGGCGCACCCGTTGCAAGTAGTTAGTTTCTTCCATAGCAACTGCCCTTAATTGGTCTGCTGGCGAACCATCGGCTGGAATCGCAGGGGAATTTGCCTCCACTTGCTGGAAGCTTGAATCTTTTGAGTCGTTTTTACAGGCAAAAAACAAGGCGGCGAACGCCAATGGGAAAATCAATTTCTTCATCATGTAATCTCGATTTTGCAGTGGATAATTAGTGCTGGTTTGGCTCATAAAGGTTGATAATCAGTTGGTTATCTTTCCAATTATCACTCTTGCCACTAATTATTTTTGAATTGTTGAACAATGAAACCGCCGAACTGCTTGGCAATTTTCATTTACGGCAAAATTGATTTGGAGTTTCGGTGGGTTAGCTGCCAAGCTGAAACTTGAACCCGAAAAACCGAAGCTCCCACTCACTTCACCTCGATAATCTCCACCCGGCGTTCCAGCGAGGCGCCAACGCTATAAATGGAGTTTCGTTCGTCGAACAAATCGTCGCTGATGCCGCTGGCGGCTTGTGTCTCACCAAAAGGCGCCTCCGAAATAACCAGTTTTCCCGATTTCAAATAAGGTTGAAATATGCCATCCTGCCAATCCTCGAACTGGTTTCGAAGGCTGCTGATGCGGCGCTGGGCGAGATAGTCGTTGTAGTCCGACTTTGCTCTGGGGCTGGTATAGCCCTTGATGATGATTTCCACCCGCTCTCCTTTTTCGAGGCGTTTCAACAATATTTCGCTGAAAAGGCGGAGGTGGTCAAAGCCCGTTTTTACTTCTTCCTCAAAAAAATCGGTGATTCTGAGCGTGGCTTCATCCACTTCCTCCTCGTTATTGATGGGCTTGGTGTACTGCTGGATAAAATCGCCCTTGCGAGGGTAATATTTTTCGAAGGTCTCTTCGTAGGTCTTTTTTGTGGTCGTGCGGTTGGTGCGCTTGTCCGGTTCGTCGTTGTCGAAGTAAAGCGCAAGTGGGAGGAAGTCCTCCAGTTTCTCGAAAGTCGGAGGCGTTGGCGTAGGTACAATCGTGATTGGCGGCGGTGGCGTGCCTTCCGGTGTTTCGGGTAGGTCTTTGTAAAAGATGCGGTAGATGTCGTTGCAACAGGTCTTATTATTAGGGTCGAGGTAGAATGAGCCAGGGCGATTGGAAGAAACGAAACCACCTTTTGCGCTGTCATCCAGCGAGTAGTAAATATCGTTGTAGCTGGTATTCACGGGCTTGCCAACGTTGCTCACATCACTCCAAGTTTCACCGTTTTTAGCACTAAAAACATCATAGCCGCCAAGGCCGCCACGCCCATCGGAGCTGAAATACAGGGTTTGCGAAGGGACGTGAAAAAACGGTGAAATATCGTTCTCCGGGGTATTGAAGGCCTCCAGGTTCTTCGGCTCCAGGAATTTGTTTTCTTCCAATTCGCAGTACCAAAGGTCGAGTTTGCCTTTGCCGCCCGGACGGTCAGAGACGAAGTACAGCACTTCTTTTTGTGTCACCGAATCAAAACCGATGCTTGGTTGGGTGCTGGTGAAACCTTTCATGTTGATGATTTCAGGGAGCTTCACGGGCGTTTTTTCCCAACGGCCACGCTTATCCTGGTCACGGTAAACAATTTCACAACGGATTTCGGAGGCGTTCACATACTCGCAAATCGTGAAATAAATTCGGCTGCCAGCCGCATCAAAAGTCGCATGGGCTGTGAGTTTTTCGGCTTGGTTAAAATCACGCCCCAACACCCTCCCTTTTGATAAATTTTCCGACGTAAGCACCTTGGACAGTTTCCTTTCGGGGATATTGTCATCCTCAGGAAACTCGAACCGAAAGGACGAATAGTACAAGGTTGGGCCCATTTGCACCGCCCCAAATTCTGAAAATGGGGTGTTGATTTTTTTGTCCAAACGTTCCACCCTAACAATTTTATCGGAAGGCCCTTCTGGGTCGGCCATGGCCCAACGACAGGAATTTAGCTCTTCATTGGCCCATTGCGAATAGTAGTCGGGGTCGGTGGTGTTTTTCAAAAATGTTTCAAAATTCTCAATCGCCTCTTGGTACTTGCCAAGGTTTTTTTTCACCTGACCCAGCCAAAAAATAGCCAGCGGAAAGGCTGAGGACTCCACGCTGGTCACCACCTTCGAATAGTATTTTTCGGCTTCTTCGTAGGCATTGAACTGACGGGTCACTTCGGCGTATTTGTACCAAAGTCCAACATCTTTTGGCGAACGCTCCATCGCATCTTGAAAATGAACAAAAGCGGTGTAATAGTCTTTCTCGGCAAAAGCCTTGTCGCCCGCTTTTTCGAAGGCACGTGCAGATTGGGCACTGAGCGTGACTACTCCTACAATTGATAGTAAAAAGGACAGGGCGATGTTTTCAAAATTCATTTTTCACTAATTTTCCGCAAAGTATTGAAATTCGTGGAATGAGGCTCCCATCAAGCATTTATTCACTGTCGATAACCTGTCAGAACCTATCAGTTTTCAATTTCAGCAATCAGATTCGGGTAATCGGTGATGATGCCATCCACCTTCCAGCGACGTAGTTTTTTCATCGATTTGAGGTCGTTCACGGTCCAAGGAATGACCTTGATTCCCTTTTCGTGGAGGGCTTTCACGTCCCGTTTGCAAAGCAACTTATAATCCACACTGTAGATATCAGGTTGGAAATCAAGTAGCTGCAAGTTTTTTTCAATGCCATCTTCGTTCTCCACCAAAAAGGCGAGGGTAATCTGCGGGGCTAGCTTTTTGACTGCTTGCACGGCACGCATGTCGAAGGATTGGACGCAGGAGCGGTCGCTAATTTTAAGTCGTGCAAGTTCTGCAACTACCAGTTTTGCAAAGTCATCCACCATCGGGGTAAAAATGCCATCGCCATCGGGGTGGCATTTAATTTCTATGTTGAAACGAGGCATGTCAGTTTTATTGGCTTCGCAATACGAACGCACCGCCATCACAACATCTTCCAGCGAGGGCTTATGTGCAGTCATCTTTTCTTGTTGCGGAAATCGGGCATTGCCTCTGATTCCGCAGTCGTACAACTTGATTTCCTCATAGGTCAAGTCCATGATTTTCAAGCTCATCGCTTCGGCTTTTGTTACAGGAGTTCCATCCGGTTTGATGCAGATAGTTTCAGACATCCAGGGTTCGTGGCTTACGATGAGTTCACCGTTTTTCGACACCGCCAAGTCAAGCTCCAGTGTGCGGATTTGCGGGAAATCGAGCGCCTTCAGGAAAGCTGGTATGGTGTTTTCGGGCAACAGGCCCCGACAGCCCCGATGGCCTTGCCAGTCGAAGTGTTGGGCGTGCAAGCTTGGAGGTGTCGGGTTCATCAAAAAGAAAATTTGGAACAAAATAAGGTAAAAATACTTCATGCAAATGGTTTTAGTGGGGTAAAAATAAGTCCAAATGTTTGACATGGAATTTAACAATTCAACAAATCAATGCTAATTTCCGCCCTACTAAATAAACCCGTTCCTATGAAAGTTGTAATCTGCATTTTATCCGTTCTGGCTGTCACCTTCCAAATGATGGCCCAATCCGTAGCCATAAAGAAATTGGAGGGTACTACCCAAAAACTGAATGGTGAAGACTACCTGAACAATTCCCTGACACTTGCAGACTGGCTGTACAAGGAGGGCTATTTTCAGAAATCTGCCGACTGGGCCGAAAAGGCGGTTGACACTGCAAAGAAACTCAACAAAAAAGACCTGCTTTCCATTAGCCTTAACCAATTGGGCAGGTCTCAAATGAGAATCCCAACCAAAGGGGACGTTATGCGCCATAAGGCTTACAATTCTTTAAAAGACAGCAACGATTTGACGGATGATACTGAGGTGAAACTGGACAATCTCAAAAATATGAAAGAACTGGCAACACAGTTCGGCAAAAAAAAGGACCTGGAACGCATAGAACACGAGATGGCAGTGCTGAACGGTAACGGGGCCAAACCTTCAGAACCGAGTTTCGGCGGCCTATTTTCACGAAGAAAAAAAGCGGAAGCGGCTTATGAAAAAGCGCAAGCTCAAAATGAACAACTCGCAGCCACCGTCATTGACCTTGCTCAAAAAACGACAAATTTAGCCAACCAACAGCAGGGCCTTCAAAAACTGGTGGCTGCCAAAGAAGCTGCCATCCAAAATATGACCGCAGCACAAATAAAGCAGCAACTGCTCGTGTCGGAGCAATCAAGAATTTTGGATTCAATGAAGTTTGTAGGGGTAATGGATTCGATGAAACTCGCCCAACAGGCTTTGGTGGTAGATCAGCAAAAAGCACAACTGTCAATAAACCAAGCAGAGCTGGAACTCAGGAACAGCCAGCGCAATCTGCTGTTGGCAGTGATGGCGCTGGGATTATTGATAGCTGGTGCATTTTTCATGAGGTACCTGACCATCAGCAAGCACAACGCAGTGCTGTCTGAAAAGAACCGTATTATCGAAGACGAGCGGAAGCGCTCGGAAGAATTGCTGCTAAATATTCTCCCAGCCAGCATCGCCGAGGAGCTCAAGAAAAATGGCTCAGCGGAGGCTCGCCATTATGAATCGGCGACGGTGCTCTTCACGGATTTTAAAGGATTTAGTGCCATTTCAAAACAACTCACTGCTGAAAAATTGGTCAAAGACCTGCACCATGCCTTCAAAAATTTTGACCGCATCATTGAAAAACATGGTCTTGAAAAAATCAAGACCATCGGAGATGCCTACATGTGCGCCGGAGGGCTACCCAAGAAAGCCGGGCATCCCAGGGATGTTGTAAAAGCAGCACTTGAAATTCAACAGTTTTTGAAAAGTTGGAACAAAGAGAAAATCAAAGCTGGGGAAAGTCCTTTCGAAGCAAGAATCGGTATCCATACTGGCCCACTGGTAGCAGGCGTGGTAGGTTCTCGCAAATTTGCCTACGACATCTGGGGCGATACGGTGAATGTGGCCTCCCGCATGGAAACTGCTGGGGAAGTGGGCCTGGTCAATATCTCAGCTAGCACTCATAAGTTTGTTGAGAGTGATTTTAAATGTGAGTATCGAGGGAAAGTGCCCGCCAAAAATGTTGGCGAGGTGGAAATGTATTTTATTAGAGAGTGATCGGGTGAGCGGAGTGAGCGAGCGAGAAATGCTCTGCTCACTTCTCTCACCCGATCACTCCGCTCACTCGCTCTTACGAAACCACATCGCTGTGGCTGTACAACTTGAGCAATTCCCGGTATTTGGTAAAGATTTTTTTCTTTGAAACAAAGCCAATAAAAGCGCCCTTCTCGCTCAGCACTGGCAATTTCCAAACCCAGGTTTCATCAAACTTGTGCATCACGTCTGCCATTTTTTCACCCAAAACCAAGGTCTGCGGTGGGCGAATCGCCACGTCCCTAGCAATCAGCGTACTTGACCGCTCTTGGTCGAACAGCAGGTCTTTCAGGTCTTCCAACAAAACAATGCCAGCGAACTTTTTCTGCTCATCTATGACAGGGAAAATATTTTGCTTGCTGCGAATAAAGTGTTTAATCACATCCTGAACTGGCATGGTGGATGGCACCGTTTCAATGTTGGCCTCCAAAATATCCTTCAAGTCAATGCTGTTGAGTAAAAATGTGTCACGGTCCGCCTGGAAGTAAGTGCCTTCGTCTTGAAGGGGACGTGTGTAGACAGAGGTAGAATCGAACCGTCTAGAAATAAAATAAGACATAGCGACCACAATCATCAGTGGCACAAAAAGTGAATAGCCGCCGGTGATTTCGGCAATGAGAAAGATGCCAGTCAAAGGAGCATGAACCACCCCGGCAATAACCCCGGCCATACCGACTGCCACAAAATTTGACTCCGCCAATTTCATCATGCCGGACATTGAGACCAATCTCGAAAACACAAAGCCGGTAAGTGCCCCGGTAAAAAGTGACCCGGCGAAAATGCCTCCGTTCCCTCCTGAACCAATCGTCAGCGAGGTTGCTATCACTTTCATTACGGCCAAAGCTGTGAGGAAAAGCAGGAGCATCCATTCGGATTGAATCGAACCAAAAAGAGACCGCTGGAGCAGCAAGTTTTCATTGCCATTCATCAGTTTTTCAATGACCGTGTAACCCTCACCATACAACGGCGGAAAGATGACAATGAGCAGTCCCAACATGGCACCACCAACGATTGCCTTGCGCATCCGAAGCTTGAAAGTGCTCAGTTTTCGTTCCATGAAATGCGTCATGCGGGTCATGTAAACAGACACAAACCCGCAGGAAATGCCCAGCAAAAAGTAAAGTGGTATGCTCATTACCCGCCAGCCAGTCACCATCAAAGCGAACAAACGGTCATGGAAAAAGAATTGCGACAGCACAGAAGCCGTAGCGGCGGAAATGAGCAGCGGCACAAAAACAGGTATTGAAATTTCGGCCAGCAACACCTCGGCAGCAAAAATGACCCCGGCTATCGGTGCATTGAAGATGGCGGAAATACCAGCTGATGCGCCACAGGCAAGCAACAGCGTCCTTTCCTTGTAACCAAGTTGGAGTTGTGTGGAAATATTGGAACCAATGGCACTGCCCGTCAATACGATGGGTGCCTCCAAGCCTGCACTGCCGCCCATGCCTACGGTGAGGGCACTGGTGACAAGGTGGCCGTACATGTCTCGGCTATCTAATTCGCCCTTGCGGCGGGTAATGGCGTAAAGTATTTTTGTGATGCCTTTTATCAGTCTTCCTCCCAAAAACCGCTGCTCGTACATTACACTCAGCACAATGCCGATGATGGGTGTGAGGAAAAGCCAGATATAATTGGATTGATGCGAACCGAGGCCGTTTTGAACTTGCTCCTCCACCCAATGTACCATTACTTTCATCACCACAGCCGCAAGTCCAGCCACAATGCCTATGAGGATACAAGCAAGAATGATGTAATTCCGCCTGGTTAGCTTTTTAAGTAAATAAGCGTTGATGACCCTAAAATATGCCTGTAACTTTTTTGAATTCATGTCAATGCTCTATCCAAGTGCACATACCCACCATCTATCACCCACCATTGCCCAGTGATATGGGAAGCCTGAACGGAGAGCAAATATAAGGTAGCTGATGCAATTTCTGCAGCTGTCGTCATGCGGTGTTCCAACGGTATTTTTGAAACGATGGTTTGAAGTTTCTCCTTTGGGTTTTCAAAGGTCTGTATCCAGTTTTCATACAACGGCGTCATTACTTCGGCTGGCAAAATGGCGTTCACTCGGATGCCGAACGGCAACAATTCGGCTGCCCATTCCCTCGTAAGTGCCAATTGAGCACCCTTGCTGGCGGCGTAGCCACTCGTGCCGCCCTGCCCCGTCTTTGCCACTTTTGAGCTGATGTTTACGATGCTGCCCTTGGTTGCTTTCAGCCAAGGTAGCGCAAAATGCGCCAGATTGTAATAATGGCTCAAGTTTTCATGGAGGGATTGTGCAAATGCGGCAGGATTGCCCGTGGCCAACCCTACCCCATCGTTCCGGCCCGCATTGTTGACCAAGGCATCTATGCGCCCGAATTTTTCCACCGTTTCATCAATGACTTTTTCACAAAAAACAACCTCGCTCAACTCACCCGTAATACAAAATGCGGGTTGCCCTTTTTCGCTAAGTTCTGCCACCAATTCGGCATTCCGTTTCGAGTTTCGGGAAGCAATGACCGGAATCGCCCCTTCCTCCGCCAACTGCCGGGTGATGGCCTCGCCGATGCCACTGGAGCCGCCTGTGACGATAACCACTTTGTTTTTTAAGTATAAATCCACGTGAAGAATTGAAAATGGAAAAAGGAAAATGGAAAATTGCCTGTGATTATCAATTCTCCATTTTCCATTCCCAGTTATATCGCTACTTCCGCCTTTATATGCGGGTGGGGTTCGTAATCATGCAAGCTGAAATCTTCAAATTTAAAGGAGAAAATATCCTTGACATCTGGGTTTATTTCGAGCCGGGGCAACGGCCTAGGCGTTCTGGTCAGTTGGAGTTTGGCCTGTTCGACATGGTTTAGATACAAATGGACATCCCCAAAAGTGTGAACGAATTCACCGGGTTCTAGGCCACAGACTTGCGCCATCATTTGGGTGAGCATCGCATACGAGGCAATGTTGAACGGGACACCGAGGAACACATCGGCAGAACGCTGGTAAAGCTGGCAGGAAAGCCGCCCATCGGCTACATAAAATTGAAAAAGGGCATGGCAGGGGCTGAGGCGCATGTCAGGCAAATCGGCTACGTTCCATGCATTCACGATGATACGACGGCTGTCCGGATTGGTCTTGATTTGATGAACTGCCTGTGCTATCTGGTTGATGGTGTTGCCATCCCTACCTGACCACGACACCCATTGCTTTCCGTAAATAGGGCCGAGGTCGCCATTTTCATTGGCCCATTCATTCCAGATTCTAACCCCGTTGTCTTGGAGATATTTTACATTTGTGTCCCCCATCAAAAACCAAAGCAGTTCGTAGATAATTGACTTTGTGTGCAGTTTTTTTGTGGTCAACAACGGAAAACCTGCTCTAAGGTCGAACCGCATTTGGTAACCAAAAACGCTGAGGGTTCCTGTTCCGGTTCGGTCACTTTTTTCGGTGCCGTTCTGGACAATACGTTCTAGCAAATCGAGGTACTGGCGCATCTTTTGTCAAATATTTTGCTCAAAAGTAAAAAACCTTCCAAACTGATACTCAACATTCCTGTTCTCAAATCGTTTTAGACCCTGCAACCATGTTTATTATGAAAAACAACCTTCTCCATTCTTTTCTACTTGTGCTCACCTTTTTATTGGTGGCTTCATCTTCCAACGCACAGGAGTGGAAACTCAAACGTGACAAAGGAGGCATCAAGGTTTATGTGAGTGACCAACCCGGCACGGACATCAAAGCCTTGAAGTTCACGACCACCATTGAGGCTTCCATGCAGACGATAGCTGCCTTGATGACCCATGTGGAAGGTTTTGATGACTGGGTTTATGCCTCCCTCGAATCACGAACCATTAAGCGGGTATCGGATACGGAGGTTTACTATTACGCATTGGTTGACTTCCCGTGGCCGTTCGACAATCGAGACCTGGTACTGCACTCCACAGTCTGGCAAGACAAAAAAACACTGGCTTTTTACTCTAAAACCACTTCTTGCCCGGAGATGGAAAAAGAAAAAGATGGTATCGTTCGTATCAAGAAAACGACCATTGACTGGAAATTCACGCCCATCGAAAATGGAAAAGTTAATGTGGACTACATCCTTAGTTCTGACCCCGCTGGCAATATACCTGCCTGGATGATCAATCTCGCTGCCGACCAAGGCCCTTTGCAGTCCATGATTAAGTTCAAAGAAATGCTGGAAAATGAAAAGTACACAAGCAAGAAACTGGCTTTTGTGACGAATGCAAAATAATCAGCCTTCGCTCATTTCTCGCCCGCTCACGCTCTCACGCCCCCCCCATCTGCACCGAAGGCTTCATCTTAATGACCAAAAAGCCACCGTATTTCAGAAAAAAGATACAAGTTTTAAACAAAACGATACGTATTCTCCTGTATCTGAAACCGCTTTTTGCCAAAGCGATACCCCGGTGCGCTTGACGAGCCGGTTCTTTTTGCTGAAATATAGTCAGCAATTTCGTTTGTAAGATGTACGCGCCACCATTGTCATTGCGAAGCAATCCGTCACCCCCTCGCTTCACGTCACGTTTGCACCAACTTTGAAAACGCTTGCTGATTTTTGACAGAATCGGGGCAACGAAGTTCTCATTCCGCCGAATACCCTAGCGGCCAAACAACATTGGTCAAGGCCGTCAAGCTCCGGTGGGAAAGAAATGCCATTTTGCCAATTCCCGACAAAAATTGTTTTTTTTTTTTTTTCAGAATGGAAGAACCTTCAATAATCGGTATATCTTGCGCCTGTGGGACAGCCCAACATTGCACTGGGCTTGATAAAATGCACTTAAAACTAAGTAGGGCTTACCAACATGAAGAACAGCCGAAGCGACCTGTTGCTGAGGCAAGGCTCGTTAATTTCCATGCCCTTAGCCCCCACTATGGCCAAGTTTGTGCGCAGAAGGGCACAAAATAAAAAAGGACCAATGCCGTCTCGCTTCAACTAAACGACAGAGGCCCATCATTGATTAAAACCCTCAAATCTATGATTAAATTCTAAACTTATTGACATCCCACAACCGCCGAACAACACGGCCCCGCCGATAGGCTGGGATTCGTCCCAAAAAAACAAGCTCCCATCCTGTCGTTCACACGGCTGCTGCCCGATGTGCTTCATGGCAAAAGCAGCGGCCAACGTAACAGGCCCAAGGCCCAGGGGGAACCCTACGGCCTCGGCGCTACTAAACCATTTTGGAAGCCAAGGCAGGGGACAGGCCATGAAGGCGCCCCGCCTGCGCTTCCCAATTCTTCAATCTTTGTGATTATGAAAAATACAATTTTCGCCGCCCTATTGGCGGTTCTTTTCGTTTATTTTGGTTGCAGCAAGGCTGATAAGAGCGAGCCAGCACCTGCTACTCCAACCACTGAAGTTTCGAACCATTCCAATGCTACGGAAGGAGGTGGGAATGCACAGGTGACTTCTAGGGCTGATTGCTCTGACCACACTTGTGATTGTGATTGTTGTTGTGGATTGAAATTGATTACTCCAACAGGAACTAATGTGGATGTTGAAATTTGTGGGGCTGCCATTGGTTGTGCCTTTGATTTAGGTGGTCAATGCACTTATGGAGGTGGCTGCAATATTCCTACCTCTAATGGTTATGGAGGTGTTACCACTTTAAACACAACCAGTGGCACAGGTGGTATCAAAACTTTTTGCTCGGGTGGGATCGGTGATATTTTTGAAATACAAAACAATTATGCTGGAACTGTGACCTATGCAATAGAGTGCGGAGGTACAGCAAGTGACACGCTTAGCCTTTCAATGGGGCAAACTGCAATTATTAGAAAAGGATTAAACTGCAATATTTTGCCTACTACACCATGTGTTTTTTAACATGGATTAGCCAAATAGGTCGTGCTATATTTTTAGCACGACCTTTTAACTTTAATTATTTGGAATATTACATGTAGGTGCCTAGTCCAATTTGATATAATCATGAAAATAACTATTCAATCAAATTATAATTATTTTTATTTAGGAATTTTCATGCTATGGAATACCTATTTGATTGAAGCACATCCAATTTTCAGTGCTATTGTTGGTAATAAGATGGATTATTGGTTGAATAACGATTATCCATACGGAATAGATACTGAAGGTACCAAATGTTTAATAACACCTTCATTGAAAAATTTTAAGGGAAAGCATTATATCCCAAATGGAGTTCTAGCTGGAAGCAGGGGCTTCCTGCTGCCTTTGGTAGTAACAGCTGTGGTTTACCAAGACACATGCACGGTAGGCCTCGGCTCTATTGACCTAACCGTAAGCGGCGGTACTCCACCCTATACTTTTACCTGGAGCAACGGTGCCGATACGGAAGACGTGACTGGCCTGATTGGAGGATTCAATTACACGGTGTTAGTAGAGGACGCATTGGGGGAGTTCCAGTTTCTTTCCTATTTCGTTCCCAATTACACACTAATTCTTGGAGGCCCCTTTTTTGGTAATTTTTATGATCAGGAACGCTTGCACAATACTGCCTGTTTAGGTCCGCCCAATGGTGGATTTATTTTGACTCCCTTGACCTCTATTCCCTTCATTTGGTTATGGTCAAATGGAGTTACCACTGAGGACAACCTTGGGCTTTCTGCTGGTATTTACCAAGCCACAGTGACTTACGGAACTTGTACCGTGGTATATAACCCGCAAATAGTCCAAAACCAGCCCGACGCCCCCGTCCTCACCGCCACCCCCACCGACCCCACCTGCGCCCTTCCCAACGGCAGCATAGACCTCACCGTCACCGACGGCGAGCCGCCCTATACCATAGCATGGTCGAACGGGGCCACGACCGAGGACATCGCCAACCTAGCCCCCGGCACCTACACCGTCACCGTCACCGGGGCGAACGGTTGCTCGGAGGTGGAGAGCTACACCCTGGCCGACACCGTGCCGTTCAGCCTCGGGGGCACCACCGCCCCGGCGAGTTCCTGCACCGCCGCCAACGGGGCCATCGACCTGACCCCCTCGCCCGCTGGCAGCTACACCTTTTCCTGGTCGAACGGCGCCGGCACCGAGGACCTCACGGGCCTCACGGCTGGCGGCTACACCGTCACCGCCACCGATGCCAACGGCTGCACGGGCAGCGCCACCTTCACCGTGGACGACACGGCGGAGCCGCCCTCGCTCGCCACCGCCGCCACCGCCACCACCTGCGGCCTCGGCAGCGGCGGCGTGAACCTGACCGCATCGGGCGGCACGGCACCCTACACTTACAACTGGAGCAACGGCGCAGGTTCGGAGGACCTCTCCGGCGTGCCCGCCGCCACCTACACCGTGACGGTGACCGGGGCCAACGGCTGCACCGCCACCGCCAGCGCCACCGTGGCCGACAACGCCGTCAGCATCGCCATCACCGGAACAGTCACCCCGAACACCACCTGCAACGGGAACAACGGCACCGTCAACCTCTCGGTGACGCCCACGCCGCCGCCCGTCGGGAGCTTCACCTTTGCCTGGGGCAGCGGGGCCACCTCGGAGGACCTCTTCGGCCTTGCGCCCGGCAGCTACGCCGTCACCGTCAGCCTAGGCACCTGCACCGCCAGCGCCAGCTTCACCGTCGCCGACCAGCCCTCCGTGCCCACTCTCTTCGCCACCACCGGCCCCGATTTCTGCGGCAGCGGCACCGGCAGCGTTGACCTGCAGGTAAGTGGGAGCGCACCGCCATATACTTTTGCATGGAGCAATGCCGCCACCACGGAGGACCTCTACGGCCTCACAGCCGGGCAGTACGCCGTCACCGTGACGGGCGCCAACGGCTGCACCGCCGCCTACGGGGCCATCGTGCCCGCCGAGGACATCCCCCTCCAAGTGGACGGGGCCACCACGCCGAACACCTCCTGCAACGCCCCGAACGGCAGCATTGTGACCAGCATGACGCCCGCCCTGCCCCCCGCCGGGCTGGCCTACGCCTACCAGTGGGCCACCGGGGAGCAGTCGCCCGGCCTCGGCGGCCTCGG
>JAIPBL010000092.1 GCA_021739645.1 Saprospiraceae bacterium | reverse complement strand
GACAGAATGGATTTATCCATTTTTACCATTGGCAAAAAGTTGGTCCAATACTGCCTTAAACACGCAATTGAAATTGTTTTTTCATTTTCAAAGAACTGCTTTATTTCTACGGTTTAAAAAAGTGTACGGTAGAGAATTATTTTGTAGAAAATAGATAAAAAATTGAACTCGGCACGGCTATTTTTAGATAAAATTTCAAAAAATGCTCAAGAATTTTTTTGAAGGAATTTCAACTTATGGTACAGCCATCAAGCATGTAAATGCGTATGGGCTATGGAAATATATCTTACTTCCCGGCCTTCTCAGCATACTTCTAGGTATAGGTATTTTTAGCTTAGCTTGGAGCCTGTCTGATAATATTGGTGACATAATTGACAACCTCTGGAAATGGGACTGGGGTAGCAATGTGGTAGCTAAAATATCCCAAGTATTTGGTGGACTGCTCGTTTTCTTATTGGGAATGATTGTTTTTAAGCAGTTGGTTATGGTTGTATCTGCGCCAATTATGAGTGTTTTGTCAGAAAAGGTCGAGCGTCAACTGTTGGGGAGGGAAACAAGCAGTGGTTTTTCGATACCTGGAATTATCGCTGATATTGTAAGGGGACTAAAGATAGCTTTGCGGAATATTTTTAGAGAATTGGGCGCTACCCTACTCTTGCTCTTGCTAAGTTTGATACCCATTTTTGCTCCGTTCACTGCCATTTTAATTTTTGTGGTACAAGCATTCTATGCTGGATTCGGCAATTTGGATTTCACCTTGGAGCGCCATTTTCGCTTTCGAGAAAGTGTGAATTTTGTGCAAAAAAATCGATGGCTTGCCATCGGCAATGGAGCTGTTTTCATGTTGTTACTCTACACTTTCGTTGGATTTCTGTTTGCCTTGCCGCTTGGAACGGTGGCTGCCACTATAGCAGCCACCAAACGTTTAGAAGACAAATACTAATCAAGATTCAACTCAAGATACAACCCAGTTTGTATCCCTAACAAAGACATCATCAGGATATTCTTTCTGAAATTCGTATTTCAGAATATCATGCGTCGTGATAATTCCGAGCAATTTGCCGTCATCGTCCACAATCGGCAAACCGTGGAACAAGTGTTTTAAGAAAACCATGGCAGCTGCACCAATCAATTCGTTTGGTCCAAGCGTGGCAACATTGGTTGTCATCAGATCTTCCACTTTGTAATCTCCATACTCTTCAAAGCGTTTGTTGGACTTTATCAGGTCCCAAGAAGTAATTATACCCTTTAACTTACCCTCCGCATCCACCACGGGTAAGTGGTGAAAATGTTTTTCGAAAAGCAAGTGTTTCACTACTTCAAGTGAGTCTTCAGGGTGGACAGTGACAGCCTCAGCCGTCATAAATTTGGAAATTCTCTCATTCATCATAAGCTGAAATTTTTGTTTTAATGGCTTAATTTACAACCGTTTGCGAAGTGAGAAAGAAACTGAACAAAGTTTTTTCCAAAAATTTGAAAAAAATATTTTTTGTTTTGTTTTTCCTGCTTTTTTAAAATACATTTTGTTTATAAAAAAGTAATCCTATTTTTGCAATTTAAACATTGAATATGGGGCTTCGGGCTACATTTCCTACATCTCCTAACAGAGAACTCGGAGGCAATAGCGATGGCTACTGCTACCAAAGTTTTTTTGGTGGTGCTACTCTAGCACACAGCTTTACCATGATTAAGGAATTCTTGAAAGAGGAAGGCTACGGTGATTTGCCGCTACCGAAGGATGTTGAGGAATTGAAAAAATTCAAGTTGCCAACTCGAAATCGACAAATTTTGATGTTTGAGGACAATGGTTACGTACACAACCCGATTAAGATTCTTTTCCCTAGCGACCCCAAAAAGTCAAAAATGTTACTGCTTGAAATCTACGACGAAAATGCGCCCAACCACCTTTTGAGGTTTCATCGCAAACTTTGGGATTAAAAATCCGAAGCCGTCTTTTTCTTAGGCTTCAAATCCAACTGTAAAGAAACCACATGAGAATACCGATTTTGTGAGTCTCCAAGATTCGTGTAGGCATAATCCACTCGGAGGCTGTATAGTTGGAGTCCAATGCCAAGGGCTGGCCTAGAAATCAAATAATCCGAGCCATCAAAGTTTTTTTCTTTTTGAAATTGGCTTATTCCAGCCCGCAAAAACAGAAAATCGTTATAACTCACCTCCATACCAGCACTTGGGTCTAAGCTAATTGGGTCTGCAGAAATCAAGGTATTCCGTTGGCCATCTGTGGTAGCTACCAGGTTCACTTCCGGCATGAACTTTAGTTTTTTGTAAGTGAATGCATAAGCCCCTCCGAGCAACAATTGAGGTTTGGTGATTTCAATAGAATTGATGTCAGGAAGTTCGTTGCCAGTGGCCAACAGCACATCTTTTTCTTTCTCTGTGAACGTCACATGCCAAGCATTGAAAGTTGTGGTGATGTCCCTTGCCGTAGCTCCCAATCTCAACTTGCCCAATTTGTATTGCATTCCTAAGTCCACACCAAAACCCCATGAATTGGCAAACGAGCCTATCACCCGCCTAACAATTTTAACATTTCCACCTACCAATAATTCACTGTTTTCTGTTGCCTTCATCCGTTGAGCATAGCTGCCTATGAAGGCGTAATCTGCTGCTGAAAAAGCCACGATGTTATCGTAATTTACGGATCCATCATCTTCGAATAGGCTCAATGTGTTGGGGATGTCGTCAATGCCAAACCGGATGAGCGACAGGCCGAGCCTGCGATTGGTGCTACCAAATGGCAGCGTCATGCCCAAATAATCAAACTTGCCCACCCCGGCGAACCATTCGGAGTGCATTGCTCCAACCTGCAAGCCCTTTTCTGTGCTTATCGCAGCAAGGCCAGCAGGATTCCAATATCCCGCCGTTACATCGTCGATGCTAGCTACAACTGAATTGCCCATGCCCTGCGCCCTTGCACCTATGCCAATGGAAAGAAATTCGTTGCTGTATTTCTGTGCTTGCAACTGGTTGATTACCAATAAATTGAGTAAAAAAAACGAAAATCCAATCAGTGTGGAGTAAAATTTCATTCGAAGATTTTTTTTGAGATAACGCTATGGTTGGACAAGTAGTGCCGATTTAACGAAATTGGCTCGAATAGGTTTTGCAAAAATACGCAAGAAAGACGAGTACATGATTCCCAAAACGGGCAACATGTGTAATAATCATGGCTTTACACTATTTTCGCTTCAAATCAAATAACATGGGGGGCTACTTTCATCAAAAAGTTGGTGAGCACCAAAGAATTGGATTTCCAATAAAAATAGGCCAGTCCAACAATTGCACTGGCCCATTTTATCCAATATTTCAGTCAAATTATCGGACCAAGGAAACATCCCCTCGGTAAATCTCTACCCTGCCGTCCGTAAACTCAATTTCTGCAAACCAAGTATAAACCGCAGGTTGCAATTCTTTGCTTCTGAAAGACCCGTTCCAGCCAACAGCTGGGTCATTTGGCGCAAAATCCAAGTATTCATAAACTGGTTCACCCCATCGACTGAAAACCATAAATGATTTGATTCGTGCAACGCTTTTGCCAGCATAAATGGTGAAAATGTCATTCAAGCCATCGTCGTTTGGTGAAAAGGCATTCGGCACATAAACCGGTCGGTTCTTGTTCACAAATACAGTGATATTGTCACTTGCTTCGCAACCATTTTCAGCCACCTCTACTGTATAGATTGTTTGAGAAGTAGGGCTGTCAGTAATTGATGGGCAATTTGCACAATTACTCAAACCTGCCGTTGACCACAAAATGGAATCAAGTTGATTGGATGGTGGTGTCGATAAAATCGAAAGCACCAATTCATCGCCCAAGTCGATTGTCGGGGCAGTGCCCGGGAAATTGCCAACGATTTGGACGGTAACCTCTGGCGGCTCAACTACTGAAAAACTGCTTTCCGCGGTACACCCGCCGGCATCCATCAATGTTACGCTGTAAACGCCTGGCCCCAAGCTGTTGAATTGCGTGGTTTGCCCAAATGGTGCATTGTTTATCGAAAAAACATAGGGAGGAGTACCACCCCAAACGGAATCAATCGAGACCGTGCCATCGGAATCACCAAAACAATTCACATCTGAAATGATAATGGACATATTGGGGATTTCATTTGAAATGTCCACAACAACCTCGTCCGTTGAGGTACAGCCCTGATTTGTTACTGTCAAAACATACGTTCCGGGTTGGCTAGTCACGGTTGTAGCAGTAGCAGGGTTTGATACTGGGCCTCCACTCCAAAGATAAGTAGCCCCAGTTGTTGTCCCATTTCCGCCAAGGGGCACAGCTACTACGCCACAAGTAAGCGTTTGGTCTTGGCCTGCATCAGCAATCGGAGCTGCATTGATGGTCAAACTAACCGTTTCAGTATCGTCTGGGCAAGTACCAACACCCTGAACCGTGTAGGTGAAATCATAGACTCCATCTGCAAAAGTGGTTGGATTGACTTGTCCACCTACAACAACTCCATTCGGGCCGGACCACTGTCCGCCAGGTGTTGCGCCTGTTATTTGGTCATCCAGGTCAAATGGTTGGGCAGCTCCCTGGCAAAAAGTGAGGTTTCCGATAGATGTTCCAGCCGTGACATTCGGGTTGACAGTAATCGTTGCGGAGCCACTTGCTGTATCGCTGCACCCTGTTCCGTTGTCGGTTACTCCAATTAAAGTGACGGTGGTGGTGGTACTCACCGGTGGCAATTGGACAGTGCCAGCTGTTGGCACAATTTGAGTTTGTGGAACTGAATTGACCGTGAAGTCGACAGAAAATGGGCCTATCCCGGTTAATGTGACTGAAAATTGTGCTGTTTCACCTTGGCAAATCGTGGCGGAGCCAGCTACGGATACGGTGGGCAGCGCATTGAAAACAACGGGTGTCCCAACGGAAATTTTATGACAAGGGTCGTTCAAGTTGACCGTGCCATTGCCATTGTCATTTCCAGCTACCGCCGAAATATAATAAACCGTCCCTGGGGTCATTAGGCCCGCATTGAAACTGAATGTTGGCGTTGGACTTGTTGAAATGACAGTCCCCAAAGCATTTGAGCTTCCGGTGTGCAGGACGTAAACCAAAATATCATTTCCATCTAAAACGATACCGTTTGCTGGCGAAGCAGTTGCCATATCCGTAATACAAACATTGATTTGAATGGGTGACATTGTGCCTGCTTCAGTAAGGCAATTACAATCAAAACTGCCAGTCACAAGTGTAGGCCCGCACCCATTTGAATCATCCAACGAGAAACTATAGTTTGCACCATTTGCAATCGGGTTGCTGGTAAAACTGCTACCTGTTAAATTCCCAGGTGGGGAAACGGTGTAAGTGCTTGGGTCTCCACCTTGAATGTCAAATGTCAGTGTATAATTCTGGCCTGTTGGGTCACAAATCCAATTAAAATTGGATGCGGTAGGTGGATTGTTCACGTTGACCGTGGCAGTGCCGCTAGTTGTCCCTGTGCAAAAATTATTTGACACACTTACTAGGCTGTAAACGGAATTTGATGTTGGACTAACTATTATAGAATAAGGGCTGCTGGTCGCTGTTACCGTGGTTGGCTGGCCAGTAGCTGTTTGGTAAACAATGGTCCAAGGCCCAAGCCCAGTTAATTGGACGGAAAGGTTGGTTGATGCCCCTTCGCAAATTTGAGCATTCCCAGATAGGATAGCGGTGGGTATTGCATAAAAAACAACGGGAGTGCCTTGCGAAACATTGAGGCAATTGTCGTTCAGGTCAACATTTCCAGATAAATCATCGTTGCCTGCAATCGCTGAGATATAATATGTGGCACCATAGTTCATGCTAGGCAAAAAGCTGAATGTGGGTGAATTGCTAGTCGCTAAAATCGTGGTGATGATGCCGAAATTATCTGGCCTCAAAACATACTGCAAAATATCGTCAGCATCCAAATTGACAGCGGTAGCTGCTCCAACATTCACCGGGCCATCTCCGCAAACTATGACTACAGCAGGGTCCATGTCTCCAGCATCCGTTGCACAGTTACAATTTACGAGCGTCTGTGCCAGTGTTTGCGGGTTACAGCCGTTCGCATCGTCAACAACTAAGGAGTAGCCTGTTCCGGTTGGAATTAGGTCGCTCGTGAAAACGCCATTTGTAATCGTTCCTGTGACACCCGTCACTACGTAGGAGGCTTGGTCACCTCCTGAAATTGTAAAGGTTACGGTGTAAGCAGTTGCGGTGGGATTACAATCAACACTGAGACCACCAACCGAAACGCCTGTGTTAACTGTCACAGTGCCACAACCACTTGCCGTTCCAGTGCAGTTGTCATCTGACATCGAAGTGAGGCAATAGGTTGTAGTTGCCGCAGGCGTGACATCCAGCGGGTATGGATTTTGAGAAATGCCATTCAAAGTTTGAATGTTGCCTGAACCATTGTCAAAACTAATGTTCCAAGGCCCTGTGCCAGTTAGCTGAACCGTGAGCATTCCGTCATCCCCGCTGCAAATTGCATCACTGCCACTTAATACAGCCGTGGGGATTTGGTAAAAAACAATAGGGGTTCCCTGAGCCACTTGCAAGCATGGGTCATTTAGGTCAACTCCTGCTGAACCGTCAAAATCTCCAACTACTGCGGAGAGGTAGTAGGTCGTCCCGTAAGTCATCGTGGCTGGGTTGAAGCTAACATCCGGTGTTGGAGTTGTACTTGAAATTGGCGGTACAATTGATATGCCTGGGCCTTTGTGCAGGACAAATGCCAGCGTGTCATTGCCATCAAACACTTGAGTTGCGTTGTCATACAATGCTGAAATTGGTCCGTTTCCACAAATGGAAATCGGCGTATTATCCATGTCGCCAACTGCTGAGATACAATTGCAAACAACAGCATTGTCAGAAATCGTATCTGGGTTGCAATTGTTTGCATCGCTTACAACAAACAGGTACCCATCTCCTGATGGAAATGGATTACTTGTAAAAATATTGCCAGCAAGTGTTCCGTTCGGTGGCGTTACGGTGTAGGAGGCAGGATTACCGCCATTGATGGTGAACATCACCACAAACTCTTGTGTAGTTGGGTCACAATCTGCGGAAAGGTTGCTAACGGTAGGCGCTGTGTTCACCGTTACCATTGCGGAGCCAGTAGTTGTTCCGTCACATCCATTTGCATCTACCACATTGGTCAAAACAATATTGCCGGCCTGGCCCTGCCCAATATTCCAGGTGAACGGATTGGAATTGGCTTGAAAGGGAGCCTGTACATTGCCATTTCGAGTCCAATCCACCATCCAAGGACCAGTTCCGGTAAATGTGATGGTTAAGGGTACAGTTTGTCCACTTCCGAAGCAAATGGAACCTCCCCCGGAAAGCGCAGCTACTGGAGCAGGATTTTCTATGACCGTTGCAGCGCCGTTCACTGTTCCTGCGCATACACTGTTTGCCAATGTGACGGAGGTTAGTGTGTAGGTTCCTGGCTGATTGACGCTGAGTGTGTAAGGGCTAGTCGGAATGGTTAAGGCAGTACCTAGCCCATTGTTCAAAGTGTAGGTTACATTCCATGGTCCAGTGCCCGTGAGTGTGATTGTCAAGTTTACATTATCCCCACTCCCCTGGCAAATGGTGCCAGAACCACTTATCGTTCCAGATGGGGCGACGACAACCTGGACAGATTGGCAGGCTGCTGTGCTTGTTCCGCATGAATTCTGTGCATTTACACATACTTGGCCTGTTGGCGCTCCATTGAAATTTACTTGAATTGTATCACCAGTTCCGGTGATTGTTGCCCCATTAGGAGCAGTCCAATTATAGGTAACGCCTGTAATTGGGTTGTTTACAACATAGGTATAATTGCCGCCGTTGTTGCAAACTGAAGAAGGGCCCGACATGGAGGGCGTAGCAGGGACAGTTGTAATCGTAACATTGAAGCAGGATGGTGGTAATATTGTCCCACAAGCATTCTGGGCAGTGACGCAAACTTGGCCAGTTCCTGCTGCTGCGTTGCTGAAGTTGACAGTAATGCTCGCACCGGACCCGGTGAAAGTCGCACCAGTTGGAACCGTCCAACTGTAAGTGACGCCATTTTGGACATTATTCACCGAATAAACCTGTGTTTGGTTGTTAGCACAAACGGTTGCAGGCCCTGTTATCTGTGGTGCGGTTGGCAGAGCTTGGACATTTACAGTGATACAAGCTGGTAGCGAACCGCCACACTCATTATCAGCAGTTACACAAAGAAGTCCTCCATTTGGGGTATTCCATGTTATTGCAAATACATTACCTCCTACTGGATTGACCGGCTCGCCGTTGGGAGTTATCCATGTATAACTTGTAGGCGCTGGAGTTCCAACTGGCGTCACGGTATAATTTATAGTCGCGCCTTGGCATGGCGATAAATTTCCGCTAACCATGGGCATTTGCGGGGTCTGTACATTTTCTGTTACGGTTACACATTTTTGATCGGTACAAACAACGCCATTGCGGGAGGCGGTAATTGTGAAACAATATTGCCCCGGTTGATTTATTTGAACCGTTGGGCCATTGTCTGACCCCAAGATGCCTGGTCCGGTCCAAAGCATCGTCATGGCACCTCCAGGGACTTGAGAAAAATCCGAATTATTTGCACTGAGTTGAATCTCAGAATAAATGCCACAACCAATTACTCCCGGTGTTTCAATTACCACATTGGGCGTTAGTATCGCTAAATCCACGTTTACTGTGGAGTCACACCCCTGCCAACTGGCATTGCTGCAGGTGTAAGAAATTATCTCAGATGATGAAAATTGTTGCGAACATATTGTCAAAATTGAAGGGGCGCAGAGGGTCACCATGCCAAGGTTGGTCACAATTGCTGGAATCTCAGTCACATGACAAACGATGACACTATCACATCCCAAGTAGTTTTGTAAAGGGACATTTGTGCCTGCTGGGCCAGTGCCAGCGCAAAAGTTTTGTCCAGCACATGTAACACATTCTCCAACGCAGATTTCATAAAACTCATCAGTTGGCGGTATAGGGGCAGAGTTGATTTGGAGGCAGGTTTGACCGCCAGTAAAACACGGATTACTCGACATAACACAGAGTTGTGCTGTACCAGTAAATGTGCTTGACCAAGTAGCCGTAATGTTTCCTCCGGGTGAACCTGAAATATTCGCTGCATTGGGGGGTGAGATAGTCCAATTGAAAACGGCAGCATTTTGATTTAATAAAAAATAATTCACGATAGCCCCTGGGCAAACGTTTGTAGGCCCTTGGATAGGACTTGGATCTGCAGGAGGGATAGGCACTGTAGAACCTTGTAAAATATTCACTTGAAAGTCACAAATATCTCCTGCGCAGCCATCAAAGACTACATAATAAACTTGTCCTGGAACGAAAGTTCCTATCATGTTGAATGGTTGTTCGGTACAGCCACATTGCGTTGCGACAGGATTCCCATCACAGCCACCCTCATAAATTGCCCCTTGCATTCCAAATTGACCATTCAACCCTTGGCAGTTGCTTGGCACAATTTGAAGTTCAATTGTAGTGCTGCCAGCTATAAAGGCAAACCATTCGTCATTGTTCAAGGCATTGGAAGGGCAGCCAGGAAATGGTTGGTTAACATTGTTGAGGCCTAATGAAGCACAATACCCGTTCAAGTCAACGCAAACCGTAGGCGCAGTGGGACAATTGTCTCCAGGAGGTGGATAGCCAGGCGGTGGGCATTGGGCGCTAACAATGTTTGCGAGTATCAATGCTACAAACAAGCTTAGAAATAATGATTTTTTCATCTTCAATTTTGGTTGTGAAAAGTAGTTTTACACGTTTTCTGGAAAACTTTGAATAATGGAGATGAAATCCTTTGCTTTCAATGCAGCTCCACCAATCAATCCACCGTCAACATCTGGTTGGCTAAAAATCTCTACGGCATTGTCGGGTTTACAACTGCCACCATACAAGATTGAGGTGGCGGAAGCAGTCGATTTACCATATTTTTTGGCAATTAGGGAACGGATAAAATGATGCATCTCTTGTGCTTGCTCAGGCGATGCTGTCCTTCCAGTTCCTATTGCCCAAACTGGTTCATAAGCTATAACGACCTTTGCGAAAGTTTTGCTGTCAAGATGGAATAACCCGTCCTCAATTTGTGACTGCACTAAGGCTTCATGACTTTCAGCTTCACGGACAGCAAGTTTTTCACCGCAACAAAAAATCGGCTGCAAGTCATTTGCGAGGACAGCATCAATCTTTTTTGCTAATAATTCGTCATTTTCATGAAAATATTCTCGTCTTTCAGAATGCCCAATAATTACAAAATTGGCACCAACAGACTTTATCATTCCAGCCGAAACCTCGCCTGTAAAAGCACCTGAAGCTGATTGATGGCAATTCTGTGCTCCAATTTCTAAGTTTGATATCCCATTTGCCAATACAGAAAGATAATTGAGATGCACGAATGGCGGACAAAGCACCGTCAAAATGCTGGAAGGCTTTAACATGTTAATTATTTCACTGGCCAAGTCCCTCCCTTCTTGAAAATTTAGATTCATTTTCCAGTTGCCTGCTACAATCTGCCGTCTTTTCATGATTTTGATTTAGTTATTTTAAAACGTTGGTGGCAAATTTAGCAATCTACTTAGCATTCCAATGTTCAGTTCTAACCCAAATTTGGATTAATGATAGACAGCCGTCAATTGTTTTTGAGATTCGTTGATGATTGGGGAGGTATGGTCACTTATTCAGGTAGGAACAAACCAGAATTGAGCATTATTTTCTATTTCTTTTGAAACTGGCTTGACTATTTGAATAATCTACGCTTCTTTTGTCCCCAATTTCTTAAGATAGGACATTTTTAGTGTCCTAGTCTGCTTAATTATTTGTTAAAACTGCCAAATTTTGAATTTTCTGCTATAAAAGGACTAATTTGGCGTCTTAATTGCAATAAGCAGTTTACATTTCTTCAACTTAGTTTTCCACTAAATAGATTTTCTATACGGCATAAACTTCTACACTAAACCGCAAACTGTTTTTTCTAATCTAACTTTTGCTTTAGTTATGCAAGTAATGCCAATAAATGACCACCAACTGATCGCGCAGTACCTTGAAGGCGATGAAAGAGCTTTCAAAGAATTACTGAACCGCTATCAACAGAAAATCTACACGTCCATCTACCTCTTCGTGAAGGATGAGACACTTGCCGAAGACATCTTCCAAGAAGTTTTCATTAAAATTGTCAACACGTTGCGCAGTGGTAAATACAACCACGAGGGCAAATTTGGGCAATGGGCATTACGTATTTCCTACAATCTTTGCGTGGACTACCATCGCAGAGGAAAGCGTAGGCCACATGTCCACATGAACGACTCCTTCGATATTTTTGATGTAATTGGCTCTCAAGACCCTAACGCAGAACAACTCATCATGCGAAGTCAGACCCATGACCGCATTCGCCACTTGGTGGACATGCTGCCTGCTGAGCAACGTGAGGTTGTTATCCTGCGGCACTATGCCGACATGAGCTTCAAAGAGATTGCAGCACTGACAAGGGTTAGTATTAATACTGCGCTTGGAAGGATGCGGTATGCTCTCATCAATATCCGCAAATTGATGGAAGAGAAGCAAGTTCAATTGCAGTAGAAAATGGAATATCATATTTTAAACATGCGGTATCCCAAATTTTGAGCTCGCCTGTTAAGAATGATAAGCAATTGGAGATAGCCATTCTCAATATGTAAGCCGGTACCGAATTGCTTTGGTACCGGCTTACTGTTATAAGAAGCCCAGATTGGCAATGAGAAAGTGGACTGATTGAAGAAGGAGGCAGAGCCCATTTGGGTTTACCGGCTTGATGTTTAGTTTTGCACTTATGATTAAACACAAAGCCTCTTGTGTTTTGAGTTGTCAGAATCCTCAAATTTACACAAGAGGCTTTTTTTCAATCGCATACCAAAATTCTGGATTCATCAAGTTTATCGCAAAGCACTGTAGTGTAGTCCAGGTATAAAAGTATCATCAAAAACAACCTAAACTGCAAAACTTTCTCCGCAGCCACAAGTCCTGGCAGCATTTGGATTCTGGAAGTAAAACCCTTTGCCTTCCAAACCACCTGAAAACTCCAAAGTAGAATTGAACAAATAGAGGAAACTTTTCAAATCGGTAACGACTTTCATACCATTGTCCTCAAAAACCTGGTCGTTAGGCTGCGATTCGTTATCAAAATCCATGCTGTACGAAAGACCGGAACATCCCCCACTGGTGACGCTAACTCGGACAAAGTAATCCTCGCCCAAGCCCTGTTTTTCCATGATTTTCTGTATCCGCTCCTTGGCGTTATCTGCTACGAAAAGCATCTTTCTTAATTTTTATTCAACAAATTAGGCTACGGTAGCTTCGTCTGCTACCTCAACACCGTTTTTCTTTTTGTAATCTGTGATAGCCGCTTTGATGGCATCTTCCGCCAAGACAGAGCAGTGAATTTTGACAGGTGGCAATGCCAACTCCTCCACGATGTCCATGTTGTCAATTTTCAAAGCATCATCCACTGATTTGCCTTTTAGCCACTCGGTAGCTAAGGATGAAGAAGCAATGGCAGAGCCGCAACCGAAGGTCTTAAACTTAGCATCGCGGATAACACCCGTAGCGTCATCTACCTCAATTTGAAGACGCATTACGTCGCCACATTCAGGTGCGCCAACAAGACCAGTGCCCACACTTTTGCTAGCTTTATCAAGGGTTCCAACGTTGCGTGGGTTCTGAAAATGGTCAATAACTTTATTTGAATAAGCCATAAGTTAGGATTGTTTGATTGATTATTAAAATTGTTGGTTCAGCATGAAACAGTCCGAAACTGTAGTGTTCTATTATAGTTTAATGTGCTGCCCATTCTATTTTGGTAAGGTCAACACCTTCTTTGTACATTTCCCAAATTGGGCTAATATCACGCATGTGGTTCACGCCTTTTTTTATGGCCTCAATTGCATAGTTTACGTCCTCTTCCTTGGTAAATCGACCAAGGCTGAATCGCAGAGAAGAATGTGCCAAATCATCGCCAAGTCCCAATGCTACCAAAACATAACTCGGCTCCAACGATGCCGAAGTACAAGCTGAACCTGATGAAAGGGCAATTTCCTGGTTGAAGGTCATCATCAAGCCCTCGCCCTCCACGTGCTTGAAAGATATATTGGCGACATGAGGCATTCGGTGCGCTACATTTCCATTTACGTAAACCTCCTCCATTTCATGTAAAAAAGCTTGCTCAAGTTTGTCCCTCAATGCGCTCAAACGAGCAGCGTCTTGGTCCATTTCCTGCATGGCAATTTCTGCTGCCTTCCCGAATCCCACTATGCCGGGCACGTTCAAAGTGCCAGAGCGCATGCCACGCTCGTGGCCTCCGCCGTCTAATTGGGCGGTTACTTTAACACGAGGGTTCTTGCGACTCACATAAAGCGCACCAACGCCTTTAGGACCGTACATTTTATGTGCCGAAAAGGCCATCAAATGAACTCCGACATCACGGGGATGAGTTTTAATTTTACCAACTGCTTGAGTCGCATCACTGAAAAACAACACGCCGTGTTTTTCACAAATCTGACCGATTTCCTTCATTGGTTGAATGACCCCTGTCTCGTTGTTTGCCCACATTACCGCCACCATAATGGTATTGGGCTTGATGGCAGTCTCCAATTCTGCAAGGTTTATCAACCCATCTGCTTGCACATCAAGGTAGGTGATTTCTGCTCCATGCTTTTCGAGTTTGTTGCAGGTGTCAAGAACAGCTTTGTGCTCAGTTTTCACCGTAATGATATGGTTCCCTTTGCGAGAATACATTTCATACACGCCCTTGATAGCTAGGTTGTCGCTCTCCGTAGCGCCAGAGGTGAAAATGATTTCCTTCTCATCGGCATTTATGAGCTTCGCAATTTGCTCACGAGCATAATCAACAGCTTCTTCAGCCTCCCAACCAAACGGGTGGTTACGGCTGGCTGCATTTCCGTGGTGTTCAAAGAAATAAGGTACCATCGTTTCCACGACCCGTGGGTCACAAGGGGTGGTGGCATTGTTATCAAGATAAATTTTTCTGACTCCCATACTGGACTCTATGTTTATTTAGATTTATTCTAAGGCAAAGATAACAGAATCCCTCGCAATAGGTTTTCTGTTGTCTTGAGTTTTTTCAATTTATGGAAAAAAAAGGCCGGAAGTCCTTGAAAGACGCCCGGCCGATTATTTCCAAAATTCCTTTCCTTGCAGGTTATGCCGGTTGAAGGTCTTCTTTTAAGGCTTTTTTACCGTACAAATCAGCCCAAACACCCGTGTACGGACGGTCAAAAGTCCTCGGATTTGTCAAGTCCATACGAAGGCCACTTTCGTGGTTAGTGATGTACTTGTTTCGGTCAGTGCCATCGAGGTTCTTGTGTGCCGTAATACTCCAGCAGGTTGAGCTGCCTTGGTCGGCAATGTCAACGCTCCAACGAAGGAACAATTGCCACATCCTGAACAGGCGATTGCCGTATTTCTCGTTGATGTAATCTTCATTGCGCAGCCAATTGTAGTACCAGTGGTGAATGGTATGTGAATAATGGATGCCAATGTTTTCAATATGCGCTACCTCAAAATTGGCGTCTTGCAGTGCTTCCACCAAAAATGCCAACGGCGTTGAGGCATCGGCTCCACTGAAAATATTCTCACTCATAAAAAGGCCCCAAACCAAATCCTGCCAGTGTGCCCCACTTTTGAGAATGCCCGGGTTTGCACGCAAACCTGCCTGCTGAATGTAGAACATGCCGTCGTCTTCCAGCATGTCATAGATCATTTTGATAAAGCCCTTGAATTTGCGGATACCAACGTGCTCGCCCATTTCGAGGCAGGTAATCTTGTCCCACTTCTGGCCTCTGGGAATGTCACGGTAGTCTTTGCGAAGAATCCGGGCCTTTTCGCTCATGCCATGGTCGGCAATTTGCTGTGTGCCCCAGTCGTAGCCATCTTGCGAAATAGTTACACCCGTTCCGTCCGTGCCGTAATTCTTGGCTGCGTATGCGATCAGTGTTCCCCAGCCGCAGCCGATGTCCAAGTGCGTGTCGCCAGGCTTCATGAACAGCTTGTTGCAGACCATCTGCATTTTCCGGTCTTGCGCTTCTTCCAATGTATCTTTCTTTAAATCAAGGAAAAAACCACTCGTGTAAACCATGCGGGGACCCAAATAAGCCGCAAAAAAGTCATTGCCCCGGTCGTAATGTGCACGAACGATACGCTCGTCCTGGCTCTTGGAGTGGATCAGCACCTCCGGAATGAGGCGAGAGAAGAAAAAATTGAAGTGATGCGGTGTGAGGGTGTACTTGAAATACCCATGGCGAAGCTTCATGAATTCCTCAAAGTCCCCTTTGATGTCCACGTCTCCATTCATGAAATCCTCCACGAAATACCCAAACGAAGGCTGGTTGCCCGATTTGTAACGGGCAATGGTGGCATTCGTTTTTGGAACAATAAAGTCCAATGCTGATGCTGTCATGTTGTTTGTTTTTTTGATAAAAACAGTGGCAGAGAAGCCAACTCGTTTTTGCTTGAAATTAACCGCTTGCTCTACGGTGGTCGCAAACCTACGGCTAAACAGCTAATCTAAGCTGAATTGCGCCAAATATTTGATGGGGGGAGTTTCAATTTACCCTTGCTCAATCACAATCAATCGTCTTTGGAATAAATCAAGGTTGCTTTTGACCAAGGGAGCCTCTTTGATTTGAAAGCTAATTCAAGTAGTGAAATCACTCTAACTGCAACTCAATTATTTTGGCCTTTTTCCGCTGCTCTTCACTAGTCTTCATTTGAAGCACAGTCCCATTTCGATTAAAGCTACTCGCCTCCCTTTTTTCGTTGACGCCAATCCTTCCAGCTTTTCAAAATGAAATCGTAAGTAAAAATGAACACAAAGGAATGGAAGGATGATTTTATGCCACCTGCCTCGCTGAATGTAAAAAGATTTTCTTGTGTAATTTCTGTCAAGTCAACCAGTCGCCCAGTTGTCAGTTTTCGGCCAAAAGAGTAATCAACACCTGCTGAGAACTGGTTGGTGTTCATCTTGAATAGCCCCCCAATAGAAAAATGATATACTGAAGGCGTAGTGCTCAAGAAACTGAGGGTTTGCAACTTCTGGTCCACTGCTCGTTGGTTGAAATCAGTGCGGAATCCCATTATCAGCGACTGTTCTTTGCGAATCCTAGTTTGCAGTCCCACAGCAACATTTAAAACGGCTCGATTCTCCTGTTGAACCAAAGTTTCTTGCAAATGATTACCAGTGGCCAAACCATTGAATGGGTCATCTATTTCATCTATCAGTTTGTATTCAGCAATACCGCCAAAATATTCTGCTGACAAGGAAACCCGGGTACGAGCAATACTAAAATCAGCTCCCAAGCCTACCGACCATGGTGTCTTATAATCGAGTAAGGAAGCACCTGATAAATTTGAAATAAGCTTCGTACTATCGTTACCATAAACCCTCAAATCAGTGTTGTCGTAACTGGCCTTCTTATCGAAAAATCTATAAGTAGTAGTGGTGGCCGTAGCGCCTAGTTTTACGTTTCTCCAATTTGCCGAGATTCCAAACTTGGTGAGCATGCCTCCCCTGGCTGAAAAGGAATATTTGAACTTTGACCTCCATCCTAAAATAAGGTCATAAGGATTGTCAGTGCTAACTATTTCTTTCTGGACAGATAACGATGTATTCTCTGAATGAAAAGTGAGAAATTGCGAAGCACCAACAGAGATGTTATCACTTAATTGAAAAGACATTCCAGTGCCAAACCAGCGTTCGGTCAAATCCCGTTGAAAATCAAGATTGCCCAAAAAAAGCTGCGAAGGTTCGTTTTCCACTATTCCGACTTTCCGTTCCCTCAATCCCATGCTAGATTTGTATCGGGTAAACGAAGCAATGGCCGCCCTGAATCTTTTATCCTTGAATGGGCGAAAACCAACGGCACTTAAGTCTGATGAAAAGCCAAGTTTGCGGTTTTGTGTACTCGACCCTGACCCTAAATATGCGTCAAGTTTTAGGACTGAATACCTTGGTGTGAAAAAGGAAAGCGAAATTCCGAAATCCTCCCCATTGCCCAGGGCGGCAGGATTGTAAAAAACCGCCGTCTCATCCTCAGTCGAGGCTATGACCGCCCCATTCAAAAGCAATCCTTTTGAGCCGAATTGCTGCGTCCAATAGTGGTCGTCGTTTTGGCATTTCACCAACGGCAACGTGCCGAGTGATGCCATTACTATCAATAGCAGTTGAAGGAAAAAGCGTCTTTTCATGTATGACTCAATGTTTAGCTTCAGAGACTTAGTCAAAAGATTTTACATTCAAAGAGCGTAAAACAGAATTGACGGCCTAAAATTATGGCAAATAAGGCTTCTTGTCCAATAAGTCGGGTTGAATGGTAAAACGAAGAATTCATAAAAAATGAAGGTTCTATCAGGTTATCCCTGAATAGAACCATCATCATGTCATACGGAGAACCCTCGAAATCTTGGCTATCCCCTACCCGATTGGTAGAATCACCTTGCCTCTAGTTTCGTTCAGCACTTCTGCCATGGCAAGGTAAATAGCCGAAGCGCCACAAATAATGCCCTCCCAACCAGCAATTGTGCCAATCAGCGTTGACCCAGTCCAATCACGGATGGCCAACAGGAAGAAAAGAATCCATAGGCTGAAGAAAATGAATTGAAGCACTTTGTTTTTGCCAAAGGTGCCTAGCCACATGAAAAAAGTGAAGACACCCCAAAGGAACAAGTACCAGCCCATAAAATCTACTTCGGTTGCGGCGCCTTTAGCCCAGCCGAATTCGGGAAATACCCAAAGTGCCACAAGCGTAATCCAGAAAAGTCCGTAGGAGGTAAAAGCCGTGGTCCCAAAAGTATTTCCTTTTTTGAACTCTAAAATACCGGCAATCACCTGAGCGATGCCACCGTAAAAAATGCCCATTGCCAATATCATGGCGCTGACAGGGAAAAATCCTGCATTGTGAATGTTGAGCAGGACGGTGGTCATGCCAAATCCCATTAGGCCTAATGGTGCCGGATTCGATAATTTTGATTCCATTTTGTTTTGAATTTTATTGTAAAAAATATTGATTCAACTTGCGATTCTTTCCTCGTGGATTTTCAAGAAAAAGAACCCACAAAATCGAGGGCAAATTCTGTGGGAAATTTAAAGCCAATCATGCAAAATATCAGAAAATTGAATGAGGATTGTCACCCAATCCTGGTATTGGTTAAGCTGCACTCGGTTTGATTCTCAGAATTTAGCCGATTTGGAGATGGTCAATACGAACAAATACCGTTCTTTTGCACCAAAATTCTTGAAAAATGGACTTAAGTTTAATGAGAGATGAATTTGAGAAGGCTGGGCTTCACCGAAGTGACCTCAACCTCGACCCTGTAAAGCAATTTGCACGTTGGTTCGAGGACGCCCAACAGGCTGGGTATCGGATGCCAAATGCCGTCACATTGGCCACGGTAGGCCCGGACGGTCAGCCATCCATCCGCATTGTGTTGTTGAAAATGTTCGACGAAAAGGGTTTTGTGTTTTATACCAACTACGGGAGTCGAAAAGCCAGTGAAATGGCCCTAAATCCTAAGGTAGCACTTCACTTCCCTTGGCATGATTTGGAGCGTCAGGTCATCATCACAGGGAGTGTTGAAAAAGTTTCCACAGCGGAATCACTAAAATATTTCCTTACCCGGCCAAAGGGAAGCCAGATTGGTGCTTGGGTGTCCAACCAAAGCAGTGTCATCAGCTCCCGTCAGGCACTGATGATGAAATTTGAGGAAATGAAACAAAAGTTTGAACACCAAGAAGTGCCGCTACCCTCTTTTTGGGGCGGCTTCAGGGTAGTGCCAAGTAAGTTCGAATTCTGGCAAGGCCAAAAAAGCAGACTGCATGACAGATTTCAGTACACGCAGGGCGAAGCTGGCGAATGGGTGATTGAGCGATTGGCTCCATAGGGCTTCTTGAGGAAGCCCTATGGAGCCTCGTATTTCACCACTAGTTCTTCACAATTTTTTTTGTAAAAACAGTGCTGCCAAGCCTTGTTTTGGCAAAATATTGACCTGAAGGCAGGTTGTTTAGCGGAAGCTGTACTGCATTAAAACCTGTATTTACCACCAATTTTCCTGACCAAACAAGTTGGCCAAATAGATTGGTGAGGCCGATACTGGCTACTCCAGTATTCTTCGGAGAAAAAAACAATGTTGCATCACCTGAGGTCGGATTAGGGTAAACTGAAAGACCATCAAATGTGGCCTCCTCCCCCACCCCAGTTTCCAATATCAGCTCCTTACTAAAAATGACGTTGCCCGTTGTAGAGCCGCCAAAGTCAACGAAGATAAGTTTCCAAACTGCCCCATTTTCAGCCTTGACAAAATAAGCCCTGTCATTAACCAACAGCCACGAGGTATTGTTGAAAGTTTTCCAATCGGAGCCAATTATGTCAATATCTGTGCTGAGTGAATCTTCAAAGTCGGCGAATTCCACATCGTCCGGGTCAACGAAATTGGCCTGTGCAACTTCAACGCCAGGTGCAGATAGCACACCACTGGACATAATCTGGATAATACCTCCCGCTCCATCGTCATTTGGTGAGGCATAACGCAAAAAGACCAAATCCCAATCAATGGGAATGGAGGGCAAGGTTTGGCCAGACGACAAAGCCAAATAAGCAAAATCGGCAGCCGTGAAATTGGCCTTATCTACCGTCAACGTGTTTTCGTTGCTTCCGTCAAGGTCTGCATGTTTTATGGTATAAATCCCTTGCTCCAGGGAAACGATTTGTAGCTTTTGGTAAGTGCCATCCTTGAAGCGAAGCACGAATACTGTGTTCCCTGTAATTTTTCCAGTACCAGCATCCAGCATCCCCCACCCAAAATCATTTGGGTCATTCACATCCCGTGTGCTATTGAAGGCGCCATAATCCCAACTTTTTTCATCGTTATAAAGCCGTTCGGTCAAATCTGCGACTATGATGGGGTCATCGAAATTAGCGGTAGGTGCTAAGTAGAGGACGGCCTCGGCACCAAAAGTTACGGTAGATTCATTCAGGTGAATACCTCCAACGTTTTCACCGTAGGTTGTAAAAGCAATGTCCCAAGTATTGTTGTCGAGGCTGGCCGTTACATCATCGGACAATTGATAGTAAGTCTGATTTTTATAGCTGGCCCCATAGGATACCTGCACTAAATCTTGCGCTGAAAGGGAAATGGTGGATAGTAATGCAAGCGAAAGTAGTATTCTTTTCATGGTGCAATTTTTTGATAAAATAATACGGTTTTCTTTCGGCAACCAAGATAGGTATCTTGTCCAACTTAGCAAATAAATCCATGTCAGGATTCCGTAAGAAATTGACTGACAGTTGTCAAGTTTCTTTTCTTTGCATTTTTTGTGTTTAAAAAGTTTTCTAAACAATGACCGATGCCATCGCCGCAGAGCTGCAACAACTTTCCGACCTGCTGAAACTGGAAAAGCAAAAAGACTTTGAGCATTTCCAAGCGTTCGTGCTGCGCTTGCCATTGTCTGAGCGAGTAGCTGAAGGCTATGCCTGGCATCCAGTTGAAGTTGAAAAATCTGGCTACACTTACGGCGAGCGAGCGTTTGTAACCGTGGTTCGAACCAAAGCAAGTGTCGTTCCTCACCAGTTCCGGGCAGGTCAGTCTGTTCGGTTTTTCACGGCGGTGCCACAGGAAAAGCAGGCCGAAAAATCAGGCGTTATCCACTCCATCACGAAGGGAAGAATGAAAATCGTGTTGGGCAGCAAAGACCTGCCTGAGTGGATTAATGCCGGCTCATTGGGTGTTGACCTTGAATTTGATGAGCGCACCTACGTTGAAATGGAAAAGGCGCTAAAAAAGGTCAAGGAAGCAACGGGAAACCGATTGGCAGAATTGCGGAGCATCATCTTTGGCAACAAAGCTGCCTCCTTTTTGGAACTCCCCGCTGTGCATCTGCCCCAACTGAACGACGCTCAAAACAGTGCCGTCAATGAGATACTTGCAGCCCAGGATGTGGCGGTAGTGCATGGCCCACCCGGCACGGGGAAAACGACGACGCTGGTGCAGGCCATCCGTTTGCTTTGCAAAACAGAAAACACGGTGCTCGTCTGCGCACCCAGCAATTCAGCGGCTGACCTGCTGACTGAGCGCCTTGTTGACGAAGGACTTCAGGTGCTGCGCATCGGCAATATTTCGAGAGTTGAGGATAAAATCGTACAGCACACCTTGGAATCTCAAATTGCTGCGCACCCCGAAAGCAAAAACATCAAGAAAGTAAGGCTGGAAGCGGTGGAGACCCGACGCCAAGCCATGAAATTCAAGCGAAAATTTGGGCATGAACAGCGCCAGGAACGCGGCCACCTGTTCCGGCAAGCCGGAGAACTCTCTGGCTGGGCGAACCATCTCGAAGACCAATTGGTGGAGAACATTTTGGACAGTGCCCAGGTCATCACTTGCACCCTCGTTGGTTCGGTGCACAAAGCACTTGGCACCAGGACTTTCCGAACGGTGGTGATTGATGAAGCCGCACAGGCATTGGAACCAGCAACTTGGATTCCCATTACCCGAGCCACCAAGGTTGTTTTGGCAGGTGACCCTTTCCAGTTGCCCCCGACCGTTAAATCGGAGCAAGCACGGCGCAGTGGTTTCGGCAATACCATGATTGAAAAATGCATGCAACGCTTGCCCCGAACCAGTCTGCTGACCGTTCAGTATCGCATGAACCATCGTATCATGGAATTCTCCAACCAATGGTTTTACGAAGGGAAACTAACGGCGGCAGCGGGCGTTGCGGAGCACCAACTCGACATGGAACACCCATCGCCAGTAATTTTTATTGATACGGCAGGCACTGGTTTCGAGGAGCAATTCAATGAAAAGTCGCAGAGCCGATACAACCCAGACGAGTTTCAGTTGCTTTGTGAGCACCTCTACCAACTCATCAGTGGCCATGACGACAAAGACCTGCCCTCCATCGCCCTTATTTCACCCTATAAAGAACAGGTGATGCACATGCAGGACACCGTTGCCGAGGATAGTAGGCTGCGTGATATTGCGCTTGACATCAACACCATTGACGGTTTCCAAGGACAGGAGCGGGATGTGGTTTATATCTCGCTGGTGCGCAGCAACCCCAAATGCGAAATCGGCTTCTTGAACGACTACCGACGGATGAATGTGGCCATGACCCGGGCTAGAAAGTTGCTGGTAATAGTTGGGGACAGTGCCACTGTTGGGGCAGACCCATTTTACCAGGCCATGTTGGACTATTGCGAGGCGCATGGTGGGTACGAGACAGCTTGGGCTTTTATGGTGTGAGTGCAAATACAAACTTGGATTCTGACTCATCTTGGCCAATTTCAATACATGAAAGGAAAAACCACTTTCCGCTCCTTCGGGAAATCTGGAAAATGTCGTTTGTACCAATCATGATGGTTTTTTGCCCTGGGCACTAGGTTGGCAAATGTCCAAACCATGAAAGTAAGCGCAGGCAGGTTCCAAGCCATCAAGGCAAAGCCAGACCATTCGATGATTTCCCCAAAAAGATTTGGCGAAGCCACATAATCGAATAAGAACCCTTTTGGGATTTTATAACCGGTCTCACCCGGCTTGCGGAGGTTGATTAATATAGTATCGGATTTCCAGTTAATTATGAGTCCAACAAGGAACATAATTGCGCCAATAATAAATGAAGTGCTGGTTAACCATTCGCCGTCATAATCAGTTGATGGGGCTAATTCACTCAAATAATAACCGTTTAAGCCAGCATTGACGATATTGAAAAATATTGCACTGCAAACGATGGCCAATGGCATTCTTTTGGGCGTTGGTTTTATTCTTAGGGGATAAATAAAAGTTCGGTTAAAATAATGAAAAATCCATACTCCGAATAATATCCAGACATAAGATTGGAATGATTTGCTTCCAAAACATAAATAATAGAGCATAATGAACAATGAAGGCGACTCCATTATAGTCCAAGCCAATTTATTATCAACGGTCTTTCCCCATTTTTCAGTGGTATGCCTACCAAATGGCGCAGTTACAAAAAACATGGTTATATGTACAACAACGGCAATAAACAGCCAATAGAAGGCAATAATTCTGAGCGTTTCTAAATTCATATTTTTCGGGGTTTGGATACTGATTGGTGCCACTCATAAAAGTCTCGAATGGAATCCTCTAACGGTCGGCATTTATGCCCCAACGTTTCGGCTGCTTTAGAACTGTCCATCTTTGGGTGGCCGTTTTTTAATGCGTCGATGGACTCTTTTGTAAACAACGGAACAGATTTGGTAAGCCGTGAATAAAGCCAAAGCACCGGCACTAAGGGTTTGCGCAAAAATAACTTCCTATTTATGTTTATATTTGCGCAATGGGAAACAGGGCAAAATTAGTAGAAGATTTGAGACAAAAATGGGTACAAGTATCACCTTACTTGGATGAGCGTAGCAAACGAA
>JAIPBL010000091.1 GCA_021739645.1 Saprospiraceae bacterium | reverse complement strand
GCGTGAGAGAGGTGAGAGCGTGAGAGCCGTCCCGTGGTCTCACGCTCTCACCTCTCTCACGCTCTCACCCTCTCACCCTCTCACCTTCTGACTATCTAACAAGGGTTACGTTTCCTTTTTTGAAAAATTTCAAGCCACCGAGGCAGGTCACTTCGGCGTAAAAGCCATAGGCATCGGGTGGTAGGAGCTTTCCTTTGTAAGTGCCATCCCAGCCCACTGACGGGTCATTTGACTCAAATATTTTCTCTCCCCAGCGGTTGTAAACAATGAGATGTACCTCTGCCAAGTTGTTTCCAATCACATGGAACACGTCATTTTTTCCATCATTATTGGGAGTAAAACCCGTTGGAATAAACACATACGGTTCTTCGCAAAGCGCCAAAACTACAATGACCACGGTGCGTTCCACCACACAGCCATTCGAGTCGGTGACGGTTAGGATGTAGGTCACATCTTCATCTGGCGTGGAGGTCGGGTCGTTAATATCGGCATTGTCAAGCCAGTTGGCAGGTGACCAACTATAGGTGTAGCTGGGGTCGTAAGTGGCCAAAATTGGCACAGATTGCCCCTGCAGAATCGTGTCCAAAACAGGCGTAACGGATACATCCGGCGAGACGATGATGGTCACTGTTTTTTCAACATGACAAAATCCGTTCGCATCGTCAATGGAGACGGTGTAGGTGGTGGTTTCCGTTGGATTTGCGATGGGGTTTGGGCTGTTGGGATTGTCGAGGTTTTCAGGTGGTGTCCAATTGTAAGTCGCACCGGGGAAGGCGCCATCGGGGTTGAGCTGCACATTCCCATTGCCAAAACAGATGTCCGTGGAGTCGTCAAGCAAGGGGTCTTCAATGAAAAAGACAGGGAAATTTTGCTGCAAAGTATCCATGCAACCGTTGTCTGCCGTGACAATCAGCGTGAGCAATGCGTCGCCGGGGTCGTGGAGCACGAAACTGGGGTTTTGGTCCATGGTCGTCCAACTGTTCGTGCCTTGCGTCAACGTCCATTCCCAATTGGCGATGTTCGAGATGGTGTCAATCGAAGAATCCACCACGTCAATGGAAAGGCTGTCAGCGCAGTCGGCGTTCACCACACTGAAATTTGCGAACAGAGAATTGAGCAAAATATGCACATCCGCTGAAAAGGTATCCGAGCAAACCGTGCCTGGCTCGGCAATCAAGACGATGGTATAAAGCCCGGAATCGCTGTAAGTATAGGTCGGGTTGGGTAGGGTAGAGGTAGCCACTGGGTTGTTCGGGTCATTGAAATACCAGATAAAGTCATTGGCGCTTTGGCTTTGGTTTTGGGTACTCACCGTGAAGCTTTCGCAAATAATTTTTGGGGCAAAAAACGCCGCCGTAGCGATGTCGCAGATGCCGATGTTCACTTGATAATCCCGCCTTTTTGAACCAATTAGAACACCGTTTCGGAACTCATCCACACAGATGCCAATCACAAACTGGCCAACTACGTCGGGCTTGCCTGTCAGCAACCCGCTTATCGGGTCAATGGCCATTGCAGGTGTCCCTCCAATTTGGTTGTTCACATTGTACGGTGCCAGCCACGGCACTGGAGAATATGGAGGTGGATTTGGCGGCTGAGGTATTGGAAAAATTGGGTCTGCACCTGTAAATGGGTCGCAAAGGCGATATGCCAGGGAATCTCCATCGGGGTCAACGGCAGATTGGTCAATGGCAAACGGCTGGTTTACACATAAAAAAAGCGGTGGCCAATTGTTGAAAACTGGGCTGCTGTTGCACTCCTGCAACGCTTGTGGGCCAATGATGATACTATAGGTGGCGCCCACATCTTCTGGTGCAATGAGGTTTGAGATGGTAATGTTCCGGCAACAGCGTTGGTACACAATATGGTAGCCTTGTGGGTCGAAAGGTATGAATGCCGTGCCCGTGTAACTCATTGTGTGGACACACACATTAGGAGGCAAGACAAAACATTCGCTACCTAATTCAGGATTTAGAGTGTCGTTTAATGCAGCAATGGTATCTATTTGGATTTCCAGGAAAAGAGAATTATTTGAATTTCTGAAAATGCCAATAGAAGCAGGGTCATCGAACCACGGAACGCCGTTGTAGCAATCCCTGAAAATGGTAAGCTTGATTTCATAAAGATTATTTCCGAGGCAAGTGTAGGTCATTTCACCGCCCACGATATGCGTGGCTTTTGATGCAAAAGGCAATGAAAGCAGGAGCGAAAAGCAGAGAATTCGTAAACGATTGGGCATGTTTAACAAGGTTTTTTTCTAAAATCTTGAAGTCGCCGAACAAGTTACGTTCAACGGCTGGTTTTCACCTGCTAAAGTCCGCCAAATGTTCGGTTTTGGCAAAAAAACGGACAAACTTGATTCATAAGTTTTTTTGCATAACTACCTTACGGCCAGAATTCAAAGCTTCGCCACCGCAAAAGCACCGCTTCAATGAAGATTTTCAACACGGAACAGATACGACGATTAGATGCCGCCACCATTCAGCGGGAGCCCATCACTTCCCATGCCCTTATGGAGCGGGCATCCAAGGCATTTTGCGATTGGTTTGCGAAGCAATTCCTCCATCATGACCAGAAAATCTATGTCTTGTGTGGGATCGGCAACAATGGCGGTGATGGATTGGCTATTTCCCGGCTGCTGGCAGCTGATTTTTACGATGTTTATCCAATTCAGCTTCAAATTGGGGAAAATAAAAGCGCCGATAATTTAGCAAACCTAAAGTTGTTGGAATTTGGTTCTACCCATTCTTTGAAGCAGATAGTAGAAAAAGCAGATTTTCCTGTATTTCCTACTGGCTGCATTATTATTGACGCCGTTTTTGGCAGTGGCCTCAACAAACCAGTGACTGGCTATTGGGCTGATTTTTTTCAACAAGTAAACCAGCTAAATGCTACGCGGGTAGCGGTCGATATTCCCTCTGGTATGTTCGCTGACCAGTCCACCTCTGGTGTTTCCATCCATGCTGACTGGACTTTTAGTTTTGAAATGCCCAAACGGGCCTTCTTTTTTGCGGAAAACCAGCACAGGTTGGGCAATTGGACTTTTGGCAGCATCGGCCTCGACAAGGATTTTATCGAAAACGAGCCCTGCTGTAATTTTCTGTTGGACGAAAAAACAGTGAAACCATTGCTCCGCAAACGCCACCGGCATGACCACAAAGGCAGCTTCGGCCACGCACTGCTTGTGGCAGGGAGTTATGGCAAAATCGGCGCAGCCATTCTTGCCGCCCGAGCTTGTTTGCGAAGCGGAGCAGGTTTGGTCACGGTTCATGCTCCGAAATGCGGCTACGAAATCCTGCAAATCGCCATCCCAGAGGCGATGGTCAGTGTGGACGAACACCAGTTTGCTATCAGCAATTTGCACGAAGACCTGAGCAAATACAAGGCAATTGGCATCGGTTGTGGAATCGACACCAACGAACTTACTGCCGTGGCATTGGCCGATGTGCTGCAGCGAACAGCAGTGCCTGTCGTTTTGGATGCCGATGCACTTAACCTTTTGGCTGGACATCCTGATTTCTTTAAATTTTTACCAAAAAACAGCATCCTGACACCCCACCTGCGGGAGTTTGAGCGGATGTTTGGCCCGTCGGCCAACGATTTTGAACGAAACGATTTACAGCTTCGCAAGGCAAAAGAACTCGGCGTTTACCTGATATTGAAAGGAGCAAATACTGCCATCGCAACCCCAGCAGGAGATTGCTTTTTCAACAACACCGGCAACCCCGGTATGGCAACCGGTGGTAGTGGCGATGTGCTGACAGGTATCCTCACGGGCTTGCTGGCGCAGGGCTACCCGCCGCTCGAAGCCTGTCAATTGGGCGTTTACCTGCATGGCCTCGCTGGCGACCTCGCCATGAACGACCTCCAACAGGAAGCCCTGCTAGCCAGCGACATCACAGACCATCTCGGCAAGGCGTTCAAACAATTAAAACTTAGCGAATGAAGGTCGAACTTTGGTTGATTGGCAAAACGGCATTTCCATACCTCGAAGAAGGCATGGCAGTTTACGAAAAACGGTTGGCGCATTACCTGCCATTTGCCACCACCATTTTGCCCGATGTGAAGAACGCAGGCAGCTTGTCGCCCGACCAGCTCAAACAAAAAGAAGGTGAATTGGTAATTTCCCGGCTCAAGAAAGAGGATTTGTTAGTTTTGCTGGACGAAAAAGGCAAGCAACTGACCTCGGTGGAGTTCTCAAATTTTATAGAACAAAAACTCCAGCTTGGTTCCCGGCGGCTCGTCTTTTTGGTGGGTGGTGCGTGGGGTTTTTCGGAAACGATTTACCAACGTGCAGACCAAAAACTTTCACTGTCAAAAATGACCTTTTCGCATCAAATGGTTCGGTTGTTTTTCTTGGAACAATTGTACCGTGCTATGACGATTTTGCGGGGAGAGTCTTACCATAATGAATGAACATAGGTTGAAGGTTCAGGGTTTTTGGTTTTTGGGAATGTCCCATTAAACCCGAAACCCGAAACCCGAAACCCGAAACCATAAATAAATGCAAATCACAGTTACCCTCGTCATCATTGCCGTCACGGTGCTCTTTTCATGGATTGCTTTCAGCAACCGGGACTTGTTCCTCAAATTCATGCACTACCCCTACGAGGAAAATCGGGACAAAGAGTATTACCGTTGGATTACCTCGGTTTTTTTGCATGGGAGTTGGATACATTTGGGTATCAATATGTTTGTATTGTGGAGTTTTGGAACCTTTATCGAGGGTATGTTTGTAGAACTATTTGGTGAAACAATGGGACGCATCAACTTTCTTGCACTGTACTTGCTCTCTGGTGTTTTTGCCGACATACCCACTTATTTCAAACACAAAAACAACGAGTCATTTAGTAGTGTAGGAGCATCTGGGGCTACTTCTGGTATCATGTTCGCCTTTGCTTTGCTGTTGCCCTGGCACATGATTTACCTTTTTGGGGTAATTCCGATTCCAGCCATCATTGCGGCCGTGCTGTACCTTGTTTACTCTTCCTACTCGGCTAGGCAGGAAGCGGGCAGCCGTATTGACCATGAGGCGCACTTTTGGGGTGCGGTCTTTGGATTCGTTTTCACCATTGCCCTAAAGCCAGAATTGTTTTTGAATTTCCTTACGGAAGTTACACAAAATATGCCGTTTTAACGGATGACCCCAGTAGTAGATTCCCCTCTAGGGGTCAGGGGCAGGGCAGGGCAAAAAAACAGCGCCGCTGGAGCATGTTCTCCAACGGCGCTATTGTCATTAATGGTAGGTGCTATTTCTTACTACCATTCACTTTTTCAGTCAATTGTTTCGTAGCCACCAGCGATGTCACCATCGAGGTTAGCATGTCCGTGGCAGCCGTAGGCGCATTGGGCATGAGAATCAAGGTACTATTGGCATTTTCACCTACCGAATGTAGCGTGTCGTAATGCTGTGTGATGACAATCAGTGCAGAGGCTTCTTGTGAATTGATGCCTACTGCATTGAGGATACCCACACTTTCCTCCAAGCCCCGAGCGATTTCCCGGCGCTGGTCGGCGATACCCTGGCCTTGCAGGCGCTTACTTTCAGCTTCTGCCCGTGCCTTGGCCACGATGCGGATTTTTTCGGCTTCACCTTCGTACTCAGCGGCAGTCTTTTTCCGTTCGGCGGCGTTGATATGGTTCATCGCTTCTTTGACGGCAGCGGCTGGGTCAATGTCCGTTACCAGTGCCTTCACGATGAAATAACCATACTCATTCATGGCCTCGTCAAGTTCTCGCTTGATGGCCACAGCGATGTCGTCCTTGCGCTCGAATACGTCGTCGAGCTTCATCTTGGGCACCTCGGCCCGCACCACGTCGAAGATGTAGGAAGACATCTGCTCGTAGGGGTTTTGAAGCTTGTAAAATGCATCGTAGATGGACTCCTGCCTGATGACGTATTGCACCGAAACCTTGATGCCGACAAATACGTCGTCTTTGGTTTTGGTCTCTACGGGCACGTCCAATTGCTGGACTTTCAGGCTGATTCGCCCAGCGATGGTGTCCACAAAAGGTATCTTGAATTGAAGGCCCGACTGGCGAACGCTTTGGAATTTACCAAAACGTTGAATAATCACAGCGGTTTGTTGTTTGACCGTGAAAAGCCCAGTAGTGATGAGCAAGAATCCAAGGAAAATAAAAATCGGAAGAATGAACGGAATTTCCATGTGCTATTTTTTAGTGAAAAAATTTGGTTGAGTGATGTTGCCACAAAGTAACATTTACCTGCAAATTCAGCCAGTTTTCTCCACGAAATCTTCAAAAAACACGACTGCCTGAAATAAAAAACGTCGGCAAGGTTTGGGAACCTAGCCGACGCTTTAGAAAAAAAGAAAAACCACACTAGCACAGAGGATGTTTAAGACCCCTTAAAATCATGGATAAGGTAGTCGGACTGTTTTCGGTAATCCTCCTGTTTCGAAGCCGAGGCTACGAAAACCGGACAAGTCAACGGCTGAGGCCCGCCCTAATTGCAAATCCAAATCACACCCTAAAATAAAAATGTTGAGTCAAAACGAATTGGTGTGCTTGTGCGGTTGTTTCTTTTAACAACGAATTGTTTCTGTAGGCAATGTAGGGGGTTTTTATTTCAGATGAAACCCTTGGGTGGGTTTTCTTCAAAAAAAAGCAAAGGCTGTGTTGGGTTTATCATATCCCCAGCCGCTTCCGAATCTCCGCTGGCACCGCATCTTTGTGAACCAGTATGCCCAAGGTTTTTAACCTAAAATAGGGTTCAGACATATAGATGTAGCCGGAGTACGGGCTGATTTCCCCCCAAGAGTTTTTTACATAAAAATAGGTCGTCCCGTTTTGGTCTTTGGCCGTGCCTGAGATGTGCATCAGGTGGTCGTCGGTGGTGGTGAAGTCGCTGAAAGTGGATTGGCGAAGCTCCTGTGTCACTGCCACTTCCTCGCCCGGATTGGTGAAAAGGTCTTCCCTTTTTTCATTGACCGGAAGCACGGCTACCCCCTTTCCAGCAGAGAAGCCTTTTTCGCTCACATCGCCGTCCCAAGCCACGCTGAACCCCATGGAAATGGCATTTTTCGAGATAGCCACGATATCGGCGATGGGTACGTTGTAATAGCTGCCATTTGACCAGTTGTCGGGAAGTTCGAGCACCATTTTCTGGTCGAAAGGGTGGTGGGTATAGGAAGTGAAGCTCACGTAATCCGCTGGGTTTATGCCGAGCGTGGCAGCGTAAGTTTTTGGGGTGTATTCCTTGCCTTTTACCGTGAACTTTTCTGGTGCAGCACCCAAGTAGGCATCCAAAATGCCCGAAACGGCAGCCGTCCATTTTGTGGTCGGCTTTTTTTCTTTGGTAATCACGTCGAGCAGCCCCTTTAGCGCCACCTCCAATTCGCTGTGGTCGTGCATGTACTCGCCGGGCAGCTTGCCGCTGTACACCGATTCCGGTACGGCACCAGCTTCTGCAAAGGCGGTGATAACGTCATGCGATAGCCCACCTTGGCTGAAGTTTGCCTTGCCTTGGCGGTACACATAATTCTGTGCTTTGTCCCGGTAAATCTGGCGGACGAAGTACATCTCCGACAAGTCATACTCCTCCTGTTTGCCCATCCGAATCAGCTCTGATTCAAGAAAAGAAGAAGTGGCAAAACTCCAGCAAGTACCTGTGTTCTGTTGGTTTTTAATGGAGGTGCAGTTGCAATCGCTCGTGAGCGTGAACTGGTATTGTGCCAGTAAGAGCTGACTGTTCAGTAATAAAAAGGCAAAAAAGACAGTTTTTTTCATTCGTATAAAAATTGAAAATTGGTAACTATTTACGTGCTCAAATTGCTTTCAGCAAAGTCAAACAGGGTGCAAATCAATTACGATGCTTGATATAAATTATGCGAGTTAGGGGTTGAAATGCGGTTAATTGTGCCGTTAGGCACATAAAGTCGGTAGGATATTGCCAGAAGCACACGCTGCGTGCCGTAGGTTCGCAACAATCAGCGGTAAAAGTTGCGTACCTACGGCACGTAGGCCCATTTTTCAATCATTTGCTACCGACATTTCGTGCCTAACGGCACTTTTCAAACCCTAGATTCGAATAAATTGTATTTTTCAAACCCCAAAGGACAATTCAGCTGTGAACGGGTGGCCTCCAGAAATTGCATTAATTTAAAACCGATGTAATGTGATTGGCTTTATCTTGCTGCCAATTCAAAAACAGCCGAAAAGTAGCGATAAACACATGGTTTCACCAAGGCAAAATCAAATTCAGCATTTTAAAAGTCAAAAATTTGACCTTTTGGTCATTGGCGGCGGTATCACTGGTGCTGGCATTGCGCTAGACGCAGCCAGTCGTGGACTGCATGTAGCTTTGGTTGAAAAGGGCGATTTTGCCTCCGGCACCAGCAGCAAATCCACAAAACTCATCCACGGTGGGCTTCGTTACCTCAAGCAATTTGAGCTGAAAATGGTACATGATGTCGGTTGTGAACGGGCCATTGTACATGGCCTCGCCCCGCACCTGGTCAAGCCGGAGAAGATGTTTTTGCCCATTTACCAAGGTGGGACATTTGGTAAATTAGGCACCTCCTTGGGGTTGTGGCTGTACGATTTTTTGGCAGGGGTGAAAAAAGAGGACAGGCGCAAAATGCTCAATCGGAAGCAGGCTTTGGAGGATGGGGCTTTGCTGCGCAAGGAGGGCCTGCTCGGTGCTGGCCTTTACGCCGAATACCGAACGGATGATGCCCGTTTGACCATTGAAGTGCTGAAAACGGCCATTCGACATGGCGCCACCTGTTTGAACTACACAGAAGTAATTGAATTCATGGAGGAAAATGGCCAGCTCATCGGGGTAGCTTGCCACGACCTCCCCATCCAAGAAGTTTTTCAAATAAAGGCGACCACCATTGTAAATGCTGCCGGGCCTTGGGTAGACAAGCTGCGGGAAAAGGCGAACTCGCTGACCAACAAACGGCTTTTCCTCTCCAAAGGAACCCATATCGTTGTGCCGAAGGAGCGGTTGCCGCTTCGACATGCCGTGTACTTTGATGTGGCAGACGGAAGGATGGTCTTTGCCATTCCTCGCCAACGAGCCACTTATATTGGTACAACGGACACACCGTATAAAGGAAGCCGGGAAGCAGTTTTTGCTGAAATTGGCGAGGTGAAATACTTGCTCGATGCTGCCAACGCCATGTTCCCAACGGCAAAATTGACGTTACCGGACGTGGAAAGCACATGGGCAGGACTGCGCCCGTTGATTTACGAAGAAGGGAAATCGGCTGGTGAAATGAGCCGGAAGGACGAGATTTTTATTTCAAAATCTGGCCTGATTTCCGTGGCGGGTGGCAAGTTGACAGGCTACCGGAAAATGGCAGAAAAACTGGTGGATTTGGTACTGAAGCGACAAGGACAAACCCCGATAGTTTGCATGACCAAGCATATTGCTTTGGCCGAAGAACCATTTGCGAACATGGAGGAAGTGCTTGATTTTCAGCGATTTATCGAAGAAAGAATCAGGCACTTGGAAGATGCAGAAACGATGGCCGTGTACCTCACTGAGAATTATGGACGTTTTGCGGAGCAAATCGTTGACGCTGCATTTGGCAAGGGAGAAGAAACAGCCGAAGCTCTGGTCAAAGCGGAGCTTCACTATTGTCTTGATTCGGAGTTTGTGCTGAATCCTTTGGACTTTTTTGAGCGTAGAACAGGTATGCTCTACTTTCATGCTCAACGGGTTCATCGGTATTTGGAAACAGTTCTGCAAGTTTTTCAATCCCATTTCAACTGGTCATCGAAGGAATTGGAAACGCAACGGCAAACGGTGCAGGATGTGTTGAAAAAGCTACGGCCTTGGTCTGCTTGAAAATCCTATTTTTGCCGAAACCCGTGCCGCTGAACTCCAGTTCAGCGGAATGGAAATCGTACAAACCTACTGCTGAACTGGAGGTCAGCGACATATTACTTTCATGACTTACCGACCTTTAATTTTTGTAACCAACGATGATGGCATTAATGCTCCCGGCTTAAAAGCGCTCGTAGAAGTGGCCCGAGAACTGGGCGACCTCATCGTCGTCGCACCTGACAGCCCGCAATCTGGACAGGGCCACGCCATTACATTGAAAGACCCATTGCGTTTGAAAAAAGTGGAAATTTTTGACGGAATCGAAGCCTATGAATGCAGCGGTACGCCAGTGGATTGCGTGAAACTTGGCAAGCACATTCTCCTGCACCAGCGGGAAGCCGACCTTTGCGTCAGTGGCATCAACCACGGTTCGAACGCCTCCATCAATATTCTGTATTCCGGCACCATGTCAGCAGCAATGGAGGCATCGCTGGAAGGCATCAAATCTATTGGATTTTCACTGTTGGACTACGAATGGGGTGCTGATTTTGAAGCTTGTAAACCTTATCTGCGGGAGTTGATGGAGTTCGTGCTGGAACATGGCACGGGCAATTCGAAATTGTTGAACGTGAACATTCCCGCAGTGCCATCCACGGCATTGAAAGGCTTCAAAATTTGCCGACAGGCCGAGGCTCGGTGGATTGAAAAATATGTCGAGGGAATCGACCCTCGGGGGCAAAAATACTACTGGCTCACAGGTGAGTTCATGAACCAAGACCACGGAAACGACACGGATGTTTGGGCGCTGGACAATAATTACATTTCAGTGGTGCCATCCGGCCATGACCTAACCCGGTACGACTCCATTGAAAATCTAAAGCCGCTCGAACAAGCTGTTCGGGCTAATCCAAATTGATTATGCTTGAAAAAAATTCACTCCCCCTCGGGATTCTACTTTCCCTATTGCTGGCGAGCATTGGTTACGGCGTCCTCTTTGGGATTTACGCTTTGCTCGAAACCAAGGGCTTGGTTCATTCGGCTGGGTTCCGCCCCATGTTCCGGGAGCGCACCTGTGCTATTTTTGCCATTGCACTCTGTGCTTTTCTGCTCAATTTTTACCAGAAAAGGCATTTGTACAACACCGTTCGAGGCGTTGTCATCGTGATTTCGCTACTTGTTATTGGTTGGCTGTTGCTCTTTGGCAAGTATGTTTTTTGATAGATGATTTCAAACCTTGAACCCCAGCTTTGTCTCCAAAGTAGAACCAAGCTGTGGTAAATTCTGACGTTCAATCAAGAAGCTGCTGAGTCCGGCTATCTCCTTAAAAATATAGTGTTTATCGAGGGCACCCTTCAGATAATCCTTGCCTGTGGAGCCACCGGTGCCGGTTCGGGTTCCGATCATTCGATGTACCATGTTCACGTGGCGGGAGCGCCAAGTGGAGAGTTGTTCGTCAATTTCCAGTAACAAATTTAGCAGCTGAAATGGGGTTTGCAGCATCGGATAGCCCCGGAAAAGGAAGATGAAAAGCCCCGCTCGGCAAGCTTTCGGACTGAGTCGTCGCTCCGTGTTGTCGTCTTCTCCAAAAAATACCTGGTTGAAAAACCGGAGGTTGAAGCGCTCGTTGGGCATCAAACTCTCCACGTAGCGAGCGCTGTAATCGGCCCAAAACGGATGCTGTTCGATATTGTCTCCAATTGGAGTCGGCCAGTTTTCCTTGTCCTCAAAAAACGGCATCCGCTCCAACCATTCATTGACGAGGTCGAGTAGTGAAGGTTTGGCCTCTGCCGTTTTTATCATCTTTACATGCTCCTCCCGAAGCTGGGAAATATAGTATTCTTGTGCATGACGTTCGGTATAACGCAATCCAAGTCGAGCTTCCGCCAATTTGAACTGCCAACTTTGAAACCCAGAAGCTGGACGCAAAAGGTTGCGGAAATCGAGGAAGTCCATTGGTGTCATCGTTTCCATGATATCAATCTTGTGCACGGCAACCCTCAGGATGACCGTAACCCGGTTCAGACGGTGAGCCACGGTTTGGAGGTCGGGCGAGTTGTCATTGATGGATTGCTGGCTCATGATGTCCGCCACCGACTCAATTTCGTACATGATTTGCTTGAACCAAAGTTCGTAGGCTTGGTGGATGATGATGAAAAGCATTTCGTCGTGAGCGTGGGCGTTGACTAAGTCGCTTTCTAATTGCTGGGAATTCAGAATTTTATCGAGTTGGAGGTAGTCGGAATAGTGGACGTCTTTTTGCGGCATGTTGCTGGTTTTATTTGTAAAAAATGCGGCTGCCAAGGTACGTTTTTGATCCAAATTTGGGGCTGGAACTGACAAATGTCAATCACTTCTCTTTACTTCGCCCTTTATTCACAGCCAATGAAGTATTACGTTATAGCGGGTGAACTTTCAGGTGACCTACAAGGAGCGGCGCTAGTCCGAGCATTGAAAGATGCTGACAACAACGCCGTAATCCGTTGTTGGGGTGGCGAATTGATGGCAGCGGAGGGGGCTGAGGTCGCCATGCATTATCGGGAGCTGGCCTTTATGGGTTTCTTGGAGGTGGTGAAAAACCTGCCTGCCATCCTTCGGAATTTCCGCTTCGCAAAAACGGACATCAAACAATTTGCCCCAGATTGCCTCATTCTAATTGACTATCCCGGTTTTAATCTAAGAATGGCAACATGGGCCAAAAAGCAGGGTCTCCGAGTGTTTTACTATATCTCCCCGCAACTTTGGGCCTGGCATACCAGTCGCGTAAAAATCGTGCGGGATTGCGTGGAGCGGATGTTCGTGATTTTTCCTTTTGAAGCGGATTTTTACAAAAAACATGGTGTGGAGGTCAGCTTCATCGGACATCCACTGGCAGCGGTGGTGGAGCGGCACGAGGCGGCCAAAGATTTTCATTCAAAAAACAAGCTGACGGAAGGCAAGCCGATAGTTGCACTGCTGCCCGGCAGCCGTCGGCAAGAAGTGGCGAGGATGCTGGCCACCATGCTTGAAGTTTCCACGTTTTTCCCTGATTATCAATTCGTTGTGGCGAAAGCACCCTCCTTGGAGTTGGCATTTTATGAAACGTATCTGGCTGACTTTCCTTCGGTAAAATTGGTGGAGCACCAAACTTACGACCTGTTGGAAAATGCGCATGCGGCACTGGTCACGTCTGGCACAGCTACGCTTGAAACGGCGCTTTTTAAGGTGCCACAGGTGGTTTGTTACAAGGCCGGGGGTGTCTCGTACCACCTAGCTAGGTGGTTAGTTAACAAGGACTTGAAATTTATCTCCATCGTAAATTTGATAGCAGGAAACAGCGTTGTAGAAGAATTGATTCAAAATGAGTTTACAGTTGAAAAAACGGCAATTTCGCTTCGCAAAATTTTAGAAGAAAAAGGCCGGTTTGAAGTTTTGGAGGGCTATCAGGCAATGAGAAAACTACTCGGGCCCTCCGATTGTGCCGAACGGGCTGCTTACTATATGGTGGCTGCACTGGAGAGGTAATCGAACAGTCGGGCGCCGCAGTACAACGGTATTCAGCCGTGAAAAGTCACTGTAAATCTTTGTAAAACGTCCGCCGCCGCTTGGTGATTTTATGCTCAAATTCCTTCCAAAGTGTGAGCACATTTTGGTTGTCTTCCAACATGGGGTTTACGTTGAAATAGGTGTAGCCTTGGTTCAAAAACGTATTGCCTAGTTCCGTGAAAATCACACTGTGAATACCTTTTTTTCGCCAAGCTTCCTTTACGCCAATCAGTGTGAGGTCACCCGAATCGTTGGAATACTGCGCCAGCAATAAATGCAAGAAACCAAAAGGGAAAAGTTTTCCATTTGCCTTTTGCATTGCCCTGGCCATGTTGGGCATAGTAACCCCAAATCCGACTGGCCCTTCCGTTTCATGCTCAACCGTGCAAAGAAATTTGGGGGGCAAAAGTCCAATATAATTTTTAATGTAAAATGCTTGCTGTTCTTCGGAAATGGGAACGAAAACAGGTAGGTGCTGGTAGGTTTCGTGCAGCATTTTGAAGACCATTTTGCCAAACCCTATCATTTCCATTTTTGATTTTGGCCTCTTGACTTGAAGGTTGTAGCGGTCTTTAATCATGCTAGCTGCCCTGGTGATTTTGGGAGGGAACGGGGTGGGTAGCTTAGCTTGTATTTCTAACCATTCCAGCTCCTTTTTATAACCAAGTCCCCGTAAATGCTCAGGGTAGTATTCATAATTGTAGAGTGTAGTCATGGCACCAATTCGGTCGAAGCCCTCCACGAGCATACCATTTTTGTCGAGAGAATTGAACCCGTCAGGGCCTTTTAGCTTTACGCAGTTATGTTGTCGTGCCCATGTTTCCACGGCTTGCAGCAGCGCCGCACTTACCTGTTTGTCGTCCACGAAGTCGAGCCAACCAAATCGGGCATGTGGTTTGCCCAGCCGTTCAGTTTCCAAGTGGTTGATGATTCCAGCAACTCGACCAACCACTTTGCCATTTTGCCAAGCTAAAAATAGTTCTACTTCTGAATGTTGGAATGCAGGGTTTTTGGAGGCTTGCAGCCAAGCCATCTCAGATTGTCTGAGCGGGGGCACCCAATGGGGATGATTTTTGTATAGTTGAAAAGGAAAGTCAATGAATTGCTGATGGCTAGCTGAGTTGTTGACGACCTTTATTTCAGGATGCATAGTTATGGTGGTTGGCTAATTTGAGACTGGTTATTGCGTTCATGAAAGCTGCAAGTAATATTAACCTCCCCAAAGTCAAATATTTTTGCTTTTTCCTATCGCCAAATTATGGCTTTCCAATTCATAATGTCTGTTTTTTGGAAAAAGTCATCATTATCGTTAAATGCAGGTTAAAACCTAATTCTTGGAATTCATGTCATACGAATGAGCTTCATTGTCACGTTTACAAAAGAATTCAAAAATACACAGACCATGAAAAAAATCATTTTTGTTATCACCGGATTTATCTGTTTCCTTACTATTCAAACCAATGCCCAAATTCGCTACGGTTTTAGGGCGGGTATGAGTTCTTCACAGTTGGATAATGAAACCATACAAGCGAACGGCGTTTCAGTAGCAATAAAAGATGCCAATTATGGCTTCCATATTGGCGCTTATGGCCGGGCGAAACTAAGCAAACATTGGTATTTGCAACCAGAAGTTGCCTTTAATTCCACTTCTGTTGATTTTCGTGTTACCGACCTTTCTGAAGGGCTAATGGATAAAGTGCTAACTGAAAAATACCGTTACCTGGACATTCCGCTGATGCTGGGCTACAAACTCGGCCCACTGCGTGCCGAAGCGGGGCCAACAGGCCATGTTTACATGGCCAGTAAGTCGGAGTTGGGGCAAATTGGCGGCTATGAGCGCCGGTTCAACAATTTTAACCTTGGCTACCAAGCAGGTTTCGGCCTGGATATTTGGAAACTGATGATTGACCTTAGGTACGAGGGCAATATCGAAAAATTTGGAGACCACATGAGCATTGGTGGCGAGCAACTAAGCTTTTCTCAGCGCCCAGCGAGGTGGTTGATGACGGTTGGATTTTCATTCTAACCAGTCATTTATCTATAAAATAGGCCCTGGCAGCTAATCGAGAAGCTACCAGGGCTTATTTTTTTAAGTCCCATACAACCAAAGCTGCCAGTTCTAAACTCTATAACTTTGTTCAATTGAATACGAACCAACAACTCTCAATGACTACTTTCCAAGTCAGCATGACCGAAAAGGAACTCGTTCAGTCCTGTTTAAAAGATGACCGGATTGCGCAAAAAAAACTGTACGACAAGTACCGGAAGGCCATGTTCACGCTCGCTTACCGCATCACTGGCGACTTTGAAGCAGCCAATGATGTGTTGCAAGAAGGGTTTGTCAAGGTGTTCAGAGGTCTGAACAGTTTCCGGGGTGAATCCACGCTAGGTGCTTGGATTAAAACCATCATTGTGCGGACGGCGTACAGCCATCTGCGCAAGGAAAAAATCTTCTTTGAATCGGTGGACAACCTCCCTCCCAATTCAAAAGTGGACTGGGGGCATTACCTCGATGCAGAATACCTTGAAAAAGCCATTCTATCACTACCCGAAGGCTATCGAACGGTCTTTATTTTGGTGGAAGTAGAGGGTTACGGCCACAAAGAGGTCGCAGCGTTGCTGGGTATTTCAGAGGGGACTTCCAAGTCGCAGCTTTTTTATTCCAAAAAACGACTTCGTGAAATCTTGAAAGACCAAGTCTGATTATTCACGTATTCAAAATTCAGTTACACATTCATTACCAATGGAAGAGCTCAATAAAAAAACGCTTATCGAGGCGCTGTCCTCCCTGCCGGAGCATGAACCGAACGACATGCTTTGGGAGCAAATTGAAGAGGGGATGGAAGGTGGACTCGACGGTATTTTGCCTGCGCAACTCCTCCTGTCGCTGCCGCAATACGAACCGCCTCTCAGCACTTGGGAGGGCATTTTAAAACAATTGGAAGCTGAAAAACCATCTGCCAAGCTAGTCACGATGAAATGGGGGCGAGCTTTGGCCGTAGCCGCTTCATTAGTTGGGTTGCTCATGGTTTATTGGCAAATGAACCGAACCGAAAAGGTGGAGATGAACGTGATAGCTGTGAATTACAGCGAGGAAATCGTTGACCCGCTGCTGCTTAAAAGAGATTGGAATGACGACGAAGCTGCCTTCAGCGATTTCCTCAGCCTTTGCGAAGCAAAAAAAGTGCTCTGCGAACAGCCCGAATTCAAGCAGTTGCAAAATGAATTGGAGGAACTAACCTCGGCAAAGGATGAGCTGGCTTCCGCACTTGGCGATTTTGGAACAGATGCAAATTTGGTGACCCAAATCAAGGAAATAGAGCTGGAGCGCAATGATATTGTCAAGAAAATGATGGTGATGTTAATCTAGCCTGTGAATAATTGACCTGTTGAAATAGAAAGCGTTTCATCCAAGTAATATTGAAACAATGAAAAATATCCTGAAGCTTTTGATTTCCGATGTTTTATTGCTGCTGGCAATCAGCCTGCCGGGGCAAACGGCCCTGCAAGTAGTGACCAAGGTTGTGGAGAACACCTTTCCCTACAAAAATGGCACAGAAGTGAACATCGAGGGCGAGAAGGCTGAGATAAAAGTGGAAACCTGGAACCGCTCCGAGGTGAAAGTCCTTGTGGAACTTATATCCAAGCACACTGATAAAAAAGCCGCCCAAGCCGACCTCGACCGCATGGTTTATACGACAGAGCAGGCCGGAAAGAACCTCTACTTCCGCAACTACGTGTCCAATCCAAAGAGCAGTAAAAAGACGACTTCCGATTTGAAAGCCATTTATACCATCACGCTTCCTGCCGATTGCCCGGTTTATTTGAAGAACAACTATGGCCTTTCCCAAATCAGTAACTTGACCAGGTCATTGAAAGTCAATAGCCAGTTTTCTAGGATAAGCATGGAAAACGTTAGTGGACAGATTGGCATTGATACCCGGTTTGGCGACATCGAAGGGCATGATGTGGATGGCAACGTGACGATTAACTCCCGCCGTTCCGATATAACCTTGCACAATATTAAGGGGACTTGGAACATCAATTCGCAATATGGGGTGATGAAATTTTTCACCAACCCAAGCCCCGAATTGCTCACGATGAATATAAACGCTGAAAAATCCGACGTCTATTTCTTCGACCCTAAACCCAATTATTACGGCTATACTTTAACGGCGCACTATGGCAGTATCACCGTGCCTAACGATTTGAAATTCAATTACTTGCAAAATACCAGCGAGCTAAAAAAGGCCATTTTTTCTTCAAAAATCGGCAAGTCTAATATTTCGATTAAGATTAGTTTTGGTGATATAGTTATCCGTAATCCGTAAAAGGACAACTGTGAAGTTTCGCCTGAGATAATAGCCCTGTGAGCAACTTGATTTGCTCACAGGGCTATTATTTTGATGCATAAAATCCAGTGAGAGACTCTTTTTCCCTACTTTTCGCCCGCCAAAAAAAAAGTCCTTAGCCAAAATGGAACCGAAGCCAATTTTTTTTCATGCCATTAATCATCATTCTGCTTGGCATCATGGCCTTGCTCGTGCTTATCCTCGGGTTTAAAGTCAATGCTTTTTTGTCCTTAATAATCGTCGCACTAGGTGTCGGGCTAGGCATGGGCATGTCGCCTGCGGATAGCCTGAAATCCATTCAATCTGGGGTGGGAAGCACCTTGGGCAGCTTGGCGCTCATCATGGGCTTGGGGGCTATTTTGGGCGGATTGATAGCTGAGAGTGGCGCAGCCCAAGTCATTGCACGGCGGCTCACCGATGGGTTTGGTATCAAGAATATCGCTTGGGCAATGGTGCTGACGGGCTTCATTGTGGGCATTCCGATGTTTTACAATGTGGCTTTTTTGATGGTGCTTCCCATCATCTTCGCCATGGCGAAAGAAACAAAACTGCCAATTCTCTATGTTGGGTTGCCCATTATCGCAGCGCTTTCCGTCACGCATGGCTTCTTGCCTCCGCATCCTGCGCCCACCACCATCGTTGAGTTTTACGGGGCAAATATCCAGTTGACCTTGCTGTATGGGCTGGTACTTTGTGTCCCAACCGTGATTTTGGCGGGGGTTGTTTTTGGTAAAACAATGAAGAAAATTGATGCCAAACCGAATGAAAAATTGTTCAAAACGGCAGTGCTGACCGCCGACCAGCTTCCGTCATTCGGCATCTCCGTTTTTGTGGCGCTCATACCCGTTTTGATGATGGGCCTTGCGGCATTGGGGCATTTGTTTTTGCCCAAGGGCAGTAGTTTGAATCAAGTGCTTCAATTCATCGGCGACCCAGTGATTTCTCTTTTCATTGCTGTAATCGTTGCAGTTTTTGCGCTTAATAAGACCGCTAAAAGCTTCGGTGAAACAATGGACGGGTTCCCTGATTACGTAAAACCCATCGCTATGATTTTGCTCATCATTGCCGGCGGAGGTGCTTTCAAACAGGTGCTGATTGACAGCGGAACGAGTAGCTATATTGTAGATATGATGTCGGGCTTGACGCTCTCCCCATTGGTTTTGGCATGGACGGTGGCGGCGGTTTTGCGCATCGCCCTTGGTTCAGCAACCGTAGCTGGCATGACTGCTGCTGGTATCATTCAGCCGCTGGTGGCAACGGGCAAGGTAAGCCCGGAGTTGTTGGTGCTAGCCACTGGCGCTGGCTCACTCACTTGCTCCCAGGTGAATGACACTGGTTTTTGGATGTTCAAAGAATACTTTAATCTGACCGTTGTGCAAACCCTTAAATCTTGGACGGTGATGGAGACGATTGTCTCTATCGTTGGCCTTGCTGGGTGCCTAATTTTGGATAAAATCATTTGAAAGATTGGATTGCTTTCAGCCAAATCAAAACTCGAAACTCGAAACATATAAAAATGACTATTGGCTTAATCGGACTTGGAAAAATGGGCTTTCCGCTTGCCCAAAATATGATGCGGAACAATTTCACGGTGGTCGCATTCGACATTGACGATGCCAACCGAAAGCGAGCAGCCGATGCTGGTATCGTAACCACCAGCAGTATCCAAGCGGTGGCCATGCACCTTCCCACTCCCCGAATAATTTGGAGCATGGTACCTGCTGGCGCTGCAACGGAGTCTGTGCTTTCGCAGTTACCGGACTTGCTTTCGCCTGGCGATATCGTCATTGATGGCGGCAACTCTAACTACAAAGATACCCTGCGACATTACCAAATGTTTAAGGAAAAGGGCATTCGAATGCTGGACTGTGGCACTAGTGGTGGCATCAGTGGAGCACTCAACGGCGCCTGCACGATGATTGGTGGCGACCCAGATGCTTATGACATTTGTAAGCCACTATTTGACGCAGTTTCTGTAGAAAATGGCAGCCTTCATGTTGGTGCGGCAGGTAGCGGGCATTTTACAAAAATGGTGCACAATGGCATTGAATACGGCATGATGCAGTCCATCGCTGAGGGCTTTGAAGTTTTAAATAAAAGCCCATTTGATGTGGATTTTGAGGCTGTCGCAAAAGTTTGGAACCACGGCTCCGTGGTGCGCAGTTGGTTGATGGAACTGTCAGAAAGTGCCTTTTCAAAAGACCCCAATCTTACTGCCATCAAAGGTATCATGCACAGTAGCGGCGAGGGGAAATGGACCATTGAAACGGCCCTCGACCTGGGAGTTCCAACACCTGTCATTGCGCTTTCATTGCTCATGCGCTTCCGGTCTCAGGAAGAGGACACTTTTGCAGGAAAGGTGGTGGCAGCGCTGAGAAATGAGTTTGGCGGCCACGCTGTGGAGAAGGCAGACTAAGATTTTTTCAAATCAAGAATGGCAGTCCAAACGAACTGCCATTCTAGATTGATGGAATTAACCGTTTACTTTGCTTTCACGTGAAACAGCGCATTATCTGGTATCGGCTGCTCATCCATGGTTTCTGAGGCCCAGGTCACCTTCAAGTCCTCGCCGCCCACAGAATTAAAATACCGGACAATGAACTCATGGTACCCAGCCTGCAAGGCCAAGGTTCCAGCTACTTTTTTGGTGCCATGAAGCCCATCGTTGTCCACCAACATTTCGTTGTCGATTAGCAGTACGCTGCCGTCGTCAGAAGCGGTGGAGAAGGTGTAGATACCGGTTGTTGGCAATTTGATGAAGCCCCGGTATTCGAAGCCGTAATTTTCACCCAATTTATTCTTGGCAGAGCGGTCAAAATTGGTGACTGTCCCTTTTTTAAGGGCTTTCATGCTGTCGAAAGGGGGCAATTTTTCCCATTTCCCCTCAAAATAAAAGTATTGCAAACCAGGTGCGGCAGCAGCCACGGGCGTACTGGCCTTGGGTTCCTTTTTCCAAAAACTCTGCTGCATCGTGCCGCTGATGGGTTGGTCATCACGGAAAGAGCGGGCGGTGACGGTTGTCGTTTCCTCAATTTTTATCGGTGTCAAATAGGTGGCGCTGAATATGGTTGGCTGTGTACCGTCCAAAGTGTAGTGGATTTCGGCGTTGCCACCCTCATCAGCCAACGAAACGTACATGCTTTCAACGAATGTGGTCAATTTATTTTTCACCACCGGTACCATGTGTATGTCTGGTTTTCCCTTCAATTGCAGCATGATTACGGTGTTGATGGGGTCTAACAATTTGGTGGGCACATCAAGTACGATGGCGTCGTCCACCCGCTCAAAATGTGGGCTTTTGGTCATCGGTGCAGCTAAGTAGGCAGCGCCCATTGGTGTATTTGCGATGCCGTGGAGGATAATTTGGCCATGGCTAGGTGAATTGAAAACATGAAGATAAAGGATAGTATTTTCGCCTTTTGTTTTCATGGTCACCCGCCCCCAGTCGAAACTCCCTATTGGGCTGGCCAACGTGCCATGAATGGACTCTCCGTTTTTCTTCATCCATTCACCAATTTCTTTAAGGCGCTGGATGCTTTCTGTCGGGAAAAGCCCTTCGGCAGTTGGGCCAACATTGAGCAGGAAGTTGCCCCCTTTGCTGGCGATGTCGGTGAGGTTGTGAAGCAATTCTTTGGTTGACTTGAAGTTTTTATCTGCCTTATTATAGCCCCAATTGTTGTTCATGGTCATGCAACTTTCCCAATCCATTCCCGGTAGCCCGGTGGCAGGAATTTCTTGTTCAGGGGTACCAAAATCCCCAGCAAACTGCCCAGGTGCTGTGAACCCAGCCATGCCGTCCCGATGGGCACCGACTCGGTTGTTGATGATAATGTCAGGCTTAAGGCTGCGCACATAGTTGTAGAGGTCTTTGCCATATTCGCTGTTCCAGGTGCTTTCCCACTCACCGTCGAACCAGAGCACATGCGGCGCATCGCCATAATTTGTGAGGAGTTCTTTCAACTGCTTTTTCATGTATGTAACATATCGGTCGAACTTGGCGCCTTTTGTGGAGCGGTCAGTTTCCCAGTTCCGACGTGGCAGATAATCGGGATGATGCCAGTCCATGATGGAGTGGTAAAAGCATAGTTTGATACCCTCCTTCTTGCACTCATCTGCCAGTTCTTTCAAAATATCCCGTTTGAACGGCGTGGCCATCACGTCAAAATCACTGACTTTGCTGTCGTAAATAGCAAAGCCGTCATGGTGTTTGCTGGTGATGACAATGTATTTCATCCCGGCGTTTTTGGCCATCTGCACCCAATCGTGCGCACTGAACTGTGTGGGGTTGAATTTGCCCACAAATCCATCATAGGTTTTCAATGGAATTTCGGCGGTGGTACGAATCCATTCACCGTAGGTGTTTTTTTCACCCCATTCGCCCGCGGGCACGGCATACAGGCCCCAATGGATGAATAGGCCAAACCTGGCCTCACGCCACCATTCCATCCGTTGATTGCGTGCTGCATCCGATTCGTTCAGGTAATCTTTTTGGTAGGTAGTTTTTTTGGAAGAATGGCATGCCCCGATGGCGAATGCCAAAAATAGGGCGGAGAATAGGGCGATTTTGAAGTTGATTTTCATAATGATTCAAGTCTTTGTTTCGAAAATGAGTGCTGTAATATTCGGCAAGTCTAAGGAATTCTCTGGTGTTTTTTGACTTCGAAAGGATATGGTCTTCGGCATTCATCCAAATAAAAAGTCAATGGTGGGTGTCGCAACTAATTTGGTGTGTATTTTCTCAATTTCAAATAGGCAGGTTTTGATGCCATTTGATAATCGGCACAGTTTTCTTTTAGGATTTGTGATTTTGACACTTGTATTATGGCAAGAATGTCATCCCCTCCATCACGACTGTTTTCACACTTTCTCCATTGGATGCACTAATTTAGTTGTGCTCCGCAATTCACATTTCCCACACAGGCTGTATTCGGTTAGTCCTATGCAACGCATAATTGCATGACAAACATTGCGTAGCTTCATTTTTAGTTAGTTTTTCTAAATATTCCCAACGAGAAAAGGCACCTCCTGCAAACAAAAATAAACACTGTGTAACATGAGAAAAAGGGCTTTCAAACTGGCATTGTTCGGTGCACTGCTGATGTACTGTAACCAAGCTCCAGCTTCAAATGCTGGAAATTTACCAATCGTCACAAACTTTGAACTGGTCAAAGGGATGGTGATTGTCCAAGCTGAATTGGATGGCAAAATGGCCAATTTCATCTTGGATACTGGCGCTCCGATGATGATTCTCAATGGGAAAGAAACGGAGTCCTCCGCTTTTCAAGCGAATACTTTGCAGGGTGGCATGGCTGGCACCTGGAAGAATATCGGCATGTTCGCTTGGGCCGGTGTGCGAAAATTTGACTTGAAAGCACTCAAAACGGACATCAGTGCACTCGAAATGGTAACCAATCGGCCCATCGCAGGCCTAATTGGCTATGAATTTCTCGAAGATTTTGAACTGGTTATTGATTTTGAGCATTTGCTCATCACCCTCGTGTCTTCGGGGGAGATTGCTCGGCTGGAGGGTTGGACTTTGAAAGCTGAATTGCCGTTTTACTTTGCAGGTCATTTGCCTGTCATTGAAGCCAAAATCGGCGATAGGCTGCTCAGGTTTGGTCTCGATACTGGTGCTAACACAAATATGCTGGACTTCAACAAGGCCAAAGCTCTGGATAGCGAATTGGTGACGCCGATAAGTCAGGCCGGAATTATTGGCCTGACCGGTGATAACTATAAAACTACTGTGGTGGATGTGGTGGAAACGAGCATTGGTGGGCTAGATTTTCAGAACATGCGATTCGTGTTTTCCGATATTTCACACTTGCAAAACTTGATGGATAACAACGTGGATGGCTTACTGGGATTTCCGTTTTTTAAGGCCGGAAAATTTTCATTTAACTATTCTAGGAATACAATTTCAATCTGGGAATAAATGAAAACCGTAGGATGGGGTGTTTGCCCGGCCGGCGGGTTTTTCACCTTTGTATTTCTTGTT
>JAIPBL010000090.1 GCA_021739645.1 Saprospiraceae bacterium | reverse complement strand
AAATTGCCCGCGGGGTTGTCCCGGCTACCATTTTTTTATCTAGTAATCAAGTATTAATTGTTCGACTTGTCATTGACCAATTTCACTTGACCTTCGTCGGTAGTGCTAGTTGTGCTTGAAGTTTTCTCACCTTTTTTTGCACAGCAGCCAGCTTTCTCCCCACCTGCACAGCAGGCTTTTTTGTCTTTGGATGAAACCTTTGTTGCGGAGGCCTCCTTTGTGCAGGAAGCTTTCTCAGAAGGAGAAACATTGATGAACTTACCAGCCTTGGTGCAGTACTCAACGCTTGTGAAAGAAACTTTGCCAGTTGTAGGGCAAACCTCTTTACGCGCATAGCTTACATCGCCAGTATTGGAAACTTGCTTCACGATGCTGGCATCGGCTGTAACTGCTTTCTCTACATCGGCAGCATCTGCGGATGTCATGGAAGTCTTCTCAGACGATGCTTTGGATGCACAGCATGCTTTTTTCTGAGCCGTACCAACGAAGGCAAACAAGCCCATAAATGCGAATAGGAAAAATAATTTTTTCATTGTTGAATGAATTTTACTGGATGAAATGAATGATTGCATGTACTTGGAGTAACCCTCCTTTAAATACAATGCCAAAATTAACGTTCAGCATGCTGCCGTCCAACTTGGGTTTCAGCCTTTATGAGAATTTTAACCTTTTGACAATCCGCTCAGTTATGGGCTTCTCACGCTCGGGACGCCAACTACTTTCAAGCTAATTTTTTCGTTACCTTTGAGGCGAAAATTTGCCTAAAATTACACATTCCCAACTCCCTGCAAAATTTTATCACATGAAAAAAATACTACCCGTACTCCCCCTATTCTTATTGGCAATTTTACCAGCCTGTAAAGTCGCCAAATACACACCAGACAAGCTGCCCATTCGTCAAATCGTTTTCGGTGATGGAGGTGGTTTTGCTGGCATCGAGACCACCTATACCCTGCTCGAAAACGGACAGCTTTTCAAACAAGTTGGTGTTGAAGGCAGTTTTACGGAGTTGAAGCCCATCAAGCCGAAGGCGGCTAAGGTGCTTTTTGACAAGGTGAACTCACTGCAACTTTTCAAGTTGGACATTGACCAGCCCGGCAACATGTACTACTTCCTCCGGCAGGTGACCGACCACCTCGACAGCCGGGTGAATTGGGGCGCAGGCGACTACCTTCCGCCGCAGAGCCTCGTCAGCGTTTACAAGGAACTGAAGGACCTCGCAAAAGATAGGGAGGCCGCAAAACTGAAGAAAGCTGCAAAAGCTACCACACCTGGACAACCGAAAAAAACCGACGTGAAACCCACCGACGACACCAAAAAGTGGTAGTTCAAGTGGTTGTTAAAATGAATCCCAGATTGGCCAGATGCTAGTTAAATGCAACCTGCATCCGGCCATTTTCTAATTCCTAAATCTTATCTTCGATGAAAAATTCCCACCTGACTTTACTGGCATTACTCATCTCCTCATTTGCTTTTGGGCAAATGAAGACCCGCCAACCAATAACGACCACCCATCCGCCGATTAAGGTCGAAGACCTCGCTCCGGTTCAGCCCATTTCACCAGCAGTACCACTGGCTGCTCCACAGTTTTTTGAAAAGCAAAACTTTTGGCCCATCGCCACGCTACCAAAACCAGTGAGCGGCCAGCCCGACCTCCAGGCACTTATTTCTGAGGAGACCGGAACGCCCTACCTCATCCGTGGGACGATGGACGCCGACCCGGCCAAGGCGCTCAACCAACAAGTGCAGGACTACCTCACCTCCGTGAAATCGGTGCTGAGGCTGGACGACCCCACGCTGGAGTTTCAAATCAAGAAAACAGAAACCGATGAGCTTGGCTACCAGCATATCCGCTTGCAGCAGCAGTGGATGGGCGTGCCCGTGCACGGCAGTGAGGCTGTTTTGCACGAAAACAATGGGCAGTTCTACCTTTTCAATGGCCGGTTTCACCAATCCCCCAAGCTGGCAAACGTGACACCCACCATCCAACCGGAAGCTGCCGAACAGCTTGCCCTCACCGACGTGAGCAACGTAGAAACGGTGAAAACACTGACACTGGACGACCTTCATTTGGTGAACACGACACAGCAGGCAAAAGCAGAACTCGTCATTTTTTACCCCACCAAAAACGACCCACACCTCACTTGGCACGTGACGGTCGTGCCCAATATTGCCGCTCGTTACAGCTATTTCGTGGATGCAAAAACCGGTGAAATCCTCAGCTCCCATTCGGAGATTTGCAAGATTGCGGGGCACATTCATGGAGTTGGCAGTTCGACAGTTGGCAGGTTGCAGTCCGGGGCTGCTCCCACGCCACCGCCTGCAAACTGCCAACTGCAAACTACCAACTTCCTCCCTCCTGTTGACGGCCCGGCCACCGCCAATGCCACCGACCTCTTGGGACAATCGAGGTTGATCAACACCTACAAAGTGGGCAGCACGTATTTTTTTATTGATGCTGTGGAAACAATGTTCAAGCCTGCACAATCAAGCTTCCCGGATGGTGGCGTGGGCGTCATCTGGACTATCGACGCACAGAACACATCGCCAGAAAACTCCAACTTTGGTGCGGTACACGTTACCTCGAACAACAACAGTTGGAACAATCCCAAGGCCGTGAGTGCCCATTACCATGCACAAAAAGCTTACGAATACTTCAAAAACACCTTTGGCCGCAACAGCATCAACGGCATAGGCGGCAACATCGTCTCGCTCATCAACGTGGTGGAGAGCGACAACAGCCAAATGGACAATGCCTTCTGGAACGGCCAAGCCATGTTTTACGGGAATGGCAACCAGGCATTCACGGCGCCACTGGCCAAAGCCCTCGACGTGTCTGGCCACGAAATGTCGCACGGCGTGATTCAGGCCACAGCTAACCTGGAATACCTCAACGAGAGCGGGGCGCTGAACGAGAGTTTTGCAGATATTTTCGGGGCAATGATTGACCGGGACGATTGGCAAATGGGCGAAGACATCACGAATACCCAGTTTTATCCTACGGGCGCCCTTCGTGACCTGAGCAACCCACACAATGGCGGCAGCAGCATCAACGACGATGGTTGGCAACCCGCCCATTACAACGAAAAATACACCGGCAACCAAGACAACGGCGGTGTGCACATCAACAGCGGCATTGTGAATAAGGCGTTTTTTCTATTCGCAAACAACGGCAGCGTGGGCAAAAGCAAGGCAGAGAAAGTGTATTACAGGGCATTGGACCAGTACCTCACCAAGTCGAGCAATTTCGTGGATTGCCGCATCGCCGTCGTACAGGCTGCAACCGATATTCACGGCGCCAACTCCGCCGAGGTGAACGCCGCCAAGGCCGCCTTTGATGCGGTGGGCATCGGCAGCAGCGGAGGCACCAGCACCCCGACCGACATCCCGACCAACCCCGGTGACGACTATATCGTGATGACGGATGGAACGAGCGACCAACTCTATGTCTTCTCATCCGATGGCAGCGCCGTGTTCAATCCGCTCACGTCCATTTCACCATTGAGCAGGCCAAGCGTCACCGACAACGGCAGCGTGGTCGTGTACATTGACCAAGCCAACAAGATGCGGGCAATCACCATTGATTGGAACAGCCAAACTTTCAACAATCAGATTATCCAGTCTAGCCCGGTATGGTACAACGTGGCGATTTCGAAAGATGGAAGCCGCCTCGCTGCACTCAGTACAGACAACGACAATTTGGTTTATATCTTCGACTTCGGTGTGGGGGGAAATTTTGTTCCTTATGAACTTTACAACCCTACAACCGCACAAGGCGGCCCCATCAGCGACAACGTAAACTATGCCGACGTCCTTGAATGGGACCACACTGGGCAATGGGTCATGTACGACGCCCTCAGCACCATCAACACCAGTGGCACGCCCATTGACTTTTGGGACATTGGATTTATTTACGTTTGGGATGGCATCAACTACGCCAACGGCTACATCGAAAAACTGTTCAGCAGCCTGCCCGAAGACGTAAGCGTGGGCAACCCGACCTTTTCCAAAAACTCCGACTACATCATCGCCTTCGATTATTTCGACGAGTTCAATGATGAATATAATTTGCTCGGCGCCAATATCGAGACTGGTGATGTGGGCACTATCTACGACCAAGGCGCCGCACTCTACTGGCCCAGCTATTCCCCCGACGACCACCGTCTCGTTTTCAACGAAAACCTTACCGATGGCACCGAGGTATTGGCCTTTATTTCATTGCAAAACGACAAGATTACCCCAACTGGCAACGCATCCCTTTTCGTTGAGGGTGGTCGCAAAGGCGTATGGTTTGCCGATGGCAACCGGGCACTTGCAGCCAATGATTTGGTTGCACAAAACAATATCCGCCTCTATCCAAACCCAGTGGGCGGGCTGCTGAACCTGGATTTTTCCACTAAAAAAACGGGCGATGTGCAAGTGCAGATTTTCGACTTGATGGGCAGGTTGGTTTTGGGTGAAATAATCAATGCCAGCGCAGGTGAGAACCATCATCGCATCGCCACGGAGGGTTTGGCCAGCGGCCAATATTTTGTACGAATCAGTATGGCTGAGGGGCAGGCGGTGTTGAAATTATTGAGTTATTGAGTTATTGGGTTATTGAGTTATTCGGCTCCCCTAATAACTCAATAACCCAATACCCCAATAACTCAAACCCTCCCCAATTTCATTCCGGCGTAAATGGCCGCCAGGCAAACCAACAGGCTGGCGGCCATATATGCAAATGCACGGAACCATTGACCAGCTACCAGCAATTGAATGGCCTCGTTCGAGAAAGTGGAAAACGTACTGAACCCACCGCAGAAACCGGCCATGAGCAGCACCGACATGGGGCCACCGAGCCGACCCTTCATGCTCAGGCTCACCAACACCCCAAGTATCAAACAAGCCAGTACGTTGGTAGCAAAAGTGGCCCACGGAAACTGGAGCCGATGACTGGTCATTAGCCAGTTCCCCAGTCCGAAGCGGCAGATGCTGCCGAGGCCACCGCCAAGGAAAACGAAAAGGTAGGTTTGCATGATTCAATTTTTCGTTCGAGCGGTGAATTTCCAAAAAAGACAGACAGATTTCTAAAAATGGACAAAATCATCTCCCGTCTCCAGCACCTCATCAACGAAGTGCCACGCCAAATCCAGCAGTTTTCGCCGGATGAAATGTCACTCAAGCCAGACTCAAACAAGTGGTCAAAGCGGGAAATCCTCGGCCACCTCTGCGACTCGGCGCTGCACAACTGGCAGCGGTTCTGCCTCGCACAACAGACGGACGAGTCGTTGCAAATCGTTCGTTATCAACAAGATACGCTGGTGGCTCAGAACAACTGGCAGGGGCAGCCAACGGGTTCAGTCGTGGCGCTCTGGGCCAGTTTGAACACGCAAATCGTGGCAGTTTTGAAAAATTTGCCGATGGAAAAACTGCCCCACCCCATCGTGCTGCCGGATGGGACGGCGGCTACCTTGCAGTTTCTCATCGAAGATTACCTCGACCACTTGGAGCATCATTTGGGACAAATTTTTACGGAGAAAATAAACCCGCCTACCCTGCCCGAACGTTGGAAAATCAGTTCTGACGAGGCATTGAGCATCCTGAAAAACCACCCTGACGGCAAGCCATTTGTCACGCTTTTGGAGGATGGACGGATGTACGTGGAAGTTTACCAGCCCAAGAAATTTGACCTGCAAAAGCCGCACGACCAGGACGAAATCTACGTGGTCATCAGCGGCAGCGGCACATTTTTCAACAACGGAGAACGCCGCCCATTTGCCGCAGGCGACCTGCTTTTCGTGCCAGCAGGGGTGGAGCACCGCTTTGAGGATTTCACGGACGGCTTTGCGACCTGGGTCGTTTTTTATTGACAACTTACGATTGACGACTTACGACTGGAGGTAGGACACATTTCACTGAAAGCACTACTTTTGCACAGATTCATCATTCCACCATTCATCATTAATCATTAAAAAAATCATGTTCGGAGACCTATTCGGAAACGTACAGCAGCAGCAAGAGGAAATGAAAAAGAAGCTAGCCACCATCTCGGTGGTTGGAGAGTCGGGCGACGGGGCCGTGAAGGTCACTTCCAGTGCCAACCGGGAAATCCTCGACATCAGCATTGACAAGTCAAAACTTGACTGGGACGACCTGGAGCAAGTGCAAGACCTCGTACTCGCCGCCGTGAACAATGCCCTAGAAATGGCAACGATTAAAGAGCAGGCTGAGGCACAGAAGATGATATCACAGATGATACCACCGGGCATGGGCGGGTTGTTTGGGCAGTAAACAGTTGGCAGTTCGACAGTGGGCAGTTGGCAGTCAGTTAGCAGTCTATTAGTCAGATTCTGCTTGAATTGAAGTGGTAGAAATTAGAATGAACCACTGCTGTATGCCCCAACGGGGCACTGCTAAACAACTGCAAACTGACTGCAAACTGCCAACTGTCGAACTGCCAACTCAATACCGTACCTCCGTCAGGAACAACCCCTCCGCTGGTACGCTCCAGCTTTTTTTCAACAAAACCTGCCGTTCGAGGGCATCCTGTACCTCGCTGAGTTCGACCTTACCCAAGCCCACATTGAGCGTCATGCCGACGATGAGCCGCACCATTCCCCGCAGGAAACGATTGGCACTGACATGGAAAACCATGCGGCGGGCGGCCTTGTCCAGCACCCATTCGGAGCGGAAGAGGGTGCACTCCATCGTGTGAACATCGGTGTTGCTCTTGCAAAATGGCTGGAACTCCCCGTAATTCAGCAGCAGGGCAGCGGCAGCCTGTGTTTTTTCCCAATCCAGTTTTTCGAAGAAGGGAAAATGCCACGCCGTGTCGGTGAGAAAGGGGTTTTTATCCAAAACGATATGGTACTCGTAGCTGCGGCGAATGGCGTCGAAGCGGGCATGGGCATCGGCGGCCACTTCGTAAATGGAACGGATGGCCACGTCCGAAGGCAGCAGCTTGTTGATGCGGCGCAGGAACTCCTCCGGGAATTTGCCCTCAAAATCAAAATGCAGGAAATATTGGCTGGCATGAACGCCCGTATCGGTGCGGCCACAGCCGGTCACTGCGATGGTTGTGCCGAGGATGGTCGATAGCGCCTCCTCGATGGCCTGTTGCACCGAGGGGGCGTTGAGTTGCCGTTGCCAGCCGTGGTAGTTCGTGCCCTTATAGGCGAGTTCTGAAAAATAGCGCATGGGGCAAAGTAAAGGAGAAAGTAAAAAGGAGAAAGTAAAAAGTATCTGCTGGGCTGCGGCATTTGCATTTCCGCAAAATGAAAATGCACCTGCAAAACGAATTGCAGGTGCATTTTTTACATTTCTAAACCCTATTTAGCCAATCACAGAATTGTCCTTCGACAAATTGGCTGCGTAAAGCCAAGACGCACCAGCAAGCATCAAGTCCTTTAACAATCCTCCCATCGAGGCAGCAGAAGCGCCTGCATCGGCAGCATTGGCCAGCCCTTTGGCATGAACCAACAGGGCCGTCAACAGCATAAACAAGCCAAGCAGTGCTGTGCCCAACTTGTCGTATTTACCGATGATGATGCTCACGGCGGCTGCAATCAGTGCCAAGCCTGTGATATAAACAACAATAGCACCGCCAAATGGGGCCATGCCAGCCATAGCATCGGCGTTCATCAAGTGCATGATGCCGAAAACGGCAAACGGTACAGCGAAAAGGTACTTTCCTAGTCCAAGAATTGAATTCATGTCAAAAATTTTAAGTTGGTGAATGAATGTTTTGAAAAAGAAAGATGTTGGAACATCTAACTGCGTGAAGGTATGGACTAAATTTTATGAACAAAACTTTTTGCAAAATATTTTCACCCACACCGCCTCAACTGCCAGTTAAAATTTTAACCCTTCGTCATCACCCAAAACAAAAGCGCCCCGACGAAACCATTCCGTCGGGGCGCTTCCCATACCTCATACTTCATACTTGCACTAAGCCGCTTTCAGCATCCCAAACTTGGAGCGTTCAAACTTCTCAGCAGCATAGGATTCTGTCACTTTGAACTCCTTGATGTCCTGCTGCGAAGGCAGCTCGAACATGGCGTCTTTCATCATTGCTTCGCAAATGGAACGCAGTCCCCTTGCTCCCAAGCGGAACTCCAGCGCCTTTTTGGCGATGTAGTCAATGGCCTCCAGCGTGAAGCTGAGTTTGATGCCTTCCAGCGAAAACAGCTTGGTGTATTGTTTGAGCAAAGCGTTGCGCGGTTCTGTTAGAATCCGGCGCAATGTGTCAAAGTCAAGCGGCTCAAGATAGGTGGCTACGGGGAGGCGGCCCACAAGCTCAGGTATCAAACCAAAGCGCTTGAGATCCATGTGGTTGACGTACTTGATGAGGTTGTCACGGTCAATCACGTTAGTCGTGGACTCGTCGGACTTGTAACCGATGACGTGGGTATTCATCCGGCGGGCGATGTGCTTTTCGATGCCGTCGAAGGCGCCGCCGCAGATAAACAGGATGTTTTGGGTGTTGACCTTCACCAGCTTTTGCTCCGGGTGCTTTCGCCCACCCTGGGGCGGAACGTTTACTTCGGTGCCCTCCAGCATTTTCAACATGCCCTGCTGTACGCCCTCTCCAGACACATCACGGGTGATGCTGGGGTTGTCGCTCTTGCGGGCTATTTTGTCAATCTCGTCAATATAAACGATGCCCCGCTCGGCAGCGGCCACATTGAAGTCGCAAACCTGCAACAGGCGGGAGAGGATGCTCTCCACGTCCTCGCCCACATAGCCTGCCTCGGTGAACACCGTAGCGTCCACGATGGCGAAAGGCACATTGAGAAATTTGGCGATGGTCTTGGCCATGAGGGTCTTTCCAGTGCCTGTTTCTCCCACAAAGAGAACGTTGGACTTTTCTATTTCTACCTCATCGGTAGAAGGTTGGCCCAGGCGTTTGTAGTGGTTATAAACGGCTACGGAAAGCGTTTTTTTTGCTTCATCTTGTCCTATAACGTAGAGGTCGAGGTGTTTTTTGATGTCCACCGGGGTCATATTATCCGGTAGGTGAAGGTCAGCGGTGGGGGGCGGTGGTGCTTTCTGTTCCTGCTGCTGTTTTTTGTTTCCGTACAGCTCTTCTTCGATAATGTCCACTGCCTGCTCAACGCAGACTTCGCAGATATGACCTTCTACACCAGCGATGAGGATAAGGGCCTCGGACTTGTCCTTCCCACAGAACGAACAGCGGTAATTTTGTTTGCTTCTGCGCATTTTAAATGTTTCTAAAAAAGATGATGGTTAGAATTGGGGTTTTTGTCGCAAAACATGCTGGCTTCAGGCCATGTTGGTTAAGTTATTTCTCACAAGTCGCTTATTTCAAAACTCAAAAGTTCAGGGTCGTATAAAAACAGGCCCTGAACTTCGATGCTTTTTATCTGAAAAACTAAGCTTTCTTCGATGCAGGGCGTTCGAGTACTTCATCAATAAGACCATAAGCTTTTGCTTCCGTTGCTGTCATCCAGTTGTCCCGCTCGCAGTCCTTTGAGATGGTATCGTAATCCTGGCCAGTGCAAGTAGCGAGGATTTCATACAGGTCTTTTTGCATCGCCTTGATGAGACGGTAAGTGATTTCCATTTCCGTCACCTGGCCTTGCATACCGCCGAGTGGCTGGTGAATCATCACCCTGGAGTGCTTGAGGCAAGTGCGTTTTCCATTGGTGCCAGCAGCCAACAGCACAGCGCCCATAGAGGCGGCAAGGCCGGTACAGATGGTGCCAATATCTGGAGAAATATACTGCATGGTATCGTAGATGCCGAGGCCAGCGGTCACAGAGCCGCCGGGGCTGTTCACGTACATTTGCACATCACGCTTGTTGTCGGTGGAGTCAAGGAAGAGCAGCTGTGCTTGCACGACATTAGCAACATAATCGTTGATGGATACGCCAAGGAAGATGATGCGGTCCATCATCAACCGAGAGAAAACGTCGAGGCCGACAATGTTCATTGGGCGCTCTTCGATGACGTTGGGGGTGAAGCCAACCACGTTAGGGATGGTGCGGGCTGTTTTTTCTGCGTAATGCTCCAAGTGCATGGTGCTCATGCCAAGGTGCTTGGTCGCATACTTGAGGAATTCGTCTTTGTCAAACATAAATTAACTTTTTAGTGCTGTATCGTGCCGCAAGGCAATCTCCGGGTGATTTGGTTAGGTTCTCGTCGCCCGTTTACCCCAACTGACAAGCTTTTAAACGCCTGTATTCAAATGTGGTTGAAAAGGTGATGAAGTTTATTCTTCTTCATCAGAAACAGTAGCGCCCTGCTTCAGTTTCGCTTTCTGCTCCTCTTCAGCCAGTACTGCATCGTATTTCGCCTTGATGTCTTCTTCTGAAATGGGGATTTCTCGCAGGCCAATGTTTTCTTTCATTTTGTAAAAAAGCTTGTCCGCCTGCACATCACCAGCCAGACCATTGAGGCTTTCGGGGTCTTCCAGCATGCGTTTCACGATTGGCTCTAGGTACTTCTGGTCGGCGTAGCCCCCAAAATACCCAGCGACTTTATTGTAGGCCATCTGCGTGATTTCCTCCTCTGTCACCTCAATGCCGTATTGGTTGGAAAGCTTGGTTTTTATCAGTGTCCAACGCATGTCGTCGGCGAAGTTTTCGTAGTCGTTGATGAGCGCGTCCGCATTTTTCTCTTGGCTCACTTTCAGCCAGCGCTTGATAAAATCGTTTGGCAAGGGCATGGCTTCACGGTTGAGTTCAATCAAACGATGCCTAAGTTCCCGGTAAAGCAGTGAATCCGCTTGGCCTTGGTGGCTAGCACCCAAGCTCTGGGCAATACGTGCGTTGGCCTCTTCCAGGTTGTAGATTTCGCCAGGCCCAAAAACCTTGTCGAAAAACTCCTGTGTCAGTTCGGCAGGGGCCTGGTTGGTCACTTTCTCAATCGTGCCCTCGTACATTTCGCCAGTCTCGGCGCCTTCGTCAATATCGGCCTGTGTGAAATTGAGCAGGTATTTTTTCACAAACTCTGGCTTGGCGCCTTCCTCCAACTCGAACACGTTGAAGCGCACCTTGTCGCCTTTTTGCTTGCTTTTGATTTCGTCTTTTGTAGCGCCTTCGGCAAGGCGGTTCACGAGCACAGAAAAAGTCGTCTTCCAGCCGTCGGCCTTTGGAGCATCGCCGTCCAGTTCGACCGCCTCGAAGTACACCATATCGTCCTCGGCAATTGGGTCAGTGGTTTCCACTTGTTCACCGTAGTGCTTGCGGGCAGAGAGCAGGCGCTCCTCCACTTTTTCATCAGGAATTTGCACCTTGTAGTAATCGTACATGGTGTCCTTGTCTGCACCTTTCAGCTCAAAGTCAGGAGCCTTACCCAGCTCAAACTGGAAGGAGTATGGTTCCTCACTGTTGTAGTCAAAATTGACGGGCTTTTGGTCCTGTACCGGAATCGGCTGGCCCATAAAGGTAAGTTCCTTGGTGTTCATCAACTCGTTCAACTCCTTGTGGAGGACGTTGGAGACTATTTCGCTGAGGAGGCCCTTGCCATACATTTTTTTCAAAAAAGACAGTGGCGTCTTGCCCTTGCGGAAGCCCTTGATGGCGCCTTTATCCTTGAGTTTGTTCAATTCTTTTTTGAAATCAGGCTCATAGTCTTCCTTCTCAACGATTACAGTAATCATGGTGTTGAGTGCGTCAATGTCCTCTCTGACAACTTTAGGCATGGTGAATTAGCTTTTGTTTTTTTGTAAAAATTCGGTGAGGAGGGCGATTTGAAGAGTTTTGAGTTTTGAATTTCGAGTTTTGAGTTCAGATGGCGAGCCACTCAAAACTCAAAACTCGTAACTCATAACTTTCCAGAAAAAATGTGCGGGTGGAGGGACTCGAACCCCCATGCCTCGCGGCACCAGATCCTAAGTCTGGCGCGTCTACCAATTTCGCCACACCCGCAATCTGTTGATAATCAAATCAATACGTTTTCCCTTTCTTCAAAAGAGGCGCAAATATAAACAGGTTTTTGTAAAAACACATTTGCCAATGCCTCAAAAACTAAAAAGCCCCCAAGCAGCGAAATCCACGGCCTGGGGGCTTCCTTTTTTTCATACTGTCAAACCAGTAGTCGCATTGGCTCTTCGAGTATCCCTCTCATCGTTTGCAGGAACTCCGAGCCAGTCGCCCCGTCCACCACCCGGTGGTCGCAGGAGAGCGTCACCTTCATCATGTTTCCGACGACGATTTCGCCGCCCTTCACGATGGGCTTTTGGATGATGGCACCGACGGCCAAGATGCAGGCATCCGGTGGGTTGATGATGCCCGTGAACGCTTCGATGCCGAACATGCCAAGGTTCGAGATGGTGAACGTGTTGCCCGTCATTTCGTCCGGTTGCAGCTTTTTCGCACGGGCCTTTTCCGCCATCACTTTCACTTCTTGGTTGATGATTGACAACGGCTTCATGTCCGCATGTTTTACCACCGGAACCATCAGGCCGTCCTCCACTGCCACGGCCACACCGATATTGATGTGCTGGTTGTAGCGGATTTTATCGCCGAGCCAAGAGGAGTTCACCGCTGGGTGCTTGCGCAAAGCAGCAGCGGCGGCTTTTATCACGATGTCGTTGAACGAAATTTTAATCGGAGCAGCCAATTCGTTCAGCTTTGGGCGAAGCGCCACCGCGCTGTCCATGTTGATTTCCATGGTCAGGTAAAAATGCGGAGAAGAAAATTTGCTCTCGCTCAACCGGCGGGCAATGGCCTTGCGCATCTGGCTCACTGTTTTTTCTTCGAAAGATTCGCCTCCGGCAAAATTGAACACTGGCATTTGCGAAGGTTGAGACTCCCCTTTAGGGGTTGGGGGTGCGGGTGCTGCACCTTTGTTTTCCAGTGCTGCCTCCACATCCCGCCGTATAATACGGCCACCGTCTCCAGAGCCTTGCACAGAAGCAATATCAATACCCGATTCTTTGGCAATGCTTTTTGCCAACGGCGATGCCTTCATTCGGCTACCACTGGCAGCAGGTGCGGCAGGTTCAGCTGGCGCCGCAACGCTTGCAGATGCTGGTTCCGGTACCGGCACAGGAGTAGGTTCTGCGGCTTTGGCTTGGCCATTTGAGGTGGCTTTGGCATCACTTCCGCTAGCACCTACTTGTGATTGCCAGTCCTCGCCTGGTTTGCCGATGACGGCAATCAGGCCCTCAACCGGCACTACACCGTCTTTTATGGCGATGTGGAGCAACGTGCCTTCCCAAAGACTTTCAAAATCCATGGTTGCCTTGTCCGTTTCAATTTCGGCCAATAGGTCGCCAGGCGTTACTTTGTCGCCTTCTTTTTTGTGCCACGCAACGATATTTCCTTCCGTCATCGTGTCGCTCATGCGGGGCATTTTGATAATTTCAGCCATTCTCTTTATTGAGTTTCGAGTTGTGAGTTGTGAGTTTCAAGTTGGTTGGAAGGGCAAACTTCGCAAAAATGAGATAATTTCGCTTTTCTAAATGAAATTTGCCGCTTTTGGTTGTTAAAAGCGGTGCAAAGTTAAGGAAGTGATGGAGACAGCGAGAATTTGAGGGTTTGAGATATTAAAACTGTGCACTAACCATTGACATGAATTTTTCTTCAAAATTGATAGAACAATCCGTCGAGGCATTTGCCAGCCTGCCCGGCATCGGACGGAAGACGGCACTGCGCCTCACACTGCACCTCGTCGGCAAGCCGCCGGAGACCTCCGAGCAGTTCGCCGAGGCAGTGGTGAACATGCGGCGGCGCATCCAGCACTGCACCATCTGCCACAACCTGAGCGATGAACCCATCTGCGAAGTCTGTGCTGACAAGCGTCGTGACCGTTCGATGGTCTGCGTGGTGGAAAGCATCCGCGACGTAATGGCCATCGAGGACACCTCGCAGTACCGGGGCTTGTACCACGTGCTTGGCGGCCTCATCAACCCGTTGGAAGGCATCGGCCCCAGCGAACTGACCATTGACTCGCTGCTGCAACGGGTCGCCTCTGGCGAAATCCGGGAAATCATCCTCGCCATCTCCCCCACCATTGAGGGCGACACGACGATGTTTTACATCACCAAAAAACTGAAGGACTCGGGCATTTCGGTGAGCAGCATCGCCCGGGGCGTGAGCTTCGGCGGTGAGCTGGAGTATGCGGACGAGGTGACGCTGGGAAGGAGTATTGTGGCGAGGGTGCCGTATAAATTGAGCAACGAGTAATTTTGAAAATCGAAATGATATGCGAATCAAAAAATTAGAACTGAAAAACTTCCGTGGCTTCGAGGACTTGACCATTGACTTCCCGGAGGGGGAGAGTGGGCTGGCGGTGTTCGTGGGGGTGAATGGGGCAGGAAAGACGAGTGTGGTTGAGGGAATAAATATTTTGCTCCAAATATTTAGTCAAGGTATTTTCGTCTTCAACAATGATGTTGAAGTCACCAATAATGATATAATGAATGGGGCAGCTACCGCAAGTGGTAGATTGGGTTTGGACGACGAAACTCAGGTGATTTTTAAACTACATAGAGCGGAAGGGGTTAACTTACCTAGCTTAAATTCTAAAACGATTCCTGAATATACTTGGACGGAGGCTTCATTGGATGACGCTAAAGACTCACCGGATGGTTATGATTTACCAATTATATCTTATTACCCATCAAACCGTTTTGTGCCTGAAGAACCATCATTGAAAACGAAAGATATGTCTCAACTAAAGCAGTATGATGCATACGAAGGTGCTTTCAATAAACGCATAGATTACACAACCTTCTTTGAATGGTTTAGAAATACTGAAGACTTTGAAAATGAACAACGCTTATACAATGACAACGCTTTTAGAGACAAAGGACTTGAAACAGTCAGGAGGGCTATTTCATCTTTCCTTAACGGATTCGTCCATCCCAGAGTCAGAAGGCAGCCTAAAGAAGAACTAATAATCGAAAAAAATGGCCTCCCACTTTCTCTCGGAAATTTATCAAGTGGAGAGAAATCAATTTTGGCATTATTCGGCGATTTAGCCCGCCGATTATATATTGCAGCTCCCAAGTCAGATGATCCTTTACTTGGGTATGGAATAGCATTAATTGACGAGGTGGAAGTCCATTTGCACCCTGGTTGGCAGCGAATATTTACACCCCACCTTCGCCGCACCTTCCCCAACATCCAGTTCATCCTCACCACGCACTCACCACAGGTTTTGAGCAATGTGCCTAGGGAGAACGTGTTTGTGTTGGAGGATTTCAAACTGGTGAAAACCCCGCATACCTTCGGCAGGGACAGCAATTCAATTTTATGGGACTTGTTCGCCGTGGAAAGCCGACCAGACGAGGCAAAAAAAGATTTCAAAAAACTTTATCGGCTTATTGACGACCCAGACAAAAAAGAAGAAGCCGAGGCATTTCTTAACGAGCTTGAAGAAAAGTATGGAAATGATGACCCGGAACTGGTCAGTGCCGGATTGCACCTCAAATTTTTAACCGCCTGATATTTTTTTGAATGAAATACATCCAAAAAAATCTTAAAAACGAACCCGCTTCTTTGAAAGAAAAGCGTTCGACCCCAGGCGCTACTTTTGATGGCTGCAACAAGGATGACATCCGCAGGGCTTTACTGAAGGAGCAGGGCAGTCTCTGTGCCTATTGCATGCAGCGAATTGACAATACACTCGATGAAAAAGGTATTCCCATCACCAAAATTGAACACTACCAAGCCAAAATTGGAGACAATGCCTTGCAAATGAACTACTTGAACATGCTGGCAGTGTGCAGGGGCAACGAAGGAGAAGCCAAGCATTTGCAGCACTGTGATACGGCAAAGGGAAGTGACCCGATTACTGTTAATCCCATGAAAAAGGATTGCGAGCTTCAAATTGGGTACGAGTCTTCTGGTGAAATTTTTTCCAAAAACGAAAATATCCACAAAGATTTGGTGGAAGTCTTGAAGTTGAACAATCAACGATTGGTCGAGTGGAGAAAAGAAGCCATCAAGACTGCCCGCATCGCCATGATGGGTAAGGGGAAAAACAAGACATGGAGCGAAGGCGAATTGAGGGCAGAAATTAAACATTGGCTGGAGGTGACCGACGGCAAATACGAGCCATTCTGCATGGCAGCCGTTTACTACCTCCAACAAAAAATAGCCCGCCTCCCCTAACACCCATGCTCACCACCATCATCGTCAACTACAACGTCCGCCACTTCCTGGAGCAGTGCCTCCTGAGTGTGCGAAAAGCCACGCCCAGTGCGGACTTTGGTGATGTTTGGGTAGTTGACAACGCCTCCTCCGATGACAGTGTGCAGATGGTGCGCACCCATTTCCCCGAAGTAAAACTTATCGCCAATCAAAAAAACACGGGCTTCGCCGTCGCCAATAACCAAGCCATCAAAGCCTCCACAGGCAAGTACGTCCTGCTACTGAACCCCGACACCGTGGTGCAAGAAGATACCCTGACCAAATGCGTTGCCTTCATGGAAGCGCACCCCGAAGCGGGCGGGCTGGGGGTGAAGATGATTGACGGCAGCGGGCAGTTCCTCCCAGAAAGCAAGCGGGGCTTTCCGAATCCGTGGGTGGCTTTCTGCAAAACGTTCGGACTATCGGCCATTTTTCCAAAATCGAAAACCTTCGGGCACTACCATCTCGGCTTTTTAGACAAAAACGAGACACACGAAGTGGACGTGCTGGCCGGGGCTTTCATGCTCCTGCGCCGCTCGGTGCTGGATAAAATAGGCCTGCTCGACGAGGCATTTTTTATGTACGGCGAGGACATTGACCTGAGCTACCGCATCGTGCAGGCGGGCTACAAAAACTACTATTTCGCCGATACCACCATCATCCACTACAAGGGCGAAAGCACGAAAAAGGGCAGCCTGAACTACGTCCGCACTTTTTACCAGGCCATGATAATTTTCGCCCGAAAGCACTTCCAAGGGCGGCAGGCGACACTGTTCATCGCCATGATTTACGGCGCCATCTGGCTGCGGGCGGGCATGACCCTCGTCGGCAATTTTTTCAAAAAAAGCTACCTACCCCTGCTCGATGCCGTGCTGATGTTCGGCGGCATTTGGCTTTGCAAAGTCTTTTGGGCCAACTATTTCTACCATGACCCCTACTGGTTCAAGCACAGTTTCATGCAGTTCAACGCCCCGTTCTACACGCTCGTCTGGCTGGCAGCGCTGTGGTTCAGCGGGGGTTACGACGAGTCGTCGAACCTGCGCCGACTGACCCGTGGGCTGCTGCTCGGCACGGTGGTCATCTCGGCGGTGTACGGTTTTTTACCCCAAGACCTGCGGCCTTCGAGGGCGGTGATTCTTTTGGCTACTGTCTGGTCCATGCTGGCACTGACAGTGTTGCGGTTTGTTTTTCATTTTTTCAAAACGGGTAACCTCAGCGTTGGGCGCTCCCGCCCGGCCAACCTCGCCATCGTGGGGTCGGAGTCGGAAACGGAGCGGGTGCGAGAACTGCTGCGGCAGGTGGGGGTGGAGAAGAATTTTATCGGGAGAGTTGGCAGTTCGACAGTTGGCAGTGGGCAGTCGGGGCAGGAATACTTGGGAAGTAACGAGCATTTAGATGAGCTAGCGGCGCTGTACCATTTGGACGAAATCATTTTTTGCATGAAAGACGTATCTGCCTCACAGACCATGCATTGGATGGAGCGGCTCGGGCCCCGCATCGAGTACCGCACCGTGCCGGAGGGCGGCCAGACCATCATCGGCAGCAGCTCGAAGGATGCGGCGGGCGAGCTGTACACTACCGCTGTCCGTTACCGAATCGCCAGCCCGACGGCTCGCCGCAGCAAGCGACTGTTGGATTTGGGGTTGGCTTTTTGCTTTCTAATGTTGGCCATTCCACTCATATTTTTGGTAAAAAATGGCGGCAGGTTACTTGGGAATTTGGTACAGGTTTTCTTGGGCAAAAAATCGTGGGTCGGCTATTCTGCCTCCCAATTCCCCAATTCCCCAATTCCCAAATTCCCAAAAATTAAACCCGGCGTCCTCTCCCCTACCGATGCCTTCCCCGATAAACAACTTGACGAAGCCACTTCCCAGCGGCTCGACTTTTTTTACGCAAAAGATTATGAAATCGGGCGGGACTTGGAGGTGGTGCGGAAGGGGTGGCGGAATTTGGGGTCTTAGTTTTTACCCAAATAAATGACTCCCAGCCGCCACACCTGCTCATTTCTCCCTCCTCCGACCAGTAGCTTCGTTCTTTTCCCGTTTTAAGTCCTACTTTTGGAACGCCATCGGCACTGACCGCTATCGCTAAATTCGTTTCTAAAAATGCTCAAACTCCGGCCAATACTGCTTTTCTGCCTGTTCCTCTGCATAGGCAGCCCAGCCTTGTTCGCCCAGTTGGACACCATCCACTGGATGCCGCCGATGTTCCCCAGCAGCACGATGGGCACGCAGTACATCTACGTTTACACCCCCGAAACAACACCGTTCCCCGTCGTCATCGAGGATGGCTCGGGGCAGGTGGTGAAAACGGCGACCATCAGCAGCACCGAGCCGTTCATTTACGAACTGAGCAGCACCTTCAGCCAACTACTCGTGGCCGATGTCTTGTTGAACGAAGTTTTGCCCAAGTCCGGCCTCGTCATCCACGGCCCAAAAAAATTCCACGCCTCCTTTCGGCTGCTCACTGAGGGCAAGGCCGATGCTTGTTTTTTGACCTACAAAGGCCGGGCGGCACTCGGCAAGACATTTCGAATCGGGACGGTGGTGCAAGTCCACGACAAGACGGGGCAGCGCTACAACACGGTCGGCCTCCTGGCCACTGAGAACGGCACGACCATCAATTTTTCTAACTACCTGCCCAGCACGAATGGTATCCCACCAACTCCAATCACCATGCAGCTCCAGCGGGGCGAATCGGTGGTAATGGCCTATAAGATTCCAGGCGTTGGCGATGACTTCCCCAAAAATGGCTTCGTCGGCGCCTTGCTGGAAGCAACGAAACCCATCGCCGTGACCTGCGGCGGCTGGCTCGGCGCCCCGGTGACTTACGAAGCAAACGACATCGGCGTGGACCAGATTTTGCCGCTCGAACAGGTCGGCAAGGAGTACATTTTTTGCAAAGGCGACGGCCCGACCACGCTCGAACACCCCATCATCATCGCCCATTTCGACAACACGGAAGTTTGGATAAACGGGGCGGACACGGCCTTCGCTACGCTCAATGCGGGGCAGTTTCTTTCCCTGCCGTCCTATCATTATCTCCCTGCGGGAAACATTTTCGTGCGCACGACAGAGCCTGCTTTTGCCTACCAAATGACGGGCGGCTACGATACCGGGAAGACCAGCCTGCATACCCCTTCGCTCATGTTCATCCCGCCGCTGAGCTGCGGCATCCCGCACCGGATTGACAATATTTACCTGCCCAACCGCATCGGCCCACAGCGCTTCGACGGCTCGCTGATGATTGTGGCGCTCCGCAATGCATCGGTCAACGTTCGCTTCGATGGCGACCCGGTGGACATCGGGCCGCCGATTGAGGTGCAGGGCAACAACGACTTTGTCACGTACAAGGCCAAGCGAATTTTCAGCCATGTGGAGGCCATTACGAAGCTAGAAATCAGCTCCAGCGGGGCGGTGTACGCCTGCATCATCGGGCGGCAGGAATACGCCAGCTATGCCAGCCTGCTGACGGGCTACGAGTACCTGCGCCCCAGCGTCCACCTCACGCTACACGGCGATGGCATCTGCCCGGACACGCTCACAGCGAGCGGTTTTTTTGATAAACTGAAATGGGTGTACGACGATACCATCTTGCAGGAAGGCTCGGACACAATGTTCATCGTAAAAGCGCCGGGCATGTACACGGCCGTCGCTTACCTAGGCGGCTGCCGCAATACCGCCCTCACCTCCGACTCGCTGGACGTGCCTTTGGCCGCTCCGCAATTCGATTTCAGCTACACCGAACCCTCCTGCTACAACTATCCGGACGGCCAAATCGTCTTCGGTCTGCCCAACGGCGGCGACCCGCCCTACCTCTACTCCGTTGACCACGGCCAGCACCAGTCCAACGACCCGGTGATTGACGGCTTGGTGGGCGACGATTACCGACTCACCGTCTTCGATGCCTCCGGCTGCTACAACGAACCCGTGCATTTCACCCTGCCGCAGCCGGACAGCGTGTACGTCCACCTCGTGGCGATGAAGCTGCCCAAGCCCCTCCGGCCCGGCGACGAGGTGATTTTGCAGGGCTTCACCACCGTGCCCATCAGCGCCACCGAGTGGGTGCCCGCCGATGCCAGCGGCTGCCCGGATTGCCTGCTCTATTACTACAATCCCGACTCGACGATATGGGTGAACCTGACCGTCTTCGATGAAAACGGCTGCCCCGGCAAGGACAGCCTGCTGCTCTACGTGGAGCCACGCATCTATGCCCCAAATATCATCAACCTGAACTCGACGGTGGGCAACGACCGCTTCGTGCTATATACCGAGGAGCCGTCGCTGGTACACCAGTTGCAGATTTTCGACCGCTGGGGAAGTCAGGTTTTTGAAAAAAGGAACTTCTTCACCAATTCGGCAGCGGATGGCTGGGATGGGAGCCACCAAGGCGAGGATGCAAAGGATTCGGTCTTCACTTTTTTTGCGGAGGTGGAGGTGACGCCTGGACGGGTGGTGCTGGTAAGGGGGAGTTTGGTGGTGGTGCGGTGAAACGGTTGGCATACCTGACGTAGCCAGCTTTTGCTGCCTATGGGCAGGTATGCTTTGTTAGGCGGTGTGTTCTTTTGATTTTCATTTTTTCTTTTCTTCGTATCGGTAAAGTGTTTGGTTCCAATCTTCTTCCCCAAAACCTCCAATCACCAAAATTTCTTTATTTAATTTTATCAATCTATAAATCCTTTCTTGTTTCAGTACGGGTCGAGACCATCCATTCACTAACTCTGCCAAAACTTTATATTCTCCCTCTTCTTTTAGTTTGAAATTAACAGGATGCATACCTGTAAATGAAATTTCTATTTTAATGGGCTTATGATTGAATGCTGTTACGACCCTGGCTTTGCCTTCAAGGTCTCCAGATTTACCACCTATCAGCACATCTTCTGAATACATGGCAGCATCGTATCCTATTATCGGCTCTCTTGACTGTGAGTCAATTACCATTAAATTTACGATAATTCCTTTGTCTATTTCTTTGATTTTATCTAATTGATATCCTCCTCTATTTATTTCGTGCTTTTGGAATTTGAACTTTATCGTATCTTCAATAATTTCATATTCTCCAATTCCCTGAGATGAACCCGTGCATGTTCCTTCATCAAATTTAAATTTCCCATCCTTTTTTAATTCGTAGCAAAAGGCTGTGTAATTCGGTTCGGTGCAATAAATTCCGACTTGACTTTTACATGATGTCATTATCAGAACCAGAATTATTATGCTCCATTGCAGTTTCATTTTTTCGTTTTTTTTATTCATGCCGCCTAACTATTGTACTCACGCAACTCACAGAATGATAACCTCTTGAAAATCAAGCGCCTATCCTTCTGTGCTGCAAACAACTCACCAAAATTACCACAATTCCCGAATCCTCAAAACCCAGATTATACTCCACGTCATCGTCCTCCACGGGCGCTGCCTAGCTTATGACTTATTCCTTCATCAACTGCTTCAACTGTCCCTGATACGACTGCCAATAATTCCTTTTTGTTGCTTCATTGAGGAAGGAAGCCGCCACCATTTTTTCAACGACATCCGATTTTGACAGCATCAATGACCGGATGTCATCAAACGTTTTTTGGCTGATGCCAGCCTGTTCGGCAAGTACACCAAATTGATGACTGATTTTTCCTTGTGCCAAATTCCGGGGCAGCAGGCCATCATCCAATGCAAAGTCTTTGTCTTCTATATGGAGACGGCTGTTCAGTAGGTCATAAGCAGGGCTTAATCTATAATCTCCCATGGGGGTTTCCAGCAAGGAAAAGTTTTTAAAGTGGGCATCCCCATTCGAAAACAGGTAATGCATCAAGTTTTCATTTTTCAGGGTTAATTTGTGTTTTATGGAGCCAGTCTTTGTGGCTGTTTGGTGCGATAAATATAAAGTTACATCACGAAAAAAATCCCAACCTTTTTTATGAAAAATTGACTTGTGCGATTTCATTTGTGGAACGGTTATAAAATGACAGAAAACGGCACGTCGGGCCTAATAAAAAAGCAGATACCAGCACATCGCCAGCACCTGCTATCTTGAATTATAGTTAATTGACAAACAGAATGAGTTTTTTCCTCCCGCAGATTTCGCAGAATTCGCAGATTTTTCCGAAGGAAAAATCAAATAACCATCTGCGTAAATCTGTAAAATCTGCGGGAGGAAAAAACTCATTCTGTAAATCAAAGAACTATAATCTTGCAAGCCCCAAAGAGGCAGGCATTACCCCATCTCCAAATCCCCATTTATCTCCTCCTCCCAAGCCAGCCCGTACTCGCCGAGCTTCGCCAAGAATGGGTCGGGATTGAACTGCTCCACGTTGAAGACGCCCTTGCCGGACCACTCGCCGGTGAGTATCATCATGGCACCGAGCATGGCGGGCACGCCCGTCGTGTAGCTCACGCCCTGTGTGCCGGTCTCCTCGTAGGCGGCCTTGTGGCTGCAGTTGTTCCAGATGTAGTAGGTCTTCGGTTGGCCGTCCTTCACGCCGCTGATGCGGCAGCCGATGCTCGTGAAGCCGGTGTAGTTGGTGCCGAGGTCGCCGGGGTTCGGCAGCACGGCCTTGAGGAATTCCAGCGGCACAATGTCCATGCCGTTGAACTTGATAGGTTCGATGCCCGCCATGCCGATGTTCTGAATCACCCGAAGGTGCGTCAGGTACTCCTCGCCGAAGGTCATCCAGAAGCGGGCACGCTTGAGGGTCGGGAAGTGCTTCACCAGCGACTCCAACTCCTCGTGGTAGAGCAGGTACGACTGCCGTGGCCCGATGTTCGGGTAGTTGATGGCCTTGCCGATTTCGAACGGCTCGGTCTCCACCCACTTGCCGTCCTGCCAGTAGCGGCCCCGCTGCGTTATTTCCCGGATGTTGATTTCCGGGTTAAAATTGGTGGCAAACGCCTTGCCGTGCGAGCCAGCATTGGCGTCCACGATGTCGAGCGTGTGCATCTCGTCGAAGTGGTGCTTGGCAGCGCGAGCGGTGAAGATATTGGTGACACCCGGGTCAAAGCCGCAACCCAGCACGGCCAGCAGGCCCGCTTCTTTGAAGCGGTCGTGGAGCTTCCACTGCCAGGAGTATTCGAATTTGGCTACGTCCTTCGGCTCGTAGTTGGCGGTGTCGAGGTAGTGGACGCCCGTTTGCAGGCATGCCTCCATGATGGTCAGGTCTTGGTACGGCAGCGCCACGTTGATGACCATCGCTGGCTGGAACTGCCGGATGAGGTCGGCCAAGGCCGGAATGTCTTCGGCATCAATGGCGGCGGTGGTGATGTGCTGGTGGCCAGTGGCTTCCTTCGCCGCTGCTGCGATGACGTCGCATTTTGACTTGGTGCGGCTGGCGAGTAGTATCTCACCGAAAACTTCGGGGTGCTGTGCGCATTTGTAAACGACGACCCGGCCTACGCCGCCTGCACCGATAATTAGGATTTTTTTTGACATGAATATTTAATGTTATTGAGTTACTGGTAATTGAGTTAATTGAGTTGGATATGGAGAATGGACAAGATATGCCTCCGCTCACGCTCTCACCCGCTGACTGGCAAAAGTATCTATTTTGATAGAAAAGGCTGGGTGGGGTCATTTAGGAATTGTTAATTTTTTGCGCAGCAACAAAGCTGTAGGAGGCAATTAACACAATATTGAATCCAGGTTTTACCAAAAACAAAAGGCCAAAATGTTGGAAATCAACATTTTGGCCTTTATGTTTTTGTAAATGAGTTCTTGTTTTTTACGTGAGTTGAGACCTTGTTCTTGCTGTGAGTGAGACCTTGTTTATTTGAATGAGACTTTTTTATTGAGACCTTATCGTTTGTGGTGAATGAGACCTAGAATACTTTTCGCTTGCCTACCAATTATTTTGAAGCTATCGCTGCCAACATGCGCATGTCTTCTGTTTCGGTGCTGTAGTTGCGAGCGTAAGCGTAG
>JAIPBL010000089.1 GCA_021739645.1 Saprospiraceae bacterium | reverse complement strand
TTGGCAGTGGGCAGTCGGTGGCTGCGACCACTGCCCCGACTGCCCACTGCCAACTGACGAACTGCCAACTAATCCCTACTTTTGCCTTTTACCTTTAATCTTTTTCCTTTAAAATGGCTTACACCGAATCAAACATGCTGCCGCTTGGTACAGCAGCACCTGAATTTAAACTCCCCGACACCGTTTCTGGCAAGATGCTCACACTGAAAGACATCGCAGGCAAGGCCGCCACTGTCATCATTTTCAGTTGCAACCACTGCCCATACGTCGTGCACGTCAACCCAGAAATTGTGCGGCTGGCCAACGACTACCTGCCTCAGGGCATAGGCTTCGTGGCCATCAGCGCCAACGATGCCGAAAAATACCCTGCCGATGCGCCCGACAAAATGAAGGTGCTGGCGCAAACAGTCGGATATCCGTTCCCCTATTTGTACGACGAAACACAGGAGGTCGCACGGAAATACGATGCCGCTTGCACCCCCGATTTTTATGTCTTCGACAAAGACCTGCGCCTGACCTATCGGGGCCGTCTCGATGACTCCCGCCCCAACTCCGGCACACCCCTCAGTGGCCGTGACCTCCGGGCTGCGCTTGATGCGGTGCTGGCTGGCAACCAGCCCGTTGCGAAGCAATACCCAAGTGCGGGTTGCAACATCAAATGGAAACCGTGAGGAGAATTGAAAATTGCTTAATAGAACTATGAAACGAGCATTTCTACTCAACTTTTTCTTGATAAATGCCTTTTTGGCCTTCAGCCAAAACATCATCGAAGACGCCACTGCGCTGATGAAGGCGGGCATGGTAGGTGAGGCGGAAGACCTCGTGAACCGCTACTTGATGCAAGACCCCATCAACGTGGACGCCATCATGATGAAGGGCAACGTGGTACTGAACAAATACCTTTACGAGGAGCAGTTGCAGGGGTCTTTGCTTCGCAATTTTGTGGAGGACGTGTACGATGCGGGTACGTTGGAGAAAGGTTCGCCGCCAGTCGTAGTGCCGGATTCGGTGGCGGCGGGTATCGAGCGGCTCTGGGTCGCTGCCCTCAAACTCGACCCTGGACGAGAGGACATCCAACTTGGGCTTTGCCAGCTTTATGCGCTGTCGTTGCAACGGGAGAAACTGCTGAATCAATTGTCGATTGCGAAGCAACACGCCAAGACTGACCCAGACCTGCCCATTCAGCTTGCCAATTATGCCCGCTACCTCGGCGACCGGGGCGATTTCGACGGGATGATGGCGGCATACCGGCAGGTGCACAGGCTTTTCCCTGCCCAAACCGGGCTGTTGAGCGACATGGCCGGGGAGTTTTTTTTCTCCGGCAAAATGGACAGCGCCCGCCATTACCTGAACCGCTCGGTGAAGGATAAAAATGCCGACCAGACCGTGCTCGGCAATGCATTTTACCTCGGTTCCCTGCTTGGTGATTATGATTTGGCACTTGCTGCCATGGAGCGGCTGCCGGGAAATGACCACCTGCTCTTTGAGGGGCTGGTGAAGTTTGCCAAAGGCGATAAAAAATGGCGAAAGCCGTTGGGAAAACTCCTTGAATCCAACGCAGATACCACGGAGGCGGCATTGGCCAGCCTGCTGCTTGCCGACACTTTCCGTCTCGATATTGACAACTACCTCGCCCTCACCGCGCTCGACCCCGGCGATGCTTTCAAGGTTTTGCTGCATGAAAAATTCAGGGAAACGGGCGACTTTCTGCCTTACTTCAATGCCGCCGAAAACTACTGTTTCAACAAGTGCTACGTCCGTGCAGATGAGGCATTCCGGCTGCTGGAGCGCCAACCCAACCTGCAACTCGAACCTGCCGACCTCGACAACATGAACTTCTACCACGCCTGGACGCTTCACCAGATGAAACGCTACGACGAGGCACTGTCGTTATTTGAAAAGCTGTTGGAGTCGGAAGATTTTTACAAGAAAAGTGCCGCCTGTTGGTTCATCGGCAAGCGCTATTTTGACCTCGGCCAAAAGGTGAAGGCGAGGGATTACTTTTCGAAAGTGGCTGGTGATGCGGCACAGTCAAAATATGCTACTTTTTGCTGGGAATACATGGGGGTAGAATAGTTTCAGGGTGTTTGTTTCACAAGCTATTTCACCAGCAAAATCTTCGCCACGGCCACCTGCGGGTCGTTCGAGTTGCGGTTGGTGGCGTACACGAGGTACACGCCCGTATTGGCACGGCGTCCGTTGTAGTCGTTCCCGTCCCAAATAGCTTGCCCACCCAGCGCCTCTGTTTCATAGACCAACTGCCCACTGATGTCCGTGATTTTCACGGTGGAGTCCTCCGCCAGCCCTTTGATAGCGATGGGCCCGTGGTAGTCCTCCCGTACGGGGTTAGGGAATACCAATGCACCGGGGTGGTAGGCGGGTGCCGAAGTGGCTTCAGCCCGATATGAAATCAGGCCACGCAAAGTGCCGATGTACACCTCGCCTGTTTCATCATCGAAGTCAATATCAGTGATGCCGTTGTCAAAAAGCGGGCTGTTTTCAGCGGTGAAATGTACGATTTGGGTGTTGCCTTCTGGCGACATGACGAAGACGCCAGCACCCGTGCCGAACCATTTTCGGTTGGCGCCGTCCACGGCGATGGCCCGCACTTCAATGTCTTCAAGGAGGTTGGCCCCGAAGCCGTCCACGGTGACGAAGGGGCGGCTGCCGGGGCACTCACCGCCGAACGGGTCGCACTGGAACACCGCTGCGCCAAGCTTGGTTCCTACCCAAACGCTGCCGTCACGGTCCACTTCCATGCTCGTGATTTCGTTGGTAGGTAAAACGGAGTTGGAGGAGTTGAGTATCACGCAGCGGTCGTCGGAAGAGCTGGCGAGGTCGTCGCCCTCGTCGAAAACGATGACGCCCGTGCTGTTGCCCGAAGAAAACATCCATTTGTAGCCGAGGGCATCCACGACCACTCGCTGAATCTGGTCATCCACCAGGCAAGAGAGTTCGAAGCTGTACCAATCGCCAGCATCAGTCATCACGGCCAAAGGCTTCTCCGCATTGTGGTTGCATATCCAGAGGTTGTTTTGTGCATCAAAAGCGAGGCCAGTGACTCGGGTGCGTGAGGTGTCCAACTGTGCACCACGAAGGGTGGAGTTGGTTTCGTTGTAAACTTGGAATTCTTCCGTTGCCGGGTCATAACTCACCAGTGCATCAAGGAAAGCGGCGGCATATATTTTGCCGTTTTTCGGGCTTGTTTTAATGTCTAGGAAATCAGAAATCCCATCGAGTTCGGGCGTGTTTTTTAGGTTAAACACGCTCCATTGCCCCTCCGAAAGCTCGAAGAATCCGTCCGTGCGGAACACGGCGCTGAACGTGAGGTCCACCCCCCCCGCAGCAACCCAGACCTTACCGTTGGCCACATCGAGCTGGTAGGTGTTGATGGAATACGGGCCGTTTATGCTAAAAGAAGTACACGAGGAACCCTTGTCCTGCACGTAAAAATCACGTATCTCGTCGGCGTACCAAATGTTGCCCTCTTCGTCCTCGATGGCATACCTTGGGAAAATGACACAGGAGGAGCCTTTTTGCGAAGCAACATTATCCTGGCCAATGGAAAAGACCTTGCCCTTGCAGCTTTCGCCACAATAGAATCCGGCCAGCAAATGCTCGCCTTCTGAAGTCAGGTAGGTCAGATCGAGTGTGTCAGAATGAAAGATGTAGGCAGCCTCATTGCCATTGAAGCGGTACAGGCTGTCGTTCACGTCGAGGTAAAGCTGGTTGTTGAACAGGGTCATGGCGTCCGATTCGAAATCTTGCGGCAGGCCCTTCGTTCCGTTCAGCCATTCCCAATTGGAGAAGTCGTTGATGTTGTAGCCGCCATTGGGGTCTGCGACATAGAGGCCGTCGTCGGTAGCCGCATAAATTTTATCCTCAAAAATGCGGACGGAGCGCACCTCCACGGTGGTTTTGATGGTGTTTGGAAAAAGCCCTTGTTTCAGGTTTAGCGTAGTGATGCCGTAGTTGGCGGCAAAGTAGGCGATGGAGTCGTTGGCCATGAAGATATCGAATATTGTCTTGCCGCCAAGGAACGGGGCATCGGCGATGGAAGGCAGCGTAAGCACGCCCGTTTCGCTCACAATATCCACTTTGCTGTCATCGTACACCACGACGAGGATATTGCTCCCCCGGTTGTATTTCACGAGTTTCACCTCTACGTCGCTTAGGCCCTCGACCTTTGTCATTCGGCGCACAGAACGCTCCTGCTTGTCCACTTCCAGCACAGCATAGCGGGTTGCATAATAGATTTTGTCGTCACTTTGGGTAATGTACAGTCCATTGCTGAAGGGCAAGTGCGACTTCCATTGGCCGATGGCGAGATCAGTTTGGGCAACGGCAGTTTTAACCAAAAAAAGAAAAACAAGGAACAGAAAACAGGCGTGCAATTTTTTCATAAAATAAATAAAGTGGTGAACGGTTCAAGTTGAACCTTTAACAAGTCCCGCAAAATTATTATTGTTTGCGGGCATGGTATTAAAAATTATTAGTGGAGTGGGTTCCCGCCATTTCGCCTGCCTTTTCCAGTAGCCATTGTTTAGCCGCCAACGACTTACAGTTTTTAATTTCCCGCAAGGTTTTTTCGATGCCCTTCTTGTCGAAAGTAGCCAGTGCAAACAGCTTTCGGGTAAAGCGGAGCATGTTGAGGTACTGCTGTTTTACATCCTTGGAAATCAGGCGGTTGCGCCGCAGAAAGATGCTGTAACTATCAATCAGCGAGTCCAACGCCTGGTCTTCCCGCTGTTCGAAATAGGTGCGAATGAGCAGTATCCGGCTGCCGAGCGAGTAGGCGATGTTTTGGTACTCGACTTCCTGCAGCAGCTCGATGACCTGATCGTATTTTTTTTGATAATAATAGACGTGGGCAAGGTTGAAGTTCAGGGCATTTTCTTGGTCACTTTTTGGCAGGCGGTGTGTATAATCTCTAATAAAGTTTTCGGCCCAAGCCAGCTCACTAATTTGCAGCGAAATAGTGATGATGTTCTTGTAATGGTGCGGGTTCAGCTCGCCGTTGTCAAAAATGATTTCCCGGTATAGGGCAATGCGGTAGAGCGAAAAAAGCTCACTTAGGTAGTCTCCCCGGCCAATGTTGACTTTGGTGTCAATGCAGTAATTCATCGAATGGATGAAGAGGGTCTGCAACTCTTTTGGCTGGAAGCTCGTGGCCTCAGTTTCGAGCAACATTTTCATTTCCAGAAAAAAATGTGCCTCATCGGGGTCCAGCATCATCCGGGCCACTAGGTACCAGGCCTTCACCACTGGTTCGGATAGGTAGGGGCTTTGTTCCAGGTATTTCAAAAACTCGGGAAAGAGCGCCACCTTGGCCGTTTCTGATACCATGTTGCGGTAGCCGAGGGCATCGCAGTAGTGCTCTAGTTTTTTGGCGAAATAGTAGCAATCAAGGTGGTAGTCTGCCTTTTCGATAGGGTCAAACGCCGCCGTTTTTGGTGAAATATGCTCCAAGTGTTCATGCCTCCGGCGATGCATTTTGTAAGAGAGGTAGTGAAAGTCGGCATCACGCAGGCCAGCTTTTTTCTGTAAAAGCTCGGCCTGTCTCAGTACGCCGTCGAAGTGCTTTTCGAGGCGGGTATTGGCGAGGGCATGGAGCAGAAAAACCTGTCCAGTAGTGGGGTTGGCGGCATACTGGTTGTAGGCTGTGAAGTCCATTGCCAGTCGGAGCAGGTCGGAGCAGAGCCGCCGGAAGCGAACGTCGTCATAGGCCAAGCCCGGATACAGCCGTTTCCAAAATTCAAGTTTTCCAAAATTTTTCTCGGACTTTCCTGCAAGCAATTCCAACTCGACGAGCTGCTCAAAAAAATGCACCAGTTCCTCCTTTTCGTTGAAAAACGGTGAAGCGAGGTACTTGCTGAACTGTGCAAGGTCAAACCGGGAAAAACTGTGGAGAAAGGTGACGAGTTTGGTGTTGAGCATTTGAAAGTCAGTGAAAATTCTAGCTTTTCTTTGTCAACAAAGCTAAACTGACTGTGCGGAAAAACAGGAATTAAATCCCATAAAGTCGGAGAATTAACGGGATTGGCGGAATTTTCACGAGCGGGGGAAGCGGAAATTAGCGACTATGAATCTGTATCTGAGGTCGTCTTTTTTTATGAAAGAATTTCTATCGGCCTGATATTGAGGGTTTTGCCAATAAAAAAGGGCCACCAAATCGGTAGCCCTTTTTTATTGGCAAGTGCCTGGGAAGATTATTTCAGCTTCAGCTTGGAAGTGCCTGCCAAGAAGCCTTTGTTGTAAACCTCAATTTGGTATTCACCCTTCGCAAAGGAAGCGTTGCTCGGTGCCCAAACGATGCAGGATTGTGCCTCGTTGTTGGCGTAGTCAATTTCTTCCATTTTCGTGAAACGGACTTCTTCGCCCGTTTTTTTGTTGGTCAGCATACCGGAGCCCATGTCCTCGATGGCGAGGGTTTCGCCCAGTGGGTTGATGATGCGGACGTAGAATTTCTCCGAGCCAGCTTTGGCCACTTCGTTCTCCACGGTGGTGAAGCAAACCTTGATTTGGTCAACGCTTTTTGCGGAGTTCTCGTCCTTCACCTTGCCACTGCCTTTGACCTTCTGGCCAATGGCACTCACCGACTTCATCTTTATAACGGATGCGATGTTCACCTTTGCCGAAAGCTTTTCTTTCTCACTGACGAGTGTGGCTTTTGTGGAACTAAGTTCCTCATTTTCAGCAGCTTTGCTTTGTAGGTCGGCAGCTAGGCGCTCTTTCTCTGTGCTTAGGTCGGCATTTTCGCCAGCCAGTGCTTCGTTCTCTGATTTCAGTTTTTCAATCTGGGCGAGGTATTGGCTTGCCTGTGATTTCAGGTTGCCAATTTCAACACGGGCTTTGTCGAGTGAGCCTTTGTTCTTTAGCAAGCCCGAAATTTTGTCCCGTTGCTGTTCGAGTTCGCTTTTTTGCTGGTCAATAACGGCGTTCAACTCTTGGCTGGTCGTTTTCTGCGCTTCAAGGTCGGTCAGTGCTTGGTTGTACTGGGTGTCCAGTTCCGCCTTTAATTTTTGTGTTTCATCCAGGTCAGACATGGTGGTCTCCAACTGGCGGCTCTTCTGCATGTTCTGGTAGGCCAGGTATCCGATGATGCCAAGGAGGACGATTCCAATTACTGCGGCGATCGCAATAAAGTTCTGATTAGGTTTGTTCTGATTGAAGGAAGGATTGTTGCTTGTCATGATTGAATTTTTACGTGGTTCTTAAAAAGATTTTTTAAAATATGTAAATAGAACTACGCTATAGGCTTTAAGTTTTTATTTCAAACAGGAAAGGTATTGATGTTTTGAAATGTTCGATGGGTTCTCCAATTTTTTTTTTGTTTAGACTGAAAATACTTGGATTGTGGGCGGGAGAGTGCCAAAGCCCAAGTCGTTAAAACAACAATATTTTTGTTGAGGGTAGCTAATTCATGAAGAGCGAGCTGATGTTTAACCCAATTGATGCCTACTTTTTCTTCTTGCTCGCCTTCACTTTCGGGTTGTATTCCAAACATTTTTCCACCCAAAAACTCAGTTCAGCGTCGTGCTCGTAGCCCATTGGTTCGAGCATCAGGTAGCCGGGCATCAGCCTGCCGCCGTGAATCATTTGGCTGGCACCGGGACGGTTGACCAGCGTCTCCGTTTCGGCAGGGTCAATGCGGGCCATGATGCCACCCTTGTAGGTGCCGATGAGCATCTTGTCGTCCAGCATGAAACAGAGGCCACCGAACATTTTCTTCTGCTCGAAGGCGATGTTCTTGACAGTGAGAATATCGGCGATACGCTCGCCCGTGATGAGATTTTCCATGTCTCAGTTTTTTATTTTGAAAATAGCTGGTGTCAATCCATCGCCCGGTTCAGGAACTGGTCAAAGGGGTGCAGTGCTTTGAACACTGCTGCGCAATGTTTCAGAAAATCGCCGGACGCAATTTCATCATCCGTGCATTTGTGCGTGGCGAGGAAGCTTTTGTGCCTCAACAGCTCGATGGCAGGATGGTCGGCACCGTAGCCCTTTGGGGTGGTTTTCAGTTTTTCGCCCTCCATTTCCCCAAAATACTGCTTGAAATCCTTGCTGTTCAAGATACCATTGAACTCCGCCGTATTGTAAGCAATCTCCTGCCGGATGGCCGCCAACCACTTGCTCTCCGGCACGTAAGCGCCCCCGGCGAGCATCGTGGCACCAGGTTCGAGATGCAGGTAGTAGCCCGCACGGGTATGGATTTCCGACTTCTTCGAGGCGGCAGTGACGTGGGCGCCGAAATGCGTTTTGTACGGCGATTTGTCCTTCGAAAAACGCACATCTCGGTAGATTCGGAACACGCAGTCCTTCGCCGTGAAATGAATGAGGCTGGGGTCGAACTTTTGGATTTCGAGAATCAGCGCATCCACGAACTGGTGGAATTCCTTGTTCGCCGCCTCGTAGCGGGGCTTGTTGGCGGCGAACCAGTCCCGGTCGTTGTTGGCCTTGAGGTCGGCCAGGAATTGGAGGGTGGGGAGGGTGATGTTGGACATTAAGCGATGATTTTTCTGATGGAAATAATTGCAAATATTTGATAACCCGATTGAAAACAGGCAGACTTCGCCTATTTTTTTTGAAAAATCCAACCCAGCGCCAAACCAAACAGGCTGAACTGCACCAACCCCGCCAGACTTTCCACACCAACCCATTCCGAATAAGAAGGAACGGCGTATTTGGAAGGCTCGACAATAGCAATGTAGCTCACCAAAAACAAACCGACCAACATGCCAAACTGCCAGCCCCGCAAAAGCGGTTTTTCTTGTTTGTGAAAGAACTGATAAAGATAGGTCAACACAATCCCCTGCACTAGCATCACCAGTACGCCGGGCAACATTATAGGTTCCTTCCTTGCAAAATCAATCCCATCAAAATGACTTTTGAAAAGGGCAAAATGCGAGGTGGCCTGTACAATAAAACTGGCGGCCACGTAGGCGGCGGTGCCAAGTATTGTCTTTTTCATTTTACGGTTATTTTTTGTAAAAAATGAAGTTGCGGCGGCTTCAAAAGCCGCCGCAACATTGGTTCAATTCATCGAATGGAACGCCACCCGGTTGCCTTCCGTGTCCATGAAAACAGCCATGAATCCGTTCTCGCCAATGGCGCTTTTGGGCATGACCACCTTACCGCCAGCGGGTTCCACCCGTGCGAGTTGCACGGCGAGGTCGTCGCCACCGTTGAGGTAAACGATGGAGCCTTCGGCGCTCGGCTTGTTGCCGTTTCCGTGGGTCACGCAGCCACCTGTGCCGCCTTCGTTACAAGGGAAAAACGCCATGTCGAACGGCCCGGCCATTTTTTGGAGGTCGGTGCCAAGTACCTTCCCGTAAAAATCCACGGCCCGGTCGAAGTTGCTTGCCGGGATTTCAAACCAGTTGATTGCACTTTTCATTTTTCATTTTTTTTAAAAGGTGAAATAATTTGATTCCTATGCTGCAAAGTAAAAGCAGTGGCCAGGAAGTTGTGGGTCTAATTTTCTAAAAACGTAAATCTCTATTTTGATAAAAAATAGAAAAATACCCTTATTTTTGGACGAATTAGGCATTAAATTCGTAAAATTTCAAATCAATTTCCTGTTGAAAAAAAACGACCTCCACGACCTCGTCCACTCCCTCACCAAGAGCGAAAAACGGCATTTTAAACTTCAGTGCCAAAGGCAGGGAACGGACGGCAATTACCTGCGCATTTTTGACATCCTTGATAAACAACCCATTTTGGATGAAAAAGCACTGAAGGAGGCATTTGCCGGAGAGACTTTTGCGAAGCAACTGCACGTCACGAAAAACTACCTCCGGGAAAAAATCCTTGACAGCCTGCGCAGTTTCCACAGCCAGATGAGCAAGGATGCCGCCGTGAAAGATATCCTGAAAAACGTCGAAATCCTGTTTTACAAAGAGCTGTACGGACAGGCGGCGGACGAACTTCGTCGGGCGGAAAGCCTCGCCAACGACTTCGAACTGCACACCGCCCAAATCGAGGTGAGCCGCTGGAAACGCAAGCTGGAACAGACCCTCCACCCAAACCGCTACGACCGCCTCGCAGAAATTTTGGAGGAACAAAAACAGGCGGCAGCCGCCCTCCAGAACAACCTTGAATACTGGGAAACCATCGTTCGGACAGCCCAAAACTTCATGCAGCGCAGCGCAGTCGCTGCTCCCCTGTCCATTTTCGACGACCCCACAAACGCCCAAAGCCTTGAAAGTAAAGTGCTGTTTTTCAATACCTTGTACATCAAAAACCTGCGGGAAGGGCAGCAGGACAATGCAGAGAAAGCACTCGTTGATTTGATTAAGGTGCTGGAAGCCCACCCTGCACGGGTGAAGGAAGACCCCATCAGCTACATCACGACGGTGAACAACCTGGCGGGCTTCCACGTCTTCCGGAACGAGAGCGAATTGGCGCTTGCGCTGATTTCCCGACACCGGAAATTCCTTGAAAACCTGGGGCTGCCCGACACCCGAAGGCCAGTGCTGAAACAGGTGGTCCGCACCACCAACATCGAACTGGAAATCTTCCGAAACGCAGATGACCCCGCCGGCCACGAGGCTTTTTTTCGGGAAGCAGAGGTGTTTGTCAAAAAATTGCCGCCGAAGATGCCCTCCGAATACCTGCTTTCTTTCCAGTTCCAGTTTGCGTGGGTGGCTTTTTTGAAAAAGGACTTCGACAATGCGCTTTCGTGGCTGAACCAACCGCTGAACGATTGGCGCAAGAACAGTGGCCATGCCGTTTTTCGCTATCTTTTGCTGCTCAATTTGATGGTACACTGCGAGCGTCGAAACCTGTTCGTGTTGCGGTATTTTGTGGAGAGCGCCCGGCGGCAGTTCCAAAAATCAGGCGAGATGCGTCCTTTTGAAAAGGAGTTGCTGCATTTTTTTGCCAAAATCGGGGAAGTGCCGTTGTCGGAGCACAAGCTGCTCTACCGGGATTTGCGAAAGCGACTTTTCCCTGAAAACGGCGAGCCGATGGTTCCGGCTGAGGTGTTGCGGATGATTGATTTTGGAAAGTGGTTAAAAAGTTGAGTTTTTTGGATTGACCAAATTTGCCATATTTACACCTTCCAATTTTCATAAAACTCACCCGTCATGGTTCAAAAAAATGCAGTCAGTTGGTTTGAAATCCCGACCCTGGATATTGACAGGGCCGCAAAATTCTACGAAACCGTATTTTCCATCAAGCTTTCGCCCTTGGATTTGCCGAATATCAAAATGAGGATGTTTCCGGTGGAAGACCCCGCCAGCGGCGTCGGTGGCGCTTTGGTCAAAACGGATGGATTCCATGTGCCTTCCGATAGCTTGGGACCGTTGCTCTACCTCAACTCCAATCCCGATGTTCAAAATGCGCTGGGAAAAGTCGAAGCTGCGGGCGGCAAAATATTGGTGCCCAAAACCCAGATTTCACCGGAGTACGGCTACATGGGCGTGTTCAAAGACACAGAAGGGAATAGGATTGCGGTGCATTCGGCGCCTTGAATAAGGTATGGAATTGAGGTTTTTAGGCAAAATTGGCAACGTCCAGTTTCAGCCAATCCACCGTGTTTTTCCAAAAAATCTTCTCCACCACCGCCTGCGGCAAATCGGAATCTTCGATGAATTTGCCAATCTCCAAGTCACCGAGCGGGAAGGGGTAGTCCGAGCCGAGCGTCACTTTGTCCGCGCCGACGGTGTCCAGCACGTATTTCAGCATGGGGAGGTCGTGCGTGATGCCGTCCACCCAGAACTTACCGAGGTAGTTGCGGGGGTTCACGGGATTGTCAATGGCCACGAGGTCTGGACGACAATTGAAGCCGTGCTCGATGCGCCCGATGGTGGGCAGGAACGAGCCGCCCGCATGGGCGAAGCAGCAGCGCAGCCCCGGCAGTTTTTCAAACACCCCACTGAAAATCATGGAGCAGATGGCTCGGCTCGTCTCGGCGGGCATGCCCACCAGCCACGGCAGCCAGTATTTGGGCATCTGCGCCATGCCCATCATGTTCCAGGGGTGCACGAACAGCGCCATGCCCAGCGCCTCGCAAGCTTCGAAAATGGGCAGGAACTGCGGCTCGCCGAGGTTCAGGTCGTTGATGTTCGAGCCGATTTGGACACCCACCAGCCCGATTTCTTTGCAGCGCTGCAATTCCTGGATGGCCAGTTCGGTGTCCTGCATGGGCAGGGTGCCGAGGCCGATGTAGTGGCGGGGCTTTTCAGCCACCAGTTCGGCGATATGGTCGTTGAGGAAGCGGGAAATGTCGTGCGTGTCGGCAGGCTTGGCCCAGTAGCTGAACAGCACGGGGATGGTGCAAACCACCTGCACCTGCGTGCCATGCGTGGCGTACTCCCCGATGCGCAGGTCGGCGTCCCAGCAGTTTTGTTCCACCCTTCGGAAAAAAGTGGTGCCCTTCATCATGTCGGCGTGGCCGTCCCGATAGCTATCGGGATTGCGCTCCAGGTGGATAAAGCCGTCGTAGCCGAACTTGTCCGCCCAGCGGGGAAGGTGGGCGGGCATGAGGTGGGTGTGCATGTCTATTTTGAGCATGGTTTGTTTTTTTTGCAAAAATAGATTTGTTTCTGATTTAGGCTTTAATTCACTCCGCCGAACTGGAGTTCGGCGGCACAATTAATACAATGAACCGTTAAGAACAAGTTTTTCAGCATAAAAACCGAAACGTCCCAGTTGTGGTAAGTCTTCCGAGCCTTCACAAAAACCACAGCTTTTTTTTGTATTCAAGTCACAAGTTCAAGCCAGTGTTGAGCGCAGCGGCACTGGCGGTTGGGAAGCAGTAGCCCGCCAGTGCCGCTGCGCTCAACACTGGCTTGAACCTAGCTATTTTTAATGGAAGGTGTGTACCTTTGTTAGGTTAGTAAAAGACTTGACACAACGGGGTACAGGCTGCCAAAGGGCGTGGAATTCGGTCATATCATCATCACCGACCTTGACGGGCGCCAAGTCGCCGATTTTGAGGTCTCGGGTGAAACAGGCACTATTACTTGGGATATTAAGGAACAGCGGGAAGGAATCTATTTGTACCTGCTCATTGCCGACAATCTGGCACTCACAGCCAAGCAACTCGTAATCATTCGATAACCGCTTAACTTTGATAGGGGCAGCGTCGCCGCTGCCCCTATCATAAACAACCCTTTTACTATGAAAAGACGAGCATTGTTTATTGCGATATTGATGGTTGGCATGATAAAAGTTGAAAGCCAAGAAACTTTCAATATAAGGGACAGGTATGATTTTTTGGCCTGCGTATTGACGAGTGTCGTGCCTACCGATAGCTGCTATTACGTGGCCGGAGTAATTGCGGATACCACCCCTCCATACAGGACGGGTTCTATTTTCATAAAATTAGATTTGCAGGGAACCCCACTGTCAATTAAAACAATAAAGGGCAATGAGGAATCTTTTGAGAGTTGGCATTCCACATTGATGCAAATTGAAGAGGGTTCATTTTTCAATGTTGGCGATTCCTATGATTCTATAACTACTACTTTTCTGGCAAAATATAATGCCTTCGGTGATACCCTGTTCACTCAGCGATATCTTAGTCCATATTTGCCTGTCGCAAATTTTATCAAGCCATGGGGTGGTGCCACCTTGATGCCCGATGGCGGGGTTGCTATTTTATGTTGGATATATACGTTGGATACTCCTATTGACAATGACGCAAACTATTACCTTATCAGAACAGATAGCCTCGGAAATAAAATATGGGGCAAGATTTATGCAACCCCCAAGTGGGAAAGACCACAATCCATCGTTACCACGCCGGGCGGAAGCATCATTTGTGGGGGTGTCCGCACCAACCAGACCACGAACGTGCAAAACCTCACCTTTCAGTGCCATATCTTTCAAGTGGACAGCCTTGGCAACTCCGAATGGGAGTACCTCAGCCCTATCAGTGCTGGCCTTCGTGATGCCGCAAACGATATGCTACTACTGGATGATGGCAGTATAATTGTGGCCTCCGGCATTGGTCATGAGCAGCAGCACGCCTCTGTGAACGAGGTCTATTTTGATAGACTCGTTTTTAAGCTGAACCCGCAACATCAGATTGAATGGGAATTGACTTTTCCAGATTCGGCACTGACGGGGTGGGCACGCACAAAGAAATTGATTAAACTTTCTGACGGGTCTGGATATATAATGGCAGGAATGATATACAACTCTCAACCCCCACCAAAGTATTTTACCGTGCGAGGTTGGCTATCCAAGATAAGCACAGCGGGAGATAGTATTTGGACTCGCCGATATGCCTTCTTAGTGGATGGCGAAAATGAGCATGAAATTTACGATGTAAGAGAAACTTCTGACGGTGGCCTTATAATATGCGGTGAATCATTCGACTGGGACGACGATGCCAATTACCCCCAACAAGGCTGGCTGCTCAAACTGGACGAGTATGGCTGCCTAGTGCCTGGCTGCCAGCTAAGCGATGCCACGGATGAGGTGCAAGCCACGAAAATCAAGCTGTCCATCTATCCCAACCCAACCACCGACTATCTTAATTTTTTAATAAATGCCCCAAATCCTGCAAGCAGGGCGACAATCCGCATTATCAATGGGGAGGGAAAATTGGTAAAGGAGTTCAAAACGGATAGCTTTAACTCGACTTTTATCGTGCCTGTTTGGGATTGGGCAAGTGGGGTTTATTGGGTGCAGGTGATGGTGGAGGGGAAGTTAATAACAACAGAAAAATTTATCAAACAATAAAATATTGAAAATGAAAAAGTTCATCGCTTTGAGTCCGTTGTTTTTGTGTTCATTCCTTGCTTGGGGCCAAGCGGATTGGGTGTTTGAAAATTATTTTGGGCAAGACAATATAAGCGAAATAATAAGGCTCAAAAACCAGCAACTTGTGATGTTGCATTATAATGATTATGCCGATGTATTAAATGTGTTGAATGATAAAGGGATAAATCTTTTTCAAAGGTATGCAAATAGTAATTTTCCAGAATTTCCAGAGGTGTATAGTTTTCATAGCTTGTTTGAGACGCCCGACAGTACCTTTGCCATAACTACTGGGAATGTGGGATACGACCCTTCTACCATGATGGCTTATGAGTATTTTGCAATACTTCAATTTTATCCCGATTTTGGTGCTACGCAAGTGGGTGTTCCACCAGGAAATTTGGGAGCTGCTTTTTCTGATGGCAGCTATGCTTTGGAAAGCATCAATTTTGCCTCCATCATAAGGCAGGATATTTTCTCTTCGCTGATTTGGTCATTGACCTTGAACGATTATGATTTCAATGATTTGTTGGTAACAAATTCGGATTCCGTTTTGTTGGCAACTCAACAGGGACTACTTTTTATAAGCCCCTCTGGCTCAGTATCTGATGAGTTCCCAAACTATGTATTCGAACGAATAAAACAGAATGAACAAGGTATTACGTTGGCTATCAAGGGAGATTCTGCCTTTGTAATATCTTCCAGCTTCCAACTCTTGGCACAAACCAAGGTCGCTGATGGGCCAATCAAGGATTTTGACATAAAGGCCGACACCATTGCATTATTGTCTTCTATGGATTCAGTTCATTTAATGAATATTGAACTAAATTCAATAAACAGTTTTTTATTGCCAAATGATGCTCAGTTCAAATTTATCATGCTTGGAGAGGGTAGGTTGGAACTGGCTGGGAACGAACGATATGGCGACCCAATCGGGAACAATGCCACATTTGCATCGTTCGTAAAATCATATACCTATGACGGCTCAGACTTCGGTATGAGCAATGATGTGGGCGTTGAAAACATAGAACAAAGCGGAAACATCAATACTGTGCCTTATGGAACCGGATACAAAGTGGTTTTTGAAACAGTAAGCGTAACTATAAAAAATCATGGGGTTAATACAATTGATACGCTGTATCTACGTGCCACTCAAGGTAAATCAAAACGATTTGACAACCTCCATCTCTTGCCGGGAACATCAGCGGTATTATCATGGCCCAATCTTGAACAAATATTTTTGAGTAATCCCGATGGCCAACATATTGACCTATGTATCTGGACCTCACACCCTGACTTTCGGCTTGACCTCGACGCTACCAACGACACTTATTGCACCGATTTCTTGGTCAGCGACAAAGAAGTCGCAGCACAAAACAACATCACCATTTACCCAAACCCAGCCTCCGATATTATCAATATCCAACTGGAAGTACAGCAGCCAGTTGGCAATATTGCTTTCCGAATCCTGGATGTAAATGGCAAGGTGGTAAGGGAGTCTATATCCACACAAATGGCGTCTTCTTATTCCATTCCCGTAAGCGATTGGGCTACAGGGATATACTTTTTACAATTATTGGAAAATGGTGCAGTAATGGAAGCAAGGAAATTTGTAGTCATCAGGTAATGTGCAATGGGCGTCCTAAAAAGCATAAACGGCATAAAATAAAAAATAAACCTATTCGTTTTTCCCAATGATTGCCTCTCCGGCAATCGCTTCAACCCAAATTCTTTCATTAAATCCATTTCTCCTATGGAAAATCGCATCTCCATCATCACTGATGCTGAGGGGAAGACATCCTCCACCAAATCCAAAACTTGGTCGGCTCCATGCCTTGGCTCATCACCCTCGACAAAGACGAGGTGATGGGCTCTACCTGAAACCCGTGCTGCAATTTGGCGTGGAGCGGTTCTGTGAAAAATGCCACGAGGTATTTTGTGAGAAAAACCAAAGTCACCGCCGAAGCTCACTCGTAAGAAAAGTACGGCTCCAGCCGCCGCCAATCCTCGTCCGTGAAGCCCGCCTTCACTTTTTTTAGGCTGGCGAAATCGGTGAAATTGCCGTGTTGAGTCCTGTAATTGAACAGGATGGTTGCCTGAAAACTGCTCAGGTACGGGTGTATTTTCAGCTCGTCCAGCGTGGCGGCGTTCAATTTAATCAACTTGAAAACTGGCGACCCGGCTTGCAATTGTGGCAGCATTTTTTGAAAAACGGAGTCCGGCAACCCGAAAGTCTCACTCACCTGCGCCGCCGAGGTGAACCCGCCCAGCTTCTCCCGAAAGTTGACGATGCGCTTGGCCCAGCCCGGCCCGATACCCCGGATTTGCTGCCAATCCTCGACCGTAGCGGCGTTGATGTCCACCATCGCCGTGGTGTTCTTCTTCGAGAAATTTTGCGGGGCAAACGGCTTCTCCTCGAAGCTCGTCGCCGTCACCACGCCCTGATTTTCCGCCTTTTTTGAAAAGTCCTCGTACTTCCCACTGCCCGGTCGTGGCGGAATCTGCACGAATGCCTCCAGCCTTGCGTAGTCCTCTGGGCGGATGGTGTACATGCGTTTCAGGTCTTCTTTTTTGTAAAAATGGCCGCCCTTCGCCCGGTAGTTGAGGATGGTTTGTGCGGTTCGGGAAGAGAGGCCGAGGCGCATCAGGTCGTCCTTCGAGGCGGTGTTTGGGTCGAAGTTGAAGGTCTCTAACTGCCGGGGGCTGGTGTTTTCGTGGCCCCGGAAAGCGACGTAGTTTCCTTTTGCCGCCTCCGTTTTTTGTATCGGCAGGATGGAAGCTGCCACTCGTTGCACCTCGGAAAAGTCAAGCCTACCAGTTGCTGGCGAGAGCCAAGGATAAAAAAGCGGAAGGGAGTACGCCACTGCACAAAGCAAGCAAAGTACAATGCCTGCGTTGCGCTCCAATCTGGTGTAGTAAAAATACTCCTGAAGGGTATAAGTTCTCATGTATGCTTAGTTTTCGTGTAGTTTTCTCGTGCGGTATCGGCAGCCTTTGAAGCAGCCGAACCAAAGTTAATTCAGGCTTTTATGCGTGTCAAATATTCTTTTCCGGTATAAAAAAAACAAGCCCGTAACTTTAGCCTCGGATTTGAGCTTGCGGATTGCGGAAGCCCAATCCAAAATCGTAAATCGTAAATCACTATGACATCCACAGTTACCTACAACGGCGACCTCCGCACCACCTGCACCCATCTTGCCTCCGGCAACCAAATCGTGACCGATGCACCAGTTGACAACCAGGGCAGGGGCGAAGCATTTTCTCCCACCGACCTCGTGGCCACGGCCCTCGGCACTTGCATGATGACCATCATGGGCATCAAGGCACGAGACCTCGGCCTCAACATCGAGGGCGCTCGTGCGGACGTCAACAAAATCATGGCCGCCGATCCCCGCCGCATCGCCAAAGTCGAGGTTACTTTCACCATGCCGCCCAACCATTTCACCGAAAAAGACAAAAGCCTACTGGAAGCAGCGGCACTGGCCTGTCCGGTGTGCAAGAGCTTGAGTCTGGATTGTGAGCAGGCTATCAAGTTTGTCTGGTAGTGGCACTTTCCAATATTTTTCAATTTCTCAATTTCAAAACATGCGTTTTACCACCTGTATTGGCATCCTTATTTTCTCATTCAGCCTGTCCCCGTGGGGAAAAATAGCCGCCCAAACCACCCCCGTTAACCTCTCCACCCTCACCATCGAGCAAATCATGCAGGGCGAATCGTTCGTGGGAGCACTCCCGGAAAATATCTCCTGGAGCGATGATAGCAAAACGGTCTTTTTCACCTGGAACCCCGATATGGACACGTTGCGTAGCAGCTATAAAATTGGCGGCGCCAACCCAACCGCCAAACCTGAAAAGCTGACCAACGACGAACTGATGGCAATGCCGGGCCGGGGTAGTTACAGCCGTGATTTTTCTAAAAAGGTCTTCGCAAAAAATGGCGATTTGTTTCTATTGGAATTCGTAGCAGAAGCCCCCAATCGTAAATCGTCAGTCTTAAATCGTAAATCCGAAACAAGGCAAATCACCAACACGCTCGACTACGAAGGTTCGCCACGTTTCAGCGGCGACGAAAAACAGGTGCTTTTTGAAAAAGAAAAGAACCTCTACGCTTGGAACATTGCCGAAGGCACCACCACCCAACTCACCGATTTCAAAAAAGGCACGGAGAAAAAGGATAAGAAAAAAAGTGCCGAAGCACAGTGGCTCGAAGACGACCAACTCGTACTGTTCGATATTTTGGCCGAGCGGAAAGCCGACCAAGCTGCCCAAAAACGGCAGCGGGACGCCTTGCAGCCCAAGCGTCCGAAGCCCATTTTTTATGGTGAAAAACGCTTCAGCAACATTGCCGAAAGCCCAGATTTGCGCTTCATCACCTTCAACGTGACGGCGGAGGTGCCGGGCGAGCAGACGGAAGTACCGAACTACGTCACCGAATCGGGCAAGGTGGAGCAATTGAAGTCTCGTCCCAAGGTCGGCGGGGCACAGGACGAAACCTCGCTCGGCATCTGGGACCGGGAGCGGGACACGGTGTATTATGTGGAAACGAAGAACCTGGAAGGCATCCGCCAAAAGGCACTTTTTCTGCAAGACTACCATCGGGACACCACGGCTTGGGAGCCGCTGCACAAAAATCCGAAGCCTGTGAACGTGCTGGAACCTGTTTTTTCGGAGGATGGAAAAGCCGTCGTCGTGGTGCTTTCGCACGACAACAAAGACCGCTGGATTGCGCAGATTGACCTCCAAACTGGCAGCCTCAAACTACTCGACCACCAGCACGACGAGGCGTGGATTGGCGGCCCCGGCATCGGCGGGTACAACAGTTCGAGGGGGAATATCGGTTGGCTGGACAACTCGACCATCTGGCTTCAATCGGAAGAAACGGGCTACTCGCACCTGTACACTTTGCACGTGACAACGGGCGAAAAACGGGCGCTGACCAGCGGCAAGTTTGAAATCTTGGACGCCGAACTGTCGAGGGACAAGCGCTTTTTCTACATCAACTCCAACAAGGAAACGCCTTTCGAGCAGCATTTTTACCGGATGCCCATTGCTGGTGGCACAATGGAAAAACTGACGACCATGCCCGGCAACAACGAGGTCAACCTCTCCCCCGATGAACGCTGGCTGGCCATCCGCTACTCATACAGCAACAAGCCATGGGAGCTTTTTATCCAAGAAAATAAAGCTGGTGCAAAGCCGATACAGGTGACGCATTCGACCACTGCCGAGTTTGAAAAATACCCGTGGCGGGAGCCGGAAATGGTGTGGTTCAAGGCCAGCGACGGCGTGGAAGTGCCAGCCCGGCTTTATCAGGCAAATGGTAGTCGGCGCAACGGGGCGGCGGTCGTCTTCGTGCATGGGGCGGGTTATTTGCAGAACGTGCACCGCTGGTGGAGCAGCTACTACCGGGAGTTCATGTTCCATAATTTCCTCGCCGACAACGGCTTCACGGTGCTCGACGTGGACTACCGGGGCAGCCAGGGTTACGGCCGGGACTGGCGCACAGCAGTCTATCGCTTCATGGGCGGCAAGGACCTCAGCGACCAGGTGGACGGCGCCCACTACCTCGCCGAGTTGCAGGGCATTGACCCCGGTCGCATCGGCATTTACGGCGGCAGCTACGGTGGCTTCATCACGCTGATGGCGATGTTCACGGCCCCCGGCACCTTCCGCAGCGGCGCTGCTCTGCGCTCGGTGACGGACTGGGCGCACTACAACCACGGCTACACCTCCAATATCCTAAACACCCCGCTGGAGGACAGCATTGCCTACCGCCTCAGCTCTCCGATTTACCACGCCGAGGGATTCACGCAGGGCAGCCTCGTGATGCTCCACGGCATGACGGACACGAACGTGCAGTTCCAGGATGTGGTGCGGCTCTCGCAGCGCTTAATTGAGTTGAAAAAGGAGAACTGGGATTTGGCGGTGTTCCCGATGGAAAATCACGGGTTTGTGGAGCCGAGCAGTTGGGTGGATGAATATCGGCGGATTTGGGGGCTGTTTTGGGGGACGTTGCGGTAGAGAGACATTTGAGGGTGTACCAAAATTCTGGCTTTTCCGAAAATGACTTTTTTTTGTAAAAAATAACAATATGAGCCATCAACCATCCATTCGTCCCACTTTGAGCAACTTGCAATTGGAATTCCTCAAGCTGTATGCAGATGGTATTCCCGAAACCGACCTGAAAGCCATCCAACGGCTTATTGCAAGGTATTTCGCTGATAAAGCATCCGATGAAGCGGACAAGATTTGGCAGGAAAAAGGCTACACCGTCGAGGAGATATTGAAACAACATAGCCGTACACCCTACCAAGCGCCAAATGAATGAGAGCTGTCATTGACACCAATGTGCTTTTGGTCGTTATTCCCGCAAAACGCCCTATTACACCATTTTCAATTCACTAATGAATGGGGAATATGAGCTTTGCGTAACGACCGATATTTTGAGTGAATATGCTGAAAAACTGGCCCAGAAATTCAGCGAAGGTGTGATGCTCAACACCATGAAGGCCATTGAAAAATCCCCCGACACCGTACACGTCCACAAATACTTTTTCTGGAATCTCATCACTGCCGACCCCGACGACAACAAGTTCGTGGACTGTGCCGTGTCAGCCTCCGCTGATTTTATTGTCACGGAAGACAAACACTTCAGGGTGCTGAAAGACATCCCATTTCCACCTGTCACCGTTATTTCTATGAGTGAATTTTTGGAGATGTTGACAAAGAGGACGTTGCGGTGAGGTAGATTATATTTGTGATTGTTCTCCTGTTGGCTAGGCAAACATGCAATTCGGGTTCGCTTAGTCGCCGTGGGAAGGGAAGTTGGAGGAAAATGGTTACTTACCCGAAAACGACTAAGTAAAAGGCGCAATGCGGGTTTCACTTAGTCGTTTTCGGGAGTGGAGTAGTTCAGCGCAAAAAAAAAGAAAAAAACATCAACTAAATTAAATTTGAAAAATGGAAATTTTTAACAACATCAACTTTTGGATTACTGCAATCATTGCCTTTGTAGTTATCATTGGCATCTTTGCCTTCAAAAACTTTAAGGGTAACATCTCAAAAGATAGTCTTTCTTTCGACGGAAGCAAAGAAGGAGGTAAAGACAACATTGTAATTAAAAACGTAAAAAATGAATCTAATGTAGATGTCAATTCAATTTCAGGGCAGAATATGAAAATTGAAGAAGTAGACAAATCAGAAATAAAAGTCAATAAAGATTTGCCCCAAAAATGAATTTTTTCCAAAGAGTTATAAGCAAGAACGATACAATAGAGATAACGGATATTAAAAACTCAACCGTTACACTCAATGTCAATGACATTGAAAGCATTCAACGTTTCATTACTCAAAATAATGAGGTATTAACCGAAGAAATTAAACAGAAGTTAATTGAGATTGTCTCCTCTTCAAGAGAAGGGCAACAGGTTCTACTGAAATCTTATGAAGATATTATGCTACGCAAGGGTGTAGATTACCAAGATTTGATAGATTTCCCTGTATTAAACGAGATTGAAAATAAAAATAGTTTAGTCTATTTTGACAAAAATTTGTTGGAAAGAATAAACACATATATTTTAGACAGTTCAATTAGAAAAATTTTAATTAAAGGAGCAGGAGGTAGAGGCAAAACTGTACTTTCAAGGCTATTTGCGTATTTTAAGAAAAGGGAAGGTTGGGATATATTTTTCATTGACATAAGGGAAATTTCAGAGTCAGACATTGATGTAATTACAGAAGAGATAGAAAAAAAATTAGAACAAACTGTACCAACTTTATTGGTAATTGAAAATGCACATGTTTCAGATGCAATATGCGAGAAACTTATACGAATATCGGACTACTTTAATGCTCAACATCAAAACTCGCATTTTCTTTTTCTGTCGAGAGACTATGCAAAAGATGAAGACGTAAATCCATTTTATGAATGGAAACAACGCAACTGGTTTATTGAACTCAAACCGAACAATGAAACCATAAATGCCATTATTGAAAAATTCATACGCTACAATACGTCTTCTTATTTAATATCCTTAAAAGACAAGGAGTGGATAAAAAATTTTATTCTCACAAAAAACTCAAAAAATAACGCTACGATAGACGGTGACTTAAGGCTACTTAGGCTATTTCTTGCTTCATGGAATGACAATAGCAAATATTTATGGGAATTGAACGAACACGATATTTTGGCGAAGTTGAAGAAGCATTACTACATAAATGAACTTAGCAGAGAAGAAGGGTTGTTGGAAATACTTGGAATCGTTGCATCAGTTTTTCAATTTGACGTACCTTTTTATTCAAAGAAAAGTCAACTTAAAGACACTATTTTTTTAATTGAGTATCTTGACAAATTGCGTAAAAGGGGGCTTGTTCGGTTTATCGGTCAAGGTAAATACATACTTTCTCACTCATTAGATGCGTATTATTTAAATAAATGCATTTCTTCTTTACAAGGAGAAGAGAACGAATTATTTACAGCACAGAATGTCATACAATACTTATCTGAATTGCCAAAAATCCCACGAGAAAGAATTAAAGGAAATGTATTTGGAATCTTTAAAGGCTTTTTTGCCAAAAGTCCAGGCGGTCTTAATGGTTTAAAAGTATATGAAATAATTTATGGCGAAGCAAAAGATTTTGTGCTTGATAACTTAACTCACTACCACATTGGAATCATCACTTACACTTTACAATTTTTTAATCGAAGTTATGGTAAAGATAAAGCAATGGAATTTTGGAGTTTAGTACAATCGAAATACAACAATGATTTTTGGAATGAAAAAATTAATGAAAGTGATGCGTTGACTTCATCAATTCTTTGCATGAATTTAGGCAAAATTGATGAACAAGCGGGAGCAGATTTTTTTAATAAGTATTTAAGAAATAGTGAAAAGCATAGTGATTTTTTTAAATTCGGAAACTTAATTACTCTACAACATTTCATTAGAAATTTACCTGATGATTTAGTAGAAAGTATTCTACCTACACTTTCAAAATCTGATTATGCAAAACATTTTGTCAGTACAAAATCTTTTGCAACTGCGAATCTTTCAATCAACAAGATAAGTCGAACAATTTTGGGAAAACAATTTTTAAAAGAAGTTTTCCAAATCATTGACGAAACATATTTTGATGAACTAAAAAAAGTTTTACTGAATACAAACGGTTTTATTTCCATTCAACGATTTAGGGAAGCACTTAGAGCATGTTGGGGAATTTAATTTTAAAATCATTGGATTCTGTTTAAGATTATTGCGCAATTAGCCAATAATATCATCGTTTCGGCACTTTTCGTAGTATGCTCATAGTCCTTGCATAATCTCCTGAAGAAATTAAA
>JAIPBL010000088.1 GCA_021739645.1 Saprospiraceae bacterium | reverse complement strand
CCGACTGAGGTCGGGGCACAAAAACCACTTTCGTCATCCGGCTCGCTCATGTGGACTGCCCGGAGAAGCGGCAGCCGTTCGGCCAGCGAGCAAAGCAATTCACCAGCGATTTTTGCTACGGCAAATAAATCACCATCGAGCAGACCGCTACCGACCGCTACCGCCGCAAAGTCAGTGTAGTGTACGTCGAGGGCCAATGCCTAAACCTCGAACTGGTCAAATCCGGCCTTGCGTGGCATTACAAAAAGTACTCGAAGGACGAAGCCTACGCCGACGCCAAGGATGCCGCCAGAACCGCCCGAAAAGGCCTCTGGCAAGACCAAAAAACCATCGCCCCTTGGGATTGGCGCAAGTCGCACTAACTTTGTCAGGAAATCCAGCCATTCCAAGTCACCTCATCGGTCTTCCCGCCATGAAGCTCCTCCTGCTGCTAACCACCGCCCTGACTGCTTGCCCCTTTGGGGCCAACTGCCCCCGACACCCTTCCCCCCGCCGCCGAACTCCACGCCGCCCTGAGCACCCACCAAAAGCTCCAACTCGCAGCCGCCCTCGCCGAGTTCGACGACGCCACCCCTGGCCAGTGGATGAACTACGTCCCCGCCGTCGGCATCGGCTACAACCTCCAAGTCCAGCCCCGTCCGACCATCTCCTTTTCCCTCGCCCAAGTCCTCACCGCTCGCCGCCAGCGCCTCGACCGCCGAGCCAAGCGCCGCAGCATCGAAGCCACCGCCGACCTTGCCCTCCTAGACGCCCACCGTCAGCTCGACCAGCTCCTCGCCCGGCACGAACTCCTCACCCTCGAACTCCAAACCATGCGCAAGCTGCACGAAATTGACGAATCACTTTACCAGTTGGCCGTTCTGGACTACGAAGCGGCGAAGCTGGCGCCGAACAGGTTTCTGCCGAAGCGGAAGGCGTTTTTGGAATCGGAACTGGACCTGCAACTTAAGGAAATTGTTATTCGGGAGCTGGAAGGGGAGGTGCTGCTATTTTGCCACTTTTGAGGAGAAAAAGTTATGTGTCGTGGTGCGATATGTCGGGGGGAGATACAGCGATTCTCGCTATTAGAAAAAAACAACCTTTTACGTGTGATTAATTCGCTAATGTACGGATTATTCGCCGGGTTTTCGCATCCAAAATCAGCACTTTTTTTTATTATCTTGTTGATTTTCAGAACTTTACATTCTTGTTTTGGGCTTTCCGGTCAGACACTAATTAAGACAGGTATATTTGATGGGAAAAATAATGGGATTGACTCGACTGAAACTCATAAAACGGCGGAATTCCAACTTGAAAATAATTGACCAAATACAAACCCCAAATCAAATAGACCCTATCAATTTTTATGAACCTTCATCAACTCAGAAGAATCACACCTCCGTACCTACGCCATTTCCCCAAATAGGAATATAAAGCTGTCCGTTCTTCAACACATTCCTCGAAATCACGATACGCTGCACCTCTGAGGTACCCTCGTAAATCTGGGTAATTTTGGCGTCCCGCATAAGGCGCTCCACGTGGTATTCCTTTACGTAACCATAACCGCCATGTACTTGCACGGCTTCCACGGTATGCTTCATTGCCGCTTCGGAAGCGAACAATTTGGCCATGGCACTAGCCGGGCCGAAATCCATCCCTTGGTCTTTGAGCCATGCAGCCCGATAGACAAGTAATTTCGCTGCCTCAATGTCCGTAGCCATGTCTGCCAGCTTGAAAGCGATGGCCTGATGTTGCGAGATGGGTTTGCCGAAGGCAGCCCGCTCCTTTGAGTAAGCCAGTGAAAGCTCGTAAGCCCCACCTGCAATGCCCAACGCCTGTGCTGCAATGCCGATGCGGCCACCTTCGAGGGTCTGCATGGCGAACTTGAAGCCAAAGCCGTCCTCGCCAATGCGGTTCGATTTGGGCACCTTCACGTCGTTGTACATAATGGTGTGGGTGTCGGAAGCCCGGATGCCAAGCTTGTCCTCCTTCGCACCGATGACCACACCTTCCCAGTTCGTTTCCACAATGAGGCAGTTAATGCCCTTGTGGGCTTTCTCTGGGTGGGTCTGCGCCATGACAAGGTGTACTGATGAAGTACCGCCGTTGGTTATCCAGTTCTTCGTGCCATTGAGGAGGTAGTGGTCTCCCATATCCACGGCCGTGGTGCGCTGACTGGTGGCATCGCTGCCAGCCTCTGGCTCGGAAAGACAAAAGGCACCAATCCACTCACCTGTTGCGAGTTTTGGCAGGTACTTCGCTTTTTGTTCTTCGGTGCCAAATTTTTCAATGCCCCAGCAAACCAGTGAGTTGTTGACGGACATGATGACAGAACAGGAGGCATCCACCTTCGAAATTTCCTCCATGGCGAGTACGTAGCTCATGGTGTCCATGCCGCCGCCACCGTAGGCAGGGTCAACCATCATTCCGAGGAATCCCATTTCACCCATTTGGCGTATTTCATCCTTCGGGTATTTCATGTCCCTATCACGTTCGATGACGCTGGGCTTCAAGATATTTTGGGCAAAATCACGTGCGGCCTGCTGAACGGCCTGTTGCTCTTCGGTGAGTTCAAAAAACATAGAATATTATGGATTTGATTAGGACAAAAGCTGCTAGCGCAGTTTGGTATTTTAATTTAAGCGGTGCAAATTTAGGTAAAAAACCAGTGCTTGTTTAGGCATTTTTTCTGTTTGAAAGTCGGGGAGCTTTCGGTGTTCCTACAAGTTTGCCCAAAAACAAGCCACCCCAGCAGATTTGCTATGCTGGGGTGATTGCGGATCCATAGAGCCAATCCAAAATTTTTGTCTGAAATAAGTATTTCTAGATAAACCGCTCCAAATGATGACCTACAAGCGTTTTCATAGCTTGTAATCCCAGTGCTTTGGCTTCTTTCTCAGTGAAACCCTCATCCATGAAAAAGTCTTCAAAGAGTACTTCGGTTTGTAAGTAGCTGATTTTCAGCGCAGTTGCGATTTCTCCCAGCATTGGGTCACGGCTCGACCAGCCCTCAATGCCCTGCCAAAGCTTACCGTTCCATGCTTCGAGCGTTTTTCGCTCATCATCGGTGAGTGCTTTGGGCGTGAGGTAGAGTTGTGCCAGTTGTGACTGGCTTTTTGCGCAAGCGGCTTCGCTCATTTGGCCTAAACCGCAGAGGTCCTTAGCAATTGCGTCCAGCACCTTGACTTCCTCCCACTCCCAGAAACCGCCGCAGGCTTGCAACTTGAGGTTGCTGTTTGTGCCTTGTGGGCCGAAAGCCTGGAGTGCTGGGCCAGGGTGCTTTCGGAAGAGCCAGCAAGGAGCTGCCGGGCTGTCCGCCGATACTTCGTGGATATACCGTAGGTGCGTCAACAATTGGTCAATGTCCTCGTAGGCGTAGCGCACAGTTGGGTCGAACTTAGGGAAGGCCGATTTTTTACCAGAAAAAGCCTCCTTGATGGCCTCGTTCATCAGCCAGTTGACATCTTTGCTGGGCCCTTCACTCACGTACATAAAGTAAGCACGATATGCTTTGGAAATGGGCGTTTTGGCTGCTGCGAGGCCGTCCATGGCCGTCTTTGGGTCGTCCCACAGGTGATTGATGAAATACTGTACCGTTCCTTTCGGGGCATCTTCAGTAGGAGTGGCCATGTGTTTGGCAAGGATACGGTATTTCTGTAGTTGGCGATTGCTGGCCAGTGCCTGCTCGTAAGCGGAACGGGTGCCCTTGCCATAAAAACCGTCGAGCGAGCCTTTGTAGGAGCCTTCTACTTTCAGCGTTTTTTGCAGCTCGTAGGCCGAGGTTCGCTTCACGTTTGGCCGGATGTCGGGCAGGCTAGCTTCAAAGCTGATGGGAGTTGGGGCGGGCGTTGCCGCCTTGGCGGGCGCCTCCTTTGCCGGTTCTGTTCTTGAGGGAGCGGGAGTAACCACTTTTGTTTCTGCGCCTTTTGGAGTAAGCTCAACAGCGGCCTTGGGTTCTGGCACTACGATAGCCACTTCCTCATAAAATTTTGTAGCATCTTGTTTTTTGGCCTCTACCTCTGCCTTTTGTTGTTCTGGGGCGCTTTCCTCTGCCTTTTTTTCTTCGAAAACAAGTGGAATCAGTGGCCTTTTGGGTGCGCCGCCCATTTCAAAATCCGTGACTTCGTGCATCAGCACGTTGTTTGTGTTTTTGACAAAAGCGTCTTTGAAGCCAACTTGCTGCAACTTGGCAAGGTGTGCTTTTGCTGATGCGACGTCTGGAAAAGTGCCAGCAAGAATTTTCAACTGGTCACCGCTCAGAAGGACATAAAGCTGTCCAGCAGGCAGGTAGTCTTCCCAGTTGATTTTGTCGCCCACCCGTTTTGTTGCCAATTGGATGATGGTGACCGACCTGCCACCTTCGGTGTTCAACTTGGTGACAGCGGCATTGTCGTAGCCGAAAAGTTGGAGCGTTGCCAACATTTTGCCCGCCTCGCCTTCAGATTCGTAGCCCCCAACGAACACGTCGGTATGTGCCGGTCGCTTGGTGGCGTACAAGAAACCATGCCCTTGGAGATTGGAAAAATCGCCGGGTTTGGGATTGGCGTAACTACCGACTTGAACAGTGTACTCTGGAACTCCCCCTTGTGCGAAGGCCGTGAGAGCTGTGAGGACGAGAATTGCGAAGGAAAAAATACGGATTTGAAACTTCATGTGAATTTGCTTTGGTATCTGCGTAAAGTGATTCGGCTTATTTGACGACAAAACGCTACGGAAGTAGCATTTTGTTGTTGGGCAGGGCCGAATTTTGCCCTGCACCGATGTTTTATTTAGCCGCCATCATAACTTGCTGAATACCAAACGGGGTGGATATCAAATGGAGAAAAATGAAAAATCCATCACCCAAAGCACATTTAAAAACGCAAATATCAAGCAATTTAATGTTTTTCAATCGAAGTAAAAAGCTAACGCCCTGAAAATGGCCGAACTCATTCACCCCAATGTTAAATTTTTACACAAATTGAACATTTTTCTAATCTGCTGTGAACAATCTATGAATATTCCACCTTTTCATCAAATCATTGCGTCTCAAACAAGCACTCCCCATAAATTCCCAAATTTAATAGGGTTTTAGGTGTTTATTCAGGGGGTCAAGGCCGAGCCTTGACCTTCTTTTTTTACACCCAAACCCAAGTGCTTTCGTCCTTCAAGGTTCCCCCTTTCAATTTTAGCTGATTAAGTCGGAGCTTGTAGCTTGTTGCGTATGGTTAGACATTAATTCCAACCTTTTCTATTTCGGAGCACCGGAAAATTGGCGACTTTTTATTTGAAAACCAAAACTCGAACCCCGCCTCAGACCTTTTCTGGACTCCTTCCTCCAGATAGAAAATCCTGGTATTTTTTCAATTTTTCAAACTCACCATTAGCGGCGAGGAGCGCTTGGTCGGGCCAAGTGCTAGGGTCATGGATGCGATAGTGCTCCCCTCCGCCCAAGAGCACTTCCTTGAGCCGTTCAGGGGTGGATTTGCCAAGGTCCATCCAAGTCAGGATGCCAGCACCGTTGAGCAGCTTCTCTATTTTCGGACCAATGCCCTCCACCACTTTAAGGTCGTCTGCTTTTGCTGATGCAGCGGCAGGGGACTTTCTAGCCTTTGGCTTGAGTAGTCGATTGGCTTGTCCCACCCAGTCGTCTCGTTCAATGCGGCCGGGGAAAAACTCAATAGCAGTGGTCAATTTTTCTATCAAATTGCCATCCAATCGGCTTATCTGATCATACGTATAAATGCCAAGCCCATTCAGCCTTTTCTCAAGGAACGAGCCGATGCCTTTAATTTCAGTTAAGTCGTTTTTTTGATCGGCAGTGGCCGAAGGGATGACATGGCCAATGGCCGCCAGTATTTCATTCTTGGCGTCGGATGGCGTGATGGCACCACTGGTAATGGCCTCTTTGTCGGCAGGGTTGATGGAGGCCATGACAGGCTCTGCGAGTCGAACATTGACCTCGGTAGATGCCGGCTCATCCATATTGGCTAATGCTGCCCGGAGCGAATCGTTTTCGACCATCAATCTGCCCAATTTTTCTTCCAATCCGCCGAGACGGTTGGTGGAATCGTTGTAGGATTGTAGTAGGTTGAGTAGGTTTTCGTCCTCTTTTTTGATGCCAGCCTTGAGTGTTTCATTCTCAGTGGTCAGTTGGCCGACTTGGGCTTCCAGCAAGCTGAGGCGCTCCTGCGATGCCCCATAGGCAGTTTGCACTGCTACTAATTTTTCATCGGAACTGTTGTCATCTGTAGCTGCTTGCGACAACTGTTCGTTGCGGGTTTTCAGGCCAATAATTTGGTCGTTGAGGTCATCAATGGTGGCTTGGAAGGCGTGGTTAGATGCGTTCAACCGCACGGTTTCTTCTAGTGACTGGTCAAGGTCTTTCTGCCATTTCATTTTTTCGTTTTGGGTGGCAGCTGCTTGTTCCAGTGCCAATTTTGCCTCCCGTTTGGCTTTGGCCAAGTCGGCGGTACTGAGGTCCAATTTTTCCCGAATGGAATTCAGTTCTAAAACTTGATCGTCGTATTTTTTCTTCCACTCGGCGGCTTCCTTTCGGTAACGTTTTGCGGCGCCACTCCACATGGCCCATGCCGCAATGAAACCAATAAGGAAGGCCACAAGCAAGGATAGAAGGAAAAAAGCACTGTCTTGGTGGTTTAAAGATTCGAATAAGTTTTCCATGTTGTTGGTTTTGAATTTTGGTTAAAAACGGGTCCCAGGTCTTGGTCATCAACCCTTATCAACCTTTGTCAGCTAATTTATTGAGCAGTTTTTTCTTCGATTTTAAAGTTTACCCGTCGGTTTTTCTGTCGGCCATCTGGGTTGTCCTTGCCGCCAATGGAATTGGGGGCAACGGGCTGTTCCTCGCCCTTGGTGGTCGAGACGATTTCCGATTTCACGCCAAGCTCCCGATAGTAAGCGGCCGCATTTTTTGCCCGGCGTAGGCCGAGGTTGAGGTTGCTTTTTTCACCCCCGATGCTGTCCGTGTGCCCAGTGATGGTCAGGGTCATGGTTGGGTTGGCAGTAAGGTAGGTTTTCACCGAATCGGCATAGAGGATGCACTGTTCACCGGGCTTGAATTCATCGGAGCCAAAAGCGAAATTGGCGTCGGAGAACGTATTATCCTTGAAGCTGTACACTGGGCGGTCGTAGTCATCGGGTCTGGGGGTGAAAAGGTCAAAGGAAATTGGCTCGTCCAGCACAACGTCCGCAACCATTTGATGGTCGATAGTAAATCGTTTTTCGTCCACGCCCATTTTTACCAAAATTTGCTCCACGGCAGCAGCCCGTGCGATGCCGATGTTTTCAAAAATGCCACTTCGGGCGGCCTTCTCCGATTCGAGGTAACGACCCTCAAGGGTGATGTTTTTGTCAGAATTTGCCTTCAGGTACTCCGCCACTTTTGTCAAAAATTCTTGGTTGTTGGGGGAGAGATTGGGCTGGATGGTGTTTGGTGAAAAGCCAAATTGCTCGTAGCCTTGGAGCACCGTCTTGTCGCCATCGTGCAGAGAGAGCGTCATGGGGCGAGTAGTGGTGACGACCGCAGGCTCGTCGCCGCAATGGTGCCGAAGCTGGTAAACAAAATACCAACGTGCCGGAATGGCATAGGCAAGTAAAAATAGGAAGCCAATGATAAAACCTCTCATAGTCGTTTTGTCTCGAATGTTAGTAGTATGTCTATCAGTCAGTGAACTGCTCGTCCCCTTATAAGCAGTCCGCCAAATGTATGATATTCAGTTGATTATGCAAAATAGTATTGTTTTTTGATTAAAAATAGACTTTCAGCCTGTTTATGGCAGGCGCAAAACCCTTCCTGATGAAATTTCAGGGTCTTGATTGCTTGGCGCTAGTGCTAACGGTATTTTTAACCGATAAAATTTTTGTTGACCAATCTCTAAATCAAAAAAACAAGCTATCTTTGCGCTCCTTTTAAAAAAGTTCTTTAAAAATGGACGCTTTAGAGCACTTTACAATCCCGGTTTCGGGGTTGCACAACGGCCTTCACGAATACGATTTCGATATTGACGAGTCGTTTTTTCAGAGCTTCCCTGAGTCGCCAATCAAAGACGGCAGCGTGTCGGTGCATTTTATCTTCGATAAAAGCTCCGACATGTACACCCTGACTTTCCAATTGGAAGGAACGGTGAAAACCGCCTGCGACCGCTGCCTCGAAGAGTTCGACCTGCCCATCGATGCCGACGAAATGTTGTTGGTCAAGTTCGATGAAAAGGAATGGGAAGATGCCGACATTATCTATATCCTCAGGGAAACGCCAAGGCTGAACGTGGCCCGGTACATCTACGAGTACATCAACCTCGCCGTGCCGATTGCGAAGACCCACGACGATGCCGACGAGGATTGTGACCCGGAAATGCTGAAATTCCTGAAACAGGAAGAAGAAGATAATGAATCAAATGATGATTCTTCTGTTTGGGACGCCCTAAAGGGCATGCAAAATGACAATTGATTTATTCAGACATAGATAATAGACGATAGACATTAGATAGCAATATTGGCAGGCAACTGTCTAAAGTCTAATTTTCTAAAGTCTAAAGTCTCCAAATTTAATAGCGATGCCAAATCCTAGAAATAAACATTCAAAGCAGCGTACACGCACCCGCCGGGCACACGACCGGGCTGCTATGCCTACGATTGCCAAGTGCCAAGCAACTGGCGAGACGCATATTTTCCACCACGCCTACACGGACAGCGAGGGAAACACGCGCTACAAGGGCAAAATTCTGGTAAAATCCAAGGAAGACCAGGACTAAACCCCGGCCATGCAGCATCTAAAATCTAAGAAGCTCCTGTCCAACGAAAGTTGGATAAGGGGCTTTCTCTGTTTTTAATACCTTCGCCTATTCATTCCTAATTCTGTCATTCACTCAATGTTTTGTTATGAAGCAAATCATCTCCACCCCCAACGCCCCAGGCGCTATCGGGCCATACAACCAGGCCGTTATCTACAACGGTATCCTCTACGCCTCTGGCCAGATTGCCATCGTGCCTGCCACTGGTGAACTCTTGCAAGGCAGCTTGGAAGAAGAAACCCATCAAGTGCTGAAAAACGTCGGAGCCATCCTCGAAGCGGCAGGTTGCACTTATCAGGACGTGCTGAAGGCCAGTGTTTTCATCAAAAACATGCACGACTTCGCCCGCATCAACGCCGTGTACGCCGAGTACTTCGACCCAACATGGGCGCCGGCACGGGAGACGGTGGAAGTGGCCAACCTGCCCAAGTTCGTCAACATCGAAATCTCGGTCATCGCTGCGGTGAAATGAGCCAAGCGACCCTTTTCAGCGCCCTCGGCGTCAGCTTGATTTTGCTGGCATTTCTCGGTTCGTCGTTCAAGTTCATTGCGCAGCAAAGCCTCACCTACTGGCTGCTGAACCTCGGTGGCGGAATGCTGGCCACCATTGGTGCGGCTATGATTGGGTCGATGCCATTCGTGGTGTTGGAAGCGGTTTGGGTGGGAGCGAGTGTGGTGGGTTTGGTGAAATGGAAAAGAAGCAATACTTGAAACCATTGAAAAAAAATTGACGTTCAAATTCGCATGACAATGAAAAAAACAGTCCTCTCCGCCATCCAACCTACTGGCGATATGCACTACGGCAACTACTTCGGGGCCGTGAAGAACTGGGTGGACCTCCAAGAAAAATACACCTGTTACTACGGCGTCGTGGACTACCACGCCATGACCATGCCCTATGACCCCAAGAAGCTGCGGGAAAACGTATGGGACCTTATCATCAACCTCATGGCAGTGGGCGTGAACAGAGAGAACCTCTTTATCCAGTCCCTCGTGCCAGAGCATGTTGAGCTTTGCTGGATTTTCAACTGCTTCGCTTCCTTCGGCAACGTAAGCCGCATGACGCAGTTCAAGGATAAAAGCTCGCAGAGCGAGGAGAAGGCAGAGGGCTTTATCTCCGTCGGGTTGTTCGACTACCCGGTGCTCCAGGCCGCCGACATCCTGATTTACCGGGCGGACTATGTGCCGGTCGGCAAAGACCAGGAGCAGCACCTCGAACTCAGCCGCAACATTGCGCAGCGATTCAACAACCAAGTAGGTAAGGAATATTTCGTGCTACCGGAGTCGATGTACACGGAGACGCCGAGCGTGAAATCTACCGCAGACCCCTCTAAGAAGATGAGCAAAAGCGCCGGTGAAAAGCATTACATTAATGTATTCGCCGAGGACGCCGTGTTGCGCAAGCAAATCAAAAGCGCCGTGACGGACACGGGCGATACCCCCGCTGGAGAAATGAGCGCTGGCGTCGCCAACCTCTTCGAACTGCTGAAAGCATGTGGCAAGATGGACGCCCACACTTCCCTCATGGATGACTACAAAGCTGGCAGCTTGAAATATGCTCCTCTCAAAGAAGTCGTCGCAGATGCATTGGCCGAAAAAAGTGCCATCTTCCGGGCCAACAAAGCCGAACTCAACGCCAATAAAAAGGAAGTGAAGGAGCAGGTCAAAGCCTCCTCCGCCGAAATCCGTAAACGGGCGCAAGAGACGGTTCGGGAGGTGAAGGAGCTTTCAGGACTTTTAAATGTGAAAATGTAACTTATGGCTTCATGGTTTCATTGACTAGAGCCATGGCATGAAACCATGAAGCCATGAAACAATTCAACAATGAAAATCATCTGCATCGGTCGCAACTACGCCGACCACGCCAAGGAACTCAACAACCCCATACCAGTCGGCAAGCCCGTCGTGTTCATGAAGCCGCCATCGGCGCTGCTGGTGAACGAGAAGCCGTTTTACTACCCGGATTTCACCAAAGACCTGCACTACGAGTGCGAGGTGGTGCTGAAAATCTGCAAGAACGGCAAGGCCGTGCAGCCGGAATTTGCCGATAGCTACTACGAAGAAGTGGCGCTCGGCATTGACTTCACCGCCCGTGACGTGCAGGAGGAACTCAAGAAAAAAGGCCATCCATGGGAAATCGCCAAGGGCTTCGACAACTCTGCGGTGCTGGGCAAGTTCATTCCCCTAAACCGGGTCAACAGCGGTGGCAATATTGAGTTTATGCTAAAGAAAAACGGCGAAACCGTCCAGCACGGCAACACCCGTGACGTGCTTTTTTCCTTCGGAAATATCATCACCTACGTTTCCCAATATTTTAAACTGCTGCAAGGCGACCTCATTTACACCGGCACGCCCGCCGGAGTTGGGCCCGTGAAAATCGGCGATTTATTAGAAGGTTTTGTGAAAACCGTGGACGGGAAGGAAGAGCAATTGCTTTCTTGCGAAGTGAAGTGATTTACGATTTACGACTGACGATTTACGATTGGGCACACAGCCCAAATGGAAAAGGGTACGAAGCTGAGAGGCTCCGCACCCTTTTTCTTTCAGATTATCCGAGACCAACAATCGTAAATCGTCAGTCGTAAATCGTAACTCACCGGATTATCATCACATCCCCCTCAAACAGCACCACCACGCCGTCCACAAACTCCACTTGGGCGAGGTAGGCGAACACCGCTGTGCCCATCAATTTATCACGAAAAACGCCGTCCCAGCCAAGGGGTTCGTCGTTCAGCGGTAGGTCAAAACCCTCGAATACATTGTCGCCCCAGCGGTCGAAGACTTTAAGTGCTTTGATACTTTTGGCGGCCTTGCCACCGAACACGGTAAAGAAATCGTTGAGGCCGTCGCCGTTCGGCGAAAAGACGTTCGGGATATAAACCGGGCGAACTAGGTTCACGAAGACCGTCACCGAATCAACGCCGGAGCAGTTGTTCTCGTCTGTAGCGGTGAGGGTGTAGGTCGTGGTGAGGAACGGGGTAGCTTCCGGACGCAAACAATCGGCGCAGTTCAGCGACTCCGAGGGCACCCAACTCAGTGTCACGGGCAGGGTCGGGGGTGAAACAGTGGCAATCAAATTGGCGGAGTACCCTAGGTCAATCGTCTGGTCGTTGCCAGCCTCCACGATGATGGGCGGCGGCTGGTTGATGGTGGCGGGCAAGGTGATGGTGCAACCCCGACTGTCCCGCACCACCACGTCGTAGTTGCCACCAGCAAGGTTGATCAGTGCTGGGTCAGTTTGGAAATCGGTGCCATTGGAGCTGTACTCGAACGGCGGGGTGCCGCCAGTAGCGGTGACGGTAATCACGCCCGTTTCATCCCCAAAACAAATCACATCCACGGCTTCGAGGGTGGCGGTCAGTTCCGCAGGCTCGATGATGTCCGCCTGGGCCGTTGCGGAGCAGCCGTTCTCATCCGTGACGGTGACAGCGTAGGTGCCTGCGGAAAGGTTCTCGACGGTCGATGTCGTAGCGCCATTACTCCAGAGGTAGGTGTAGCCGCCCGCACCGCCAGTGGGGGTCACGGTGATTGTCCCGTCGTTTGCCCCAAAACAACTGATGTCCAATGGGGCGATGCTCAAGAGCAGTGGCGGAAAGTCCACCACCTCGATGGTGAAATCGCCTTCGCAACCCTGTCCATCCACCACGAGCACATTGTAGGTGCCAGCGAGGATGCCGCTCAGGGTGTTGCTCGACTGTGGGCCGTTGCCGAAGTCAAACGTGACAGGCGGATTGGCTATCTGGATGGAAATGGAAATGCTGCCGTCCGAGTCGCCGTTGCAAGTCGGTGGCGTCACGGGGTCAACACCAGCGGCGAGGCTCAGGCCTTCATCCACCGTAAAATTAAAGCTTTGGGTGCAGCCGCTGGCGGTCTGCACAACGACGGAATAATTGCCGGAAGCGAGGTTGAGCAACGAGCTGTCACTGGTAAAAACGCCGGTGCCGGTCCAGTCGTACATATATGGTTGGCCGTTGCCGGAAGGCGACAAAATCACAGCGCCAGTGTTGTCCATTGGGCCGCAATAGTCGTCGAGCAAGGTAGGGGTCACTGCTGGAAGCGGCAGTACGTTGATGGTTTCAATATCCGTTACTTGACACCCCTCCTCGTTGGTGATGGTCAGCGCCACAGACTTTGTGCCGGGTGTATTATAGGTCACGGTGTGCGGGCCTTTGCCGGTGGCGGTGGCTGGGCTTGCGCCAATGCCAAAGTTCCACTGCCAGGCAGTGATGGGGTCAAGGGAGGTGGAATTGTCGGTGAAAGTGATGGTGGAGCCTTGGCAAATCGTTTGCGGAGCAACGGTAAAATCGGCGGTGGGGCCGAGGAAAGTGCCGGTGCCGCCAAATTCAATGGAGAAACCGTTGCCGGATTCGCTAAAATTGTTGATGACGAGTGCGTAGCTTTTTCCCACCACCATATCGAGAGCGGCCACGAAATTGTTCTGCCCGGGAGCACAGCCCGGAAATTCCGTCAGGTCAGTTTCCGAGAGGCTGAGGCCAGTTGGGCCTGAGCAGGATTGCCAGTTTGCGAACGGCTCGCCGACGTTTTCCCCGGCTGCTTCGCAACGCACGATTTGCTTGTTGGCACAATCGCCGATGCCTCCCGGCAACTCGTAAACGGCGAAGTCAATATCGTCCGTGGAGTTGTTGGGAGTGATGGTAAACGAGAGCGTACCGGCGGTCTTGCAGGTCCATCGGTACCAGGAGCAGGCGATTTCGGCATTGATGCAGGTGCTGCCATCCACCTCATTCGGGTCGCTGCCCTCGCCCACGGCCAGCTCGACGCTGAACGGGGATTTGTCGCAAAGAATCACGCCCGTTGGGCAGTCGCCGCTGAGTTCAGGCACGGCGTTGTAGTTGTTGATGCAGAGCTTGAAAGTGCCGGTATTGTTGTTTCGGGCATCCACCCGGATGTAATAGGTTTCGCCGATGGTGAGTGGGCCTGCGAAGGTCTCGGCGATGTTGAGGTCAAAGGCGTCGGAGGCGCATTGGACCGGGGTCAAGGCGCTGCAAGTGCCGCTGTAAAGTGCGAATTGGGGGTCTTCCAGGGAGCCACCCGGCGGGGTGTTCCCGCCCGTTGCGCCGATAACACGGATGTTGACGGTGTTGGCTTGCGCCACAAAGGAAAACCAGACGTCCGCATTTCCCGAAGGAAAACAACCGGGGTTGATGGTGTTGCTCAATGTGGCACCGACGTTCGTAAAACCTGCGGCGGCGGAGCACCAGTTGTTGAGGTTGGTGAGGGGCTGCGCATTGGCGCACTCGTTGTTGGCTGGTTGTGCAAAAAGGCTGGTGGTGCAGCAGAGGAAAGCCAAACAGTATAAAATTGTGAAGCGTTGTTTCATGACGGGTCGTTTCGATTTTTTTCGTAAAAATGCCGATAATTCGGTTGTAAAGGAGTTTTTTGTGAACGCTGGAACGAACTGCAAAAGTACAGGATTGGCGGCATAAGTCGGTTATTGGGACGTTAAGAAGGGCTTGTTGCCAATTTGCGACATTCCAATTTTCGCTTTCTGCTTTGGGTAAATGGCAAAATATTACTTTTGCCAAAATGAGTGACGCCTAAGCCGACCTTTGGGGTTGGGTTTTTAAACCAGAACGGGCATGAAGAAAAACATTCCGAATTTTATCACCTTGCTCAACCTGTTTTTTGGTTGCTGCGCAATAGCCAGTGTGCTGTACGGCCAGTTCGTGCAGGCGTTCTGGTTCAGTCTGGCCAGTGGCGTTGCCGACTATCTCGACGGCGCTTGCGCCCGGATGCTCAAGGTGAAATCACCGCTTGGCCAGCAATTGGACTCGCTGGCTGACATGGTTTCGTTTGGCGTGGCGCCTGGTGCCGTGATATATATGCTGCTGGTAAAGGGCCTCGCTGGTCACGATGTACTGCCCATCCAACTGACGCTGGCGGCCTCGCCCGCCTTCCTCATCACGCTGTTTGCCGCCATCCGGTTGGCTATTTTCAACTTGGATACCCGCCAAACCGATAATTTCATCGGGATGCCGACGCCGTCCTGTGCCATTTACGCTATTGGGCTGCTGTTGATTTACCATTTCGACTCGTTCGGGTTGGGCAATATCGTCACGAACCCCATTTTCCTCTACCTCAACATCCCCGTTCTTTGTCTGTTGATGGTGGCCGGGCTGCCCATGTTTAGCCTGAAATTCAAAAACCTCGCTTGGGAGGGCAATCAGATTCGGTTTATCTTTGCCGCCTTCGTAGTCGTGTCTCTGGTGTTTTTGCGGGAAGCCGCTTTCCCATTCATCATCATCGGCCACGTGCTGTTTTCGTTCATCGTTCACCTGAAAGATAATAAGAAATTGGGAATTGGGAATTAGTATCCCCAAATTCCCAAATTCCCGATATCCAATTACAACATCCATGAAATACGTAGCAGAAATTGACGTCATGCCTCACAAGGAACTCCTTGACCCACAGGGCAAGGCCGTGCAGCACAGCATGGGAACCCTCCATATTGATGGGGTTGCCGACATTCGAATCGGCAAGCATATCCGCATGGATATTGAGGCTGCCAACAAGGAGGAAGCCACTGCCAAAGTGGACGAAGCCTGCAAGAAACTGTTGGCCAACTTGATAATGGAAACCTATCATTTCACCGTTCAAGAGGTATGAGGTATTGGGGTATGAGGTATGTCCGCCTACCTCAAACCTCAAACCTCATACCCCACACCTCCTTCATGCTATACCTCATCCCCACTCCCATCGGCAATTTGGAGGACATCACCCTCCGGTCGCTGCGCATCCTCAAGGAAGTGGACCGGGTATGGGCCGAGGACACGAGGGTGACAAAACGCCTGCTCGACCATTTCCAAATCCAGACGCCCGTCTCCGCTTTCCATGCCTTCAATGAGCATGCCGTCACGGCCAATATCGTGCAGCAGCTAAAGGCGGGTGCGACGTTTGCACTGGCCTCCGATGCAGGTACGCCCGGCATTTCCGACCCTGGGTTTCTGCTGGTGCGGGAGTGCGTTCGGGAGGGTGTTCGGGTGGAGTGCCTGCCTGGGCCAACGGCCTTCGTGCCTGCGCTTGCAGCCAGTGGGTTGCCCTGCGACAAATTCTTTTTCGAGGGTTTTTTGCCCCATAAAAAAGGCCGCCAAACCCGCCTGAAATACTTAGCAGAACTGCCCTGCACCTTCATCCTCTACGAATCGCCGAATCGCCTCGTCAAATGTCTTGACCAACTGGCCGAAGTCTGCGGCATGGAACGCCAGGCTTGCGTTGCAAGGGAGCTGACGAAAATCCACGAAGAAATCCGCACGGACACGCTGGCGCAATTGGCAGTGTATTTCAAAGAAAAGACCGTGAAAGGGGAGATAGTGGTAGTGGTATCGGGGTCGGCATGAGGGATGGGATATTGACAGGAATTGTAAATAGCAATGCTTCTCACGATGAAAAATTACTGGATTTTTGGCTGCTTGGCACTCACCGCATTTTTTATTGCTTGCGCAAATAAGGAGGAAAATGGACTTCGCAATATCGAGGATTACTATTATCCGCTGAGCGACCTCCAGGACGGTAAAGTGTATGAGTATGAGCCGCTTGGCGAGGAGGGCGACCCACCCGTCTATTGGTATTACCGGTCTGTTCTGGAAGGTGGGAGCGGCTACCTCGTGGGCATGTCCTACGACCCGGCATTTAACCCCGACCAGTTTGTGCGGGAGGAACGGGTGTGGAACGGGATGCTACTCAAGGACTTCATCATTTATGAAACCGATGCCGAGGGCAAAAGCCAGCAGATTCGGGCAGGTATTGAGGCAGCGAACGTCTTTCCCTTCGAGGTGAAACCACTCGGCGGTGTGCTGCTATCCTCGCTGCATTGGCGGCCACTGGGCGATTCATCGAGCATCACGCTGGTGCGCAATCGGCAGTTCGACAGCGACACGACCGTTGTTTTTCAAGGAAAAAATGTGGACGCCGTAAAATTCAACACCCGTGAACTCGTTGACCAAGAGGAAGAGGGACACTTGGAACTAGAGTTTGGCGGCACCGAGGTTTATGCAAAGAAAATCGGTCTCGTCTATTTCCGAAAGAATGTAAGCGGCCAGCGCCGCATCGAGTACCGCCTGAAATCGGTGTACAGCATGGCGGAGTTTGAGCAAAAATTCAAGGAGAAACTGGAACTTGGGGAATTGGAAAAGTGATTTTTATTGAAATTTTGAAGCCGCTAAAAAATTTTGAAACAATTGACAATTATTGATTTATGAAAAATAGAAGCCGAAATTTTATGAAAACCATGTTCGCCGTGATTGCCTTCGGCTTTGTTTTTTTGGGTAAAATGGAAGCGCAAATACTGCCACCCGATTTCCGTTGCGTTCGGGGCGACACCTTGTTTTGGGACTTGCCGACGAACAATTGTGGCCCGTTCGTGAGCTATGAAATCTGGGCGAGCCAAAGCCCCACCGGGCCATTCGTGCTGCAAGGAACGGTGGCCACGCAGTCACAAGACTTTTATGCTTTTGTAAACCCCAGTGGCCAGCAGTGGTATTTTTACCTGACGAGTAACTTCAACTGCCCCGGCCAAACGGCCATCCCATCGGACACACTGGACAACCGCCCCCCCCTTGTTTCGCCCATCGAAACCGTATCGGTGGAAAGCGGGCTGGCCGTGGTGACCTGGCAGCCAAGTCCCTCGCCGGAGGTGTCCGGCTACATCATCTACCGTGAAACGAGCATCGGTGTCATTCCGGTGGACACGGTGTACGGCAACAACACTTATACCGACCTCGCCTCTACTCCCACGATGAACACGGAATCCTATTTCGTGAATGCACTTGACGACTGCGGCAACACAAGCATTTTCGATGTGAAGCATACGAGCATTTTCGTGGAGGCAGAAACGCTGCCCTGTCGCCAATCTGTGCTTTTGACCTGGAACACCTACGAGGGCTGGGCGAACGGCATTGCGGAACAACAAGTTTGGGCTGGCATCAATGGCGGGGCGCTCACTTCGGCAGCAAATGCGGGCATGAGTACGGGCAGTTTTGAGGTGAAAAATGTGGTGGATGGAGCGACTTACTGTTTTGAGGTGCGAGCCGTCGAGGCGGTGACCGGAGCAGTGGCGAAGTCGAACCAGATTTGCCTGCAGGTGGACATTACCCAGTCGGCAGAAGGCATGTTTCTGGCAAATGTTTCGGTGACGAACAGTGGCGATGCCGTAGTTACCTGGGACTGGAACCCACAGGCTGAACTGCTGGAGTTTCAGGTGTTGCGAAGCGACCAAAATGCTGATTATCAGGCGATATCGGTTCAGGCTGCAACGCCACCCCTTTCGGCAACAAACACCTACGCCGATGTTGCAAGCGGCGCATCCACAGGCAAGGTTTTTTATAAAATTCAGACCTTGGACGCTTGCGACTCTTTGTTTGCAACCAATTACGGCAGCACGATATTCCTCACGGCAGCGCCCATACCGGGCAACATCAACCAACTCAATTGGACGGCATTCGACATCGAAAATGCGAGCACCAACTCGTACACTTTGTTCAAGATAGTGGGCGGGAATACCAGCCAGTTGGACATGGTGGGGAGCGGCACGACGAGCTATCAGGACACCTACGACCCAACGAGCATCGAGGAGGCGCAGGCCTGCTACTATGTAGTGGCGAAGTCAAACGTAGTCACCCAGAACGGTCAGATTATCCAATTTGATAGCCGCTCCAACACGGCTTGCGTACAACAGGCTGCCAGGATTTTCGCCCCGAACGCCTTTGTACCAGAGGGGTTCAACCAAGAGTTCAAACCGCTAATCGTGCTGGGTGACCTTGCTAGTTATGAGATGCGCATTTTCGACCGATATGGTCAGGAGGTTTTTTCCACCAACGACCCGGACACTGGTTGGTACGGCCAAAAAAATGGCAAAAGCCTTGCGCAGGGACTTTATGCATATACAATCAAGGTGAAGCAAACTAACGGAAAGCTCACGGAGAAGCGCGGTACAGTATTGTTGATTCGATAAACCTGTGTAAATACTCACATTGCTAAACCTTATTCTTTCATGGGAAATATTAGGCTTAGAAAAATAGCAAGGTTTGAGGGCGCTGGGTGGCCAATTTTAAAAAAAGTCCTTACATTTGCATCCGCTTTGAAGAAAGCACCTTGCGACAGGATTTCAGCGTAAAAAAAACTTGGTTTTGCAACCTTGTCCGTTCAATAAGCGTTTAGGCTTTTGAAACTTTGAAATTCCCGTTTTTATAAAATGGTCGGTTGGCCGAGTGGTTAGGCACAGCTCTGCAAAAGCTGCTACAGCGGTTCGAATCCGCTATCGACCTCTTTTTTAAGTTGGCAGTTCGGCAGTGGGCAGTTCGCAGTCGGATTCCATCAAATACAAAAGCCCTTGGTTCTGTTATGGAGCCAAGGGCTTTTTCTTTTTCTAAGAAGCCAATCCACCTTTGAATTAGTGCCAAATCAAGCTTCGAAACAGTCACTGACTGCCACCTGCCGAACTGCCAATTTCTCTCAAGCCGGATATTCCACATAATTGCGGGGCGTTTCATAAAGCCGAATGGAAAGTTCAAATTTCTGGTTCAGTCGGTTTCTGAGCCGTTGCCAAATAACGAAGCAGATATGCTCCGCCGTTGGGTTTAATTGTTTGAACTCCTCCACGTCCAAGTTCAGGTTTTTGTGGTCAAACCTTGCCTCGACTTCTTCGAAAATCAAGTCTTTCAATACCTTTAGGTCAATTAGGTAGCCAGTCTCGGGGTCCACTTCGCCTGTGACTTTTACTTCCAACTCATAGTTGTGGCCGTGATAGTTGGCATTGTTGCAAAGGCCGAACACCTGCTGGTTCTTTTCGGCAGACCAATTGGGGTTGTGCAAGCGGTGTGCAGCGTTGAAATGGGCTTTTCGGAAAGCTGAAATTCGCATAGAAACGGTAGTGTTTAAAGTATTTTGGTCGGTGAAACAGCCAAAGCTAATCAAAGTTGCAACAATGGAAATTGCAGGTGTAGCCAAATTAATAGCTAGAATCTTAACTTTTCATCCCGAATAGTCGTCGGGCTGACAAAATGTAGTTTGCTGGGGGGGGGTATAGGTGAAACAGTATTTTAGTACCTTTGACCGTTGCAGATAAAGAAGGCTGAATTTTTCATTACTTGAACATGAAAGGCTTCATCTCCACTTCAGTCTCATTCAAATTTCAAGCAGCAATTTTCCTTGTACTTATCACCTAAATAAAAAAATTTCTATGAAGAAGATCTTGACATTTTTATCATTATTTATTTTGGCACTTGCTTCAAATGCCCAAACTGTCCTCCTCACTCAGGAATTTGAGGGAACTGGAATGCCTGTCGGCTGGACTCAACAGTCCGCCGCCACAGATGGCGGGTTTAAGTTTGGCGCCTCGAGCGTTCTTTCGAGCAGCTCTTTTGCCGTACCCAACAATGGCACCAAAGCTGCTGGCACCAACGACGACGGTTGCAACTGCAACAAGTTGAACGACCTGCTCGTTATGCCTGCATTTGATTTTACGACGCAGGTGGCCGTGAGTATGAAGTTTGACCTGTTTTTCTTCGACGCCATTTACCAGGGCGCACAAGAACGCGCCTATATCGCAGTTTCTGTAAATAATGGTATTTGGACAGACGTGGCAACTTTGCCTGGTGCTGGCGATTGGCAGACTGGTTATATTGTTGACCTCAGTGCTTATGCTGGGATGAGCAATGTCAGGATTGGGTTTCGCTATACTGACGGTGGCGGCTGGCTTTATGGCTTAGCCATTGACAACGTTTCTGTATTTGCTCCTGCCGACCATGATATTGCTGTCTTAAAAATAGATGTGCCACGCTTTAATGAAGTGGGCTCATCGGTGAACATTGCCGGTGAAGTCACCAACCTTGGTGCACAAACATTGACCTCTTTGGATATTAGCTGGAGCGATGGAACAAATACCTACGTTGACAACGTAACAGGCATCAGCATACCATACCTCAGCAAATACACTTTTACCCATTCTACTCCATTGCCGTTGCCAGATGCAGTTTCTTACAACTATACCGTTTGGGCAGACAACCCAAATGGTGCTCTTGATGCAAATGATACAAACAACGGATTGGCTGGAGTAGTATCTGGTGTATCTTATATTCCTTCGAAGAAAATGCTATCAGAAGAGGCTACAGGTACGTGGTGCGGCTGGTGCCCTCGTGGCACTGAGTGGATGGACTACATGGCAGAGTACTATCCAGAAGACTTCATCGGTATAGCTGTACACAATGGCGACCCGATGACGGTAACTGCTTATGACAGCGGTCTGAATGGCTTCCCTGGCTTCTCTGGCTATCCTTCTGTAATCATTGACCGCAATGCTATCTGGGATCCATCTGACATGGAAGATATCCTGCAAGGTTACCTTGACAGAATTGCGCCTATCGCTCCCGAAGTCACTGCCTCCATTGATGTTGCAACGAGAACGCTCACCATTAACGCAAGTGCAGAGTTTGTAACCCAATTGGCAAACATTGACTACCGCTTCAACGTGGCGCTTACAGAAGACGGCGTAACGGGTACGGGTGCCGGTTATGCCCAAACCAACTACTATGCAGGCCCTGCTGCACCAACTGATCCGATTCCTAACTATGGTTTAGACTGGGACGCACTACCTGCCACGGTACCTGCCGCTGATATGGTTTACAACCACGTAGGAAGGGCCATCCTTGGTGGATGGGCTGGTTCTGCTGGTAGCATAGCTACTTCTGTTGTAGCTGGAGACTTTGCTCAAAAGGACTATGTTGTTACCGATTTCAACATTGATTGGAATCCTTTCAACATGCACTCAGTCGTTATGATCATTGACAACGCAACTGGTGAGGTTCTGAACGTGAACAGCACTCAAATTGACGTAATTTGCCCTGTTTCCTTTGGTGCAGTAGCCACGGTTACTCCATCTTCTGACGGCAGCAACGGTTCTATCGCACTTGCCCCACCAGCCAGCACGTATGGCTTTGGTGGCTATACTTACCTCTGGAACAATGGTGAAACGACGCCAAGCATTTCCGGCTTGACGCCAGGCATTTATACACTTGCAATTTCTGATAAAATTGGTTGCACCCAGAGCATGGAAGTAACAGTTACTAGCTCTTCAAGCGTTGAAGATATTGCTTCACTCACTTCTTTTGCGCTTACGCCTAACCCAGCTTCCAGTGTTTCCGTACTGAGCGCAAGCTTTGCCCATGCTGTTGATGCAACGGTTCAAATGGTTAATCTCGAAGGGAAGGTTATTGCTTCTGCCAGCTTTGGCAAAGCTACAACCCTAAACCATTCGTTTGACCTGAGCGACATCCCCGCTGGCATGTACTTGGTGAAAATGGCCGTTGGCAACCAAGTTCATTCTGAGCGCCTTGTGGTAACGAAGTAATTGGAAAATTTGACTGCCTAATATTGTTGTCTTTCAATGACTCTTATATGTGCGCCCCTGCCGAAGTCCGGTGGGGGCGCACTGCATTTTAACCAAACGTTTTTGGCACTTGAGGTGCAAAACCACTAAAATTCTTACGCAGAGTTGGCTAAAAAACTTAATTTTACTCGAAAATCTTTAAAATCAACCTTCATGAAAAGACTATTACTATCCATTTGCATCTGCTGTATGTCCCTTGGTTTGTTTTCGCAAATTCAAATTGAAATCCTGCCAACTGACTTACAATATACCCTACAAGCTGACCTTTCAGACGAATACTCAGAGCCTATTGCACACTCTTGGGTCATCAATAAATCCAACCAAGCAATTAAGCTCCGATGGCTTATAGAAGTGCCAAGCACCGGCTGCTCCAGCGAGTGGAAATATAAAATTTGTGACAAAAACGCTTGCTATGCTTCAAACGTGACCTCAAACGTGGTCGTAGGCGGACAACCAAACGTGCCAGTCCTGCTCGCACCTGGTGATACTACCATTATTGACCTACATATCAATCCTAGGTTTGTAGCTGGTTGCTGTAGTCCCACCATCCATTTTAGTGAAGTGACGGATGCTAACAATCAAATTGATTTGGGCAGCGCAACCTATGAAGTCTGCATAAGCAACCTTTCTTCGGTTAACGAGAAACAAGTACTAGCGATACGGGCATATCCAAACCCCTCCACTGGCTTGTTCAGCATTACTGAAAATCCATTGGTGAAAAAAATCGTTGTATTCAACCTGCTCGGAAGACAAGTGCGCAGCTTCGAACACACCAATGGCAAACGCTATGATATCAGTGGTGCGCCAGATGGGTTGTACTTGGTAAGCATGCAGGATGCCAATGGCGAAGTGCTCAAAACCGTGCGAATTACCAAACAAGACCTACGCCCATAATTAGGTTTTTTTCGACAAGAAAGCCGTGCCCCCTGCATTCAGGGCACGGCTTTTTTGTTTCCTCAAAGTCCTATCTTCGTTAATAAAACCATAAAGCAGTTGAAGACAGGTGAATTTTTTGCCAACTTGCCAACCTATTAAATACAGGCCCCACCCGAATTTTTCACCGAACTTTGCGAAGCAAACAAAATAGGAAAATAATGAAGCAAGCTGTACTCATTTTCTTTACGACCCTACTTTGTGGCCAACATCTTCGGGCACAGTCAGACCTTGATGTGACCCCAAACACCGTTGATGCCAACGTGGACTTTGACCTCAGCAATACCTATGACAACCTCACTTTTCGGGTGCGACTGAAAAACAATGCCCGCCAAACCATCAACCTCCGCTGGGAAATCATCGTGGACGAAGCCCCCGACGGCTGGCGCTTTTCCGTCTGCGATCAAAATACCTGCTACTTCACCACCAACACCACCAACGTTGATTTTCGGGACAGAATACCATACGCTCCCGTCATCATGCTGTCTGGTGATAGTGCCAAGCTTGAGCTTAACATTTTCCCAATCGGAAAGGCCGGCTCCGCAAACATTCGCATAAACCTTTATGACCTCGCCAACCCCAAAGTTCTTTTGAACACCGCCTACTATTTCGTTACCATAGACGGACTGACTCCGGTTACCGAAACCGACAAAAACAAGTTGCGCATTTACCCCAATCCCGTCTCTGACTACATGACCATCACCCGCAACACCTTTGTCAAGCAGCTTTGGGTTTCCAACATCCTCGGCAAGCGGGTGCGCACCTTTGATACCTCCTTCGGTAGCAAATACGACATATCCGACCTCCCCGACGGCATCTACCTCGTCAGCATGGTGGACGCCAACCGGAAGGTGGTGAAAACAGTGCGCATCAGCAAACGGGGTATCAGGCCTTGATTGCTTCATGGTTTCATTGCTTCATTGTCCCCTCTAACGACAACTACTTTGGGTCTCCCTGTAAAAGCCAATAGAAGCGCCCCAACCGAAGGAAATTTGGTTGGGGCGCTCGAATAAAGGTTGGCCCAACAGTATCGTGCCGCAGCATTTTCGTCAAAAAAGCCACCCCTGCCGTCAAATGTTGGG
>JAIPBL010000087.1 GCA_021739645.1 Saprospiraceae bacterium | reverse complement strand
GTCGTAAGGGCGGCCTCGCGAGACTTCCCTTACGACGAGGACGGTTCCTTCCAGGATGACAACGTGGCGCGGACAGGGCGCAGCCAAATTTAACAAAGGAATTTAGTTTTATAAGTAAAGCCCTTTATCGCGGTAGTAGAATTTTGGTCTTCTAAGGAACAATGGCGTGGAAAATAGGACGAAAACCCTAGCTGTGGTTATCTTGACTGTCCCGAGTCAAAAAAAATAAGAGATTTGCACCGCTTTTTGGACCATCGACAAATTGCGCTTTAAAAAAATCCATGCTCCGTACCGCAGCTCATATCATCTCCGTCCTCTTCCACCCGTTGCTCATGTTGACGTACATGCTGCTGCTGCTGTTGCTGGTGAACCCCTACCAATTCGGTGTGAATAGCATGGCGGGGCAATGGAAACTGGTGATAATGGTGTTCCTCTCGACTTTCGTGATGCCCATTTTTGCGGTTTTTATCATGAAATCGCTGGACATGGTAAAGTCCATGCAACTGGAAGACCGCTTTGAGCGCATCGGGCCGTATATCCTAACGGGCGTTTTTTACCTGTGGATGTTCATCAATTTCCGTAGCAACCCCATGATTCCCAAGCCATTGGTCATCGTGATGTTGGGTTCCACCATTGCCCTTTTTGGCGCTTTTTTCTTCAACAATTTCACAAAAATAAGTGCCCACGCAGCTGGCATGGGCGGACTGGTAGGCATGGCGCTCATCAACACCCTGTACTTCAATTTCGATACTTTCACCGTGACGATGGGCTGGCTTGGCACCTACGAAATAAGCACCAATTTTCTGCTAATGACCACGGTTGTGCTGGCGGGAATCGTGTGTACGGCGAGGCTGCTGCTCGGTGCGCACTCCGAGAAACAGCTTTATGTTGGCTTCGCCATTGGCTTCCTGAGCCAATTCATTTCCCTACTTTTTTTGCGGTAATCAATTTATCGCCACTAAATTCCCCAATTCCCCTAATCCCCAATAACGACGGTCGTCCAAGCTGCTGGCTTATCCGCAAACAGCACCTTCGTCTTCGCCCAAGTCGCCCTGAACAAACCCGACTGCCGATAGCGTTCAAGTGCAGCCTCATTCTCCCAGAAACTGAGGGTGAAAAGTACATTCGGCTGTGCCGCATCCTGCAAAAGTTCGAGGTGGAGATTGCCGTCGAATGCCCTGATTCTGGCCTTGCTTTCTTCAAAAATGGCCATGAAATCAGGTAAAAATTCTTCCTTGAAGGTCAGTTTAACGATGCGTTTTATCATAAAGAAGTTGGGCTTGAGGCTTTAGGCAATAGAAGCCAGACTGTTGGGCAATGCTGTGCCCATCTAAAGTCTATTGTCTAAATTTTCACTTCACCAGCACCGTGCCCGGCGTGGCATCGAGGGTGTAGAATTCACTGTTCACGTTGGCGATTTCGATGGTCGTGGGTGCATCCACGATTTGCACGGCGGACTTGCTGCCCGGCGAGCCGATGGCCTCAAAGCAGATTTCATAGAGCGTTTCTCCATCGCCTTTGCTGATGCCCTTCACGTTGGCGTCGTACCAAGAGTAGGTGAGCTGGCCCTTGTCGAGGAGGTGTCGCCCAAAGTTTTCGGCACTTAGCTGTGGTAGGCCGAAGTTTTTTAACTGCTTGAATTTCAACACTTTGGGGTCCCATTTCAAGCTGTATTGCATGGAAACGATGGACTTGAAATCCTTGGCAGCGACCGCCACGCAAACCTCCGAGCCTTTTGCTGCCGAGCCACCAGTTAGATTTAGGTGCATCGTTCCTGCAGTCTTGGGCCGCGGCTGTGGCGTCTGTTGGCCGATGATGGGCGCTGTTGGATTTTCGGTGGGCGGTGCCTTGATTTCTTCCAAGGCTTCCGCTGTGGCGGCTTCCCGTGCTTTATCGTCACTGTTGCACCCGATGGCGATTGCGAAGCAAAGAAAGATGATAACTGTTTGAAAATGAGGGAGTTTCATTTGTCTTTTTTTTTCTTTTTGGTAAAAATTTGCTCGCAAAGAACGGCAATTTTTTATTTTTTCACCCCTTCAATCTTCACCGCTCCGCCCGTCGTGCGAAGGTCGAGAAAGACACTGGACGAGTTGGCAATCTCCACGGAGGTTGGCTTGCCGCTGAACTCAAATTTGGACTTGCTGCCTGGCTCACCCACGGCTTCGAAGCAGACCGAGTAGAGCCTTGTGCCGTCCGGTTTGCTGAATCCTCGGAGGGCAGGGTCGTACCAACTGAAGGTCAAGTAGCCCTTTTGGACGATGTGCGTACCAAAACTCTGGATGCTCATGCCGTCCAGTCCATAGTTTCGTACTTCCTTGAATTTCAGGATGTTGGGGTTCCAATTCATGCTGTACTGCATGGAAAGTATCTGCTCGAAATCCTTGGTTTTCACTTCCACGCAGACCTCCTCGCCTTTGGCGGCCACCACATCGGAAGCTGTGAGGGTAAGTGCTGCAATGGGAGGCACTTCGTACACCACGGTTGGGATGAACTGGTTGCGTTCCGGGATTTTATGGGGTGGCGGCACGAACGAAAACGCCGACACGATGACGATGAGCAACAAAACCAGGTGGAAGTGGAAATTTTTCATGAATGTACCGCCAAGCTCCTGCTTGGCGTATTTGTTGATTAGCCAAGCAAATGCTTGGCGATAATTGGTTAACAAAAAGCATACCTCGTGCAGCAACTGTCAAAACGGCAGCCCAGGCTTTTTATTCTTTCCAAAAAGGCACTCGAATGAAATCCTTGAGAAGGAGTGCTTCTGAATTTTTGGTAGTGTCTTGTCCCAATTTTCGAACTAGGATTTCATGCTCGCCTCGGGGGAGGTATTGCACGTCAAGGATACACAGAAGCCCCATTTCCCCCAGATTTGGGTGCTCCAAAAACCGGAACTTGGGTTGCTGTAAAATACTATCGTTGATGCTCACCTCATAAATCGAGGCAAAACAATCCAGGCTTTGCGCTGGGAAATGTTCATTTTTCGCCAACTCTTTCCCGTTTACAGAAATGACGATATCCGAGCCAAAACCTGAAGTTTTTGATGGCTTTATTTCTGGGCATTTTGTGGCCAAGATAGCGTCATCGTTGCTTGGAAAATATCGGATGAAAAGATCGGCAAACCCATTCTTTACATATTTGGAGGGAAGGCTAGCGCTGCCCACTTCGCTTTTCTCTGGCCGCATATCGTCGTACAGTGACTTGCGTATGCCAGTAGTTCGAATGTCTTCTGGAAACCAAATATGGGAGTCAATTCGAAGGGACATCAACCAAAATGTCAGCATGATGTAGGGGATGAGCAAAAAGCCAGCTCTCCTTCCTAACTTGTTGTCTATCAGGTTGTAGTACATTGGTCGATACAACCCAGCCAATGTAATGATGCCGTAAAACCGATATATCGGATAGTAAATCCTTGAGAACCATTTCCTGCGTTTTACCCAACCCAGCGTAATAAAATCCAGCATATAGATGAAGCCAGAAATGACAATTATCAAATAACCTGAAATGATAAATGGTTCACTTACAGGCTTTGGCAGGTATTCCAACCCCAATTTGGTGGTTAGCCCCAAAAGCAATACCCAAGCGCCGACAGAAATGATGACGAAAACGATCAAAAAAGTAAAGGCAAAAACGATGCTGCACAGGTTCTCCAGCCGTTCGATGTAAGTGTCAAAATTGACCGTTTTTCTGCGAATGAAGCTATCGAAACGAGGCGCTAGGTTTAGTTTCTCAAAATCAATATCGCCTGATACGGAGCGCAGGCCGATGGCGCTGATCCAAAGCCCCCGCATAATGACATGAAGCACGAGGTTGATAAGCACAAATAGGCTTGCTGACATCAATATGCCCCATGCAACGGAGATGAAATTTCCAGAGGTGCCCATGCCAGACAGGGCCAGGTTCATGTCCAATTTGGCATCGCTCAATGCCTCCAAAGCACCCAGCATAAGGAAAATACTGAACCCAGAAACGACCAGTTCCAGTTGCCAACTGTCCTGTTGGATTTTGTCCAGCCACTTGGCCAGTTTATTTTTCTTTTGATTTTCCATTGGTGGCAAATTTACGCCAACCGTTTCACTTTCGTGTTTTGTCCCAACTTCAAATCTTCGCCAATATCCAGCAGGCACAGCCCCGGCGTTTTGCCCACCTCGATGCTGCCCAGCTCCTCCTCAAAACCCAGCGCCAGCGCACCGTTCAGTGTGGCCCAGCGAAGCAGCGTCTCAAAGCCAACGTAGCTCTGAAAGCGGGCGATGGTCTTCATTTCCTCTAAAATCGAAAGCTGCCAGTTGGAGGTCAGGCTGTCAGTGCCGATGCACACAACTGCTTGGTTATCAATGAAATGGCGATAGTTTGGAAGGCGGTTTTCGATATATAAATTCGCATTCGGACAGGTTGCCCAGAAGCAGTTGGCAGCTGACCATGCTTGGGCCGCTTGTATTTCTTCGGGCAGTGTTTCAGTGTTGTGGACAAACAGCGAGCGGTGCTGCGGGTCCATGTTTTCGAGGGCGTAGTAAATCGAAGGCTTGCCAGTCGGTTGGAACCCGTCGAGCGGGATGGCGAAGGAGCGGTAGAACTCCGTGAAGTCGCCCGTTTTATCCCTAAAAAACTGGTCTTCGTGCACCGTTTCTTGATTGTGGATGCTTACGGTGAGTTTTGAGTTTTGAGTTTTGAGTTTTGAGTTGGCAACGTTGATGAGTTTGAACAGCTTTTTTGAAACGGTGTAGGGCGCATGTGGCACACAGCTTTTTCGGTCGCCATTTTCATTGCTTTGCTGCGCAAAAACTTCAAAGTAGCCGTCAAAAGTTTGCTGTGCTCGCTCCTCGGAGAGGAAGTCAAACATCTCAACAAAATTATAATAACGGATGGAGCTGTGGCGCTTCACGGCGGCGGTGTCCGCTTTGTTGCAAATGTCGCCAACGGCCACGATGCCTGCCTCCCACATCTCCCGGTCGCCTTGCTCGATGGCATCGTCAATCTGTTCCTGCGGTATGTTCCGGTGGTTCACCACGGTTTTCAAAAAAGGCAAAAGCCCCGTCCCCGTTGGTGCCACGCCCTTCATGTGCGAGAGTTCGAGGTGGCAATGGGCGTTCACGAAGCCTGGTACAATGACGCCCCGGTGTGTTTCGAGCGTGGCAGGGTCGTGGTTTTCCCGACGGTCAATGGCTAGGATTTTCCCCGTTTTGTCCACCACCACCACGCCATTCGGAATCGGCGCTGAGGAAACAGGAAAGACAATATCAGCAGTCAGTTTTTTCATAAAAAAAGGAACCTAAAATTGTTTTGCTCACGCCCTCACCTCTCTCACGCTCTCAAACCCTAAACATCTCCTTCATCCCCTCCCAAAGCGGCCGTTTGAGCGTCGGATTGGCTAGAATGTCGGTAAGGCTGGCGGTGAAGAGGTAGGTGACGCCACTCAAGGTCAAAGGCTGGTTGGGTTTTGCGTCGAGCATCAGGCCAGCCTGCTTGGGAGCAATGCCAAAAAAAAGAGCATTTGAAAAACCCAACTCATTGCGGAGCGAGGAAAAACTAAACGGCTGTTGAGTGGTTATCCAAAATACCTTCGTATCTTCCGCCATATCGAACCCAGCGGCTTGAAGCATCTTGGTCAGCAATTCTTTGTCATTAGGGGTCTCTGCCCCCGCAATTGCCACAAAAAGCCCTTTTTGGTTGTTCCCTTGGCCCTCTAAAGCCAAATTATCGTTCAAAGGGAAAACCTCAAAATCAAAAATTCCACTAGCCTGTGAATTCATTTTTTATTGTTTTTCAAAATTTTATTCTAAAAAGACGTTTTTTTTACCCTTGCAGGTGAAATTAATTTTTGTAAAGACGTTTTTTACAATAAATTTGGCCAAAATTAAACAAACTGGACATGGATATCAAAATAACAAAATCACTCACTTCCCGACTTCCCGAAGTTGACTTCGACAATCTACCATTTGGCCGTACCTTTTCCGACCACATGTTCGTCTGCGACTACTACGACGGAGCTTGGCACAACCCTCGCATCGAACCATTTCACAACCTTAGCCTGCACCCCGCCACCATGGCGCTGCACTATGGTCAGGCAATTTTTGAGGGGATGAAAGCCTCGATTACCAACGACGGCACCCCGATGCTCTTCCGCCCAGAGCGTCATGCGCACCGCCTGAACCAATCCGCCGTGCGCCTTTGCATGCCGCAGTTTCCCGAGGATTTGTTTGTGGATGCCCTGTGCAAACTAGTAAATATTGACCAAGGCTGGATTCCTCAAGCAGCGGGCAGCGCCCTGTATGTCCGCCCGACAATGATTGCTACCGACGAGTTCATTGGCGTAAAACCGTCGCAATCTTACAAATTTTTCATATTTACTGGTCCGGTCGGCCCGTATTATACAAAGCCTGTAAGCCTCTGGGCCGAAACGACCTATATCCGTGCAGCAATGGGTGGCACTGGTGCTGCCAAAGCTGCAGGCAACTACGCCGGTGCGCTTTACCCCGCCCAATTGGCGCAAGAACGTGGCTTCGACCAGTTGCTCTGGTTGGATGCCAAGGAATTCAAGTACATCCAGGAAAGCGGTACGATGAACGTCTTTTTTGTCATCAACGAAAAGGTAATCACACCTCCCCTCTCCGGTACCATCCTCGACGGTGTGACCCGGGACAGCATCATCCAAATTTTGCGCAGCGAAGGCATCACGGTAGAGGAGTACCCCATCACAATTGACGAAGTGGTGCAAGCATACCATGACGGAACATTGCAAGAAGCCTTCGGGGCAGGCACTGCCGCCGTTGTCTCCCATGTTTCCGAAATCGGTTACAAAGACTTGGTGATGGTGCTACCTCCCGTGAGCGAACGGAAAATCGCACCCCATGTTAAAGCAGTGATTGACGGCCTCCGGGCTGGCACTGTTGCCGACAAATGGGGATGGACCATGCCCATCATGGCTGAGGAAATGGTGAGTTAATTCAGAATTGAAAATGGAAAATGGAGAATTCGGCAGTGCTGAACTTCTCCATTTTTCATTCTCACTTCTCCATTTTTCATTCTCAATTTTCAACTCTCCATTCTCCATTCTCCACATTCCCTCATAATCGGCCATATCTGCCACGATAAAATTCCTGGTGGATTCGCTCCCGGCGGTGCAGCAGCCTACGCCGGGCTACTTTCCCATCGCCTTGACCACAACACGGCCATCCTTACCGCCTTCGGTCCTGATTTTCAGTTCGCTTCGCAATTTGAGGGGATTAACCTCCACGCCATTCCTTCGCCGCAGACCACCGTTTTCGAGAACATCTACCACAATGGCCAACGCACCCAGTACCTGCACAGCCGGGCCAATCCGCTCACCCCCGCCGACCTTCCAAATGGCTGGCAAGCGCCCAAGACTGTCCTTCTCGGCCCCATCTGCGATGAGGTCAGCTTCGAGTTTTTGGATTTTTTCGCTTCGCAAAACACCATCACCTGCGCCTGCCCGCAGGGTTGGATGCGGCAATGGGACGCCGAACACCGAGTTTCCCCCAAGCCCATCCCTGACTGGTCGGTGCTGGCCAAGGCCGACATCATCTCCATGAGCGAGGCGGATGTGGCTGGCGATTGGGCGCTGATAGCACATATCGCCACCCTCGCCAATATCCTGCTGGTGACGCAGAGCGCTGATGGTGCAGTTGTTTTTGAAAAAGGACAGCCCCGGCGGCACTTCCCTGCACGACAGGTGGTAGAGGTGGACCCGACGGGGGCGGGGGATGTTTTTGCGGCGGCGTTTACACTCAGGTATGCCGAAAGTAGGGACGTGGGGCGGGCGGTAAAGTTTGCGATCGGAGCGGCAGGGGTGAGCGTGACAGGGAAAGGGATGGGGGGCGTACCGGGGCGGGAGGAGATGGAAGTTTTTTTGTAAAAAATGATTGCCAGGTTAAATAAAATGTGGTTTCTTGCTTGCGATATATGAACTTGTCGATTTTGGCAAAATCAAGCTACATGGCAAAAAGGAAAATAGACGATTCAACCATCTTTATTCGATGCGACCAACCAACGCAATGCCCCCATTGCGGCGCAAGAATAGAGGTTTTACTAGATTTTTCGCATACGATTCGGCAAGTACAATTGAATAAATACTTGGATGAAAAATTAGTGCTTGAGGTAGTTGAAGAAACGGACGAGGCCAACCTTTTCCCTAAAATAAAACTATCTTACCTGTATCGTGATGCTGATAATTATAAATTGTTCCATTCGATTGTTATTGACAATCCCGAAAATGTCCCGATAGAACAAATTGAAGCAACCATTCGCAAACACCTAATAAGCGGAGAGTGCTTTAACCCTAAAGAATGGGGATTGCCCAAGCCTAGATTCGAAGTTCATGACGAAGAAGCCGACCATGACTGGTGCGAATTCGAATGTTTGGAATTGACTCATGAAATTGCCGATCATGATGTATCAATATCTGAATTATTGGATATAATTGAGGGTAAAACTTCAATCCAATCTTCAAATCCATTCTTATGAATTCACCAAATTGGACTCGAAACGAGTTAATTCTTGCGCTCAACTTGTACATGAAATTGCCTTTTGGGAAGTTGGATAAAAGGACACCAGAAGTCAAGCAATTGGCAGTGTTAATTGGCCGTACAGATAATGCAGTTTCAATGCGGTTGAACAACTATGTAAGTGTTGACCCATTTCAACAAAAAAGAGGTATAAAAGGATTAATAAATGGTAGGGAAGTTGTGAAGCCTATTTGGGATGAATTTGACGAAAACAGAGAAGTCTTGCTTTTTGAAAGCGAAAAAATACTCGCAGAACTTGAACATCAAACCATCGAAACCAAATATGCCGAGGAACTTATTGGTACAGAACATTTAATAGGTGAAGATAAAGTTCGTGAAGTAAAGACAAGAGTAAATCAACAAGTCTTTAGACAAATCGTGACAACCAATTATGGTGGAAAATGTGCAATAACTGGTATTAATATCCCTGAGCTATTAATAGCCAGCCATATAATTCCTTGGGCAAAAAACGAACAAGAGCGCCTTAACCCTGAAAATGGCATTTGCCTTTCGGCAACGTTTGATAAAGCTTTTGATAAGGGATTTATTGGAATAAATGAACGATTGGAAGTTATAGTTTCAAGCAAACTGAAGGCTTATGAAAATGAAACTTTTTATCCTAAACAGTTTGCAGATTTAGCTGGCAAGAACCTCCTGCCATCACTTACACACCCACCCCGCAAAGAATTCCTCCAATACCACCTCGACACCATCTTCCAACACTAATCCAAAGAAGCGAAGCCGCCGGGACACCCCCCAGCGGCTTTGCTCCTTTCAAGCCACCACCACGCCCGTATCAATCTCCTTCGACCAGGCAAGAATGCCGCCTTTCAAATTGTACAAGTTTTCGTAGCCGAAAAGGTCTTCCAACTCCCGGATAGCCGTGGCGCTGCGAACCCCGCTGCGGCAATAGATAACCACTTTTTTGTTCTTCGCAATGCGGTAGGCAGCAGTGCTGACCGTGCCGAGCGGTATCAGTTCGCCGTTGAGATTTGCTGCGGCGAACTCGTGGGGTTCCCGCACGTCAATTAGTTGGAAATCAGCGCCTTGCGTTTGCCAGTCGTAGAGTTCTTGCACCGTGATTTCTTTCACGGGTCGCAGCTCGTCGGGCGATTCGATGCCGCAGAACTGCTCATAATTGATGAGTTCCGTGATTTTTGTGTCTGGATTTTTCTGCACCTTGAATATGCGGGTCGTGAAGCTCGCTGCATCGAAGAGGAAAAGGCGTCCGGCCAGTGGCTCGCCCACGCCCGTCAGCACCTTGATGACCTCACTGGCCTGCATCGAGCCAATGATGCCCGGCAGTACGCCGAGTACGCCGCCTTCGGCGCAATTGGGCACGAGACCCGGCGGGGGCGGCTCAGGGAACATGTCCCGGTAGTTCGGCCCACGTTCGCCATCGGGCTGCGGATAATTGAACACGGAGACCTGACCCTCGAACTGGAAAATGGAGGCGTAAACGTTCACCTTGCCAGCCAAAACGCAAGCATCGTTGACGAGGTAGCGGGTCGGGAAGTTGTCGGTGCCATCGGCTACCACGTCGTAGCCGTCGATGAGTTCCAGTGCATTTTCTCGGGTGAAACGGGTCTTGAAAACCACAATGTCAATGTGCGGGTTGAGGGCCAGCAGCCGCTCCTTGGCCGTTTCCGCCTTGGATTTTCCAATATCGTCTGTGGTGAAAAGCACCTGCCGCTGGAGGTTGCTGTCGTCCACCGTATCGAAGTCCACGATGCCAATGTGGCCGACCCCAGCGGCGGCGAGGTAAAGCAGCACTGGGCTTCCCAGTCCACCGCTACCAACGACTAGCACACGGCCCGCCTTGAGTTTTTCTTGTCCGGGCAAGCCGAATTCCGGGATGGCGATGTGCCTGGCGTAGCGGGCTATTTCAGCGGGAGAAAGGTTGTTATTCATGTAATGAGAATTAGGAATTAGGTAATAATGCGAATAACGGGTTGAAATGTGCCGTTAGGCACAAAATGTCGGTAGTAATGAGGTAAAAATCAGATTAGCGTGCCGTAGGTACGCCACAAGCCCACGAAAAGTAGCGTACCTACGGCACGCAAGTCGTCGGTTCAACATTTCTACTACCAACATTTCGTGCCTAACGGCACTTTTAACGCTATTTGAACCCGTTATTCGCATTAATAGGTATTGAGTGAACACTCAATACCTAATTCCCAATTAAGGAACGATGAAAGAATAAGTTCCTAATTTCAATCAGGCTCAAGTTAGGTCGCAACTTCAAGTTGCGGCCTAACTTACTCCGCAATTTGGGAAGTTTTTTTTAACCAGTCCCTAATTCCCCTATACCCCAATTCCCTAATTCCCCAATTCCCCCAATTTCCCAATTCCAAAAACCGCCTCCCAATGGTCGCCTTGCGCCACAATGAACACCGTCCCTGGTTTCTGCGGCCACTGCTTCATCTCCACCCGGCAGCCGTTGCCGTCGGTGCGGAAGCGGAACTGCTCCGTCTGGTAGTCGCCGAGGCCCATGCCGTAGAGCCACCACCAGTTGCCCCACTGATTGAACTGGAGGCGGAAAATGCCCGTCGTGCTGTCCCGGCTGGCCGTGAAACCATCGGTGGGTGAGGTCAGGTTGAACTGGGAAATTTGGTGAAAATGGGCATTGCTGGGTTTGTCGGCGAGGTACCTCAGGGCGTGTTTCAGTGCCAGGTTTTCCCGTGAAAAATCCTTGAACATCGGGATGCCGTGGTAGTTTTCTGGCATCGCCAGCACATAGACTTCCGAGGCATCTTGCCAGCGGAAATCGTTGAGCAGGCTCGTTGTGATGCGGGCGCTCTGCTGCCAGTACGCCGTCATTTTTTGGAGAAAAAAAACGGAGACCACGAGCCAGGCTGCGAACAGGCCATTGCGAAGCACACGAGGAAAAATATCGATCAATGCCACCAGCCCGATGAAGAAAAACAGCGAAGGCAGGTAGCCGTAGCGGTCGTTTTCGCCGTTGAGGATGTAGGCTACGTAGAGGTTGGCTACGGGAGCGAGAGCGAAGAAAAACAGTAGCCAACTGATGCCGACGGTGCGCAGTTTTTTCGTCAACAAAGGTAGGCCCTGCTTGTGGTCGCCCAATTTATTGGGCTGACCGATAAAGGCCTCCCCACAAATTTTTGTTTGTGCTGACAAATTAAAACGGTCGGCCCAATAAATTGGGCGACCACAAGCCCAACATGCCCATTGGTGCAGCCTCGTTTTTGCCAATCCTACTACTGCTGCAAAACCCACCGCCAGTCCGCTCCAAGCCACCAATGGTTTTTCAAAAAAAAGCACCAGCCACTCCTTGCCGCCGTGCGGCCATTCCCGCCAAAAAAGCAGGTATTTCGTGAAGTATTTCAGGCAGTTAGAAGCGATGTTTCGCAGGTCGAAGTTGAGGTGGACAGCCTCGCCGTAGTGGCCTGCCCAGCCGCCAAGGAGGAGTTTGTTGAGGAGGAAATAGGCGGCGACGAGAAGGAGGTGGGGGAGGAAGAAGGATAGCCCCTCGAAAATTCTTCGGAACTTCAGCAGCGACAAGTTCGGAGTGGAATGAACGGATTTAGGTTCCCCTTTGGGGGTCAGGGGTTGGGTCTGGAGCCAAACCACAGCCAGCAATAACGCCAGCAACGGCAGTGCCAGCGCCAGCTCGAACGTGAACAAGGCCAACACAAAAAGCCCGTGCGACCACAGCAAATGCCGCCGCTGTTTTTCCTCAAAATATTTCACCAAAAGCAACAGCGAGGCGAGCATGAGCAGGGTGCAAAACAAGAAGTTGAAGCAGACCCGCCACACGACGGCCTCGGCCTGGTAGGGCGAGAGGAGAAAGAGCAAACTGGCCATCAGGGCTGGGCCGGAAAAGTCGGCATGGCCGCTTTTTTCAAAGATTTTTTTTGCCAAAAGGAAGCCCAAGAAGGCGTTCGCAACGTGCAGCGAGGTGAAAACGAAGTACCACCCGATGCCGCCCACACCGAACCATTTCACGAAGAAAAACAGGAAAAAATTCGTCACCTGGTGCATGGCCGGGAAGCCGAAGCAGCTCCAGACCCCGCTGAATGTCGCTCCGTCAAGCCGGTGCAGCAGCCCGGTGAAGTCCGTGACGAAGCCCGACTGCCAGGTGCGAGCATAGAGCAGGTGCGTCAACACCAAAAACAGCAGCAACACGCTGCTGTTTTTACGAAAAATGCCTTTCTGCCAAAGTGATTTCATCTAAAATTACCGGGTTTGGCGGGAGTGCGTAATTTTGGGCCGCCCTTCGAGGATGATGAATGATGAATCAAGCCCGACCCACATTCCACCATTCATCATTCTCTTTGGGCGGGGCTAACTTCGGAAAACTTATCCGGTTTTGAGAAAGACTTTGAACGATGCGTAGATTCTGCAGCTTTTTCTTCTTGTTTTTACTGGCAAAAATGGCCTCGCTTGCGCAAGTGAGCGGCAAGGCGGTGGTGGACAGCACGCACATGCTCGTTGGTGACCAGATGCGGCTGCGCATTGAGTTGAGCGCCCAAAAAGATGCGGAGTTGCAGCCGCTGAACCTCAAGGTCATTTCCGCCGACTCGGTTTTTGAGGTGCTGGCAGAAAGCAAATGGGACACGCTCGGCACCTCCGGCGACCAACTCCGGCTTCAAAAAAACCTGCTTTTTATCGCTTGGGATTCTGGTTATCACCGGATGCCCGCTATCCCGGTGGCCTACAAGCTTGGCGGAAGGATGGACACGTTTTTCACAAGGGACATCCCCATCCAAATCAGCCTGCCACAGGTGGACACGACGCTGGCCGACATCAAGCCCATCTTGACGGAGCCTGTAAAGCTGCAAGATTATATTTGGTATATTTTGGGCGTGCTCGCCCTGGTACTGGCAGTGGTGTTGGTGCTGGTTTTGCGCAAGCGCAAAAAAATACTGCCGCCGCCGTCCGAGCCAGTAGTGCAATTGCTGCCGCACGAATTGGCCTTGCAGCAATTGGATTCGCTGGCGCAACAGCAAATGTGGCAAAACGGGCAGGTGAAAGGCTACCACAGCGCCCTTACTTACATCGTGCGGGAGTACCTCGAAAACCGCTACGGCATCCAGGCGTTGGAGCAGACGACGGACGAGATTTTGGAACAGCTACACCAGCGGGATTTCGATTTGTCGCTGTCGCAAAAGCTGGGTGACGTGCTGCAAACTGCTGACCTCGTGAAGTTTGCGAAAGCAGAACCCGGTGCCGAGTTCCATGTGCGGGCGATGGAGGTGGCTAGAGGGTTTGTGATTGAAACAAAGCCGACAGAGGCTCAAGTACAAGAAATGAAGGCGCTTGCGGTTGAAACGGTTATTGCATCGAATTACAATGTTTCGATTAGGCCAGCATTGGAATTAGCTGGCTTTTGGCAAAGGTGTTTTGCTCGGATCATTGACCTAATTGCATTCTATTTAGTGCTTCAACTTGCTATTTTGGGTTTCGCTTATGTACGTTCACTAGGGATTAACCTAAGCAAGATTGTCATGTGGTTCATTCCAGTTTTGTTTGTATTCTTTTACCATGTTTATTTTGAGTATAAAACAGGCTCAACAGTTGGAAAAATGTTACTTGGAATAAAAGTGGTAGACAGAAAAGGGCATCCTATTTCTTTTGGTCAATCCAATCTTAGAACCATTTGCAAGTTTTTATTCGCTGAATTGCTTTTAGTTGGGTATGCCTTTTATTTTTTTGATAAAAAGATGCACCAAACACTGCATGATAGGATAGCCAAAACGCTTGTAGTAAAACAACAGAAAACTAGCCTAGTTACACCCAAGCCCAAAATTGATACCTTGAATGCTTAATAATTTCAGCTTCCAACAACCTTGGTTCTTCCTTCTTTTACTGCTGCTGCCGCTGCTGGTTTGGCTGCGCAATCGGCGTGGAAAAGCGCAAGAGGCAACGGTAAAAATGCCGACGCTGGAAGCAGTTGCCGGGCTGAAATCCTGGAAGACCGATTTTCAAAAACTACTGCCCGTTTTGCGGGGGTTGGCATTTGTGGCACTGGTAGCGGCCATGGCCCGGCCGCAGTTGACACTGAAAGAGGAGACCATCAAGGCCGAAGGAATTGATATTTTCTTGGTGATTGACCTGTCGAGCAGCATGTTGGCACAGGATTTCAACCCCGACCGGTTGGAGGTGAGCAAACGGGTGGCTGTGGAGTTTGTGGACAAACGGCAGTACGACCGAATCGGGCTGGCGGTGTTCTCCGGCGAGGCGTTCACGCAGTGCCCGCTGACCACCGACCACCGTGTACTCACGGACTTTATCGAGGGGTTGCGCTGCGGCATTTTGGAGGACGGAACGGCTATCGGCATGGGCCTTGCCACGGCAGTGAACCGCATCAAAGATAGCCCCGGCAAGAGCAAGGTCGTCATCCTGCTGACGGACGGGGTGAACAACGCCGGGTACGTGAAGCCGCTCACCGCTGCGGAGATTGCGAAGGAGTTCGGGGTGAAGGTTTACACGATTGGCGTTGGGAAAGAGGGCACGGCCGTATCACCGATTAGTCGCCGCAGCGATGGCAGCTATGTGATGGGCTTGGCACGGGTGGAGATTGATGAGGAGCTGCTGAAGCAAATCTCCGACATGACCGGGGGCAAGTATTTCCGGGCTACCACGGCCCGCAGTTTGGAGAATATTTACGATGAAATTGACCGACTGGAAAAGACGGAAATTGAGGTAACGAGCGTGAAGCGGTACAGCGAGGAGTTTTACCGATTTGTATGGTTGGCGCTGTTTTTACTGGTGCTCGAAATGCTGCTCCGGTTCACGGTGCTGCGGTCGATTCCTTAGTGTGCGGATTAGGGGTTGAATTGTGCCGTTAGGCACAAAATATTGGTAGAAATGGATTGAAAAACGGGTTAGCGTGCCGTTGGTACGCAACTTTTGTCGCCAACGGTAACGTACCTACGGCACGTAGGTACTGCTTTTGGCAATATGCTACCGACTTTCCGTGCCTAACGGCACGATTGGCTGCATTTCAACTCCGAATTCACGCTGGGTTAAATCCTATTTTCTGCTAAAAACCTGTGGCGCTGCGTTGTTGTTTGTCACCAAAACCTTTGTTTTCCCGCCGGGCCCACGCAGCAACGCCAAATCCCGCACCTCTTTGGAGGCCCAGAAACCGGAAGCGGTGTTTTGCACAAAAGTAAAATTGCCTTTGCCGTCGCCACGCAACAAGACGCCATTGCTGGCATCGCTGCGGTTGGTTTCTATTTCGAGGCCGTATTTATTTCCCGCCATTAAGATGTCAACGAAACCATCACCGGTAAAATCATCCACGAGGATACCCTGTACTGGCGATGTTTGTGCTGGGTTGGGCAGTTTTCGCTGCACGAATTTGCCGCCTTGGTTTTCCCACCAACAGGTTTCGAGGGTGTTTGCCACCAAACTCAGTCCTTCATCCAGCTCTTTTTGTGGGTAAACCATGTCAATTGTAGCCTCGCCGTAAACCTCCCCGTAGATGAATTTTTTCTTCAGCTGTGGGATTTGCTTGTACAACACTTCTTTTTGAACCATCGGGTAAACTTTGCCGTCTTCTGCGTAGGCCATTAGTGGATCAATCTGGCCATTTTTGTCAAAATCCTTTGCATAACACCGCAGCGGGAATTCAGCTGAAGCAACCAACCGGGTGTTCAATCCCAAATTCCCCGTCACGATGTCGTTGTCGCCATCGCCGTCAAGGTCGGCAACTGCGGCACGAAACCACAGGCCGTTCGATTTTTCGAGTCCGAATTGGGCGGTTACGTTTACCAATTTCTTGTTCACCAGTTTAAAAATGGAAACGGGCATCCATTCTCCCACGACGATGAGTTCTGGTTCGGGGTCGGCATCAATATTTGACCATACAAGGTCGGTCACCATGCCGCAGAGGTCGAAATCGGGAGCGACCTCCGCAGTGACGTCGGAAAAGCTGCCGATGTTGTTTTGAAATACGAGGCTGTGCGGAGTAAGTGGCCATTTGCCTTGCCTCACTCGGCCACCGATAAAAAGGTCGAGGTCGCCGTCGCCGTCGTAATCATAGGAGGCCACCCGGAACCCGATATCCTTGCTTTGTGGCATTTGGTTGGGGGATTTTACGAAATTGCCTTTGCCATCCTCATTGATATAAAGGCGGTTTTGCCAAGCCAAAGATTTGTCGGTTTCCATGCCGCCGCTCACCACTAACAAATCTAGCTTGCCATCGGCATTGGCGTCCAAAAAGATTGCTCCATGGTCTTCATAGACTTTTTCAGTCTCAAAGAGCTGTTTGTTGGTTCGTTGGAACTGCCCGTTTGGTTTTTGCACGAACAAGGCAGCTGGTTTGTCAAAGGCACCGCCGACAAAAAAATCGTCGAGCCCATCGCCGTTTACATCACCGACAGCGATGATAGGGCCGAGGTCTGTTTCTGACCAAGGGTTTAGCAGCCAGTTCGTGAAGTCGTTGAAATCATTTTCTTCGTGTGCCCAATCTAAGCCAACATTTTTTTCTTCAAAATACTGTGGCTTTGGCGGTTCTGGGCCGATATAGGCCGTGTAGCCACTGGCATCCGCATATTTAAGCGTCAGGCGTTGGTTGGCAGCGACGTCCGTCAAGATTTGGGTCTTGCCATCGGACCAGCGCACCACCATTTTGTCCACGGTCTGTGTTTGCCCCAAGCCAAAATGCAGCAGGTTTTCTACCGATGAAAATATGCCACGGACGGGATTCAGTTCAAGGTACTGCACCTTGTCACCGTAGTAAATGGCGGCTGATGCACCGGTAGCCTGCGGATTTAGGGCACTTCCCTGGACTTTCACCTGGAGGTAATTGCCTTTATTTTGGTCACGAGCGAGGTTCTGGTAGATGAAAGCGGGGTCATTAATATTGTTGATGACCATGTCAAGGTCCCCGTCGTTGTCGAGGTCGGCCCAAACTGCACCGCACGACCAAGATGCCGGGATGGTCATCCAGTCGCCGCCTTTGTCTGGGAACGTCCAATCGCCCTTGTTTTGGTAACAAAAGTTCCTGCTTTTCAAGGATGGAAGCTGGTCGGCTATCTTGTACAGGTCTTTGGAGGCCTCTTTGGTCCAAACCCCTTTGTATTTATTTTGAATTTCGGTGGCTTGAAAGTTGAAGAAATCACGGTTATTGATTTCACGCATGTAGCCATTGGTGATGAACATGTCCCGAAACCCGTCATTGTCCATGTCAAACAGGAGGCTACTCCATGACCAGTGGGTTTTGTAAATGCCCGCTAAGCAGCCAATGTCTGAAAATGTGCCGTTGCCGTTGTTCCGTTGTAGCACGTTGCGGGCAACCTGTTCAGGGTAGCCATTCTGGACGGTGGAAATATAGATGCCAAGTTCCGGGGTGGAGGCTGAGGTTTTCCGGTGTTTGTTGTCAGTAGGAAGCATGTCGGTTGCCAGCAAATCTAGCTGGCCGTCGTTGTCGAAATCCACCAAATCCGAGCCCATGGTATTCCGGGAGGTATGCTGGAAATAGTCGTCAAGGTGGTTGGTGAAAGTGCCGTTTTTGTTGTTGATGAATAGAATGTCGGGTTGCACAAAGTCAACGCCGACAAAAACATCCTGCCAGCCGTCGTGATTAAAATCCGACACCAGCAAACTCAGCCCCCAGTGGTAGGTTTGCACCCCTGCCTCTTTGGAAATATCGACGTATTTGCCATTGTCATTCCGGTAGAAGCGGTGTGTGTCCAAAGGGCCGTGTGGCTTGACATTGGGGATGCGTGTTTTGCCGTCAGCGGCGATGGTGGATTCGGTGATGTTGGGGATGATGGTGGAAGTGGGGTAGGTAAGCAGGTACAAATCAAGGTCGCCGTCATTGTCGGAATCAAAGAAATTCGCCCCGGTACTTGGGCTGATGTCGTCAATTCCAAACTCTTTTGCCCGTTCTGTGAACGTCAGGTTCCCATTGTTTACGTAGAGCCTGTTGCGCCTTGCATCATTGTTCTTGACGCCAGCTCGGCACACATAAAAATCCATCCACCCGTCCGAATTGATGTCCACCGCTGTGACGGCCGTTTCAACACCTTCCTCCGAGCTTACCCCGGCTGTCTCTGCAATGTTCTTGAACTTCATGCCCCCTTCGTTGAGATAAAGGGCCTCTTTCCCGTTTGTGTTGATAAAGTAAATATCCTGCAACCCGTCGTTGTTTATGTCGGCCACCGCCACACCACCGCCCGTATATTTGTAAAAATTGGTCGTGAAATTGTCGTCCTCGTCTTCGATGATGAGGTTCTGGAAATCAACGCCGGTTTGTGCGGGCGTCAGTAGGGCCAGCAGTGGCTTGGCAGCTGTGAGCGTGGGTTCTACTTCGAGCTTGCCTGAACCGTCGTTAGTGGTGTTTTCATTGGAGCAGGCTTGGAACAGCAGTAAAGTGCAGATAATCGGAAGAAATCGAACGGATAAACAAGCGGGTCGAACTTTATTCATGATTGGAATATTTGCAACTGATTGTTGGTGAAAGTAGAACAAAAATCGAATTAGGCTGTGAACAATATTTATACTGGCTTGGTATATGTTGCTAGCAAGTGAAACCAAGCATGTATTCTGATAGCTCATAGCGATTCATTTGAACACTATAAGATAGCGGTTATTTCTCCGATGCCAGCTTTAAATCTATAGCCTTTTTACTGGCATCCCAGAAGGGCATATACTCGGCGGTCATTTCTGCTGGAGTGCGAGCATTATCCACAAAAGTTGCAAACCTAAATGAAGCCCAAGGTTCACCTTCTTCTAGGTATTTGAACCTTTCCTTGGAAAAGAAGATTTTACCATTTTCTAAATAACTAATTGCTTCTTTTACACGCTGCTTTGGAGTTGTTGCTCTCCATTCCCGGTAGCGTACAAGTTTCATTTCGTTATTGATTTGGTGGAAAGTAACCCATATCGTTGTCGTATCGGTGCTGAATATAGCGGAAATTCTTTCTGGCTCGTTATTCACTATGAGAAACTCGACAGAATCACGCTGGTTAAAATATGCTTTGCGGAGATTTGGCCCTGGCTTCCACTGTGCATCTAGTTTTGCCGCCAAGGTATCAATGGCACTTATTTTTTCGGCTTCGGTAAGTTGAACAATATTTTTATCCCCTCCCGCATTATTGGTTTCAGTGCAGGCATTTAAGATGAAAAAAAGTGCAATTATTGGAATTAATAAACGCTTCATTGTTAAGGATTATAGTTTTAAGAATTAAGAAATTATTTTGGTTATTATGTGGCAATTAAATCTGCTTAATTGCCATATACTTGAAGCTTATCGTTGTTGTTGGAAACAACCAATTTTACCTTATTATTTGGTGCTTGAAGTAATGCCATATCCCTTACTTCTTTTATAGCCCAAAAACCCGATTTAGTATTGTCTATCCAATTAAAATTGCCCTTGCCATCACCGGCCAGAAAAATGCCATTACCGGAATCGCAACGGTTGGTTTCCACCTCCATGCCGTATTTGTTGCCAGCCATGAGAACATCCAGGTTTCCGTCGTTGTTGAAGTCATGGATAACGATGCCAAATACGGGTGATATTTGGGCTTGTATCGGAAATTCATGGCGCACGAACTTTCCACCCTGGTTTTCCCACCAACAAGTTTGTAACATATACGCCTTTAGCGTCAGGCTGGCATCGAGGTCTTTTTGAGAGAAAATGTCTGAAATGGTTGCCACCGCATAATCCTTGGCATAAATAAAGCGCTTTTTCAGCCCTGGCATTTGTTTAATCAGTACGTCTTTTTGCACGAGGGGGTAAAGCTTGCCATCTTCATAAAAGGTCAAGACGGGGTCTATGCTGCCGTTGCTGTCGAAATCTTTTGCAAAAAAAGTAATGGGCTCCTTTTCGGTTGCTGCGTAGCGGGAGTTTTGCCCAAAATTCCCTGTGACGATGTCGAGGTCTCCATCTTTATCGAGGTCGGCGAGTTGGAGGCGGTTCCAAAGGCCATTTGATTTATCAAAACCAAGTGCTGCACCGTCCATTTTTTTGAGCTTGCCACCAGCCACTTTAAAAACAGTCAAAGGCATGAACTCTCCAACCACCACCAACTCCATCGCAGGATCGCTGTCAAGGTTCGCCCAAGCAAGGTCGGTAATCATGCCCAATTTCTCAAATTCTGGTGCTACTTCTTTCGTCACGTCCACAAATGCCCGGAGGTCATTGCGGAGCACATAGCTGTGTGGCGTTACCGGATAGTTGCCAGGCGAAACCCTCCCACCGATGAACAGGTCCAGGTCGCCATCAGCGTCATAATCGAATGGGACCACGCGCAGGGCGATGTCTTGCATTCTGGGAATGGCTTTGCCAACGCCAGTCGTGCCGCCTATGCCGAAGAACTTGTTGTTGCCTTCGTTGATATAGAGCCGATGTGCCCACGGGGACACGCCGTTTAGTTTTGAGGTATCGCTAAAAACAGCTTCCACGCCCCCGCTCACGACGTAAAGGTCGAGGTCGCCGTCAAGGTCAACATCAAAAAATAGGGCGCCGTGGTCTTCGTATTGTTTGTCCTGTTCCCAAGTTTCTCTGGAAATGAGCGAAAATTTGCCGTCCTTATTTTGCACGTACAAGCCGCCGGGTTTATTGAAGGCGTTGCCAACATAAAAGTCTGTCAACCCATCCCCATTCACGTCAGCGGAGGCCATTAATGGGCCAAACTCACTAACCTTCCAGGGTTGTAGGAAATAGGACTCAAAGTCAGAGAACGGATTTTCTTCATGCTTGAAATCCAAGGCAGCAGCCTGCGTTTCGTTCTTGAGCAGGGTAGGGCCATTGTACCAACTCTTGGGTGAGGCCGTCTCATTTGCATCCGAATAATTTAGCGTAAGTCGCTGATTAACAGGGACATTGGTCAATGTTTGGGCTTTGCCATCTGGCCAGCGAACCAATAATCGGTCAATTTTTTGGACTTTTCCGAGGCCAAAATGGAGGAGGTTTTCCACGGCGGAGAAAATTCCCCTGTTTGGGCTTAACATGGAATATTGCTGCAGGTCACCGTAGTAAATAGATACGGTGGCACCGATGCCCATGGTGTTTTGCGAGCCGCCCACGAGCTTGCACTGGAGGTAATTGCCATCCAGTTTTTGTCGGGCTTGGTTCTCAAACACAAAAGCAGGGTCGTCAATATTGTTCACTACATAATCGAGGTCGCCATCAGCATCCAGATCGGCATAGGCAGCTCCGTTGGACCAAGAAGGCTCCGCAGTCACCCATTTACCACCCATGCTTTCAAACTTCCAATTCCCTTTGTTTTGGTAATAGAAATTTCGGATTTTGTAAATGGGGATTAGGTCAAGAAATTCGTGTACGTCCTTGAATTGCTTGTCAAGGGGCTGGTTTTTTATTTCTGCAAAATCGAAGTTGATGAAATCGGAATCGGTGATTTCCCTGCGATAGCCGTTGGTTACAAAAAGGTCTTTCAATCCGTCGTTGTCCATGTCGGCAAACAACCCGCTCCAACTCCAGTCCGTCCTGAAAACATCGGCGAGGCAACCGATGTCGCTGAAAGTGCCATTGCCATTGTTGTGTTGCAGGATGTTGCGAACGATTGGCTCAAAATAGCCATTGTTCACAAGGCTGGTGTACTTCTCCTGTTTGTTGTTGTTGACCGTTGTTTTGGTGCGGTAGTTGGTTTTTGCCAGCATGTCCACTGCGAAAATGTCAAAAAGCCCATCATTGTCGAAGTCGGCCAGTTCCGTGCCCATCGTGTGCTGCGAGGTATGCCGGACATACTCGCCAAGGCGGTCGGTGAATGTTCCGTTACCATTATTAATGTATAGCAAGTCGGGTTGGATAAAATCATTGCCTACGTAAATGTCCATCCAGCCATCGCCGTTAAAATCTTCCACGGAGACGCTAAGGCCATAAGCGAAGTTATTGATGCCCGCTTCTTTGGAAACATCCTTGAACCCGCCTTTCCCATTGGCTGGCGGGCCGTCGTTGCGGTAGAACCGGTCGGTGTCGTAAGGCTTTTTAGGCTTCAAGATTGGCTCCATTCCCAACCCATCCATGCGAGACCGGGCTTCAATTTTACTGGTAAAGCTAAAGTCCTCCGGGTAGTTCAAAAGGTAAAGGTCGAGGTCGCCGTCGTTATCGTAGTCGAAAAAATTGGCACCGGTTGAAGCCGAGATGTCGTCAATGCCATACTCCTTGGCACGTTCGGTGAAGGTCAAGTCTTTGTTGTTGACGAAGAGGCGGTTCCGGCGTTCTTCGTTTTCGCCAGGCCCTGCCCGACAAACGTAGAAATCCAAGTAGCCATCGGCGTTGATGTCCACGGTGGAAACGTTTATTTCAAAACCATTCTCGGAACCAACACCAGCGGCATCGGTGATGTCCTTGAACTTCATGCCGCCCAGGTTGAGGTAAAGCTTGTTCTTGCCCGAACTGGAAACGAAATACACATCTGGCAGCCCATCATTGTTGACATCGGCAATTGCCACACCGCCACCGTTTGAAACATTGATGTGCACCGTCACATTGTTTTCAAAGGTCTCTTCGATGTGGTTGACGAAGTCAATGCCGGATTCTTCCGAGGAAAGCGACCGCAACAGCGGGTCGGAAGCAGTGAGGGTTTCTTCACTTGTCGAGCTTGGGTCGATTTTGCTTCCAGTGTCTTTTGAACAGGAAGATAGGCTACAACAGGCCAATATCAACAGCGATAATATTAAGGTTGCCGGGCTCCATGGGTTGAATAATCGGGTTTGAATGGACATGATGTTCAATTTTAAGAAAATAAGGACAAAGGTAATAATTTCTGATACGTGCATTGGTAGGGCTTTGTTTAGTGCGGAGTAAGTTAGGCCGCAACTTCAAGTTGCGACCTAACTTGAGCCTGATTGAAATTAAGGATTTCCAGCTTGGAGGATAGCACACAGATTGAACTGATTAAACTGATTCACACAGATAATATCAGCGCAAATCAGTTCAATCAGTTCAATCTGTGTGCTATCAATTCCGCTAAGTTGACGACATTACACTTTGAGTCGCCTCCTAACTTCAGCCCAGGGATATCCCAGTGCCAACGAGGTAAGCCAAAGTTCAGCTTCGGCCTAGGCCATTTGCGGCAGCTAATAAAAAATTAACACAGGAAGGAGATTTTTTTTTTCAAATAGTTTTGTGAATCACCAATGGTTTCAGTACCTTCGCTTCTGATTTTTAACGTAAAGCCATCAAATTCCCGCATTGTAAAAAAAGTGAATGTTTTAAATACCGTTTTTTAGGGATGATTTTAAAGGCAACATGGAGCTAAATTTGTATTCTCAATTTAAGAATATAAAAACCGAAAGGTTTCGATAGATAGAGCATCAGAATTATAATCCAAATACGCGAACATTTTATGATCCAAATTTACATTCCTTCCAGGGACCGATTTCACACCAATTTATTGCACTGCCATCCAATGGCGGCTTCTATCAAAGACATCTTCTTTTACTCCGTCAAGTCCCGACGGCCCGTTTCCGGCTAACGATTATTTTCTGACTGTTTACTTTGCAAGACAAAGTTTGTTTTTTCTTTAACCGTTGTACACGACACTGAGGGGATACGCCCCTATTTTTTAAAGTTTGCTGTTAGCAAATTATAATCCATGGCAAGTTATAATCTCATTTGGAAAACGAATCTTACACAATATGCTTCCCCTTTTTTAGGGAGGTAAAGGTATTAGTCTGCCTCTGTGGCGTGGCTAATACCTTTTTTTTTGGATTACAACGGATGTTTGAGTAGGGCTTTCAAAACACAAGAAATTGATTTACAGATAGTTATATCGATTTCTCCTCCAACTTGTGCTTAATTTTTATTTCAATATTTTTTAACTTAAATCTTTTAATCTTATGAAAAAAGTGATTTTCAAGAATGGCTTACGGGCATTTTTGGCGACTTGCTGCTTCCTTGTTCTGGGAGTTGTGGGGGTCAATGCACAGAGCCAGAT